>NZ_LMAK01000063.1 GCF_001439665.1 Formosa algae
AAATTATATAAAATATTACAAGTTTAAAATAGAGATTAAAATCGAAAATCACCTGAGATAAAAACAGTATGTATTTATGTTTTTAGGTGTATGGCTTTTGAAAATAAATTAGGCAGTTAAGACGTAATTCTGGAGCTCTTATACCTATCAATAATAAGTAATAGGATTTAAAGTGGCTGCAATATGCTATAATAATCTTAATTGGCATAAAAAAAGTGCAATACAAATTGATGAATTTTAGAATGTCTCTCATCAAAGTAATGTTAAATACGATTTCATTTTCATACATATTTTATAACTTTAATAACTGAAGCGGTTTAATAAGCTATTAAAGAATCGCTATTTAAAAAGGATAAAATGCATGAGAAATTATATAGTTATTGGAGGGTCTTCTGGAATTGGTGAACAAATTGTAAATGTACTCGAGGCGGAAGGTTCCAACGTTAATGCAACTTACCATACTCAGGCTGCTCAAGATCGGGAGCACGTAAAGTACATAAGTTTTGATGCCATAACAGATACTCTAGACTTAGATGATTTGCCAAGTGAAATTCATGGTTTAGCATATTGTCCCGGAAGTATTAATTTAAAACCGTTTCATCGTTTTAAAGAAGAAGATTTTGTAAACGATTTTAAACTTCAGGTTACAGGAGCAATTAAAGTGATACAAGATCTTTTGCCTAGATTAAAAGCAAGCGGAGATGCCTCTTTGGTATTGTTTTCTACAGTAGCTGTACAACAAGGTTTTAGTTTTCATTCGCAAGTCTCTATATCTAAAGGCGCTATCGAGGGATTAACCAGAGCTTTAGCTGCAGAATTAGCACCAACCATTAGGGTTAATGCGATTGCACCTTCTCTTACAGATACTAAATTGGCCGGTCGTTTATTAAGCACTCCAGAAAAAAAAGAGAATCAATCTAAAATGAATCCATTAAAAAAAGTAGGAGACCCTTTAGATATTGCTAAAACAGCTCAGTTTTTATTATCGCCAAATTCATCTTGGATTACAGGACAAATTCTTCATGTAGATGGAGGTGTTTCGGCCATAAAATAGTTGAATTTACCTCCAATTAATTTTAATAAATCGTTCGTTTTTAGTGAACGATTTTGGGGTGTGTTCTAGTATTTCTATACGTAAAGCATCTAGTAATACATCTTTAGAAAATGTGTGATGGGTTACTAAACTCACTTCTCTAATGGGTTTAGGTGCTGCAAAATGAATAACTTGTCCACCGTCATTTGTGTCTATGGCCATTTCTGGTACTAACGTAAATCCGCCGTAATGATCTACCATTTTTTTCAATGCTTCAATAGAGCCACTCTGGAATTGTATAGATTTATTGTTTTTATGTTGTCCGCATATATTCAGCACCTGATTTCTAAAACAATGTCCTTTTTCTAAAAGCCATATATTTTCCAATTGTTCTATTTCATGCACAGAAATACTGGACTTTTCTCCTTCAAAAAAATCTTTGTGTCCGTAAAATATAAAAGGCTCGTTGTATAGTTTTGTCTCTCTTATAAAAGGTTCGTTCAACGGCGTTACCAAAATACCAATATCTATTTCTTTTTTCTGAAGCGCGAGTATAATCTGGTCGCTTTCTAGTTCTTCAATTTTTAAAATGGTATGGGGATATTTTTTAGAGAATTCGCCAGAAATTAAAGGGATTAAATACGAAGAAATAGTTGGAATTACAGCCATACGGAATTCGCCTTCTAAATTGTCTAATTCAATATTTACCATATTTTTTAGTTCGCTTACTTCGCGTAAGATTTCTTTAGATTTTAAAATAAAGATTTCTCCTAAATCTGTCGGTTTTATGGGGAATTTACTCTTATCGAAAATTAAAAATCCGATTTCTTCCTCTAGTTTCTTCACCTGAATGGTTATTGTGGGTTGCGTTACAAAGCATTTTTCTGCAGCTGTAACAAAGTGTCTATAAGTGTCTAAGGCGATTACATACTGTAGTTGCTGTAAGGTCATTCTAGTGTCTGTATTAATTTTTACAATGCAAGTATATAAAGTATTAATTTGATTTATAAGTGCTTGTGATTGAATTTTACACCATCCTTATAAATAAAATTGATATAAAAATGATGAAAAAATTAGCAACGCTTTTTATGCTGTCTTTCGTTTGGATTGGGTTCTCTCAAACTAACGAAACAATAACAACAAATGGAGGAGTACCTGTTGGAGACAATCAAAACTCGAAAACTGTTGGCGAATATGGTCCAGTATTATTAGAAGATATTTATTTAGTTGAAAAATTAGCTGCTTTTGATAGAGAGCGTATACCAGAACGTGTGGTACACCCAAGAGGTGCTGGGGCTTCTGGATATTTTGAAGCGACTAAAGATATGTCTCCTTACACAAAAGCAGTATTGTTTTCTGATGCGGGAAAGAAAACAGATTTAGCAGTACGATTTTCTACTGTAATCCATGGTAAAGGATCGCCAGAAACAGCGAGAGATCCTAGAGGTTTTGCAGTAAAGTTTTATACAGAACAAGGGAATTATGATATAGTAGGTAACAATTTGCCAATTTTTTTTATTAGAGATGCTATTAAATTCCCTGATATGGTGCATTCTTTAAAACCTTCTCCTGTAACGAATAAACAAGATCCGAATCGTTTTTTCGATTTCTTCTCACATGTTCCAGAATCTACGCATATGATTACAAGATTGTACACCGATTTGGGGATTCCTAAAGGGTATCAATACATGAATGGTAGCAGTGTGCATGGTTATAAATGGATTAATGCAGCAGGAGAAGTAACTTATGTAAAATATTCGTGGGTGACTAAGCAAGGAGAACAAAATTTAACGGTTGAAGAAGCGTCAATTCAGCAAGGTAAAGACTGGCAACATGCAACCATGAGTTTGCGCAAAGATATAGCCGATAAAAACTTTCCGCAATGGGATTTGTATGTACAAATGATTAAACCAGAAGACATACATAGCTTCGATTTTTGGCCTTTAGATGCTACCAAAGATTGGCCAGCAGATCAGATTGAAAAGATTAAGATTGGGACAATGACCTTAAATCAGAATCCTGTGAATTATTTCGAGCAAGTAGAAAGTATTGCCTTTTCTCCAGGTGCTTTAATTCCGGGTGTAGAACCGTCTGAAGATAAATTGTTACAAGGTCGTTTATTCTCGTATTTCGATACGCAAAGACACCGTTTAGGTCCGAATTTTTTACAGTCAGAAATTAATAAGCCATTACAAGATCCTAAAAATTACAATTCAGATAGTTGGAGTAGTGCTGGAAATAAAAGATTTGATAATCCAGATGTAAACTATCAGCCAAGTAGTAAAGCGGCTTTAAAAGAAGATGCACAATACAAGCAGGTAGAAACTACACTTACTAATGTAACTATCACGCAAAAGAAGATTTCTAAAACAAATGATTTTGCTCAAGTAGGAGATTTTTATAGATCACTTACTAAAGTAGAACAAGATCATTTAATTAAAAACTTAGTTGGTGATTTGGGTCAGGTTACAGATAAAAATATTCAAAAAACCATGATTGGCTATTTCTATCAATCAGACAGAGATTACGGTATGCGTGTAGCAAAAGCCTTAGGTTTCTCTCAGAAAGATTTTATGAATTAATGCTTAAAAATATAAAAAAAGAGGATGTGTAACATGTCCTCTTTTTTAAACCTAATACACTATGAAATATATATTTATACTACTTATCCTTCTTGTTGGAACAACCAGTTACAGTCAGTCGGTTTTTGATGCGTCTAGAAGTGGCGATTTAGAAAATCTTAAGGCACTCTATGCTGCAAATCCTACAGTTGTCAATTCAGCCGATAGTAAAGGATTTACGCCTTTAATTTTAGCTGCATATAATAATCAAACAGCTATTGTAAGCTATTTATTAGAAAATGGTAGCGATGTAAATGCAAAAGATCTCTCAGGCAATACAGCTTTAATGGGTGTGTGTTTTAAAGGGAATCTAGCTATCGCCAAAATGCTTATCGATAATGGTGCTAATGTAAATCAGCAAAATTTTAATGAGGCTACAGCTTTAATTTATGCTAGTACGTTTGGCCATACAGCTATTGCTGAATATTTACTTAAAAATAAGGCAAATACAAGAATTACAGATAATAGAGGGAATACTGCATTAAAACATGCTGAAATGCAAGGAAATTCTGAAATCATTGCCCTTCTTAAATCATAATTGTTAATTATTTCAATGTTTTGAGTCATAAAACACTATATTTTAAATAAAAGATAAATTTATCCTTTGAAAAAAGCCCTTATGTAAGTAAAAAAGTAGGAAAATAGGCAGTATTTTTGCAAACTAAATCTGACAAATTAATTTAAAGCAAAAATAAATAATGAGAAAGCCCTTGTTGTTATCATCGCCTACTTTTCAATTTTTAATATGTGTTTTTGGTATAGTATTTAGCTCTCAAATGTTTGGTCAGAAGGAGATTAACGTTAAATATGTGTCTGGAGATTCATTTAAAATTGATGGTGTTTTAGATGAGCCTATGTGGCAAAATGCAATTCCTACAAGTAATTTTACCGAGTATTTTCCTACAGATAATAAGGAAACAGCCTATCAGACAGAAATAAGTATGCTTTATAACGAAGCGTATTTATATGTAGCGATTAAAGGATATGCTCCTGGAGAACAATATAAAACACCGTCTTATGAGCGTGATTATAGCATAAGTGGTGCAGATATTGTTAATTTAATGTTTGATACCTACAGCGACCGTACCAATGCCTTTTTATTTGGTATAAACCCATTTGGGGTATTGCGGGAAGGTATTATTTATGGTGGTGGTGTAGATGGGGATTTAGATTTAAATTGGCACACAAAATGGATTGGAGAATCTAAAATTTATGAGGGTTATTTTATTTCTGAAGTAAAAATCCCGATGTCGGCTTTTAAATTTAAAGAAGGTGTAGATAGATGGAAGTTCAATACAATGAGATCAGACACCCAATCTAACACCAAAAGTTCTTGGTCAAAAGTTCCGCAGAATCTGAATCAATTTAATCAAGGTTTTTTCGGCGATTTAATTTTTGAAAGACCACTAAAGCAAACCAAAAGTCCGATTTCTGTTATTCCTTATGTAACGCCTTCATTTAATAAAGATTATGTGAATAATGAAGAGTCTTTCGAGTTTAAAGCTGGTTTTGATGCTAAAATACCTGTTAAAAATAGTTTTATGTTAGACTTGACTGTGAATCCTGATTTCTCTAGTGAAGATGTTGCTGCAAGTCAGAATAATGTTACTCAATTTGAAATTAAACAAGATGAAACACGTCAGTTTTTTATAGATAATGGTGATTTATTTAATGGATTTGGAGACACAAATAATGCTCTTCCTTTTTATTCTAGACGTATTGGTGTAGATACCGATAATGACGGAAATACTGTTATTGTAGATGTTAATGCTGGAGCAAAATTTACTGGAAAAATAAATAATAAACTAAGAATTGGAGCTTTAGATGTGCAAACCGGAGGAGGTAAAGGCGACTATATTCCTGCAAATAATAATTTAATTGTTGCAGCAGAACATAAAATACTTAAAAAATCTAATGTGAGTGCATTTTTTGTAAACAGACAAGCAACTAATTACGACGATGTTTATGAAGGTGTGCCGGATTCTATAAGTAGAAAAACAAGATATAATCGTGTTGTTGGTTCAGATTTTAATTTCTTTTCTGAAGATAATACTATAGACGCTCTTGTATATGTGCATAAATCTTTTACTCCAGGGATATCTACTAATGCAATTTCTGCAGGAACAGATTTAAATGTTGAAAAAAGAAAATATTCTCTTGGTTTAACAACCCAGTATGTAGATGAAGGATTTCAGTCAGACCTTGGTTACACTAAACGTGTAGACATATTAAGAGCAAATCCTAATGCAAAATTTAGACTATATCCTGAAAATGGTACTATAAATACAATTGAATTTAGTGCGAGCAACAATTCATATTGGAGAGCTTCAGATGATTTATCTCCAAGGGAAATATATAATGCAGCATATGTAAAGTTTAATTTTACTAGTGGGGCCATGCTCTCTCTTACGGGAAACAATAGTTTTATTCGTTTAAGTAAGGCTTTTGATCCGGTAGGAACATCTGATGACGCTATTTCTTTGCCAATAGGCGATTATAATTATAATGATTTAGAATTAGGTTTTCAATCCGATAAAAGAAATGCTCTTTGGACAGAAGGTTCTGCGATGTATGGAGCTTTTTACAACGGTCATAAATTTACTGCAGATGTAACGTTTCAATACAGATTTCAGCCGTACTTTACATTAGAATTACAGGCACAATATGACGATATACAATTACCAGAACCCTACTCTACAGATCAATTATGGTATTTAGGGCCAACATTTAATTTTACATTCACTAAAAGTTTATTTTTCAAAACAGATATACAGTACAGTTCTCAAGCAGAAAGCTTTTTGTTGGTCTCTAGGTTGCAGTGGCGATATGCTCCGTTGTCTGATATATTTTTAACTTATAATGATGTGAAAACAACTTCGCCATACGAACCAGTACAAAAAGGAATTTATTTAAAAATTAATTATTGGTTCGATATTAATAGATAAGCCTCCTTACAATAATTACATTATAAATAGAAGACAAATAAAAATTTGTATATAGGTTATAAGGTTAACCATATCAAAATTAAAAACGAACATCACTGTTCGTTTTTTTTTGTTGTTTAAGTTTTAAAATAAATAAGATTTATTTTAAAAAATGTTGTCTATAACATGGCGTTTATTTGCTTTTGTTATTATAGGGTTAATCTTGTTTTTAATTTACAATTCGCTATAGAAACAGCGTAACAATATGTAGAATTCCTACGGTATTTGTAGGCTATAGTTAGGTTTGTTGAAGAAAAACCGTACATAATAGAAGGGAATTAAGATGTGGAATTAACAAAATTTATAAATTAATTTTAATAAAAGATTAACTTTACTTCATTATTTTGTTAATCTCGTTTTTTTTGTTAAAAACTTAAAAATTCGGTCTATAGACCTGTAATGATTTACTTAATTTAATGTGTAGCAGTTGCTGCATTGTAAATTCAACTACAATAGTAAATCGAAAGTTTATGCAAGAATATGGAGAATTAGCTTTGGCTCTAGTCGCAAAAAACAATATTGATATTGATTCGTCTGTTATTAATCAAGTACCGGAATCCAGTGCAAATATTATGCATTCTGAAGAGAAATCGGACGCTGTAATCTGGAAACAATTAAAGGAGGGGAATAAGTTGGCTTTGGGAGAACTATACGATAGATATGTAAACATATTATTTTCTTACGGTATGTATCATTCTAAAGATAGAGGCTATGTTATGGATTGTATTCACGATTTATTTGTAGACCTGTTTAAGTATAGAAATAACTTGTCTAAAACAGATAATGTAAAATATTATTTATTTAAGTCGCTTAAACGAAAAATCAATAAAAAATACAATAAAAAGAATGCTTCTGTGTCTTTAGACGAATTTGATTATGAGATTGATGCCATGACCAAAAAGCATTCAGATTCTTGCGAAAAAGATATCATAACTGAAGAGCATATTTCTGAACGTAATAAAAAGTTAAGAGATGCCATGAAAACGTTAAGTGATAAGCAACGCAAAGTTTTAGCACTTCGATTTGAGGAAGAAAAAACGTATGAAGAAATTTCTGAAATGATAGGCGTTTCTGTACAATCTGCAAGAACCTCAATTTACCGCGCAATTAAAGCTTTAAGAAAGTTGAATTTCTTTTTTCTATTCTAGAAATCAACCGCTTTTCCAATTAAAGTTAAAACTTTATGTCTATATAAAGTAAAAAAGTTACTATTAATAACAGAGGGAGTTTTTTAATATTACTAATACAGCATACAACACATTATGAAAGATAATGGATCTAATAAAGTCAAAATTTTACCTATAACTAATTTAGAGAAGGTGGCTTTAAAAAATAAAATATTTCATTCGGTCGATAAGCTCGATCAGAAAAAGAAACACAAAGGTTTAGCTATGGGGTTAGCGTTTTCGTTAGTGTTTTTGGCAGGGAGTTTTATTTATTTTTATAATGCGCCAACTACATCTATAACAGACATTGTAAATACAACAGAACAAATAGATTTTAGTAAATCTAACGAGGTTGTTTTAATCTTGGGTGATGGGGAAAACTTAAAAATAGGTGAAGACGAAAGTTCTATCAATTATTCAAATTCGGGGAGAACATTAACCATCGGAGACTCGAAAGAAATAGAACAAGAAACGTCTAGAAATAATAAAACATCGTACAATACGCTTATAATTCCTTACGGAAAACGTTCTAAAATTAATCTATCAGACGGAACTGTAGTATGGTTAAATTCAGGATCAAAACTTGTGTATCCTGTGGCATTTAATGGCGATAAAAGGGAGATTTATTTAGAGGGGGAAGCCATTTTTGATGTGGCTCACGATAAAAGTCATCCTTTTATAGTAAAGTCTAAAGACCAGGAAGTTGAGGTTTTAGGAACCGTTTTCGGTGTCACAAGCTACTCTGAAGAAGAAGCGGTTAATACTGTTTTAAAAAGTGGAAGTGTAATGATTAGTTATCACAACAATCCTAAAACGCAGAAATACTCAGATAAGATTAAAATTACACCGGGTACAAAAGCAACGTATAATAAAGCGACTCAAGGTATAGTTTCAGAAAAAGTAAATGTTAACAATTATTTTTCTTGGAGAGATGGAGTGTTGGTGTTTCAAAATAACGACTTAGAACATGTAACAAATAGAATTTCTAGATATTATAATATTGATATTGATATTAAAAATGAAGATTTAGCCAAAGAGAGTTTTTCTGGGTATTTAGATCTAAATGAAAATATAGAGAAGGTAATTCAAAATATAAGCGCAAGTACAAACATGAGTTATACAATTGAAAAAGATAAAATAATAATTAATTAATCCTAAATAGTTTTATGAAGTAAACAATTATTTGAATTAGTCTTAAAGGCCAGAAGATGCGCCAACATCCTCTGGCTTATTTTAAACACATTGCTGTAAAGTACAGCAACAATTAATAATCAAACCAAAAATATGAAAAAAAACTTAAACATAGGAATTCTAATGCTTATGAGAATATTTCTATTATTTATTAGTTTAGGACTCACAGCAGGTTACGCAAATCCGTTGCTGGGACAAACAAAAATCGATATTGATGTAAAAAGTATATCAATAGAAGAATTTTTTAAAGAAATTCAAGGCTCTAGTGATTACATTTTCTTTTATAAAGATGATGTTTTAAAGACCGGTAAAAAGGTCTCTTTAAAATTTACAGATGCTAATATTAATAAGGTGTTAGATAAAGCCTTTTCTAAAACCAACTTAAGCTATACTATAGAAGGAGAGCAAGTTGTAGTTAAAAACATGGGTAAAGAAGCAAACTTAGCGGTTGCAGAAGCTACTTTAAAAGTACAAGAACGAGAAGTTTCTGGTACGGTAACTGGTCCTGACGGACTGCCTTTGCCAGGAGTAAATATTCATATTAAAGGCACATCTGCAGGAACGCAAACCAATTTTGATGGGGAGTATACTTTAGCGGTTACAAACGAATCTGTTCTAGTTTTTTCTTTTATGGGAATGGTTTCACAGACTATTAAAGTTGGAGAAAAGCTTACCATTAATATTGTAATGGAAGAAGACGCTGCATCTTTAGAGGAAGTCGTTTTAGTAGGTTATGGCTCTCAAAAGAAAGAAGCTATCACTGGAGCTGTTGCTGTGGTTGATGGCGCAGAGTTAGAGCAGGCCCCAACATCTTCATTCGAGCAATCTCTACGTGGAAGTGTCGCTGGTATTCAGGCCTCTGCACTAGATGGTGCACCGGGTGCTAATACAGAAGTTAGAGTAAGAGGTATAGGATCTATAAACGCATCAAGCGAGCCTTTATATGTTATAGATGGTATTCCTGTTTCTGCCGGTAGCCAGTCTTTAAATGATAATGATGGTGCAAGTTCTAACGTCATGGCATCTATCAATCCAAATGATATTGAAAGTATAAGTATTCTAAAAGATGCTGCTTCTACAGCAATTTATGGCTCTAGAGGAGCTAACGGAGTTATTTTAATTAATACTAAGCAAGGTAAATCTGGTAAGGCAACCATACAATTAAAAACACTAACAGGTTTTAATTCTCAGGCTTCTAAAAATATTTTGAAACCATTAAATGCTGCACAATACAAAGAATTATATATTGAAGGTTATGTAAATCTAGGACTTACAACTGCTGAAGCACAAGCCCAAATGGATAATTTATATACACAACAAATAGATCCATCTACAGGAGAAGCAACAGATACCGATTGGTTAGATGCGATTACGCGTACAGGTATAACACAAAGTTACGATTTAAGTGTGCGAGGAGGTACAGATAAGGTGAAGTACTTTATGTCTGCCGGTTACATGGATCAAGAAAGTTATATTATAGGTTACGGTTTTAATAGATTTAGTACACGTGCTAATTTAGAGTATAAAGCAAGTGATTTTTTAACCATTTCAAACAACATATCTATTTCAGATATTACATCTAGTACAGCGCCAGATGCAGGATCTTGGAATAATCCGTTTAAATCTACTTTAGAGTTATCACCATTAATTCCTATTTACGATGAAGAAGGTGAATACAATGCAGAGCATGTGGCTTATTTCCCAATTGGGAGTAATCCTGTGGGGAGTTTAAGTGGAGATGATTTATGGGAGACAAAGACTAACAGAATTATTGATAATTTTGCAATATCGCTTAATCTTTTAGATAATTTAGTGTTTAGATCGCAATGGAATTTTGATATTCTTAGTATAAATGAGTCTACATATTATAACCGTCGCTATGGTTCTGGTTACGAAACCAATGGATATGCTTACGAAGGGAATGTGAGTCAAAAAACATGGGTAGGAACACAAACTTTAGACTATAATTTTTCTTTAGGTGAAAGTCATGACTTTAATGTTCTTGCGGGTTATGAAGCTCAGCAAACTATTAATGAATCATTTTCTGCTTCTGGAACAGATTTCCCAAACGACATTGTCAAAACATTAAGTACTGCGGCTTCAGAATTTGCAATTTCAGGAACAAAAAGTGAATATACGTTTAGTTCTATGTTTTTAAGAGCGAACTACGATTTCGACAATAAATACTTCTTATCTGCAAGTGTAAGAAATGATGGTTCTTCTCGATTTGGTGCAGATAATAGATATGGAACTTTTTATTCTGTAGGTGCAAGTTGGAACATTACAAAAGAAAATTTCTTAGACAATGCAACTTTTATCGATTTACTAAAATTAAGAAGTTCATACGGTTTAACGGGTAACGCTGCTATTGGTAACTTCGCTTCTTTAGGATTATATGGTTATGGAAACGATTATGATGGATCTCCAGGAGGAACACCTTCTCAGTTAGAAAATGCAGATTTAACCTGGGAAACACAAGAAAATTTCAACATTGGTTTAGACTTTGGATTATTTAAGAGAGTTAACGGTACGGTTGAATACTTTAAGAGAAAATCTTCAGATCTTATTTTAGATGTACCAATTTCTCCAACAACTGGTTTTACTGAATTGACACAAAATTTTGGGTCTATGAGTAATACTGGTTTAGAATTGACGCTAAACGTAAATATTATCGATAAAAAAGATTTAAGATGGAGTGTTGGTTTTAATGCCACCTTCTTGAAAAATGAAATTACACAACTAGATGATGATTATACAGATGGAGCGTTTAGAAGACAAGTTGGAGAAGATTTTCAATCTTATTATATGTACGGTTGGGCAGGTGTAAATCAGGAAACGGGAGATGTACAATATTATACAGATGCAACAGAAACGACTATAACAAATGATATAGGAGATGCAGAACGTTATTTAATAGGCAAGTCTGCAACACCAGATTTTTACGGTGGTTTTAATACATCTATATCTTATAAAGGGTTTAGTTTAAATGCCAATTTCATGTATTCTTCAGGAAATTATTTACATGATAGTAGAGCTGTAGGTTCTTTAGGAGATGGTCGATTAACACCAAGAAGTACCGCAACGTATTTATACGAGAATAGATGGGTTGAAGGAAAAACAGATGCTTTATTCCCGAAATTTCAATGGGGTGGGCAATCTGGTAGTAACCAAGCCAATGTTACAAGATGGCTTTACGATGGTAGTTACATTCGTTTAAAAGACTTAACGGTAGCCTATAGCTTGCCTTCTAAGGTGACATCTGTGCTACGTCTTAACACTGCAAGAGTGTATGCTAGAGGAACAAATATCTTGACATTTACAAAAGATAAAGATTTGTATATAGATCCTGAACAATCTATAAATGGACGTTATAATGGACTTACTCCAGCAATAAAAACCATATCGTTAGGATTAGATATTCAACTGTAAATTAAAAAAAGACTTATGAAAAATTATAATAAAATAATATTATTGATTATGATAGGACTTTTCTTATCATGTTCAGAATCATTTCTAGAAATCACACCTCAATCTTCAGTTTCTAGTGATGAAGCAATTACAAATTTGGAAGATCTTGAAGTGTCTGTTACGGGTGTTTACGACGAGATTTCAGGTGCATATTACTACGGTAGATACATGATAATGATACCAGATGTAATGGCCGATGATGTAAAACAAAACTTATCTGCCAACAGAATTGTAGATTTTGCAGAACACGTACAAAATGTAGACGATGCTCAAGCAAACGCATTATGGTCAGGTATGTATTTTGCTAATAATGCACTAAATAATATCATCAATTCAGATGTAGAAGTTACAGAATCTACTCAAGACGAAAAAGATCATATCATTGGTGAAGCTTACGCCTTAAGAGGTTTAGTGTATTTCGATTTGGTAAAACTTTTTGCACAACATTATACTTATACAGCAGATGCTAGTCATGCAGGAGTGCCAATTATATTGGATTTTGACCCTACGTTAGAGCCAACAAGAAATACGGTTAAAGAAGTTTACGACCAAGTTATTTCAGATATGACTATGGCTATATCGTTAATGGATGACACTTCTAGAAGTTCTAATTCTAATACACTTTCAGCAACATCTGTAAAAGCATTATTATCAAGAGTGTATTTATACAAAGAAGACTGGGCTAATGCAGAAGCTATGGCAACCGAAGTTATTAATTCAGGATACAGCCTAGTTAGCAATGCGAACTACCTAACAGTGTGGTCTGAAGATAATAGTACAGAATCTATATTTGAAATTGCAATGACCGAAACAGATAACGTTGGTGGGAATAGTATTGCAGGTTTATATCTTGCACCAGCAGTAGGTGGTTATGGCGATTATTTACCCTCTAACGATGTGGTGTCTTTGTATGAAGATGGCGATGCGAGGTTAGATGTATTTATAGACGATTTACTTTTAGCTGGAGATTATGCGCCATATAGAGTAAACAAATATCCAGAAGTTCTGGGTTACGATAATGTAAAAGTGATGCGTTTACCAGAATTGTATTTAATCAGAGCAGAAGCTAGAGCAGAACTTGGTACTGATATCTCTGGAGCTCAATCCGATTTAAATGTGGTACGTCAAAGAGCGCTTCCAACTGCTGAAGATGTGACGGCAACTGGAGAAGATCTTATGAATGAAATCATGCTTGAAAGACGATTAGAATTATGTTTTGAAGGACACAGACTTTGGGACTTAATGAGAAAAAAGGAAGATATAGTAAGAACCCAATGTACATCTAGCATTTGCGAGATTCCATACGGCGACGATACTAATATTTTACCAATACCTCAGGATGAAACAGATGTGAATCCTAATATAGAACAAAATCCAGGATACTAATTTAGTAGCCTACTGATACATACTCTTGTTGCACACATTATTAGACTCATGTTCTTTTCAATGTGTGTACAAGATTTATTTCGCACAAGTAATAGGTCTTAAACAGACAAATTAATTGTCTCTATTAACGTAATTTCAAACAGAAATAAATAAATACTTTGGAACAAAATCGTAGAAACTTAGTAAAACTATTGTCATTGAGTGCCTTTTTTCCAGGTCAAGTGGCAAGTGCGTTAACATCAATATTACAGTCTGTAGATGTTCACCCAAATCAGCTTACAGCAAATAATTTACTTACAGATCTTAAAGACGAGAAAATAGAAGCGCTTTATAAAAAAGCTTTGGTTATAGATGGTTTAATTATACCAAAAGGATGGAATGAAGATTCTTTTAAGGCTTTAAAGCAATCTGGATATTCAGGGTTTAGTACATCGTTACTTTCAGGTAGCTTAAAATCTGCTTTAAAAAATATTGGAGAATGGGACGAGCGTATTAAAAACAACTCCGATGTTCTAATAAAAGCCACGACTGCAGACGATTTTATTCGTGCTAAAAAAGAAAATAAAACAGCGGTATTATACGGATTTCAAAATGCCACGATGATGGAGAAATCTATCGATAATCTAGATACGTTATACAATGCTGGTACGCGATGGATTCAATTAACGTACAATCAAAGAAATTTGTTGGGAGATGGAAGTACAGAACGTACCGATTGCGGATTATCAGATTTTGGTATTGAAGCTGTAGAGCGTATGAATGAGCTTGGTATTATGATTGATTTATCGCACTGTGGATCTCAAACCACTTACGATGGTATTAAATTCAGTAAAACAGGTGCATGTTTTAATCATACCATGTGTGAAGCTTTACACAAAGGGCATCCGCGATCTAAAACAGACGATCAAATAAAGGCCATGGCCGATAAGGGTGGTATAATGGGTATAATTTGTTTGGGCTATATGATTGGTCCTGATTTAGGAACAAAAACAACCTTAGAAACTTATGTAGATCATATAGATCATGCAGTTAAAATTGCAGGGATAGATCATGTTGGTGTTGCAGCAGATTTTGCCATTCAAGGCCTTGAAGCTACAGGTGCAACTCGAGAAAATTGGTATGTACCAAGATTAACACGTTTTAAACCGTCTTATAATGTACAATGGCCACCATGGATTCCAGAATTAGATAAGCCAGACCGTTATTTACAAGTCGCAAAAGTCTTAGATAAAAGAGGATATAGCACCGGCGATATTGAAAAAATATTAGGACTGAATTGGTTGCGATACTTTAAAGAAACTTTAAAATCGTAATACCCATGTTTTAAATCGTACTACCTTTTCACTTAAACTACTCTAAACCTTTATGAAATATATCTGTTCTCTTTTATTTGTGTTATTAATCACTCAAAGTTGTAAGAAATCTTTAAATGAAAATAGTACAGCAGAAACAGTTGTTTACGACGTTGTATTTAGGGAGAGTTTAGCGGGGACTTATAAAAAGACTCAAACAGCAAAGGGGCAGTATTCATATTATTACACCTATACAGACAGAGGTCGTGGGCCGGAATATAACGAAGACATTACGCTCAATGCTAATAATTTTATTACCAATCAAACTGTAAAGGGCATCAATTACTCGAAAGTAGCAATAGATGAATCGTTTTCAAGTGCAGATGGTACGGCTAAAAGTGAGAATTTATTTGGAACGTCTACTGCTAGCTTTAACGGCGATCAATTGTATTTCCGTTTTGATGGTTCTCCAGCTATTTACGAAGTGCTTGCCCAATTGTTATTAAAATCTAAAACAGGCAAAATTGCACTTTACCCAAAAGGCGAAGCCGAACTCATTAAAAACATACCGTTAACCTTAGATAACGGAACCACTCTAGAGCTTTTAGTAATTAAGGGGTTAGATTTAAATGCAACTTACGTCTGGATGCAAGGCGATCAAATGGTTTGTAAAATTTCTGGTAACCTTCATATTGTTAGAAAGGATTTTAGTGACAGCCGACTTGAAATGAAAAAGCGTCAAGATGGTATTGAAGACGACAGTCTGATAGAAGTCGCAAAAGAACTAACGCATGAAGTAGATAAGGTTATCATTCAAAATGTAAATGTTTTTACAAAAAACGGTGAGTTACTTCCTAATCGGGATGTCGTTATAGAAAATAATACTATACAAGCCATTTATAAAACAGCTGAGCAGTCTGTAGATCAAGACGCGCTGTTAATTGATGGTACAGATAAAACCTTAATGCCAGGTATGTTTGATATGCATACGCATAACGATAAATTTAGAGGGTTACTTCATCTCGCAGGAGGTGTAACTTCGGTTAGAGATTTGGCAAATAATAAGCAACTTAAAACATTAGCAGATCAATTTGAAAATAATGAAATTATTGGTCCGCATATTGTAACCTATTGCGGTATTATAGATGGTCCTGGACCATTCGCGAATCAAAGAAATGTTGTAGAAACGTTAGAAGAGGGATTAGCAGAAATTCAAGATTACAAAAATTTAGGCTATCAGCAAATTAAATTATACAGCTCGATTAAGCCAGAATGGGTCACACCATTAACTAATAAAGCACATGACTTAGGTATGCGAGTAAGCGGGCATATTCCTGCTTTTATGGATGCGACTCAAGCAATAAACCAAGGGTATAACGAGATTCAGCATATTAATATGTTATTTCTTAATTTCCTTTCAGATACTATAGATACGCGTACGCCACTTCGGTTTACAATGCCAGCACAACATGGTGCAGATCTAGACTTAAAGTCAAAAAAATATACAGATTTTGTAACACTGCTGCGTGAAAAAAATATACTTATAGATCCTACTGCAGCTATTTTCGAAAATAAGTTTTTAGCTCAAGTTGGTCAGGTAAGTCCAACGTATAGCATGGTAGAAGATAGATTTCCTATTATCTATCAGCGTAGTTTTTATGCTGGAGGTCTACCTCAAGAAGGCGAGAAAATACAGCGTTATAATGCCAGTTTTAATAAAATGCTAGAGGTCATTGCAGACTTATATAATAAAGGAGTGCAAATTGTTCCGGGAACAGATGGCTTACCTGGGTTTTTATATCATCGTGAATTAGAACTGTATGTAAAAGCAGGTATACCGGTAAACGAAGTTCTAAAATTGGCGACTATAACATCTGCAGAAATTACTGGCGTTTCAGATTTATATGGTTCTATTGAGAAGGGTAAAAAAGCCGACCTAATCTTAATAGACGGTAATCCTTTGCAAGACATTAGTGATATACGTAAGGTAGAATGGACTATGACTGGGGGAAATTTGTTTTATGCTCAAGAATTGTATCAAGCTAAAGGGATAAAACACTTTAAATAATCTGTTTTTTCAAAAAAATAAAAATCAGCAATTAAATACTGTCTATAAAAGTATACACTGTTGCTTATTCATAATAGTAGTCTCAAACTAAATTAATTTCTAAGTTATGAAGTACATCTTCTTTGCGCTGTTTTCAAGCTGCATGCTTTCTGTGCATTCTCAAAAGTCAAGTTTTTTTAATAATAGTAGGACAATTCTTGGCATCCATAAGGAGCGCACAGCGTCTATGGGTATTGGAGATATCGATAAAGATGGCGATTTAGATATTGTTATTGCTAATGGAAGACATTGGCCAGGACAGAATCGTGTTTTTATAAATAACGGTCGCGGTATTTTTACAGTTTCTAAAGCTCTAGGTACAGAACAAGAAACCAGTTATTCTACAGAACTAGCCGATTTTGATGGCGATGGCGATTTAGATATCGCAGTTGGAAACGATATGGCGCCTAATTATATTTTTATAAACGACGGAAATGGCGATTTTACAAAAGGTGCTAGTTTTGGCGAAAAATACGGACATACAAGAAATATAGTTGTTGCAGATATAGACAGCGATGGTGATTTAGATATTTTAATTACCAACAGAGGAAGCCAAAATGAAATCTGTTTAAATAATGGAAAAGGCGAGTTTACTGAAGTTATTGGTTTTGGAAACCAAAAAGATTCTACTATAGATGTTGAGGTTGCAGATATGAACGGTGATGGGCATTTAGATTTAATTTTAGCAAACAGAGACGATCAGCCTAACTACGTGTATTTAAACGATGGGCATTTAAATTTCAATACAAAAATAGCATATGGTACGGGTAACGATGTTACGCGATCTGTAGCGGTTACAGATATAGATACAGATGGTTTCAAGGATATTATTACTGCAAATATAGGTGAGCCTAACGTGATTTATTTCGGAAGTAAAAAAGGAGCCTACGACCGTAAAGTGGTGTTCGATCCGAGTGCAGATAAATCGTATGCGTTGTCTATTGGCGACTTAAATGGAGATGGGAATACAGACATTGCCATAGGTAATGTAGGTGGTCCAAATACTGTGTTTATTAATTCTGGAGACGCTAAAACTTGGGAGAAAATAGAATTAAATAAGCAAGATTTTAGTACTTACGATATTCTGATGTACGATCTTAATGGTGATCATAAATTAGATATTATTGAAAGTAATTCAGACGAGTTAAACCTCTTTTATTTCAACAGATTCACACCTAAATTTCCTTGATTTCATGTGTGAAACCTCTCAATTAAAACAATAAAAAAATCCAAAATGATATATAATAAATCAAATTTTAAACTGAATAAAGCAAGTCATTTCTTAAAAATTGGTGTGTTGCTTTTAGTTACAGGATGTTCAACCGCTCCTTCAAAATGGGAGAATATTAATGAAGAAGGAACTTTTCTGGTGTATAGAAGGCAGTCTTTAATTGGGGAAGAATCGTATTCTATTACATCGACTAAAGACTCTATTTTAGTAAAATCTCTTCAGGGAGAAAATGAAAGAGGACGTATTACAGGTGTAGAAGCAGAGTTGCATTTAGATATGAATTTAGAACCTTCGTATTATCTAAACAGACGCTTAACGGACAAGGATACCATTGTTAATTTGGAAGTTAAAAAAACGACTGAAGGTATTTCGGTTTGGGAAAAAAACAGAGATTTTGTAGAGGCAAAAAATCAAGAATTTTTCCCTGTACATAGTAATATTCCTGCTGGTATAGAAATGATGTTATACCATTATTACTTTAAAAAAGGTGGTAAAGGCAGTCTTCCTATTTTACCAAGAGGAGAAATATCTATGAATTTTATTAAAAAAGATACAGCGCAAATTAAAGGCGAGAATGTCATTTTAGATCGCTATGTGGTAGAAGGTATAAACTGGGGAGGTAGAACCATTTGGGTAGATCAGTCTCAAAATTTAGTAGCTCTTGTAAAAGCCAATACCCAGATAAGAGAGTACATTAAAAAAGGTTATGAAGAAGCAAAACCTCTTTTTGTTCAAGGAAATGTTGAAGAACAAATGGCGGCTTTATCTAAATACACCACAGATTTAAAAGGCACTCAAGCGGAAGTGAAAGCTTTAGTAGGTGGAAATTTAGTAGATGGTTTAAGCGATGTGACTCAAGAAGACATGACGTTAATTATTACAGATGGACGCATTTCAAAAATTGGAAAACGATCTGAAGTAGCCATTCCAGAAGGTGCAGAAGTTATAGATGTTGCGGGTAAAACGTTAATTCCAGGCTTATGGGATATGCATGCACATTCTAATCAAGTGCAATGGGCACCAGCATATTTAGCCGGTGGAGTCACTACGATTCGTGATAATGGAAACGAGCTTGAGTTTGCAACATCATTTAGAGATGCTGTTGCTAAAGATGGTGCTCTAGGACCAGATATTTTATTAGCGGGAATGACGGATGGTGCCGGAATTCAAGGTAATGGAGTGGTAAGAGCACGAACAGAACAAGAGGCAAAAGAGGTTGCTAATATGTACTTTTCAAACGGATATAAACAAATAAAAATATACTCGTCTGTAAGTGAAGACTTAACTAAAGTTTTAGCAGAAGAAGGCCATAAACGCGGGATGACAATTACAGGTCATGTACCAAATGCAATTGGTAATGCTCGTGGCGCTATTGAAGCGGGAATGGATATGTTAAGTCACCGTTCTAGAATATTAACGGTTTTATTTCCAGGACAGGATGTAAAAGAATTAGGAAGTAATTATATTTTAAAGAATGACATTAGTCAAGATCAAATAGATGAAGCTACTGCGTTCCTTTTAGATCATAAAACAGTTTTAGATGTTACAATTGCTTTAGATGTTGCTAGAGCAATGCCAAAAGGAGATGTGCTTGAGAGTATAGAGCCTTTTTCAGATAGAATGGCTTACGAGTTGTTTGAAGGTAAACGATTTAGAAGTGGTTTGTCCCCAGCTCGTGCTAAAGATGCTAAAGCAGATTATATTAAAGCGATGGGTATTCTTGGGCAATTTCATAAGGCGGGAGTTCCAATTGTAGCCGGGACAGACAATATTGTACCGGTATTTGGCTTGTATTTAGAGATTGAAACGTATCAGAAATACGGAGATATGTCTCCTTTAGAAGCGCTAAAAACAGCTACAATTATTCCAGCAAAAGCTATGGGATTAGATAAGGAAACAGGAACTTTAGAGGTTGGTAAAGAAGGCGACATTGCCATCTTAGATAAAAACCCTTTAGAAAATATTAGTAACATTAGAACCGTAGAGGCTGTGGTAACTAACGGAAATTATTACAGAAGTAATCCGTTATGGGAAGCTGCAGATTTTATACCTAATAAGTAATTTACAGAATTAAAAAATACAAAGACATTAAACCCAAACAATGATGAGTAAAATATTAAATCTATTTTTTGTAGCCATGATAATGGTGAGTTGTGCAAAACAAGAATCTAAAGAAACACCAGAAGCAGATTATAACCCTGAAGCCAAGTTAGAAGCCTTAAATATTGTATTGCCAAGTCCGCCACAACCTGTAGCAAATTATGTAAACGGTGTTAGAACCGGTAACCTTATCTTTTTAGCAGGAAAAGGGCCTAAACATGTAGATGGTTCAGAAATTACAGGAAAATTAGGTCAGGATATAACTATAGATGAAGGTTATGCGGCTGCGCGATTAACTGCTATTAATCAATTGGCGGTACTAAAAACCATGCTAGGCGATTTAAGTAAAGTGAAGCGTGTTGTAAAAGTGTTAGGTTTGGTAAATTCAGATCCTAATTTTGTAGAACAGCCTAAAGTTATTAACGGGTTTTCAGATTTAATGGTAGATGTTTTTGGTGAAAGAGGGAAACATGCACGTGCTGCAATTGGAGTCGCTTCTTTACCGCGTGCACAGGCTGTAGAGATAGAATTGATAGTTGAGGTTTACGAATAAGATTTCAACATTACATCAAAACAAAAAGAATTTATAATGCTTAAAAATATAAAGAATTCGAGTCTAAAGTCAATATCGCTTTTAAAATGCGTTATGGTGTTATTAATGACGTGTGCGTTTACGCAATATAGTCATGCTCAGGAATTAAAATTAAAATATTTTGGTGGCGCGGGTTGGGAAATGTCTGACGGAAATGTAACTATTTTAGTCGATCCGTATATCTCTAGATTAAAATTAGGAGATAGCCCATCGAACAGTAAAGACGATACGCGAAAACCTTATTACCCTGAAGATGTGTATCAATCAGATACAGTAACTATAAATAAAGTCCTAAATAAAAAAGTAGATTATATTTTAGTGCATCACTCGCATTTAGATCATTTGGCCGATGTCCCTTATATTGCAAAAAAAACAGGTGCAATGGTTATTGCTACAGAAACCAGTTGTAAGATTTTAAAAGCATATGGCATTCCAGAGTCGCAGTTATTAAGAGTTAGAGGAGGAGAAGATTATCAATTTGATGCCTTTTCTGTACGTGTTATTCCATCGATTCATTCCGCTTTAAACGACAAGCATTATTACGACTCGCGAACGCATGACGAAGACATTGATTTACCATTAAAATTAGAAGATTTTATAGAAGGGAAATCTTTAATGTTTTTAGTTCGTTTTAAAGATCATAAGGTGCTTACTGCGGGATCTATGAATTTCTTAGAACGAGAAGTAGACGGATTAAAACCGGATGTAATATTGCCAGGTGTTAATTTTTCAAGACTAGAAATTTATAAATATACCGAGCGTTTAATGAAGTTAACTAATTACCCTAAAATCGTGATTCCAACGCATTGGGATAATTTTAGAGTGCCTTACGGATTTTCGCAAGACGATGCTATTGAGAAAAAAATTAAACCTTTTTTAGAAGAAATGAAGCAAGCGTCGCCAAATTCTAAAGTGATTGTACCTGTGCATTTAGAGACCATAACGATTAAATAAAATGAAGCTAGTATTTATTCAAACCGGAGGAACAATCGATAAAGATTATCCGCAAAAAACTAAAGGGTGGGCTTTTGAATTTGGCGAGCCCGCAACTACTCGGATTCTAGAAAAATTAAATCCGTCGTTTGAATATGAAATCATTACTGCCTTTCAGAAAGATAGTTTAGAGATAACTGATGAGGATCGATTGAATCTTGCTCAGTTAATTAATAGCCGCAGTGAACAAAAATTTATAATAACGCACGGCACAGATACCATGATAGAAACGGCTAAATGTCTTACGGAACACATAAAAGATAAATTAATTGTAATAACAGGAGCTATGCTTCCGGAGCGATTTTATAATTCTGATGCACCTATACAATTAGGGGCTGCAATTGCAGCAACTAGCTTATTAAAGACAGGAGTCTTTATTGCCATGCATGGTATTGTAAAGTCTAGTGCAACTATTAAAAGGAATTTAGATACCGGTCTGTATTATTAAAATGAAAAAATATCAATTGGAAAAGTTGATAATTAGATATAAACCACTCTGTTGCTTATTCTAGTGAATAAGGTCAGAAAACTTTCAATAGTATTGAATGTTGGTTTGTTTTGTTATGGGATATCATATTTAAAATATGATATCCCTTTTTTTATTCGTATTCAAAATATTTCAATTAAGTCTATTCAATTACGGAAAACCCGTAAGTGTAATCCTTTTCAAAGCTTTATCTTTGCCCCGAAATTTTAGAATAGATAGCATGGATAAAATCGGTTTAAAGAAGGGAGCGTGGATTAGAGTATTAATACTAATTCTTCCGTATTTAATCGTTGTAGGATTGTTTCAGTTTTTCGGAATGCTTTTGTCGGGTGTAGATGTTATGAATCCAGAATTTGAAAAAACAACTTTGCAGTATGTTGCTATAAAATGGTTCGATTTAATGGGGACGTTTTTATTGCTTTGGCTGTTTATGAAAAAATTAGATAATGAGCCCTTTATTAATCTTGGATTTCAAATAAAAAACAGACAAAAAGATATTCTAATTGGCTTAGGTGTTGGTTTAATAATTATGTCTTTTGGTTACGGGATTTTAGAGTTTTTTAAAGAAATATTTTTCGTAAAAATTAATTTCGATATTAAAGAAGCCTTAATTACAATATTGCTTTTTACGTTAGTTGCCATTGTTGAAGAAACACTTTTAAGAGGCTATATTTTAAGGAATTTAATGTATTCGTTTAATAATTATATAGCGCTAATGGTGTCTTCTGTATTATTTGCAGCCATGCATTTAGGAAATCCTAATATCGATCTCTTTGCATTGTTTAATTTGTTTTTAGCAGGTATTCTTTTAGGGTTGTCTTACATTCACACAAAGAACTTGTGGTTTCCTATAGCATTGCATTTAAGTTGGAATTTGTTTCAATCTTTTTTAGGTTTCAATGTTAGCGGATTAGACGCCTATTCAATATTAGAGTTCAAAATTATTGATCCTAATCAGTTTAACGGTGGTGCGTTTGGTTTTGAAGGGTCTTACTTATCAATCTTAGCCCAAATTATTACCATAGTTGGTATAGCAATTTATTTTGAAAAACATCCAACTAAAAAAATAGACTTATCCTAAGGTTTTAAGAAAATCATTACACTATAAAGCAATATAATTATAATAAATGCGATTTATATGGTAGTGTTTTTCAGGAGTTTTCCATATGTCGTAAAGCGTTGAATAAATGTATGAGTTTTCATTAAAATCGATAGACTTTATTACTTTTGCAAATTCAATAATTTCAGGGTTAAAAATGATGTTTTTTATATTAAAAAGTTAAAATTTAAAGTATAAGTGGGTACATTCAAACAAGGCAGATATTCAGGGTATTTAAGACCCATTTCGTATGCAATAGATTTGTGTATTATAAATGGATTGGCTTTGATGTTTTTCTTTAAGCATGTTAATGTTAATCCTGTGTTGTTTATAACAGTGATGTCTTCTTCATGGATTATCTTGTCTTTATATTCTAATTTTTATGAAGTATATCGATTTACCAGGGCGGTAACCATAATGTCTTTATTGGTAAAACAAGCGCTATTATTCACATTAATAATTTTTGCATACTTTGGTTATAGGCATAATTTAGATGTAGATAGTGGTATTGTATTAAAGTATGTAGGACTTGCGTTTTTACTTATTTGTATAGCAAAATTTACTATATATTATTTGCTACAGAAATACCGTGCTTCTTTTGGTGGGAATGTTAGAAATACTGTTATTATTGGTAAAAATAGACAGACTAATGCTCTGGAAACTTTCTTTAAAAACAATCCTGAGTATGGGTATTCCCTCAAAAAAATATTTAATCTTAGAGATAAAAGTCAGAACTCACTCGACGAATGTTTAAGATTTATTAAAGAAACTAAAATTGATGAAATTTACTGTTCTATTACCGAATTATCTAATAGTCAGATTTTGCAAGTTGTGAGTTTTGCAGATAATAACTTAAAAATCTTAAAGTTCTTACCAGACAATAAAGAAATTTATTCTAAAAAACTGAAATACGAATATTACGATTTTATTCCTATTTTGTCGCTACGTGATATTCCTTTACAAGAAGATGTTAATCAATTCTTTAAAAGGCTGTTCGATATTGTTTTTTCTGTTTTAATCATTGTATTTGTGCTTTCATGGTTAACTCCAGTTTTGGCTATTATTATTAAATTAGAATCTAAAGGACCTGTGTTTTTTAAGCAGTCTAGAAATGGTTTTAATTACAAAGAATTTAAGTGCTTTAAATTCCGTTCTATGATGCCTAATACAGATGCCCATCTAAACCAAGCTACAAAAGGTGATCTAAGAGTAACTAAAGTTGGAAAGTTTATTAGGAAAACAAGTATAGACGAATTGCCTCAGTTTTATAATGTGTTTTTCGGAGATATGTCTGTTGTTGGACCACGACCACATATGGTTAGCCATACACATATGTATGCCAAGCGAATTGATAAATTCATGGTGCGCCATTTTGTAAAACCTGGTATTACCGGTTTGGCGCAAGTAAGCGGATTTAGAGGTGAAGTAGAGACCGATAAAGACATTATAAATCGAGTGAAATACGACATCTTTTATGTTGAAAACTGGTCGATTCTTTTAGATCTTAAAATTGTGTTTCAAACCATGTTAAATGCTGTAAAAGGAGAAGATAAAGCGTACTAAATGAATGAGATGTCTAAACCTTTAGTTTCCGTAGTAACGCCTGTTTATAATGCAGAGAAGTTTATTGCACATACTATCCAAAGTGTCTTATCTCAAACATATTCTAATTGGGAACTTATTCTTGTAGATGATGGTTCTACAGATCAATCATTAGACATTATTTCAGACTTTCAAAAAGCACATAGTAATATTTTACTATTTAAAAATCCTGAAAATTCTGGCGCAGCCATTACTAGAAATAGAGGTATGGCAGAAGCTAAAGGAAAATATATAGCCTTTTTAGATGCAGATGATTATTGGTTTACTAATAAGCTTGAAATCCAAATCGGACTCATGGAAACTAGGCAGCTAGATGTTTGTTTTTCAAGTTATAATCTAATGGATGCTAACGGAAAAAATTTAGGTAAACAAGTAAAGGCTTTAAATGAATTAACATATAGTAAGCTTCTAAAATGTAACTATGTTGGTAATTTAACAGGAGTGTACAATGCTGAAAGTCTAGGGAAAATTTATACTAAAAACTTAAGAAAAAGACAAGATTGGTTATTGTGGTTAGCTGCTGTTAAGAGCACCAAACAGCCCGTTATTGGAATACAGGAACCATTAGCAAATTACAGATTACAACCAGATTCTATGTCGGCTAACAAACTTGGACTAATCAAATACAATTATTTGGTTTATAAAACGGGACTCAATTTTTCTACAGTAAAATCTGTCTATTGTATGGCTCTCTTTTTGTATGAATATCTTTTTGTGAAGTCTAAAAATACTATTGACTTACCAAAGACTTAAACTGTTTTAACTTACCACTTTTAGAGCGTTTTAAAGCGTCATGTTTTTCAAAAGTAATAATTAAACCATCTTCTAAATAGCGCTTCATTTCTGAAATAATAGCCTGTTGTTTAGTTTCAGAAATTTCAGATTTTCCAACAAAATCTATTTTAAATTCAGACCTGGTTTTTTGAGTTATAATAAACTCTTTTACATTACCATCATCTTCAATTATAGCTTTCGTGATATAATAAAAAGTAAGTCCGGCAGCACGCGTTCCGCTTGGTAAAATGGCCATGTCGTTGGTTCTGCCTACTAATTTTTCTAAAACCGGTTTTTGTAATGTACTTGTTTTAGATAGTATGCCAATGTCTCCTAAATTGTATCTTATAAATGGGTGTGCTGTGTTGTATAATGATGTAATGACCACACGGCCTTCTTCGCCATTAGGTACGGGTTGATTCTTCTCGTTCAAAATTTCCACAAACAAGGTGTCGCTGTTTACTTGCCAAACATCGTCTGGATTTTGAAAGGCGATTAAATCCAATTCAGAAGCGCCATATTCGTTAATCACTGGAACTCCAAACTGCTGTTCTAAAAGTTTTTTATCGTCCGGAAATAGCATTTCAGAAGTTACCACACAACATTTTAAAGTAGGGCAAATCGTTTTTAATATTAGGCCTTTATCTTTTAAATATTTGGCAAATTGTACAATAGCGCTGGTGTAACCATTAATGTAATCAAATGGTTTGCTTTTAAAAAGGTCTAAATAGTTTGCTAAAGCGGTATCGCTTAAATCGAAAATAGAGAACCGGTAACGATTACTTAATTTGTCTTTAAAGCGTTCTTTGTAATACCCTATTTTATCTAACGGAATACCGTAAAACCGAGCTTGTAACGAGCTGTTAAAATCTATACCATACCATCCAAATCTATTCTGAATTTCTGCCCAAGTTAAAGCGTGACAAAACTTATCTTTTGCAAAAACAAAAGGATCTCCAGACGAACCCGAAGTTTTATTTATATATACATTTTTTGGAGTAAATCCGTCGGATAAACGCAGGGCTAAAGGCTGCTGTAAATCGCGCTTAGTCATTACTGGAACTGTATTCCAATCGTTAATGTTAATGTGCTGCCCTAACTGCTTGTAAAAAGAATTGTGTGCTAAATGATGCGTTAAAATGTCTTGTTTTTTTTGAAGTAAATAAGACTCAAATTCAACTTCATTTTTATCCTGAATCGTATTTAAAACCTGTTTGGCTTTCGCGAGCGGAAATCCGTTAAGGTGTAAGGTAAAGTCGAATAGTTTCAAGCTAAAAAAGATTTTTTGTAAAGTAAATAAAAAATATTCGTGTAATCGTAGCATTAGTTTTATTTTTGCTCGAAACATCATAACGTATTATCATGACAATTTTAATTTTAGGGTCTGGCGGAAGAGAACACACTTTTGCTTGGAAAATTTCTCAAAGTCCATTATGTAATAAGCTTTTGGTAGCTCCAGGTAATTCTGGAACAGCTGCTATTGCAGAAAATGTTGCCATAAGTGTAACCGATTTTGAAGCGATTAAAACTCTAGTTTTAGAACATAATATAGATATGGTTGTTGTGGGGCCAGAAGATCCTTTAGTACAAGGCGTTCACGATTTCTTCCTAAATGATGAAAAGTTGAAACATGTTGCAGTAATTGGGCCAGAAAAAGCTGCAGCAGAATTAGAAGGAAGTAAAGAATTCGCTAAAGAATTTTTATTCAGACATAATATACCAACAGCTGCATACCAGAGTTTCAACAAATCTAATGTTGAAGACGGTTATGCATTTCTTGAAACTTTAACGGCACCGTATGTATTAAAAGCAGATGGTTTAGCTGCAGGAAAAGGGGTGTTAATTTTAAATGATTTAGATGAAGCTAAAGCAGAGTTAAAAGCGATGCTAGTCGATTCTAAATTTGGTGCAGCGAGTACTAAAGTAGTTATTGAAGAATTTTTAGATGGTATAGAATTAAGTTGTTTTGTGTTAACCGATGGTAAAAATTACAAAGTACTACCAACAGCAAAAGATTACAAACGTATTGGCGAAGGTGATACAGGTTTAAATACAGGTGGAATGGGAGCAGTGTCTCCAGTGCCATTTGCTACAGACGAATTTTTAGAAAAGATTGAAACACGTATTGTTAAGCCAACTATTGAAGGTTTACTTAAAGATAATTTACCATACAAAGGTTTTGTGTTTATCGGATTGATAAAAGTAGGAGACGATCCTATGGTTATCGAGTATAATGTAAGAATGGGAGATCCAGAAACCGAAGTGGTTTTACCAAGATTGAAAAACGATTTTGTTGAATTATTACAAGCGGTTGCTAATGGTACTTTAAACCAAATTGATTTAGAAATTGACGAGAGAGCAGCAACTACCGTAATGACAGTGTCTGGAGGTTACCCTGAAGCTTACGAGAAAGGAAAAGAAATTACGGGCTTAGAAGCTATTGAAGATTCTATTCCGTTTCATGCTGGAGCCGATTTAAAAGATGGCAAAGTCGTAACTACAGGAGGGCGCGTATTAGCGATGACCTCTTACGGAAATACGTACCAAGAGGCCATAAAAAAATCTTACCAGAATATAGAAAAACTACATTTTGATAAGATGTATTATCGTAAAGATATTGGATTCGATTTATAGAAATGAGTGAGAAGAAATACTTTTATCTTCTTCGTTGTTGTCGTTAAATCCTTTTAATTGAAGCATCCAGTACACAAAAAATCCCATACCGATTAATATAAAAATCCATGAGAATGTATTGGCTGCAAACCAATTTTCAAGTTCTAATGCTCTTAAAGCATCTAAAGGTGCGAATAATACGTTAACAAATAAATCCTGTATCGCGTAAAAAAAATCTTTCATAGTATGGTATATTTACAAAACAAAAATACAAAAAGAGTTAATGATTACAAGTATTTTTAGTAAATCTAAGCCAATAAACTTTATAGTGGTGTTCGCTATAACAGTTGGAACATTTTTTATTGCACATTTTAAATATGCTGGAGGTTCAGATTTACTGCAACATTATATAAAATATTTCTTTATTTTTTGTGCCAGTTTCTGCTCTATTTTAGTCTTAGATTTTTTAGTAAGTAAGAATAAATTAACGCAGAAAAGTAGTTACGAAATTTTGCTATATGCTTTATTTTTAATGACTTTGCCACAAACCATGCTAAATGAAAATATAGTATATGCTAACTTTTTTATTCTTTTAGCACTGCGTAGAATTCTAAGTTTACGATCACAGATCGATGTAAAAAAGAAACTGCTAGATGCTGCGTTTTGGATTGCTATTGCATCATTATTTTATTTTTGGTCTATACTTTTTATTTTCCTTATTTATGTGGCCTTATTGTTTCATTCTAATACAAACTTAAAAGAATGGATTATTCCTATATTGGGTGTAGCTGCTGTATTTGTGTTAGGGGTTTGCTATTCTATAATAGTGTATAACGATTTTTTTAAGGCTCTAGATTTATTGCCCGTAGTAAATTTAAACTTTAATAGTTATAACACATTGCAATACATTGTAGGCGTTACCTTATTAGTGTCTTTCGGAATTTGGTCTTCAGTGTTTTATATTAGGACTATTAAATCTAAAAAGAGCGATTTTAAACCCGCTTACAAAGTTGTCTTAGTTGCTGCGCTTATTGCATTTAGTCTTATGATTTTGTCGCCCAAAAAAGAAGGTGGTGAATTTTTATTTTCATTTGCACCTTTAGCCATCATTATCACTAATTATTTAGAGACTATTCAGGATAAATGGTTTAAAGAAATCTTTCTTGGACTCTTAATTTTTGTACCCTTCGGCTTGTTATTGTTGTAGTTTTTGTCCAAAACATAAATCGCCGGCATCCCCAAGACCAGGAACAATATAACCTTTTTCATTCAGTTTTTCATCTATAGTAGAAATCCATAAATGTGTGTTTTCATTAAAATGATTAGAGACATAGTCTACACCTTCTTCTGCACCAATAACACTTACTAGATGTATTTCTTTGGGTGTTCCAAATGGTTTTAGAGCTTCGTAGGTGGCAACCATGGATTGTCCAGTGGCTAACATCGGATCTGCTAGAATTAAAGTCTTGTTTTCTAGAGACGGACATGCTAAATATTCAACGACAATTTCAAAACTTTCAGGCGAAGATTTGTGATGTCTGTAGGCTGAAATAAAAGCATTTTCTGCCGCATCAAAATAATTTAAAAGTCCGTTGTGCAACGGAATTCCAGCACGTAAAATAGAGCAAATAACAATGTCGTTTTCAGGTAAGCTTATTTCCGTTGTATCTAAAGGCGTCTCAACCGTTTTTGTTTTAAAATGTAGAGATTTACTTAATTCGTAAGCTAAAATTTCTCCAATACGTTCAATATTTCGTCTAAAACGCATGTTGTCGGTTTGAATGGTTTTATCTCGTAATTCTGACATAAATACATTTAAAATGGTGTTTTCTTTAGATAAATTGTGAATCTGCATGGTTCTCTTTTATAGTGTCTGGTAAAGTTAATTAAATAGAAGTATATTTGTGCTTTAAAATAAAAATCATGTTTACAACTAAGGCAAATACCATATTTCAGGAAGTTATAAATACGTATCACGTAATAAATACGGTAGATCAAGAGTTTTCAAATCCGTATAGTAAAGCAGATGATTTATTGGGGCATTTATTATATAGAAAATGTTGGATTGATACGGTGCAATGGCATTACGAAGATATTATTCGCGATCCGCAAATAGATCCTGTTGCCGCGTTAACATTAAAACGTAAGATTGATGCTTCTAACCAAGATCGTACAGATATGGTGGAGTATATTGATAGTTATTTTTTAGAAGAATATAAAAATGTTACACCTAAAGTAGGCGCTACAATTAATACAGAAAGTCCAGCTTGGGGTGTAGACAGATTGTCTATTTTAGCATTAAAAGTATACCATATGGAAGAAGAAGCGACTCGTGAAGATGCTTCTGATGCTCATAAAGCTGCTTGCCAAACCAAGTTAGATATTCTTTTGGAACAACGTGTAGATTTGTCTACAGCAATTGATACGTTGTTGAATGATATTGCGTCTGGAGATAAATACATGAAAGTGTACAAGCAAATGAAAATGTACAACGACGACGAGCTTAATCCGGTATTACGTTCACAAAAATAAGTGACAAAATACACACAACATATATTGGTTATACGTCTCTCAGCAATGGGAGACGTTGCTATGTCTGTACCTGTTTTAAGAGCACTTACCACGCAATATCCAAATTTAAAAGTTACTGTTTTAACACGTCCGTTTTTTAAGCCTTTTTTTCGCGATCTAGATCAGGTTTCTGTTTTCGGAGCAGATTTAAAAGGCGAGCATAAAGGCGTTTTTGGTTTATATAAACTCTCGAAATCACTCAAGGTGTTAAGTGTCGATGCTGTAGCAGATATACATAATGTACTGAGAACTAAGATTCTTAAAATGTTCTTTTTAGGAACTGCGTTTGTTCAAATTGATAAAGGAAGAGCAGAAAAGAAAGCTTTAACCAAAGGGATAGTGTTTAAGCAGTTACCAACTACGGTTGAGCGCTATGCAGAAGTGTTTAAAAAATTAGGTTTCCCTGTAAATTTGTCTCAACCTACATTTCCTAAAGCAGTAGTGTTATCAGAAAAACTAAAAACAATTACTGGAAATCACGATGTAAAATGGATTGGGATTGCACCTTTTGCAGCTCATGAAAGTAAAATGTATCCTATCCATAAAATGGAAATTGTTATTGAAGCACTTTCAAAAGAATACAATGTGTTTTTATTTGGTGGTGGCGCTAAAGAAGTTGAAATTTTAAATGGGTTTCAATCTAAATTTAATAACGTCGTAAATTTGGCTGGACAATTAAATTTTAATGAAGAATTAGATATTATTTCTAATTTGGATGTCATGTTATCTATGGATTCTGGTAACGGACATATGGCGGCTATGTTAGGCAAAAAAGTAATCACAATTTGGGGTGTTACCCATCCGTTTGCTGGTTTTGCCCCATTTAATCAACCAGATGATTATGCGTTAACTGCCGATAGAGAGAAATTTCCACGTATACCAACTTCAATTTACGGAAACAAATTTCCTGAAGGGTATGAAAAGGCTTCTGGAACTATTGCTCCAGAAACCATTGTAAATAAAATTAAATCTGTAATTTAAACGTCGTCGTAATCTACAACTATAGTTGGTGTAGTTGGGTGAGCTTGACACGTTAATACGAGGCCTTCTGCCAATTCGTTTTCAGTTAAAATATTGTTTTGCGTCATGGTTGCAGAGCCTTCAGTAACTCGAGCAATACAACTACTACAAATTCCACCCTGACAAGAATAAGGCGCATCTATTTGTTTAGCAATAGCGGCTTCAAGAATAGATTGTTTTTGAGACATAACAAATTCTGTTTCTTCGTCGTCTACAATAATTTTTATGGCAGTAGACCCGTCACTAACAGCTACAGGATTTGTTTTTGATTCTGCTGCAACAGGAACCGAAAATAATTCGAAATGTATGTATGCTTCATCCACTCCAAAATCTTTTAAAACTTCTTTTGTTGTGGTAATCATACCTTCTGGACCACAAAGATAGAACGTATCTATTTTTTTGTGTTTATATGTGTTTTTCAGTAAGAAATTAATAGTGCTTTTTTCAATACGACCAAACATGGCATCTTCTTCTTGAGATTGGCTAAATATCATTTGTATAGAAAAACGATCTACATATTCGTGATGTAATGCTAATAATTCTTTGAAAAAGATGGTGTCTTTAGGTGTTTTGTTTCCGTAAATCAGAATAAAATGACTGTTAGGTTCTTCTTCTAAAATAGTTTTAGCAATACTCATAATAGGTGTTATACCACTACCCGCTGCAAACGCAGCAACCGTTCTAGTTTTAGAAGCATCTGCTTCAAAAACAAAACGGCCATTAGGTTCTGCGACCTCTAAAATATCTCCTTTTTTTAAGGTTGTATTGGCGTATTTAGAGAAGAAACCATTTTCTACTGCTTTAACGGCAACAGTTAACTCTCCACTTTTTGGAGATGAGCAAATAGAGTAGTCTCTGCGTACTTCTTTGCCGTCAATTTCTGTTTTTAATGTAATGTATTGTCCAGCTTTAAAGCTGAATTTATCTTTTAAAGATGAAGGAACGTCGAAGCTAATTGTTACTGCTGCTGCTGTTTCTTTATCTATATTTTGTATTGCAAGTTTATGGAATGCCATTGAAATTCTTTTTTACAAATTTAGTGAAGCTAAAAGGTTTATAAATATAATTAAGAAAAAAAATAATACATCAGATTCTTATGTATATAAAATTAATCCCTATATTTAACGGTATTATGGCAAAAAATAATTTATATAAAGGGAGTTTAAATACTATCATTCTAAAGTTGTTACAAGAAACAGATAGTATGTATGGTTATGAAATTACTCAGAAAGTTAAGGCTTTAACTCAGGGTGAATTATCTATTACCGAAGGTGCTTTGTATCCTGCATTGCATAAGTTAGAAGCTGATGGGTTTTTAGAGGTTGAGGTTGTGAAAGTAGATAACCGTTTGCGAAAATATTATAAGTTAACCGAGCGAGGAACAAAAGAAACAGCCGATAAATTATCGGAATTAGAACGCTATATAGAAACAATGAAAGTATTGGTGAATCCTAAATTTAGTTTAGAGTAATTATGAAGTTATCGACAAATGAAATAAGACAGATTGAAACATATCTTGATTCAAAAGGGATTATTTATGTGGATTTAAGATTTGAAATTTTGGATCATATAATACTGCAAATAGAAGAAGAAGTTAATGGTTCGGGGATTGAGTTCGAGTCTGCTTTTCTTCATGTTACAAAGCAATGGAATGCTCATTTTTATGAAACTAATAGTTTGCTGTTTGGGTTAATGTTTACTGCACCGAAACTGATTCTTGATAAAGCAAAAAAAATATATTTGAAGTATTTTATAATTTACACGTTATCATGCTTCCTTTTTCCTTTTCCTAATATAGAAGTTGAAATATCCGCATTATTAAAGTTTGTTATTATTGGGGTTGCACTTCTATTCTCAATTATTTCATTAGTTAATTTTAATAAAGTTAGAAAGTCTACTAGAAAGACTGTTTATAGTTTTATTGCAAGAACTCAAATATGGAGCGTTTTATTTTTTCCTGTAATCATATCCGTTGTTGGTCAAGGGTTAAATACATCAATATGGTTTTTGTTTAATATTTTCTTGATTTACTATAGTTCTATTGTGTTTTTAAAAAAGCATAAACAAATCGTAAAACAGTTTAATTAATATGACGTTGTCGGCAGAGCAAATAGAAAAATTATATCAATTCACAAGAAAACATTTTGTTGAATTTTACGATGTGCAAACAGAGTTAGTCGATCACTTGGCGAACGATATTGAAGAACAATGGGAAACGAATCCTGAGGACACTTTTGAAGCCGCTCTAGATATTTCCTTTAAAAAGTTTGGTGTTTTTGGTTTTCAAGAGGTGTTAGAAGCTAAGGCAAAAGCATTAAACAAATACTATTGGCGTGCCGTTTGGGATATTTATAAGTGCTTTTTTACACTTCCAAAATTGATGTTCACATTAGCTATGTGTTGCCTGTCATTTTTAATTTTAAAATACACGCCACATTTTGGTTATACTTTAGGTGCTATTGCTGTAGCTTTTTTTGCATTGTACTTGGGGCAAGTTATGCTATTAAATAAAGCTATTAAGCAGGAGCAAAAAAAAACTGGGCGTAAATGGATGTATCAAGAGTTGCTAGGGAACCTTGGTGGTTTGATCGGTTTAGCTGGTGCGTTTGTTCAGGGTTTAGCTAGGCTTCCTAAGTTTCGAGAAGGGTATCACGATTATAGTATAATGCTGATAAGCATAGGTGTTGTTGGGGTAGCACTTTTAAGTTACGTCACTTTATTTATATTACCCGAAAAAATTACAACCTACTTAAAAGAAGAATATAAAGCATATTATGTGTAACATTTAATATATTAGATCTACCTATATAAAAACCTAACCAACCATCTTAATTATGATTACACATTTTTTAAACCTGGAATGGAAGCAATTTACCAGGTCTGCAAGCTTCGGTAAGAGCTTAGGACTAAAAATATTGATGGGCTTTTTCGCTTTGTATTTTATTATCATATTCTTAGCATTAGGTGTAGGCATGTTTCCGATGCTTAAAAAGATATTTCCAGAAAGCGATCCTTTTGTAATGTTTAATAGCTTTATTTTCTATTGGATTTTAGGAGACTTAGTGATTCGTTTTTTCTTTCAAAAATTACCGGTAATGAACGTAAAACCTTTACTTACTTTGCCGCTAAAACGTAAGAAGGTGGTGAATTTTGTGTTGGGAAAATCGGCGTTATCCTTCTTTAATTTTTTACCACTATTTGCAATTGTGCCTTTTGGTGTTACACTTATTTTTAAAGATTATAATGTATCTGTGGTTTTAGTTTGGATGCTTACCATTGTAATTATAACACTTATAAATAACTATCTAAATTTTATTATTGAAAGCCTGTCTGCTAAAACAGAATTATCATTTCTACCCATTATACTTTTATCAGGAGGGCTTTTTGTTTTAAATCATTTCGAAATTATTAATATTTCAGAACTATTAGCTGTCGGAATCCAATCTATAGCTAGCAATCCGTTGTATTTAGTTGTTCCTGTTTTAATTTTGGTTGGATTATACATATTCAATTTTAAAATTCTTCGCGATAAACTCTTTTTAGATAGTTCATTAAAAACTAAAACGCAGGAAGTTCATGCGTCTAACTTAGAATGGACCAAGAAGTTTGGAGATATCGCGCCTTTTATGCAATTAGACTTAAAGTTACTTTGGCGAAATAAAAGGCCAAAATCTTCGGTTTGGATGTTGATTTTGGGGTTGTTATATGGGTTAGTGTTTTATCCAAATCCTGAATATCAAGATAAAGAATTTTTCTTTGCCTTTGTAGGGATATTTATAACAGGAATTTTTCTTATCAATTTTGGACAATTTATTCCGGCTTGGGATAGTGGCTACTATAAACTGTTGATGAGTCAAAATATTAAGTATAAGCAATATTTAAAATCTAAGTATACATTAATGACATTTAGTGTTATTATTTTGTTTGTATTAAGTATTCCTTATGTCTATTTTGGGTGGAAGATTTTGCTAGCACATTTTGCGGCAGCTATTTATAATATTGGTGTAAATACTCATGTTATTTTAATAGGTGGATCTTTTAATCGAAAAAAAATAAATCTAAATGAAAGAGCGGCTTTTAATTTTCAAGGTACAGGTGCAGTACAATGGATTATTGGGTTGCCATTATTAATTTTACCTATGGCAATTTTTGGAATTGCTAATTGGTTATTTAGTTTTGAAATAGGTATTACTGTGTTAATATTTTTAGGTGTCCTAGGAATAGTTTTACATGAAAAACTAATGAAATTTATAACAAAAAAATACTTAGCCTCTAAATATAAAATGATCGCAGCTTTCGATCAGGATAACTAAAATAGTATAGTATGATAACAACAACAAATCTTTCAAAAAAATATAACGGCAATCAAGTTTTAAACATAGCGCATTTAGAGATTCCTAAAGGTCAGAGTTTTGGTTTGGTAGGAAATAATGGTGCTGGAAAAACCACGTATTTTAGCTTATTACTCGATTTAATTCAGCCTACAACAGGCCATATTACAAGCAATGATATTCAGGTTGATTTAAGTGAAGATTGGAAACCCTTTACCTCGTCTTTTATAGACGAAAGTTTTTTAATTGGCTATTTAACAGCAGAAGAATATTTCTACTTTATTGGCGAACTTAGAGGTCAGAATAAAGCAGATGTAGATGCACTTGTAAATCAGTTTGAAGATTTCTTTCATGGCGAAATTTTAAAGCAAAAAAAATATCTTAGAGATTTAAGTAAAGGAAATCAGAAAAAAGCTGGGATTGTGGCTGCGCTTATCGGAAATCCAGAAGTTATTATCTTAGACGAGCCGTTTGCTAATTTAGATCCTACTACGCAAATTAGACTCAAAAAAATTATAAAAGATTTAGGCGAACAAAAAGGTGTTACCGTGTTGGTTTCAAGTCACGATTTATCTCATGTTACCGATGTTTGCGAACGCATAGTCGTTTTAGAAAAAGGAGAAGTTGTAAAAGATATTGTAACTAGTGGCGAAACGCTTAAGGAATTAGAATCGTATTTTGCTGGTACGTTAGAAGTTTAAATGTCAATCCATTTTTATAGGTTAATCAAAAAAGATGCTTATTTTTACGGCTTTGCATAATAATAGCAAGAGTTTATAGTTATTTATTTGATTAAATACCCCAGCGTTGAAAACATCTTTTAAGGTTATTTTTGTAGCATGTCTGTCTGCATTTCTATTGGTAAATTGTTCTAGAAAAAAGGACAAATTTATTAGTAGAAATTTTCATGCCATGGCTACAGAATATAATGTGCTGTATAATGGTAATATTGCTTTAGAAGAAGGACGTGATCGACTTAATGAAGATTATCAAGACGATTATTGGAATGTGCTTCAGGTAGAGCGTTTAGATTTTACTGAAGACGCTATGCTTCCGGGTCAATCTAAAAATGAAAGTTTTTCTAGAGCCGAAGAAAAAGCGGTAAAAGCCATACAAAAGCATTCCATGAATATTAAGGGGAAAGAGAAAAACCCTCAAATGGACGAGGCTTATTTATTACTCGGAAAAGCTAGATATTTCGATCAGCGATTTGTACCGGCATTAGAAGCTCTTAATTATATTCTCTACAAATATCCGTTAAGCGATAAAATTAATGTGGCTCGTGTATGGCGAGAAAAAACTAACATGCGCTTAGATAACGACGAGCTTGCCATAAAAAACTTAAAACGCTTATTAAAATTAGAGCATCTTAAAGGCCAGGAATTGGCAGATGCAACTTCTACTTTAGCCCAAGCCTATTTAAATATTAAAGTTGTAGATACTGCAATTGCTTATTTAGAAATAGCTGCAGAATCTACTGCAAAACACGAAGAGCGCGGCCGTTATTTATTTATTAAAGGCCAGTTGTATAATACTTTGGGTTATAAGGATAGTGCAAATATTACTTTTGATCGTGTTATAGATATGCACCGTAAAATCCCTAGAGATTATTATATCGGAGCCTATGTAGAAAAAGCTAAAAATTTCGATTATGAGAATGGTGATAAATTACTGTTTTCAGAAACTTTAGCTATGCTAGAAGAAGATCGAGAAAATCGGCCGTATTTGGGACGAATTTACCACCAAGTTGGCGAGTATTATTTGGCAACACATAACGATTCTTTAGGTATTGCTTACTATAATAAATCCTTAAGGACAGAGCGAAGAGATAAAGAGTTAAATGCAAGAAATTATAAAATTCTAGGCGATTTAAGTTTCAATGATGCCGAGTATAAAACGGCAGGTGCTTATTTTGATAGTACACTTACCAATCTCACCCTTAATTCTAAAAAATACAGAACGGTTAAGCGGGAACGCGATAACTTAGATGATGTTATTTATTATGAAGATATTTCTAAAGTAAACGACAGTATTTTACGTTTGGTAAATTTACCAGAATCTGAACGTTTAGCGTATTTCGAAGCCTATACAGAACATTTAAAAGAAGCTGCAGAAATAGAACGAGAACGCCAAGAGGCAGAAGCTAGAGCGCAAGAAATGTTAAACTCTAATAGTGGCTTTAATGTAAATACTAAAACCTCTGCTTTTCAAGATCGCGAAAGTGCTACACAAATAGCAAATACTTTTTATTTTTATAATACTACTACAGCAGCGTATGGTAAGAATGAGTTTATTAAAATTTGGGGGAATCGAGAAAATGAAGACAATTGGCGTTGGTCTAATATGAATTTCTCAGGCCCTACTGCAATAGCAGTCGCAACAGATGGAGATGGAATAAATTTTGATGCAGACATTTATCAGCCTCAATTTTATTTAGATCAAATTCCTTCAGACGAAAAAATAATAGATAGTATTGGTAAAGAACGTAACTATGCCTATTATCAATTAGGTGTAATTTATAAAGAAAAATTTAGCGATTACGAATTGTCTAAAGATAAGCTACAGTTACTGTTAAAGCGTAATCCGGAAGACCGATTAATTGTGCCTGCAAAATATAATTTATATAAAGATTACGAATTATTAGGGCAGTTGGGTGAGGCCGAAATTCTGAAATCAGATATTATTAACAATCATTCAGAGTCGCGCTATGCAGAACTCTTGCGTAATCCAGATCAGGCCGTAGCTCAAGATTCAAACAGTCCGGAAAGTGTTTACCAAAACACTCATAAGCTCTTTAATGCTCAGAAATACACTGAAGTTATTGCGTTATGTGAAGAGAATATTAAGGTTTTTGAAGGTGAAGATATTGTTGCTAAATTTGATTTATTAAAAGCAACAGCTATAGGTAGATTGTATGGTTATGATGAATATAGTAAAGCCTTAAACGATGTGGCGCTGTCTTATCCTAACTTACCGGAAGGACAACGTGCAGAAGAGTTAAGACGAAATGTGTTACCAAAAATAAGATATTCAGGATTTATAGATTACGAAAGCGGTAAGCGATTTAATGTGGTGTATCAATTCGATAATGCTTCAAAAGAAGATATAGACGCTTTTGTAGAGCAACTAAATACCCAACTCGAAAAAATTAGATATTACGATTTAACATCATCTAAAGACGTGTATTCCCCAACCACCACCTTTGTTATTGTTCACGGTTTTACTAATTTAGTGGTCGCAGAAGGTTTTAAGGATTTATTCAAGAAAAATGATAAGAATCGGATTACAAAACCTTACAATGTCATTTCATCTGAAAATTATCAAATCATTCAGATACATAAAAATTTAGACACATATTTTAGTGAAATTAAATAAATATTAAATCCCCCAAAATTAATTACTATGTTCAAGGATAGCAAAAAAGAAAAACAACAAAGCGTAGAGTCTTCAGGAAATCAAAATATTATAGCACAAGGCACCAAAATTGTAGGTGATGTTAGCAGCGAAGGCGGGTTTAGAATTGATGGTGAAATAGAAGGTAACTTAAAAACACCAGGAAAAGTTGTTGTAGGTAAAACCGGTTTTATTAACGGGACTTTAGAAGGAACAGACGCGTATTTTGAAGGTCGTTTTTCTGGAAAATTAGAATTATCGGGGACGTTAACTTTAAAATCTAGTGCAGACATTCAAGGCGATGTTATTGTGGCTAAATTAGCTGTAGATCCAGGTGCTAATTTTGATGTAACTTGTGTGATGAAAAGTGGCGTTAAAGCTATAAAGAATGATAGATCCAAAGAAAAAACAGCTTAATAAATACATTAGGTTTACAACTATGGCGCTCCAAATGGGCTTAACCATTTATTTGGGAAGCGTGTTGGGAGAATGGTTGGATGTGAAATTTGAAAATGAAGACCAACTCTATTTTAAAATAGTAACATTGGTCGCTGTTTTTATAGCCATGTTTTCAGTAATAAGGCAGGTGCTAAATATTACCAATAACGATAAAAAATGATTAAAAGAATACTCGTCTTTTTACTATCTATTCTTCTACTTTTTGCAATAGCATTTACCATTCATAACTATTTTATGACAGAAGTCATGTCTTTTAAGTTATGGCAAGTGTATCTTTATCACCTTATAGCAACACTCATTGTATATATAAGTATGGAAGCGGTATCAAGTACTCTTCCTAACCAAGCAGGTTATTCTTATTTGGTACTTATGTTTATAAAACTGGGTGTTTTTGTTTTGATATTTAAACATTCGGTATTTGAAAATGATCAGTTAACGCAAACAGAACGATTTGCTTTAGTTATACCCTTATTTATGTTTTTAACGGCAGAAGCTGTAGCAGTTGCAAAACTGCTAAACAACAAATAGTTGAAGTTTTTTTGTGGAAAATTGTAAATTCAGCACTAGAATTTAAACATATGTAAAAAAAGGGTTTGGGTTTTTAAATTATTGTTTACATTTGCACAAAATTTTAGAGAGCGTAATTCATTAGTTAGAAAAATATGATGGTAGCAAAAAAATCTATCAAGTTTATTGCAATTTTAGTTTTATTGATGACTACTGTCTCAACCTTCGCAAACGAGGGTGGAGAAGATAATCAACATCATGAAAAAGGGAATAAGGTAGATACTCCTGAAGAAATTAAAGAATATATTGCGCATCACTTAAAAGATTCTCACGATTTTCATTTATTTTCGAATAATGAAACAGGTACACATGTAAGCTTTCCTTTACCTGTAATAGTATGGTCTAGCGATGGATTGAGAATGTTTATGTCTTCAGAATTTCACCACGACGATAACGGTCATGTTATTGTTGAAAAAGATGGTGTTAAATTAACAAAAATTCACAGTAAAATATACGAGTTAGAAGCTGGTGCAGAGGCCGTTGCTTTTGATGAACATCACCATGCAGAAAACGCACACAAAGTATTAGATTTATCGATTACAAAAAGTGTATTTGGTATGTTAATCGCAGGAATCTTAATGTTCTTAGGATTTGGTGCTTTAGCTAAAGGATACAAAAAAGGACCAATCCCAACTGGAGTTGGAAGAGTATTAGAGCCTTTAGTATTGTATGTGCGCGACGAGATTGCACGTCCTAATATAGGAGAGAAAAAATACATGAAATTCATGCCGTTTTTATTAACTGTGTTTTTCTTTATCTGGATTTTAAACTTATTAGGTTTAACACCGCTAGGTTTTAACGTAACTGGACAAATTGCTGTTACAGCATGTTTAGCCATTTTTACTATGATTATTTATTTAACTAATGGTAGTAAAGATTTCTGGATGCATACATTATGGATGCCAGGTGTACCTTATATTTTAAGACCTATTTTAGCAGTTATAGAATTAATTGGTTTTGTAATTATTAAACCATTCTCTTTACTAGTGCGTTTATTTGCAAACATGACAGCAGGACACTTTGTTGTTATGAGCTTAATCGCCTTAGTAATATTAATGAAAGAAGCTTTTGGACCGGTAGCATCAACAGGTGTATCGTTAATACTAGCTTTATTTATTACGGTTATCGAAATATTGGTAGCCTTTTTACAAGCATTTATTTTCACGATGTTATCATCGTTATTTATAGGAATGGCAGTTGAAGAACATGACCATCATTAATAAGAATTTGTTTAATTAATATTTTAAAAATCAATTAGTATGTACAATTTAATTGGAGCAGGATTAATCGTAATCGGAGCTGGTTTAGGTCTTGGAAAAATTGGTGGTAGTGCAATGGAAGCAATTGCTCGTCAACCAGAAGCAGCTGGAAAAATCCAAACTGCGATGATCATTATTGGAGCATTATTAGAAGGTTTAGCATTCGGTGCTTTAATCTTAGGTAAATAATCCTAACAATAAACAAAGCAAGAACAGTATTCTGCAACGGTTGGTTGCAGAAGCTGTTTTTAAAAAATTAAACAAAACAGAAGTAAAACTTTTTATTTAATCACACATGGATACGTTATTAAACGATTTTTCACCAGGATTGTTCATCATGCAAACCATTATCCTTATAATCTTAATTGTATTATTAGGTAAATTTGCTTGGAAACCTATATTAGGGTCTTTAGCGACTAGAGAAGACGGAATTAAAGATGCTATTGAAGCTGCAGAAAAAGCAAAATTAGAATTGCAAAATCTTCAAGCTGATAATGCAAAATTATTAAATGAAGCTAGAGTAGAACGTGATGCGATGCTTAAAGAAGCACGCGAGATGAAAGATAAAATGATTCTTGATGCTAAAGATGAAGCTCAAGTTCAAGCTAATAACATGATTGAAGCTGCAAAGCACGCTATAGAAAGTGAAAAGAAAACTGCTATGGTAGAGATTAAAAATCACGTTGCAGAATTATCTTTAGAAATCGCTGAAAAAGTAGTGCGTGGAGAATTATCTAATAAAGACAAACAATTACAATTGGTTGATACTTTATTAGGTGAAAGTACTTTAAATTAAGAAGGACATGGCAGGATCAAGAGCAGCAATACGTTACGCAAAAGCAGTTTTAGAATTAGCAACAAGTAGTAATTCAGCAGAAGCTGTAAATACAGACATGACTTTAATTGCTAAAACTATTTCAGATAGTAAAGACTTAAGCGCTATGCTTCATAGTCCTGTAGTAAGATCTGCTATTAAAAAATCGGCGTTATTAGAAATATTTAATTTTATCACGCCTTTAACTGTTAATCTATTCGATACCTTAATTGAAAATAAAAGACTATCGGTTTTAGAAGATGTTGCTATAAAATACATGCAGTTGTTTGAACAGGCATCTGGTAAAGAAATAGCAATAGTAACAACAGTTGTACCTTTAACAAGCGATTTAGAAACTAAAGTTTTAGCAAAACTAAAATCGTTAACAGGAAAAGCTGTTGATATTAAAAATGTAATAGACGAAAGCATTATTGGTGGTTTTGTATTACGTGTTGGCGATATGCAGTACGATGCAAGTGTGGCAAACAAATTGAATAAAATAAAACAAGAATTTTCATTAAATTAATTTTATAAATTTTTTAATCGGAATGTTCCGGTTAGAGCTTATATCTAAATAAAATGGCAGAAGTAAAACCAGCTGAAGTAACAGCAATCCTAAAGCAACAACTACAAGGTTTTGAAGCGGGAGCAACCTTAAATGAAGTAGGAACAGTATTAACTGTTGGAGATGGTATTGCACGTGTTTACGGATTAGCTAATGCACAATACGGTGAATTAGTAGATTTCGGAGACGGTCTTGAAGGAATTGTATTAAACCTTGAAGAAGACAATGTAGGTGTAGTATTATTAGGACCTTCAAAATTTGTTAAAGAAGGAACAACAGTAAAACGTACCGAACGTATCGCATCTATTAAAGTAGGTGAAGGTATTGTTGGTCGTGTTGTAGATACTTTAGGAAACCCTATTGATGGTAAAGGACCTATCACTGGTGAAACTTACGAAATGCCTTTAGAGCGTAAAGCTCCTGGTGTTATCTTTAGAGAGCCAGTAACCGAGCCATTACAAACTGGTATTAAAGCTATTGATGCGATGATTCCTGTAGGTAGAGGGCAGCGTGAGTTGGTTATTGGAGATAGACAAACAGGTAAAACTGCAGTTTGTATTGATGCCATTTTAAATCAAAAAGAATTTTACGATGCAGGTGAGCCTGTATATTGTATATATGTAGCGGTTGGGCAAAAAGCATCAACAGTTGCTTTAATTGCTAAAACTCTTGAAGAAAAAGGAGCTTTAGCTTACACTACAATAGTAGCTGCAAATGCATCAGATCCTGCTGCAATGCAAGTATATGCACCATTTACAGGAGCATCTATTGGAGAGTATTTTAGAGATACTGGTAGACCAGCTTTAATTGTTTTTGATGATTTATCTAAACAGGCCGTTGCTTACCGTGAGGTATCTTTATTATTAAGACGTCCACCAGGACGTGAGGCATATCCTGGAGATGTATTTTACTTACACTCTCGTTTATTAGAGCGTTCTGCAAAAGTGATTAATAATGATGAAATTGCTAAAGACATGAACGACCTTCCAGATTCTATTAAAGGAATCGTAAAAGGTGGTGGTTCTTTAACAGCTTTACCAATTATTGAAACACAAGCGGGTGACGTTTCTGCATATATCCCAACAAACGTAATTTCTATTACAGATGGGCAAATTTTCTTAGATGGAGATTTATTTAACTCTGGTGTACGTCCAGCAATTAACGTAGGTATTTCTGTATCTCGTGTTGGTGGTAATGCTCAGATTAAATCTATGAAAAAAGTATCTGGTACTTTAAAATTAGACCAAGCACAATACCGTGAGTTAGAAGCTTTCGCTAAGTTTGGATCAGATTTAGATGCTGTAACTTTAAACGTAATTAACAAAGGTAAACGTAACGTAGAGATCTTAAAGCAAGGTCAAAACGATCCGTTTAAAGTAGAAGATCAGATTGCAATTATTTATGCAGGATCTAAAAACTTGTTAAAAGACGTTCCTGTTGACAAAGTAAAAGAATTTGAAAGTGATTATCTTGAGTTTTTAAAAGCGAAACATTCAGATGTATTAGCGACTTTAAAATCAGGAAAATTAACTGATGCTGTTACAGATACATTAGCTGCTGTAGCAAAAGAATTATCAGTAAAATATAAAGCTTAATTAGATTTTAGTATTGAGTAGTGAGGTTGTAAAGTACCACTTCACTACTGAATACTCAATACTTTATTCTAGTATAAAACATGGCAAATTTAAAAGAAATACGTAACAGAATAGCTTCAGTATCTTCAACGATGCAGATTACCAGTGCCATGAAAATGGTTTCTGCTGCAAAGTTAAAGAAAGCACAAGATGCTATTACTGCTATGCGTCCTTATTCAGACAAGCTTTCAGAACTTTTACAAACCTTAAGTGCAACTATAGATTCTGAAATCTCTAACGAGTATTCAGAACAAAGAGAAGTTAACAAAGTGCTTATTATAGCGGTTACTTCTAACAGAGGTTTGTGTGGTGCGTTTAACTCTAATATCATTAAAGAGGTAAACAACTTGGCCAAAACAAAGTACGCTGGGAAAGACGTATCTTACCTTGTAGTTGGTAAAAAAGCTAACGATGCATTTAAAAAGACCAATAAAATTGTAGGTAACAAAAGTGATATTTTCGATGATTTATCATTTGAAAATGTAGCTGAAATTGCTGAGTCTTTAATGCAAAAGTTCGTTGCTGGCGAGTATGACAGAATTGATATGGTTTACAATCAATTTAAAAATGCAGCAACTCAAATAGTAACTACAGAGCAATTCTTACCTATTTCACCTATTGAAGTAGAAAAAGATGTGAATACGGATTATATTTTTGAGCCAACAAAATTAGAAATCATTCAACAATTGATTCCTAAATCTTTAAAAAATCAGTTATTTAAAGGTCTTAGAGATTCTTTTGCAAGTGAGCATGGTGCACGTATGACGGCGATGCATAAAGCGACAGATAATGCAACAGAATTAAGAGATCAATTAAAATTAACATATAACAAAGCACGTCAAGCAGCAATTACTAACGAAATTTTAGAAATTGTTGGTGGTGCAGAAGCCCTAAATAATTAGTCACTCTAATTGATAAAAAAGGGTATCGATTTTAGATAATAGTCTAAACATTAATGTCACATATATACTATATAAAAGCCTTGCATATCGCGAGGCTTTTTTTATGCAGTAACTTTACTATCTTTAGTACTTACAAAATGTGTGATATGAAACTTTTTAAAGTCCTTTTTTTATATAGTATTATACTGTGCTCCATAAGTAATTGTGCTTCTCAGAAACTTGAGAAAGTTCCACCTGTAGGTATCAAAGAAATTTACACACAACATTGGAGCTCTGGAGTAAAATCAGGTGGTTCTGGAACTAATGTTTTTATTGTTTTAGATGCTGAGTTGCCACAACATATTAGTTTAGATAGTATTTATTTCAAAACATTACAATTGCCTTTAGCGCCAGATACGCGTAACCCATTGTTATTTGCCGGACGTAAAGTTTATCCAGCAGACAGTAAATACACATCTATAAAAGGTAATGCTGTAACAGATCAAAAAGTTTCCGAAAATATTCAAAAAGAACCTAAATTTACGCTTGAAGATAACCAATGCGTAATTCAGTATACAGTATCAGGAGACGTTAAGTATTTTATTTACGACCAGTTATACGCTAAACAATCACCTCCTATTCCTAATGCTAGGCCTAAACCGTAATAATCGGTTGGTTTCCTTTTTTAGTTCTTTTACTTTCAATACTTTTAGCCTCTTAGAATTCCATATATATTGAGCACTTTACAACGCCTTTTTAAACAGACATTTATTTACGGTTTAGCAACAGTGTTGCCACGTATGCTTAATTTCTTTTTGGTGCCTTTATATACGTCGCCAGGGGTTTTAAATTCGGTTGCCGAGTATGGTACAGTATCGGTTATTTTCTCTTGGTTTGTTATATTTAATGTGGTGCTTGCTTATGGTATGGAAACCGCTTTTTTTAGATTTTTTAATAAAGAGAAAAATCAGGACAACGTTATAGGAACATCTACTATTTCTTTAATTATTTCGTCGCTGGGTTTCTTTGCATTGGCGTTAGTATTTCAGAACCAGATTGCATATATCACAGAGATTAAAGTTGAATACATTAAACTCGTTATTTGGATTTTACTGCTAGATGCGCTCGTTATCATTCCATTTGCATGGTTGCGTGCCACTGAGAAATCCATGACTTATGCTGTTATTAAAATAGTAAATGTTGCGATAAATTTAGGACTGAATTTATTCTTCCTTTTGGCCTTAAAAGATTGGTCTTATCATATTGATTTTCTGGATAATATTTGCAAAGAAGATTATCAAATCAACTATATTTTTATCGCAAATTTAATCGCTAGTGCGGTGACATTACTTTTACTATTATCCTTTTATGTAAAGGTGAAATTTCGTTTTGATGCCGATTTATGGAAACGTATGATGCGATATGCATTCCCTGTTTTAATTGCTGGAATTGCTTTTTCTGTAAATGAAACATTCGATAGAATTTTACTTAGTAAATTATTACCTGAAGATATTGCAGATACTCAAGTTGGTATGTATTCGGCATGTTATAAACTCGCTTTGTTTATGACGCTGTTTGCCACGGCCTATCGATTAGGAATAGAACCGTTCTTTTTTAGTCATGCAAACACCAAAAATCCGCAAAAAAACTACGCCAAAATTTTAGAGTTTTTTGTCACTATAGGCTCTTTAATTTTATTGGGGGTTATAGTGTTTGCAGATGTGTTAAAAATTATAGTAATTAGAAGTGAAGCCTATTGGGAAGCCATGTCTGTTGTGCCCATTATATTATTAGCGTATTTGTTTTTAGGGATGTATCATAACCTTTCTGTGTGGTATAAAATTACAGATCGTACTAAATTTGGAGCATACATTTCTATTTTTGGAGCCGTGGTTACTTTAGTTTTAAACTTCTGGCTTATTCCAATTATTAGTTATAAAGGTTCAGCAATTGCTACCTTAGCGGCGTATGCTAGTATGGTATTGTTGTCCTATTATTTCGGGAGAAAGTATTATCCTATTCCGTATAATATCAAAAAAATTAGTGCTTATATATTAACATCAGTAATATTTTCTATCCTTTCATTTTATTTCTTTAGAGAGAATTATGTGGTTGGAATTGGATTACTCATTGTATTTGTTTTGATTATATATAAGTTTGAAAAACAAGACATAAAAAATTTATTAAAGAGATAATATGGTAGTAAGAATTATAAATAAATCGAACAATGCGTTGCCTCATTACGAAACAGAAGCCTCTGCAGGAATGGATGTACGTGCATTTACATCCGAACCAATAATATTAAAACCTTTAGAACGTACAATTGTTAAAACAGGGTTATTTATAGAATTACCTGTGGGTTTCGAAGCACAAGTACGACCAAGAAGCGGCCTCGCAGCCAAATATGGGATTACCGTTTTAAACGCTCCAGGAACTATCGATGCCGATTATAGAGGAGAAATTGGAGTGATACTAGTAAATTTATCAAACGAAAACTTTACTATTGAAAATGGCGAACGTATTGCGCAATTGGTGTTTGCAAAACATGAACAAGCACAATTTATAGAAGTTGAAACTCTTTCTGAAACAGACAGAGGTGAAGGTGGCTTTGGTAGTACAGGGAAAAAGTAATTCAATCTTATATTCCAAAGCTTAAAAATTTAAAACAAAACAAATAACAACTAAAATAAAAATCATGTCTGTAAGAGATGATTTGTTCAAAACTTATGAAAATTATTGTACCAATGGCTGGTCGCGGCTCGCGATTACGCCCACACACGTTAACCGTACCTAAACCTTTAATTCCTGTTGCAGGACAACCCATTGTACACCGTTTGGTAAAAGATATTGCCAAAGTAATCAATCAACCCATAGAAGAAGTCGCCTTTATTTTAGGAGACCCTGCTTTCTTTGGCGACGATGTCGTAGCTAGTTTAACCAAACTCGCCAACGATCTAGGTGCTAAAGCATCCATTTATCGTCAAGACCAACCTCTAGGTACAGGCCATGCCATCATGAGTGCTAAAGACTCTTTGTCTGGCCCAGCAGTTGTGGCGTATGCAGATACGTTAATTCGTGCCGATTTTAATTTAGATCCAGAGGCAGATGCTGTTATTTGGGTAAAGCAAGTAGAAAAACCAGAAGCATTTGGCGTAGTAAAATTAAACGAATGCGACGAAATTGTAGAGTTGGTAGAAAAGCCAGAAACCTTTGTGAGCGATTTAGCGGTAATAGGCATATACTATTTTAAAGATATTGCCGTTCTTAAAGACGAACTTCAGCATGTACTAGATCATAACATTATTAATGGTGGTGAATACCAGATTAACGATGGAATTAAAGGGATGATGGCTAAAGGAAAGGTGTTTAAAACAGGTCAAGTAGACGAGTGGATGGACTGCGGAAACAAAGCTGTAACTGTAGAAACTAATGGTAAAATGTTAGGATTCCTTAAAGCTGATGGTGAAGAGCAGTTGGTAGATGATAGTGTGGTATTAAACAATTCAAAAATCATTGAACCTTGTTTTATTGGTAAAGATGTCGTTTTAAATCATTCTACTGTTGGTCCAAATGTATCTATCGGGATAGGTTGTGTTTTAGAATATTCAACCGTTAAAAATACCATAATTAGTAATCATTCAACTATTAAAAATGCTAATTTAGATGATGCAATGATTGGAAATTATGTAGAATTCGATGGGAATTTTAAAACCATCAGTATTGGAGATTATTCCGTATTAAAATAACAGACAATTACAACATGAGCATGAGGTTTAAAACCCTTTTTAAACTTGGTATTATGGGACTATTTTTAGTGTCCACGATTTCTCATGCTCAAGTTGAAAATACAACTGCGCCTTTAGACGATTTAGGTGAAGTAGATGATCAGTTTCAAGAATTATTTTTTGAAGCCTTAAAACAAAAAGGGATCGAAAACTACAAGCGTTCTGTAGAGGCGCTCCAAAAATGTATTGCCATAGATAATACGCAATCTGTGCTTTACTTTGAAATGGGAAAAAATTACAACAAACTCAAAAATTTTGGAGAAGCCGAAGAAGCCTTAAAAAAAGCCGTAAAAATAGAACCTGGTAACGAGTGGTATTTAGACGAGCTTTATGATGTATACGCACAGCAAAACGAATATGATAAGGCTATAAAAACCTTGAAACAATTGGTGGAGTATCATCCAGATTACAGAGAAGATTTGGCTGCTTTATATGTACGTACTAAAGATTATGACGAAGCGATTAAAGTTTTAGATGAATTGGATCAAGAATTTGGTCTGTCTTTAAGTCGTGACTTTTTAAGAAATCAGATTTATGATGCTACGGGTCAGAAAAAAGAACAAATCGAAAATCTTGAAGAGCGCGTGGTTAATAATCCAGATCAGCAATCTAATTACCTGGCATTAATTTATCGCTATAGTGAAAGTGGAGATACTGAAAAGGCTTTCGAGACGGCTAAAAAACTCTTAGAAATTAATCCGGAATCTCAATTAGTACATTTGGCTTTGTATAAATTTTATTTAGATGATAATGAACCTGAAAAGGCCATAAAATCTATGGAAATTGCCATGAAAAGTCCGCAAATAAAAGCAGAAGCCAAAGTCTTGGTTCTTGCAGATTTTGTGAGATTTGTTGGCGAAAATCCAGAGTATGAAGATGAGCTTGTTGCGGTCTCGACTATGGTAGGCGATTCTAAAGATGGTAAAACGCTAGTAGAATTAGCGCAATATTATTTAACAAAAGGCGATAAGGAAAAAGCAATTACGTATTATACAGAGGCACTACAATTAGAAGGCGATAATTACGGTATTTCTAGAAATATAATTGTGCTTAATATCGATTTACAACATTTTGATATTGCTTATAAACAAGCAGCTGAAACATTAGTTAAATATCCTTCTCAACCTGAATTATATTTAATGGCGGGCTTATCTTTAAATAAATTAAATCGTTTTAAAGATGCTATCGAACAACTAAATATGGGTTTAGATTACATTATAGATAATAAAAAAATGGAGGGCGATTTTTATTACCAAATCGCACAATCTTACTTAGGGTTAAATCAACCCAAAGAAGCAAAACGCTTTACAGATAAAGCAAATAAAATTGAAATTTCAGAGTAATGAAACACCTACTTCGTATTATAATCGTATCCGTTTTAATGATCACTGTTGGTTGTAAATCGGCAAAGACTTTAACAAACACAGATGCGAATCTTACATTAAACACTAAACAATTAATAAAAGAAAACTCTAGACAAGCTGCTAACTTTAAAACCTTATCTGCTAAAGTTAAAGCCGTGTATTCTGAAGGTGATAATTCCAAATCTGTAGCCATAAATTTTCGCCTAGAAAAAGATAAAACCATTTGGTTAAATGGTCCATTTTCTGCTGCAAGATTGTTAATTACACCAGATAAAGTGAGTTTCTATAATAAATTAGATAATACTTTTTTTGAAGGCGATTATGCATTATTAAGTGATTTTTTAGGTACTACATTAGATTTTAATAAGGTTCAGAATTTGTTGTTAGGTGAAGCGCTTTTCAACTTAAAAGAATCAGCTTATGTGTCTTCTGTATATGATGATACGTATTTATTACAACCAGAAAATCAGAACGCTTTATTTGAATTGTTTTATATTATAAATCCAGCCTATTTTAAAATTGTGTCTCAGCAATTATCTCAGCCTAAAGATCAGCGTATATTACAAATAGATTATCTAAAATATCAAGAAGTAGATTCTGAAATAATTCCTGAGCAAATTAAAATAAATGCAGTTGAAGCTAGTAGCGAAACTATTATAGAATTGGAATTCAAATCTGTATCTTTGAATGAAAAATTAAATTTCCCTTTTAAAATTCCTTCAGGTTTTGAAGCTATAGAATTGAAATGATTAAAACACAGTTTACATATAAATTAGTTATTGTTTTTTTCTGTTTAATAAGCAGTATCTCTGTGTGTTCTCAAAGTAAAAAACAACAGGAGTTAGAAAACCGCCGTCAAGAATTGCGTAACGAAATTGAACAAATAAACAGTATGTTGTTCAAAAATAAATCGAAAGAGAAATCGCAGTTGTCTTTAATAGAAGATTTAAATCATAAAATAAATGTGCGTAGTAACTTAATTAAAGTGACTAACCAGCAGGCTAATTTATTAACTCGAGAGATTGGTGTAAACCAGCGAGAAATTACCCAACTTCGTCAAGATTTAGAGACTCTTAAAGCAGACTATGCAGAAATGATTGTACACTCGTATAAAAGTAGGAGTGAGCAAAGTCGTGTGATGTTTTTAATGTCGTCTTCCAATTTTCAGCAAGCCTATAAGCGTTTGCAATACATTACACAGTATACCAATTACCAAAAAGAACAAGCTGCAAATATTAAAATTAAAACCGAAGATTTAAAAGTTGCCAATACAAACTTGTTAAAACAAAAGGCAGACAAGCAGGAATTAATTAAAGAGAATAGTATTGCACAAGGGCAGTTGGAGCTAGAACGTAAGCAACAACGTAGTTTAATGGCATCTATACAGAAGGATTTAAAAACGTATTCCTCTCAAATCAGGGAAAAGCAACAAGAAGCAGATCGGATAGATCGTGAAATTGAAAAATTAATTCGCGAAGCCATTGCTTCATCTAATAAAAAAGCAGGTAAAAGTACAGGTTCAACTGGTTTTGCATTAACACCTGAAGCTAAAAATTTAGCGGCAAGTTTTGTTTCTAATAAAGGGAAATTGCCTTGGCCTGTAGAAAAAGGTGTGGTTAAATTGGGGTATGGCGATCAACCACATCCTATTGTAAAATCTGCAACAATACATAGTAATGGGGTACGTATAGCTACGAGTCCAGGAGCAGAAGTTAAAGCTGTGTTTAATGGCGAGGTGTACGCGATTATAGTTCAGAAAAAAGGAAATCCAACGGTACTCGTTCAGCATGGTAATTACTTTACCGCGTATAAGAATTTATCTAAAGTATACGTAAAAAAAGGTGATAAAGTAACTACTAGGCAGGCTATTGGACAAGTGTTTACAAATAGTGCAACAGGAGATACAACTTTAAGTTTTAGTATTTTTAAAGAAAGTACAACACAGAATCCAGCATCGTGGTTATATAGAATGTAACCTAAAAGATTTAATCTTCCTTTAAGAATAGAGCTTTTAATTCTGTCGCTTCATTTGGCTTCATTCTACCAGCTAATACTAAGCTTAATTGTTTGCGGCGTAAAGCAGCTTCGTAGCGTTCTTTTTCTAGTTTAGTTTCAGGAATAAGTTCTGGTACAGGAATTGGTCGTCCGCTTTCATTTACAGCAACAAACGTGTAAATGGCAATATTTGCCTTGGTTTTAAGCCCCGATTCGCGATCTTCTGTCCAAACATCTATATAAACCTCCATAGAGCTTTTAAAAGCTCTAGAAACCTTAGCTTCAACAATTACGACACTACCTAATGGTATGGCATGGTTAAAAGCTACATGGTTTACAGAAGCAGTAACAACAATTCGTCTTGAGTGTCTACGCGCAGCAATACTTGCAGCACGATCCATACGTGCTAGTAATTCCCCTCCAAACATGTTGTTTAAAGGATTTGTCTCGCTTGGTAACACAAGGTCTGTTAATGTTGTTTTAGTAGCTTCTGCTGTTTTTGGTTCCATAAATGTGTATTTGGGTTAAAGGTACAAAGTGAGTGATGACTTGCAAATTTAAATTTAACTTTACGATATAAAAAAAGCGTTATAAGAAAATCTCATAACGCTTTGTATAATTTAGATGTAAGTTATTCTAAAGTTTTTATGAGTACCCAGGCATCTGGATTATTGTTTTTTCTAATGTCATTCAGTGCTTTAAATGCATCTTCTCTGTTTTCATAACTATCGTAAACCACTTGGTGTAAACCATATTTATTTACGCCAATTTTTCTGGCATTAAAGCCTTGAGCTTTTAAGTTTGAAACAATTTTATCGCAATTTTCTTCTACACGAAACGCACCAGCAATAATGTGGTAAGATCCCACAGGCTTAGTGACAATTAAATTTACAGCAGGTAACGGATTTTCAATTACAAAAGTAGCTTCCTGAATTTTATGCTCTAATTGTGAGTTTGCAGATTCTTGTGCAATTTGGTTATGACTTTCAACCTCATTTACATAATATTTAGATCCTAAAAAACCACTAATGCCTAAAGCTAAAACAGCTACTGCGGCATAACGCAAGTATGGTCTAGATTTACGTTTTTCTGGTGTAATAGTAAGCGGAATTACCTTCTCGATAGATTCTACTTCACGCTTATATTCTTCTCTAGCAATTGCAGGAGATACCATTTGGCTTAATCCAAAAGCATCGGTTAAATAATTTAACTGATTAAAAGGTTCGAAAGTAATTTTTCCATCCTCATTTAATGCCAATTGTCCAATTTTTTCTAATGAAATAGACTCCTTTTCAACCAATTGTGACTTGATTGAAACTACACGTTTTTTGATTTTCTCTAATGCGATTTCAAAAGGAATTTTCTCAACATCGGCAATGTAATGCGCTAAAAGACCATCGTTTTGCTGAATTTGTTCATTAAAAGAAATGGCTTTTTTAGGTGGATAAAACGTGTTAGAGCTTGCATTAATTTTAGCTGAAACACGTTGTGTTAAAAACGCTCCAAACTCGGGAACGACAACACATTCGTATCTATATAATAAGTCGCTTATGTAGTTTTCTAATTGCATAAATGCAAAGTTAACTAAATATTAATGCGTTCAAAGTCGACCCTTAAATTTTTATTAACAGCACACAAAATAGTTTGTTGTGGGTTAAAAATCAATAGATTAATTTACGTAAATTGATAAAAATTGCTCTGTTTTAGTAGTAAACAGCTTTGAATAACTATGACTGAAGACGAAATTTTATATGTTTTAGCATTGCAACATGTCTCTAATGTGGGAGATTTAGGTGCCAAAAAATTAATTGCACATTGTGGCTCTGCAGAAGCGGTGCTTAAAGAGAAAAAACATGTGCTCGCTAAAATAGATGGTATTGGTAAAGTGAGACTTAACGATTTGGTGTCGGGAACACATTTAAAAGCCGCCGAAGAAGAATTGCTATTTATTAAAGCAAACAATATTGAGTGTTTGTATTTTGAAGATTCTAATTATCCTGAAAAATTAAAACATTGTATTGATGGACCTATTTTACTCTTTCAATCAGGAACAGTTAATTTACAATCGCAACGCATTATTAGTATAGTAGGTACACGTAAAATAACAACAGCAGGTATTGCTTTTTGTGAAAAATTAGTTGAAGAGTTAGCGTCTTTTAACCCTGTTATTGTATCTGGTTTTGCTTATGGTACAGATATTACTGCCCATAAATCTGCTATAAAAAATGGATTGCAAACAGTAGGATGTTTGGCACATGGATTAAACCAAATCTATCCTAAAGTGCACAAAAAACATGTTGCAGATGTTGATAAAAATGGTGGGTTTTTAACAGATTTTTGGAGCTCTTCTGTTTTTGATCGGAATAATTTTTTAAAACGAAACCGTATCATCGCGGGCTTAAGTTCTGCAACTATTGTGATAGAATCTGCTGTACGAGGCGGTAGTTTGGTAACAGCAGATATTGCAAATTCTTATAATAGAGACGTGTTTGCAGTACCTGGCAGACCAACAGATCACTTAAGTATAGGATGTAATAATTTAATAAAACAGCAAAAAGCGCAGTTGTTATCTACGCCTTTAGATATTGCTTATATGCTTAATTGGGAATTAGAAACCGAACAAAAAGTCATTCAAAAACAACTGTTTGTAGAATTAGATGCTCAAGAGCAAATCATTTTTGATTTCTTAAAAATACAAGACAAACAATTATTAGATGTTATTGCTCTAGGTTGTAATTTACCTACATTTAAAACAGCTAGTTTATTGTTGAATATGGAGTTAAAAGGGGTCATTCGTCCCTTACCAGGCAAGCTGTTTGAATTAATTTAGAACCTTACATGTTTATCTTTAAGACCCAAATGTCTTCAAAATAATCGAGTCGAGAGAGTTCGCGTTGTTTTAAATATACCACGTTTGGATCTTCGCTCATCTCTAAATAAATGTAGTCCCAATTGTTTATCGGGTTTTTATAAGATCTGGCGTTATGCCCTTTTTCTGATAAGAATTTCTTCCAGTTGGTAGCATTTTTTTCAACAGAAAACACGTTTGTAACAAGGTAATATCCCGGTTCTAAATTAGGAATAGTAATAGAATTAAGGTTTTCAATTTTCAGAATATCTTCATTCTGAGGCAGTGCATAAGTCTCGATATCTACCGTCATATAAAAATCTTCATTTTTGTTTTCTAAATAAATCGGACTAATTTCAGTCTCGAAAGCGACAAAGAACGCATAATAACGATCTGCTTTTGTTTTTAATTGGATAGTTAATTCTGAACTGTTGTTAGACAGAATGCTATTGTTTTCGTTGGGGATTGTAAGTTTAGCGAGATCGAAACCTAAAGTATTCATACTATTTGGCGTACGATCTTTAAAATATTTATCGTCTATTGTAATAGTGCTATTAAAAAAATTGTCTTTTGCTCTTAAGCTGCTAGATAGTGGAATAAATTTATTGGTTTGTTTGTTGTAAACCGATAAGATATCTGATTTAAATTTTTGATCACCTTCTAAAGCGCCTATAGCAAGCGAAGTTTTTATGTCGCCTATTTCGTCTGTTTTAAAGTTAGCAAAAGAGATGTTTACTTCGTCCTTATCAACTTCTATAAAGCCATTGTAAGTTGTAAAATATTTTGGCTTATCGTCTGGATTTTCATAGATAACATATAATAACCAGCCGCCTGAGCATCCGCCAGAAACATATCCTTCTGTTGCTTTAATGTTGGCAACGGTATAAGTTCCATTTACAGTATCTGTGTTTTGGAGTAACTCTGTGACATCTGCATAGCAGACATAGGGTTTAGAGTCGTTAAAAGTAGAATTTAAATAGCTATCGTAAACTTTTAATCCTTCAATATCATTGTATTCACCTTGCGGTATTTTAAAACGTATTTTGTTAACGTCTAGAGAACGCTCGTCATTGCCTTTATAGATAACTTGGTTGTTTATGGTTCGCGTAACACCTTTATCATATTTATAAATGGCACTCCAATAGAGTGCAGCATAAGCGATTTTTTCAGAATGCTTTGGAAGCGTTAAAACAGCCTGACTAGAACTAAATGTAGATTTATCTTCGTCTACATCTATATATTCCATTTTAATTTTATCGTTGTAAATAGATCTGTCATCGAAAGGGTCGACATCGTCTTCACTTAAAATATTGTTACCTATTAGAGCAGAGTTTCCTTTAAGGTATAATTGATTATTAACAGAAAAATGTAAACCTTCTTGTGCGTATACAAAATGCATACCCACAAAAAGGAATAGCAGTAAAGAGGAGGTTAAACGAAGCATATATTAGAATTAAGGGGGAATACAATATAAACTAAAAATACAAATGTATTATTGTGCTATCGTCGTTTAATACCCTATTTTTTCTCTAACACGTGCTAAAGTGCTATCTGCGACAGTTCTAGCTTTTTCTGCACCTATAGCTAAAGCTTTTTCTATTTCTTCAATATTGTTCATGTAATAGCTAAAACGTTCACGTTCGGTAGCGAATTTTTCAACAATAAGTTCAAAAAGTGCTTGTTTTGCGTGCCCATAACCATAATTACCTTGCTCATAATTAGCTTTCATGCTAGCAATTTGAGCTTCTGTTGCCAATAGGCTATAAATAGCAAAACAGTTACAAGTGCTCCAGTCTTTAGGTTCTTCTAAAGGCGTGCTATCGGTTTGTATGCTCATAACTTGTTTGCGTAATTTCTTATCGTCTTGGAAAATATTGATAAGGTTATCCTTACTCTTACTCATTTTAGAGCCGTCGGTTCCTGGGATAAGCATGCCGTTTTCTAGCATTTTTCCTTCTGGAAGTACGAAGGTTTCACCGCCCATTTTAGCATGGAAACGAGAGGCTACATCACGTGTCATTTCAATATGTTGAAGCTGATCTTTTCCAACAGGGATAATTTCAGCATCGTATAATAAAATATCGGCAGCCATTAGCATGGGATATGTAAATAATCCAGCATTAACATCTTCTAAACGGTCGGCTTTATCTTTAAAACCATGAGCTAATGTTAAACGCTGATAAGGAAAAAAACAGCTTAAATACCAACTTAACTCTGTAGTTTGAGGAATGTCACTTTGTCTGTAGAATACTACCTTTTCAATGTCTAAACCACACGCAAGCCAAGTTGCAGCCACACTATATGTATTGTGTCTTAAAGTCTCGGCATCTTTAATTTGAGTTAAAGAGTGCATGTCGGCGATAAATAAATACGAGTCGTTTGTGTCTGCTTCCGACATTCTTATTGCTGGAAGTATTGCTCCTAAAATGTTTCCTAAATGTGGAGTTCCTGTACTTTGAACACCAGTTAAAATTCTTGCCATGTTAATTGTAATTATTGAAAAACAAAGGTACTTTTTTTTAATAAAAAAAGATATGTTTATAATTAAAGACTTGTGGTATTAATTTAGAGGTGAATGCCTATGTTTACTCTATTTTTCGACAATAATTACATGGTTTTTACTAAAGTATTATTACTGCTAAATATGCATGAAACTTGCTGTTTGTTCTTTAAAACTCTAAAAATTAGTATTTCATAGGAATTAATTTGCATCTGGACTAAATTTTTTGTCCCAGCCACCGTACTTCTTAAATTTATGTGAAATTTTACCAATACAGCCTCTCCTCCTTATGTATCTGGTTAGTTTAAAAAGAACCTAATAATTATTTTGCTATGATAAAAATTACTTCTTTTATGCGTTTCCGCATAATTATTAAACAGTTATTACCTTTAATCTTCTTGTTTTTGAGCCTGTCTTTTTATGGACAAACGGTGACAGATGTGTTTCCAACTCGAGTAACCTACCAAACTAAAGTTACTGTTATTGGTACAGGGTTTGATAGTACTTCGCTTTCTAATTTGACTTGTTATGGAATGAGTATCCAAAATAAGACATTGGTAAGTTCAATAGAAATGACATTTACAATTGGAAAGAATAGTTATGATGATGATACTCAAGATTTAATAATAAATTCTGTAGATACCATGTTTGACATAGATTACGTTGGTTCTACATTGAAAATTTTAAAAAATGGTAATGAGTCTACTGTTACAAAAATCACGGAAATTTACACAAAACTTGAAGTGAATGGTAGCTCTCCAGTATTTTGGAGATCAACAGGTACAACAGATCCAGATAACAGTCATGATTTAATAGGTTTTAAGTTTAATGGTATTGTGTATTCTACAGGTGTAGATGATGATATGTTAACAACAAATTTGAGTTCGGAAATAGATATAACTTCAACTTCTGAATATGTAAAACAAGACTTTAGAGCATATTCAACGAATGGTATATCTGGAAACGTGCATAGCAGTAATTATATTGTTACTGGAGATTGGGTGGATGGAATAATTGGAGAAGGTTCAACAACAATTAACTCAAACGTTATTAAAGGTCTTACTGCTTATGATGTCATTACAGATGGAGTAAATGGTTTAGACTTAGGTACAGGAATAACGAATTTTAACCAAACAGCAAGTATAAAGTTTTTTAGTGGTAACGGGCAGCCTGGAGCTATAGGTGATGATATTCCAGATTTATTAATTTCTCAAATAGCCCAACCAGGAGGTACAGATGTTTATTATTATGCAGATGAAGAGGGAAATGTTGTAGGAAGGCCAATAAAATTACAAATAGTAGATCAAGGTTCTGGAGATGCATTATTAACAAATTGGGATTTAGATTTGTTTAATATGTATTCAGGCTCTTATGCAACTTCTACTCCAAAGCAATATGATTTAAATTCATATTACACTAGTTATTCTGAAACTAGACCTCTAAGAATGGTTGCTTTAAAATTAGAAGATTTTGGTATTTCAGGAGATTCTTCAAATAGCAATGCATACGTCGGTAATGTTAATAATATTAATATGATGGCAGGAGGGTCTTCAGACATGGCTTTTTTAGCCTACAATAAGAGCGCATTCGAAATTAAAGCGCCTGTTGCAGATGCTTTATTGCCTAGATACGTTTGTAGATTACCAAGTACAACAGATATTACGTTTTCAGTTTCTGCAGATGTAGATGGAGGAGGAACTGGTAGTTCTAGCGAAACTTTAACTTATGAATGGTCAAAATATAATGAAGATCTGTCGGTTTCAGGAACATCTTTAACTATAAATAATGTTAAAGAAGATGATTTAGCGACGTATAATGTTAGAGTATATAATGATTTTGGATCTATAATAGTGCCAGTTACTTTAGAGCAAGGCGGTACGCCTACCGCTTGGGATGGTACATCATGGAGTGTCCCATCGGCCTACAGTAGTGCTGGGATAACAATAAGCGATGAAGACAAAAGTTTAATTTTTTATGATGATTACAATAAAGCTTTAGATCTTGAAGGTTGTGATTGTACAGTTAAGGCAGGTACAAATGTGGTTATTCCTTCTGGACAAACATTAAAGCTTTATGATGATCTTATAGTAGAGCCTTATCAAGCGGCTTATACAGATTCTGATGGTAACACTATATCTGCAGTTTCAGCAGGATCTTTCACCTTAAAAAATAATGCAAGTTTGGTGCAAATAAAAGATACCGAAGGTAATATTAACGAGGGTGTTATTAATATAGAACGTTTAGCAGATAATTTACATGCCTCGGATTATGTGTATTGGTCGTCTCCAGTAGAAGATTTTTATGTAACGGGTATTCCAAATTCAAGAATATATAAATGGGATCCTACAGAAGCTAATGCAAAAGGAACGACTGGAGACTGGGTTTATGTCAGTTCTGAAATTATGGGAGCAGGAGAAGGCTATATCGTTCGTGTTCCTAGCGCATCATCTTTTACGACGAGTTTTAATGGTAGACCTAATAATGCAACAATAGATGTTGCTGTTAAAAAATCTACAGGAACTATGCCTGCTGAAGAAAGTAGACATTTTAATCTAATAGGTAACCCATATCCATCTTCAATAAATACTATTAAATTCTTAACAGATAACGAGATTATAGAAGGACACGTTAGTTTATGGATGCATAATTCTGAAATTTCTAATACAGAAACGAGTAGTTTTTATGAGGACTATGGCTATAATTATGGAGATCAATATGTGGTATATAATGCTACTGGTGCAACACCTGCCAATGCTTTTGATGGTAATATTGCTTCGGGTCAAGCCTTTTTTGTAAAAGTAGACGACTCTAAATCTAATGGCAATGTCACTTTTACAAACGATATGCGTTATGATGCAACAGAATCGAGTTACGATAATTCAGAATTTTTTAGATCTGCAGACGAAACTGAAACTACTTCTTTAGAAAAACAATTGGTTTGGTTAAGCTTAATAAATAGTGAAGATGTGTCGGTAAGCACATTAGTAGGATATTTAGACGGTGCAACTAATGAAAAAGACAGAATGTTCGATGCGTATATAAATGATGATGCATTTAAAATTTACTCATTAATTTCAGATCGTAAAATAGTAATTCAAGGACGTGCGCTACCATTTTTAAATGAAGATGAGGTGCCATTAGGTATAGATGTATCTACAGACGGAATTTATAAAATTGGTATAGATAATCTTGAAGGGTCTATTTTCTTAGATGAAAGTCAAGATATTTATTTAAGAGATACTTATTTAAATGTTGAACACAATTTGAAAGAATCGGCTTATAGTTTTACTGCAGTTGCAGGGGCTACTAAAGACCGTTTTGTATTAATTTATGAACCAACAAGTAGTGTTTTATCTGTAGATGATGAGGTGTTAAACAATACGTTTGTCTATATAAAACAAGGTACTCTATATGTGAAATCTGCAGAAAATATTGAGACCATTCAAGTTTACGATATAAGCGGGAAACAATTAATAAATTACACTCCTAAAACACAAACTAATCAATTAAACAGACCTTTTGCATTTTCAAAAGGGGGTTACATTATAGCAATCACATTAGATGAAGGGCATGTGGTTACTAAAAAATTAATTAATTAAGTCAACTGTTATATAAAGGTATTCTCAGTGCCTTTACTATTAAAATCATAAAAATTTTATTTGCTATTAATCAACCTTTAATTCCTAATAGGTTCTTTTAAAAAGAATCTATTAGGGGTTATCTTAAACATTCAATTCATGTCAAGAAAAATTACTCAAACTAGAATGATTAACCCGCTTAAATATTTGCTTTTAGCCTTCGTTTTTACGGCTTTTGCAAATCGTATTCAAGCCCAAACTGTTACCGAAGTCTATCCTTCAAGGGTAACAACCAAATCTCAAGTCACTTTGGTCGGATCTGGTTTTACATCAGCAACTACCATCAGTGTATCAGGTGTTTCTATTAGCGATAAAACGCTAGTCAGTGAAACAGAAATGACTTTCGAAATCTCTTATACAGGGACAAGCGATAAGTCTGCTGAATTAAATGTAGGTGGCACAGCTACTGGATTTAGTTTAGATTATGTGGCCCCAACTTCAAAAACGTTAAAAAACGGAACATCAAGTAATGTGACTAAAATTACAGAAATTTTTACCACCTATAATGGGTTTTGGAGATCGTCGGATTGGAAAGCAGATCCAACAAATCAAGATTTAAAGCCTAATTCTAGTCATGATTTATTAGCGTTTACTTATGATGGTGTAACCTATTCAACCGGAGTAGACGATGATTTACTTACTGCTAATAGAGTTACTTTCGACTCTCAATTATTTTACGCGTATAGCACAAATGGTGTCGATGGAATTACTCACGACGGTAACTATTTAGCTATGGGAGATCTTGTTGATGGGGAAGTTGGTGAAGGCACATCAATTACGTCTCCAGAAATTTTAAGTGCTTCTATTTATGAAGTGCTAATAGATGGAACTAATGGATTAGATATTGGTACAGGAGTAACAAACTTTAATCAATTATCAGATGTAGAATTTTACAGCAGTGGTGGGCAGTTAGGTGCTATAAACGATGCTGCACCAGACTTTTTAATTTCTCAAATCGCTCAAGCAGGTAGTACAGATATTTATTATTATGCAGATAATTCTGGAAATGTGGTTGGCCGACCTATTAAATTAACAATAGTTCAAGAAGAAGACACAGATGGCGATGCTTTATTAGCCAATTGGAGATTAGATTTATATTCTTTTGCCTCAGGAATTAATTATGGTTTAGCAGAACCAAAAGTGCGCGCTTTTTCTTCAAACGAAGAAAGACCATTGCGTATGGCTGCATTTAGATTTGAAGATTTTGGGATTACTGCAGATAATATTGCAGACATTAATAATATTAATATGGTTGCAGGTGGAACCGCAGATCTTGCTTTCCTAGCATACAACCGTGGATCTTTTGATATTAAAACACCAGTGTTCGATCAGTATCCGGTGTCTAGTTATGTGTGCGATATTCCATCAACTAAGAACATTACATTTGCTGCAACAGCAGAGGTTTCGGGTACAGCCACTGGTGCCGCAGAAGAAACATTAACTTACCAATGGTACAAATATAATACTGCTATTCCTGGAGCAACATCTAATACTTACACCATTACAGATGATATAGAGTTGGACGATATAGGAACCTATAAATTGTTAGTGTCTAATAGTTTTGGATCTGTAATAGTACCAGTATCTTTAATTCAAGGAGGAACACCTGTGTTTTGGGATGGAAGTAACTGGCAATTGCCACCTTCTTATATAGAAGCTGGGATTTCTGTAGATCCATTAGACAGAAGGTTTGTGTTTTCAGATGATTATAGTGAAGCCACAGATTTAGAAGGGTGTGATTGTATTGTGCCTTCAGGTAGTAATGCGACAATTCCTTCTGGGTCAGTTTTAAAATTGAGAAATAACGTTACTGTAGAGTCAGGTGCAAGCTTAACTATAGAAGATAGCGCAAGTTTAATTCAGGTAAATGAAGCAACAGATGACAATATGAATAGTGGAGATATTATCCTGAAACGTGAGGCTGCAGCAACAGACGATTTTATTGTTTGGTCTACTCCAGTTGAAAGTTTTAATATTGAAGATATATCCACGCCATATACTACAACATCTTATTCGTGGGATGTTAATAATGAATGGGCTGCTTTTAGTGGTATTATGGCAGATGCAACAGGTTATGCTGTGCAAGTTCCTGCCGAAAACGAAGCTGGGTTTACAGCTAATTTTATTGGAACACCACGTAATGGAACAACTACAACAGATGTTGTAAAATCTAGTGATGCTTCTATAGGAGCTGAATTAAAACACTGGAACCTTATCGGAAACCCATATCCATCTGCGTTGAGTGCCGATGAGTTTTTAGCCACTAACAATTTATTAATTGGAAGTATCCGTTTATGGGCTAATAATTTAGATATTTCAAATGTATCATCTCCATTAGTAAGTACTCAATACGAAAGTTTAAGCTATAACTATAACGAAGAATATATAAGTTATAATGCAACAGGAGCAAACCCACCACAGACTACAGAAGGATATATTTCTTCTGGGCAAGGGTTCTTTGTACAAGTAGATGATGCTGCTTCTGCAGGAGAAGTGGTATTTACAAATAATATGAGATATGATGATTCAGGACTAGCTTACGATAATTCACATTTCTTCAAAACAAACGTGCCAACACCTAATACAGATGGAAAACAATTAGTGTGGTTGAGTTTAATCGATGCGAGTAATGCCTCTGCAAGTGCACTAGTTGGGTATGTAAATGGAGCAACGTTAGGAAAAGATAAATTATATGATGCCTATTCTGATGTTAACACTTTTGATATTTATACTATGGTGGAAGATTCTAAAATGGTAATTCAAGGGCGTCCATTACCTTTTGATGATACAGAAGATATTTCAGTAGGTGTAAGTTTACCTTCAGCAGGTAGTTATAAAATTGCTATTGGTGATTTAAGCGGATCTGCTTTTATAGATGATGCTCAGGATATATACCTTGAAGATACAGTATTAGGAATGGAGCATGATTTAAGATCTTCTCCTTATGAATTTACAGGAGAGCAAGGTGAGTTTAATGATCGTTTTGTTATACATTTCGAAAAAACATTATCTGTAAGCGATAATGCTACATCTCAAACCTTCGTATATATCAATAATAATGTTTTAAATATTAAATCATTTAAAAATATCAAAGCAGTTAATGTGTATGATTTAACTGGAAAACAAGTTGTTTCATTTAAAACGAATAATCAAGGAAGTGAGTTTAGTGAAAGCTTTAAATTTTCTAGAGGTGTATATTTAACTTCAGTCGTTTTAGAAGGAGATATTGTAGTCACAAAAAAGGTGATAAATTAAAAACATAAATTTTAATTAATAGATAAAAAAAACCTCTGCTTGCAGAGGTTTTTTTATGCTATATAGCGAAAAATATTAACACGTTAAGACTTGTTAGAACCCTAACAGTCAAATTGGTGTTTGGTAAATACTTAATTCTATTTCTAAGTAAAAGAAAGAATTTGTGAATTAAGTAAAAAATATGATTTTAAGGTGAAAACACCATTTTTTATAGACTAAGCATGGTGCTTTTTAAATTTTAAATAAAATAAAAATACAACTTGAAATCGAAATTTGAAAAGTATTAAGTTTTTGATTTTTAGGCAATAACATCCATGAATAGCGTATAATATCGATGAAATGCAAGGTTGGGTTCGGTTACTGTGTAGTTTTTTTCTTAAAAAAAATTGATTTTAATTTTTTTTAAATCGTAAGTTAGTGGTAAAATAAGTTAATTATAGCCCCAATTTCTAATAATAAGCTCGTGAAAAATACTACTACTCCCGACTATTTTTTAATGTTTTTTAAAAAAATATTACCAATTTTAATATTATTTATATCAGCCTCTGTTTTCTCACAAACGGTAACCGATATTTATCCAACAAGGGTAACTTCTCAGACAAAAATCACGATTTATGGTACTGGTTTAACAGAAGCTGTTAGGTCTACTGTATCTATAGATAATATTGCTGTAGAAGATGTAACTTTAGTAAGTACTACTGAAATTTCTTTAACAGTTTCTAAAACAGGTACAGCCGATGTTTTAAATCAATCGTTACGAATTTCAGGTGTAACTTTAGCTGCAGGCGTAAATAGAAATATTGATTATATAGGTTACAAGAATAAAGCAAGTAATACTACAAATACAGCTGATAGTAAGTTTTTTGATAAAATAACTGAAATATTTACCAATTGGGATTATAATGGTAATGGGTATTGGCGATCAGGGTGGTATAGCGCAAGCGATCAGAATACTTGGCCAAATGATAGGCACGAACTTTTAGCGTTTACCTATAATGATGTGACGTATTCTACAGGTGTAGATGATGATTTATTAACGTCTAAAAGTATTACTTTTCAAGAACAAACGTTTCAAGCTTATTCTACTAACGGAGTTATAGGAGTAACAAATTCATCTAATTATATAGAAGTTGGAGATTTGGTAGACGGTGAAGTAGGTGAAGGTACAACGATTACTTCTCAAGACATTTTAGATTTAAAGATCTTAGAAATGATTACAGATGGTAAAAATGGATTGGATTTAGGAACGGGTGTTACCAATTTTAATAGCGATATAAGTATAGAGTTTAACAGTCCAGATGGAGAACCTAATGCTATTGGAGATATTGTTCCTGACTTAATTATTACTCAAATAGCTGCAGCTGGAGGATATGATATTTATTATTATCAAGATGAAAGAGGAAATGTTGTAGGAACACCTATAAGACTGTATATTCATGAAACCGCCAATAATCTTGCATATTGGCGCATGGACTTGTTTAGTGTAACTAATGGTGTGAGTTATGAGGATGCAGTACCAACTCAAAGAGGGCAAACCGCAGATAATACCAGGGCTTTAAAGTTGTTTGCGTTACATTTTGATGATTTTGATATTACAACAGATAACATAGAAGATGTTTATAAAATTAATTTAGCAGCTGGTGGAACTGCAGATATGGCTTTCTTAGCTTATAATGCATCTGCTTTTGTGTCAAGAGCACCAGTGGTAGATTCGTATATAAGTTCAAGATATGTATGTCGACTTCCTAGTACATCAGATATTGTTTTTGATATTACAGCAAATATAGGAGGAACAGCAACAGGTGATCCGATAGAAGATTTAAGTTATCAATGGTATAAAGATGATAGCGAAATTACTGGAGCTACTACAGACACTTATTCGGTAAGTAATGTAGAAACTGATGATTTAGGAGTTTATAAATTAGAAATATCTAACGGATATGGTACAGTAACCCCTACTATCACGCTCTCAGAAGGTTCGGTTCCAACATATTGGGATGGAACGTCTTGGAATCTTTCTCAAGAATATATAGATCAAAATATAACAGTTAATGATCAGGATAAAAGTTTAGTTTTCTCAGAAGATTATAATGAAAATGTAGATCTTATAGGTTGCGATTGTACAGTGTCTTCAGGTAATACAGTCGTTATTCCATCAGGTAATTCTATGGTATTGTACAATGAAATAAATGTAGAAGGTTCTGGTAGTTATACTTTAGAAAATAATGCAAGTTTAGTGCAGATTAATGATGCATATGGTAATATAAATTCAGGAGATATTACAATGAACCGTTTAGCCGATAATTTACATGATTTAGATTATGTGTATTGGTCTTCGCCAGTAGAAGGGTTTAATATATCTAGTATTTCAAACACAAGAGCATATAAATGGGATCCGACAGAACCTAATGCAAATGGAACAGTTGGAGATTGGATTTCAGTAACAAGTGAAGAAATGATTGCGGGAGTAGGTTATATTGCACGCGTGCCGAGTGCAACTTCGTTTACTACAAGTTTTGTTGGAACTCCCAATAATTCAGAAATAAGTGTTGCTGTAGAGAGATCTAGTGGCGGAAAGAGACCAAGTAGTGATGATCGAGATTTTAATTTGATAGGAAATCCATATCCTTCGGCAATAAATGCAGATGCGTTTTTAATAGAAAACACTAATATTGAAGGAAGTGTGAGTTTATGGATGCACAATACAGAATTATCAAATACACTGCCTAGTGATTTTTATGAAGATTTCACTTATAACTACAATGCAGACGATTATTTAGTATATAATGGTGTAGGCTCTGTGCCATCATCTGTAGATTTTGATGGAAATATTGCAGCAGGCCAAGCGTTTTTTGTTAAAGTTGATAATAACTCATCAAATACTGTCGAATTTGAAAATGATATGCGTTATGATACTTCAGAAAATGATTATGATAATTCAGACTTTTTCAGAACAACTACAGAGTCAGAATCTACTGAATCTGAAACAGAAAAACAATTGGTTTGGTTAAGTGTTGTAAACCAAGATAATCTATCTATGAGTACTCTAATAGGGTATGTAGATGGTGCGACTTATGAAAAAGACAGGCTTTATGATGCTTATGTGAACAGTAACGACTTTCAAATATATTCATTGATAGCAGATGAAAAATTGGTTATTCAAGGACGTCCATTGCCGTTTTTAGATTCGGATGAGGTACAATTAGGAATAGATGTAACAGAAAATGGAACATACACTATAGCTATAGATAATCTTGAAGGGAGTATATTTTTAGAAGATAATCAAGATATTTATTTAAAAGATACGTATTTGGATGTTGAACATGATTTAAGAGATACTCCATATAGTTTCACAGCGGTTGCAGGAGAAACTAAAGATCGATTTGTTTTAGTATACACTTCAAGTAACGAGAATCTTTTAGCGGTAGACGAAACGGTAATAGATAATACATTTGCCTATATAAATAATAGCACCTTATACGTTAAGTCTAGTAAAACTATAAGTAATGTTCAGGTTTTTGATATTACAGGAAAACAAGTTGTTAATTATAAATCGGCTAATCAAAGTAATGAGTTTAGTATGCCGTTCTCATACTCAAGAGGCGGATATATTGTTTCTATTACATTAGGTGAAGGACAAGTGGTAACCAAAAAATTAATCAATTAAAAACATATAAACTGAAGTCTTCTGTTTAACCTTTTCTTATTCTAAGGTTATCGGAAGACTGTAGTTTTAATCACTAAAACTATAAAATAGGTGTAGCTTATTTTAATCACAGAATGTGTACTTCTACTTTAATTCAATTATGTATTTTTGATCAGTATGAAAATATTTAAATATATATTCTGGATTTTATATAGAGTGTGGTTCTATATTTTAGTTGCTATACCAATTTTAGTACTTCTACCTTTTCTTTTAATTTCTATACTTAAAGAATCTTGGTATCCGTATTTCTTTAAAATGGCTAGACTGTGGTCTAAGTTTATTTTAATTGGTATGGGGTTTCAATGGCGAATCGAACGCGATGAGGTTCCAGATATACATAAGAGTTATATGTTTATAGCCAACCATACGTCTATGACAGACATTATGCTAATGTTGGTTACAGTAAAAAATCCATTTGTATTTGTTGGTAAAAAAGAATTGTCTAAAATGCCTTTGTTTGGTTTCTTTTATAAGCGTACTTGTATATTGGTAGATCGCGATAGCCTTAGAAGCAGACACGCCGTATTCGAGCAAGCAGAACGCCGTTTAAAATCGGGTTTAAGTATTTGTATTTTTCCAGAAGGTGGGGTGTCCGACGAGGATATTCTTTTAGATCAATTTAAAGATGGTGCTTTCCGTTTAGCTATTAATCATAACATTCCTGTAGTGCCTATTACATTCGCCGATAATAAAAAACGATTCTCATTCGATTTTTTTAGCGGAGGTCCAGGAAAAATGCGCGTACATATGCACACGTTTTTATCTACAAATGGGCTTACGCTTAAAGACGATTGTAAAGCGCTTAAAACACGATCTCGCGATATTATTTTAAATCAATTGCAAGAATTTAAAACGCAAAATAAATCCTTTCGCTAGTAATATTCTTAATTTTTATCTCAGCTAAGATTTAGAGAAATTTATTCCGCTTTAAAACTGATAATTAAACCCGGTGTATATACCAATAATATAGGGCTTAAAGCTACCTGACGTATTACTAAATGCGTTTAATTGATATTTAAAAGTAGGTTCTAAATTAAAGTTTAAGCGTTTGGTTAAGTTGTAATCCAAGCCAATTCCAAAGTTTGTACTAAAACTAAAGGTATTAATATTTGTCGCTTCACCTATGTATATTCTATTGCTATTGCCTTCGGAATATACACGATTGTCTTCTAAAATAAATGTACTAAAACCACCTATTAAGCTAACTCCTAAACGTTTATTAATAACATGGTATTCTAACTCTAAAGGGACTTCAAAATAACTTATATTTTGGTTTATTTCACTACTGCTATTGCTTGTGTTAAAAACGGAAGCATCTTGTGTGTACAGCGAAGAGTTGCTATAAAAAGATATGTTTTCAGCTCCGCTAGATGTTGATAGATTTTCAAGACCTTGAACGCTATTTGTGCTTATTGTAGAGGCGTTCTGATATGTTGCCACATCATTAATATTAAAGCTTAAGTTCAGATTATTAACACCCGATCTTATTTTTAGTTTATCATTTACAGCGTATCCTACACCAACACCGTAACTCGCATTTATTTGCCCAGATGTAGAATTATTTACCAGCTGAGCATCTAAATGAGATCCAGAGCCTAAGCTATTATAATAAACAGGAGCAACATTAGGCTTTATATCCCATTTTTTAGAGGTTTCATTTGTTTTGGGAGTTGTTTTAGTGTTTGCAATGGCTTCTTCAATACTTAAAGAGTCTAGTGTGTTGGTTTTGTCTAATAAAGGGTTTGAAGATTGTTTTGTGTTTTGAGAGTCAACTGTTGAATCTTCTTTTGTGTTTTCAACAATGGCTGGATTTTGATTTTTATTAGAATCTATATGCTCTAATGTGTTGTGGTTTTGTTTTGTTTTGTATGTTTTAATTGCACTTTTATCTGGTTTAGAAGTAGCTATTTTACTATTTATATTTTGTGACTCTGACTTTTTAGTAGTGTTGTAATGCGGTTCTGTGTTATTAACTAGACCAGAATGCTTATCGGTTTTTTTCTGAGTCTTTACCGTGTCGCTTCTTGTGTCTATATCTGTTATTGAAACCGCTGTCGACTCCGTTTCAGGAGGTGTTATGGTAGATTTGGGTGAGTTTACCGTCTTACTATTTGGGGAAAAAGGTAATGTAGGATTGGTAGAGCTAGAATTGAAAAAATTTAAAGTTAAAAACAACAATAGTAGTGCGGCAGCACCTGTGCCATACCACCAAATTGGAATGATGCGTTTGCGTTTCTTGTCTTCTTTTAATTGCGCTTCAATAGCGCTCCAAACTTTTGGGTCTGGTGCTTTATCAAGGTTTTTCAGTTGTTCTTGAAATAAACGGTCTATGTGTTTTTTATCACTCATGAGATTGATTGTGATTCAAGATTGGAATTGTCTTCTTCAATTTTCTTCTGTAAGAATAACCGAGCACGTGCTAAATTAGATTTAGACGTTCCGATAGTGATATTTAACATTTCAGAAATGTCTTTGTGAGAATAGCCGTCTAATACGTAAAGGTTAAAAACTAATCTATACCTGTTTGGTAGCGTTTGGATTACATTTAAAAGGTAATCTAACGACAGATTTTCATGGTCTTTAACCTCTACGGTTTCATCTATAATATCTTCATTTATAATATCAAAAACACCTTTTTCTCTATAGCGTTGTAAAGCAGTGTTAATGGTAATACGTTTTAACCAACCTTCAAAAGAACCCTTATTTTCAAACTGACCTATTTTACTAAATATGGTCAAAAAAGCATCCTGCAGATTGTCTTGAGCTTCTGCTGTGTTTCGCGAATACTTTAAGCAAATGGAATATAGTTTGCTAGAATACAGCGTATATAATTCACTTTGAGCTTTAAGTTTGTTTCGTTTGCAATTATGTATTAGCTGCTCTAAACTCAAAAGGGTTCTGGTTTAGAAAGATTAAATTTGGTCTACTATTTCTCTTTCAATTTCTAAAAATATATCTTCTCCATCTTCATCAGATCCTACCCAAAATTTAAAGAGATAGGTTCCTGCCACTTCAGGTACAAAAGTAAAAGAGGTTTCAACTTCCTCATTAATTTCTTCGCAATCTGTATCAGAACCTTCAGCAACGCTATTAATAACAGCAATAGTTCTTACTTCTGTTTGTACAGGATCTTCTAAGCCATCTTCGTCTTCTATATTTTCTGTGCTTTTATAATAAAATAATGAATTAAAAGCATGACAAGATGTTGGCTGAATGTAAGTAATTGAAATTTCATAGGTTTCACTAACCATCATGTCTTCAGGGACTGTAGCAGCTTCTGTGGGCAAGTATTCATAAGTATACCCAGAATAATAATCATCATCAGTATCACAAGACGCTAATGTTAATACGGTAACAAAAAGGAAAAGTAGTTTTTTCATGTGTAGTATGTTTTCTTATTAGATGTAAATAATTTATAAAGGTTGCGTTGAAAACCAAAAAAATCCCGAAATAAATCGGGATTTAAATTATATAAGATCGTTTTTAGAGCTTAATATATTGAAATTCAAATTGTTGAAATTAAATGTTTTTAAGTTGAAACATTATTCTTTCATAGCTTTAATAGCATCTTTAATTTTAACCTCAAGTTCTTCAAACAATTCTGGGTTATCTTTTATCATGACTTTTACAGCATCACGTCCTTGTCCTAATTTGGTGTCTTGGTAGCTAAACCATGATCCACTTTTCTTAACAATTTCTAATTCTACTGCTAAATCTAAAATTTCTCCTACTTTAGAAACACCTTGTCCGTACATAATGTCGAATTCTGCTATTTTAAATGGAGGAGCCACTTTGTTTTTAACCACTTTTACTTTGGTTTTGTTACCCATCACATTTCCATCAGAATCTTTAATCTGAGTAGATCTACGGATATCTAAACGTACAGAAGCATAAAATTTTAATGCATTACCACCCGTTGTTGTTTCTGGATTACCAAACATAACACCAATTTTTTCACGTAATTGGTTAATGAAAAACATGGTACAGTTGGTTTTGCTAATAGATCCTGTAAGTTTACGAAGTGCCTGAGACATTAAACGGGCGTGTAATCCCATTTTAGAATCTCCCATTTCACCTTCAATTTCACTTTTAGGTGTTAAAGCTGCAACCGAGTCAATAACTACAATATCTATAGCACCAGAACGTACTAAGTTTTCAGCTATTTCAAGAGCTTGTTCTCCGTGATCTGGCTGAGAAATAATTAAGTTATCTATATCTACACCTAATTTAGCAGCGTAAAATCTATCAAAAGCATGCTCTGCATCAATAAATGCAGCGATTCCACCAGCTTTTTGAGCTTCTGCAATTGCATGTAAAGTTAATGTGGTTTTACCAGAAGATTCTGGTCCGTATATTTCTATAACACGTCCTCTTGGGTATCCGCCTACACCTAAAGCTAAATCTAAACCTAAAGATCCACTTGGTATTGCTTCAACCTCAACGACAGCTTTGTCGCTCATTCTCATTACAGTACCTTTACCGTAAGTCTTGTCTAATTTATCTAAAGTAAGCTGTAACGCTTTTAGTTTTGCTTCTTTTTCCTTGCTCATTTAATTGTGTTTTTATTCTAAAAATAGGAGTTGCTAAAATACTATTTCTTTTGTTCATCTAACAATTTATCTAGTAACCTTTTTATTAGGTTGTGTACAGACAAATAAAATACGCAAAATTATTGATAATAAAAAGATAGGCCTTTGTTAATGGCAATAATTAACGTCTATTTTATATATGTTTTTCAGATAAACCTGTGCTTTTTAGATTAAAAATTTAGTGTTTTACCTAATTAATGTACATTTGTAGCATATTTTTTAACCTTAAAACATTAGTATAGCATGCAACTGTACAATAAATTAAGTGCTAAAGAACGTGCAGAGTTAATCGAAAAAGCAGGAAAAGATCGATTAACACTGTCTTTCTATCAGTACGCCAAAATTGAAAATCCTCATACATTTAGAGATCAGCTATTTATTGCTTGGGATGCGTTAGACGTTCTAGGAAGAATTTACGTCGCTCACGAAGGCATAAATGCACAATTATCTTTACCAGCAGATCGCTTCAATGCATTTAAAACCCATTTAGATTCTATTTCATTTTTAAAAGACATCAGATTAAATATTGCTGTAGAGCAAGATAATATGTCGTTTCTAAAATTGAAGGTAAAAGTACGTGACAAGATTGTTGCCGATGGTTTAAACGATAACACGTTTGATGTTACTAACAAAGGGAGACATGTAGATGCTGTTCAGTTTAACGAATTAATAGAAGACGAAAATACCATTTTGGTAGATATGCGTAATCATTACGAAAGTGAGATTGGGCATTTTAAAAATGCACGTCGTCCAGATGTCGATACGTTTAGAGAGTCGTTACCCATAATTGAAAATGATTTAAAAGCGCATAAAGACGATAAAAAACTGGTTATGTATTGTACTGGTGGAATACGTTGTGAAAAAGCAAGTGCTTACTTTAAGCATAAAGGTTTTAAAAATGTGTTTCAACTAGAAGGTGGTATTATTGAATATACCAGACAAGTCAACGAAAGTAAAATTGAAAATAATTTTTTAGGTAAAAACTTTGTGTTCGACGAGCGTCGTTCAGAACGTATTACAGACGATGTTATTGCGTGTTGTCACCAATGTGGAGAACCTGCAGATACACACGAAAACTGTGCAAATGATGCGTGCCACTTATTATTTATTCAATGTGAAAAATGTAAGGCAGAAATGGATGGGTGTTGCTCGACAACATGTAAAGAAATTCATAGTTTACCTTACGAAGAGCAAAAAGCATTACGTAAAGGACAAGGTAATAGTAACGACATCTTTAAAAAAGGACGCGCAGACCATTTGCCGTATAAAAAAGATCTCCGAAATATTTTTGAAACCCTGAATACAGATTCTATAAAAGGATAAGCTATGCAACATATTGAATTAATGGCGCCGGCAGGGAATTTTGAATCTTTGCAGGCCGCTCTAGATAATGGTGCAAACTCGGTATATTTTGGTGTAGAACAACTAAATATGCGAGCGCGTGCTACAGTGAATTTCACGTTAGAGGATCTTCCAGAGATTGCTAGACGCTGCGAGGAGAAAAACGTTAGAACGTATTTAACCTTAAATACTATTATTTACGATCATGATTTATCGATTGTAAAAACGCTTATAAAACAAGCTAAAGCTGCACAAATTACAGCTGTGATAGCGATGGATCAGGCCGTAATTGCTATGGCTAGAGAGCTTGGCATGGAAGTGCATATTTCTACACAAATTAACGTTACAAATATAGAAACGGTAAAATTTTATGCCTTGTTTGCAGATACTATGGTGTTAAGCCGGGAGTTGAGCTTACGTCAGGTTAAAAAAATTACCGAAGCCATAGAAAAGGAACAAATCAAAGGGCCTTCGGGAAATTTGGTTGAAATTGAAATTTTTGGTCACGGTGCCTTATGTATGGCGGTTTCAGGAAAATGTTATATGAGTTTACATTCGGCTAATTCGTCTGCCAATCGTGGAGCTTGTAAGCAAAATTGCCGAAAAAAGTATACGGTAATCGATCAGGAAACCGGTTTCGAAATGGAATTGGATAATGAGTATATCATGTCGCCTAAAGATTTGTGTACTATCGATTTCTTAGACGAAATTGTTGATGCAGGAATTAAAGTCTTAAAAATTGAAGGTCGTGGTCGTGCACCTGAGTATGTTGCAAAAGTGATCAAATGTTATCGCGATGCAATAGATAGTGTTGCAGCAGGAACATACGATAAAGAAAAAGTGATTGGCTGGATGCAGGAACTTGAAAAAGTGTATAATCGCGGATTCTGGAGTGGTTATTATTTAGGGCAGAAACTAGGGGAGTGGAGTAATGGTTCTGGATCGCATGCCACACAAAAGAAAGTGTATATTGGTAAAGGCACCCATTTTTATCCGAAAGCTCAAATTGGAGAGTTTAAAATAGAAGCCTTCGATGTTGCTGTAGGCGATACCATTTTAATTACAGGACCAACGACAGGAGCTCAAGAAATGAAAGTGGAAGAACTTATGGCTAACGATAAAAAATCGGATAAAGGCTCTAAAGGCGATTTAGTGACTATTCCATTACCATTTAGAGTGCGTCCCTCAGATAAACTTTATAAGATTGTTGAAAATAAAGTGGAAGTATAATGGTTATAATCACGCTACAACGTAATAAATGTATTGGTTGTAATTATTGTGTAGAAATGGCGCCACAACAATTTCAGATGTCTAAAAAAGACGGAAAAACGGTATTGCTACACGGGCAGGAAAAAAAGGGATTCTTTACATTGAAGAGTAATGATTATTCTATCTTAGAGGTTTGCGAAAATGCATCAAAAGCTTGTCCGGTGAATATTATTAGTGTTAAGAATAAATAATGAAGTGGGTTAGGTTTTTGGTGTAGATCGAATTAAAATTTCTTTTTTTCAAGTCTTTAGAATAATCATATCTTTACAAATCAAAGTGAGCCTAAGGTTTAACCTACTCATAATTGACTGAAGTTTTAAGAATTGAAATTTCATTTTACTAATTCTCTTCTGTTAGTCGCTGATTAGCAGAATCTATATATACATAATTTATGGCTTGTGAAAGTTGTTCAACAGGAAAAGACGGCCAACCTAAAGGCTGCAAAAGTAACGGAACATGTGGGACGGATAGTTGTAACAAACTAACGGTTTTCGATTGGTTAGCGAATATGTCGCTTCCAAATGGTGAAGCCCCTTTTAATTGGATTGAAGTGCGTTTTAAAAACGGACGAAAAGAGTATTATAAAAATACAGAAAATTTAACCTTAAGTATTGGTGATATTGTAGCGACTCAAGCTGCAAATGGTCACGATATTGGTATGGTTACGCTTACCGGAGAATTGGTAAGAGTGCAAATGAAACGTAAAAAGATTCCGCAAGATGGAGACATCTTAAAAATATACAGAAAAGCATCGCAACGCGATATTGATATTTGGTCTGAAGCTCGAGATAAAGAAGAGCCTATGAAGGTTAAAGCGAGACAATACGCAATTGATTTAAAACTTCATATGAAGATTTCGGATATCGAATATCAAGGAGATGCTAGTAAAGCCACGTTCTATTATACTGCAGAAGAACGTGTAGATTTTAGAGAATTAATTAAAGTATTTGCTCGCGAATTTAGAACGCGTATAGAGATGAAACAAGTTGGGTTCCGTCAGGAAGCAGCGCGTTTAGGAGGTATCGGGTCTTGTGGTCGTGAATTGTGTTGCTCTACTTGGTTAACAGATTTTAGATCGGTAAGTACCTCTGCTGCCAGATATCAGCAATTATCACTAAATCCGCAAAAATTAGCAGGACAATGTGGCAAGTTAAAATGTTGTTTAAATTACGAGTTAGATACCTATTTAGATGCATTAAAAGCATTCCCTAAAACAGAAGTAAAGCTTAAAACTCAAAAAGGAACTGCTGTATGTCAGAAAACCGATATTTTCAAAGGACATATGTGGTATGCTTATGAAGGGGAATGGATGAATTGGCACAAGATTACGACTGAACAAGCTCAGGAAATCATTGCATTAAATAAGAAAAACGAACCCGTTGGTAGTTTGGAAGAATATGCTGTAGATTTATTAGAAGATACTAAAGTTGAGTTTGAGAACGTTGTAGGTCAAGATAGTTTGACGCGTTTCGATCAGCCAAAGAAAACGAAAAGACGTAGAACAAACAGAAATTCAAATTCAAATAAATCAAACGATAATACAAATGCAAGTGGTGTAGAGACTAAGCCGGCAGTAAAAAGACAAGTTAGAAAGAAACCTGCAAGAGCAAGTCAGAATCCTACGGCAAAAGCAAAGCAAAACCCGAACGCAAAACAAAACACAAATACAAACGCTAAGCCTAAACCTAACCCTAATGCAAAAGCAAATCCAAATGCTACTGAGGGCGGAACTAAGCCAAAATCTAGGAATAGCAGAAATAGAAATAAGAGAAAGCCGCAGAACAAGCAGAATTCTCAAAATCCTAATCAAAACCCAAACACTAAGCCTGATCCTAATGCTAAGGCAAAACCGAATACAACATCAAAACCAAAACCGAATACCAATGCAAAACAGTAGTGCGATTTTAGTTTTATTAGGCTTATTTTTTGTAATGACATCTTGCGACTCAAACCAGATGTTCGATGCCTATAAATCGGTGCCAGGATCATGGAATAAAGAACAAGTGGTTGAGTTTAATTTTACTCCTCCAGATACTACAAATGCCTATAATTTATTTATAAATGTTAGAAATGATGATGCTTATAAATACAGCAATTTATTTTTAATTGTAGGTATGGAATTTCCTCATGGTAAAACCATTACAGACACTTTGGAGTATAAAATGGCAAAACCAAATGGCGAGTTTTTAGGCGAAGGTTTTAATAGTATAAAAGAAAATAAATTGTGGTATAAAGAAGGATTTATTTTAAACGAATCTGGAACGTATACAGTAAGTATTCAACAAGCCATGAGAGAAAGTGGCAAGGTAAATGGTGTAACAAACCTTGAGGGCATAACAGATGTTGGATTTAGAATAGAAAAACCATCAACACATTAATACAATTATGGCAAAAAAGAAACAACCGGTAAAAGAGCAAAGCAATGCTAAGTATGTTCGTTGGTTTTGGGCTCTTTTCCTAACTGGCGTTATCGCTTTTGTTTTGCTGTTTTTATCAGCTTCCGCATTTGGTGATTTACCAGATCACACGGTTTTAGAAAATCCTAAAACCAACCTCGCTACAGAAATTATTTCTTCAGACGGAAAAACGCTAGGGAAATTTTATTTTAACGATAACCGTACGCCAATAGGTTACGAATCTTTGTCTCAGAATTTAATTGATGCTTTAGTAGCTACCGAAGATATTCGTTTTTATGAGCATTCTGGAATCGATGGTCGTGGTACATTAAGAGCTTTTGCTAAAATGGGAAAAGGCGGTGGTGCCAGTACCATTTCGCAACAATTAGCAAAACTATTGTTTCATGGTGAAGGTTCTAAAAATATAGTCGAACGTATTGGCCAGAAAGTTAAAGAATGGATTATAGCTATTCGTTTAGAGCGTCAGTATACCAAAGAAGAAATTATAGCACAGTACTTTAATATCTACGATTTTGGAAATAACGGAGATGGGATTAAAAGTGCTTCAAACATTTATTTTGGTAAGCAGCCTAAAGATTTAAATTTAAAAGAATCTGCAATGCTTGTTGGGATGTTTAAGAATTCTTCTTTATACAATCCGAGATCTAACCCTGTAGGTGTAAAGAATCGTAGAAATGTAGTATTAGCACAAATGCAAAAATATGGCTACATCACAGAACGTGTAAAAGATTCGTTACAACAAACCGATTTAGATTTAAACTATACTCCAGAATCGCATAGAGAAGGTATAGCGACCTATTTTAGAGAGTATTTAAAGAAGTTTATGAAAGATTGGATTAATAAAAATCCAAAACCAGACGGTACCAAATACAATTTATATGGAGACGGTTTAAAGGTGTATACCACTATCGATTCGCGTATGCAGCAATATGCAGAAGAAGCGGTACAAAACCATATGATTGATTTACAAAAAGAATTTGATATTCAGAATACACCAGATCGTAATCCTACCACACCATTTTTAGGTTTAACCAAAGACGAAGTAGATGGGTTATTGAAGCGTTCTATGCGTCAGTCAGAACGTTGGAGAAAGATGAAACGAATGAAGAAATCTGATGAAGAGATTATCAAATCGTTTAATACCCCAATTCCTATGACGTTGTTTTCATGGCAAGGCGATATTGATACAATAATGAAGCCTTTAGATTCTATGCGTTATTACAAGAAGTTTTTACATCCAGGAATGATGTCTATGGATCCAGAAACAGGACATGTAAAAGCATGGGTTGGAGGGATGAACTATCGTCATTTTCAGTATGATCACGTGAAACAAGGAAAACGCCAAGTAGGATCTACATTTAAACCTTTTGTGTATGCAACAGCCATAGATCAATTACATTTATCGCCTTGCGACGAATTTCCAGATGTACCTTATACTATTGAAGAAGGCCGTTGGGGAAATTTAAAAGATTGGACTCCGGAGAATTCAGGTCTAACATATGGAGGGACACGAACACTTAAAAATGCTTTAGCCAACTCTGTGAATACCATTACAGCACGTTTAATGGATAAGGTTGGACCATCACATGTTATAGATATGGCACATAAATTAGGGGTGACTACCGAAATACCAGAAGTGCCTTCAATAGCTTTAGGAACGGTAGATTTAAGCGTATTCGAGATGGTGGCTGCATATGCTACATTTGCAAATCAAGGGGTGTATACAGAGCCGGTAATGGTTACTAGTGTAGAAGATAAAAACAATACCATTTTATACCAATTCACACCAAAAACCAAAGATGTTTTAAGTGAAGAAGTGGCTTATGTAACTGTAAAACTTTTAGAAGGTGTTACAGAAAGCGGTTCGGGAGCCCGATTAAGAACACAAGGTGCAGAAAAATGGAATGCTATGTATCGAGAAATTATGACGGGATATCCATACAAATTAACAAACCCCATTGCTGGTAAAACAGGAACAACACAAAACCAAAGTGATGGTTGGTTTATGGGTATGGTGCCTAACTTAGTAACAGGTGTTTGGGTAGGTGCAGAAGATAGAGCTGTGCATTTTAGATCTATTACATACGGACAAGGAGCATCTATGGCCTTACCAATTTGGGGGTCGTATATGTCTAAGTGTTATGCCGATGAAGATTTAAATATCTCTACGGAAGCTTTTAAAGAACCAGAAACATTAACAATTCGAGTAGATTGCGATGCCTCAGGAAATGCATCAGATTCAGATGCGCTTCAAAACCAAGGTACAGTAGACGATTTAGATTTCTAAATCATATTCTTAAAATAAATTAACGACCATTCTAGAGCAGTACAACACTGTTCTAGAATGGTTTTTTTATGTCTTATTTTTCCAACTACGGTTTTTCCGTAATGTAAAATCTTGTAATTAAGTTTTTTTCGATGAAATACAGGTTTTACATAAAATTAAAAAATGAAAAATCTTTTTTTTTTTTACGTTTGATAAGTTGAAGGAAATTTCTTGAGTTTGAAGTCTTTATTAATTTCTGAATACAAGATCGATATAGCTGGCGCCAGCTTATTTAAAAAACTTCAACCATAAAAATTTAAGGTTTTTTATGAGGCCAAACACTCGTATTAATCAAGCTATTTAAAAGTCTAAAAATTATGAAAAAAAATATATGCGGGCTGTTATTACTATTATGTTTTTCTACAGTATTTGCACAAAATACGGTTACAGAAGTAACTTATAAAACAGTTTTAAATTTTGCGAATTTATCTGAGAAGATGACTGATAAATACTCTAAATCTGAAATAAATACTATTGTAAATTCGCGTTCGGGTTACGATGCATTTAATTACACCTTATTATTTAATAATTATGAATCTTTATTTTGGTTAAATCCTATAGAGGTTGGTATGGAGTCTGAAGGAGGAAATAATAACCTCGTAACTCTGTACAATCGCGAGAAGGATTCTAAGTTCTATAAAAATTTAAAAGATAAGATCTGGTTGGAGAACTTTATGTCTAGTGGAGATGGCTTATTACTTTTAACGCTTAAAGAAGAAAAGGTAGAATGGGATATTACTACAGAAACAAAAAAAATAGGAAAACAAACTTGTTACAAAGCTAATTTAAACACAGGAAAAAAAGTGTACGGGTATAGCGACATGTCTCCAGATATTTCTGTTTGGTTTACTCCTGAAATTGCTGTACCCTTCGGACCCAAATCTTTTGGAAATTTACCAGGATTAATTTTAGAGGCTAGTATTGGACCTCGTACTTATTATGCTACATCAATTAAATATAATGTAGATAAAACCATAAATAAACTAACAGAAGGCAAACCAATAACTCGAGAAGCTTATCGTGCTAGTCGTGCTAAATTTTAATTTTTTTATTAATTATATCCATTAACTAACTTGGTGCATTGTAAAACCTACGTATTCTTTTGTATCTTTTTTTTGTTTATGGCTACGGCCTATACACAGCAAATTACATTAAGCGGAACAGTAAAAGATAGCTTACAAATGCCATTAGAATATGCCAATATTTTAGCTGTGCCAGATTCTACTTCTACTAAAGTGAACTTTTCTATTACCGATAATTCTGGTTTTTATAGGTTAAATTTAACACCTGGTGTTAGGTATACAATCACAGTTAGCCATCTGGGGCATGAGACACAATATGCTAAAGTGTTTTCTATAACTGAAAACAACAAGAAAAACTTTATAATGCCAATACAAACCAGTCAGTTAGATCAGGTAGATATAGCCTATACGCCACCTATTTCTATTAAAAGCGATACAATAAGTTACAGAACAGATTCATTTGTTACTGGAGAAGAGCGAAAATTACGAGATGTTTTAAAAAAATTACCAGGGATAGAGGTCGATCGTGATGGAAAAGTAACGGCTAATGGTAAACCTGTAAGTAAAGTATTGGTAGAAAATAAAACATTTTTTACAGGAGGAACTAAACTGGCTATAAATAATTTGCCTGCAGATGCTATAGATCGGATAGAATTGTTAGATAATTATACCGATGTGGCTATGCTTAAAAATTTACAGAATAGCGAAATTTTAGCCATGAACATAAAATTAAAAGAAAATAAAAAACAATTTTGGTTCGGAGATTTGGAAGCTGGAGGAGGTGTTAAAGACCGTTATGTCGTGCATCCCACTTTATTTTATTATAGTCCAGAATCTACTTTTAACTTTATAGGCGATGTAAATAACACAGGACATAAAAGTTTTACATTCCGTGATTATGTCGACTTTGAAGGTGGATATTCTAAATTAAATAAACAATCTGGTAGTTACTATACGCTTTCTAATGATGACTTCTCTACATACTTAAAAAATGAAGATTATAAAGCGCATACGAATCAATTTGGTGCATTGAATGTTAGACGAGCATTAACCCCGTTAACAGATCTTTCTGCTTATGTTATTGTAAACAATGCAACTTCTGAAAATCAAAGAAATACTACAAATACATATTTAAATAATGATACTCCATTTGTAGAAGATCGGATAACAATTAGCCAATTACAAACCTTTTTTACGATTGGTAAGATTACCTTGGATTATGATCCTAGTGCAAATGAAGATTTAGCCTTATCTACTGTATTTAAAATAGCTAACAGCACTAATACAGATTATATAAATACAAATAGTACTTACGATAATAATACCATTAACACAGAGTCTAATCTAAAACAGTTATTCTTAAATTTGGATTTGCGTTATACTAGAAAGTTTTCTAAAAATCATACTGCTACTTTAGAAATGGATTATAATTTTAGTTATGATAAACCGCTTACAGAGTGGCGCACGGATGAAGATATTTTAGAAGGATTAATTCCGCTAGAAACAGATACTGTTTATACTATTCTTCAAACTAAAAAGTTGAATATTCATGCTGCAAATGCTGTTGTAAAAGACTATTGGGTTTTAAATGAAAAAAACCACGTGTATACGACTTTAGGAACGCAATTAGCCTTTAGTAATTTGTATACTAACAATACCCAATTGTTAAGTAATGGAATGCTAAATAATTTTGATTCCGCCGGATTTGGTAACGATTTTACCTATCAATTTATCGATAATTTTATAGGGATGGAGTATAAGTTTCAGTTGGGAATTGCTACACTCAAACCCGGTATTTTTTATCATTTTTACTTCTGGAATACGCAACAATACGATTTGGCTACTACCCGAAATACAAATTTACTATTACCTCAATTTAATGCCGAAATAAAGTTTAGTAACGGTAATGCTTTAGATGTAGATTATAATTTAAATGCGCAATTTCAAACTGTAGAACAGTTAGCAAGTAGGTATGTATTAAGCAGTTTTAATAGTGTTTTTAAAGGTAACGAACAACTGGAACACGATTTATACCATCGCATTAGTTTTCGGCTTTCTAAATACAGTACTTTAAAAGGATTGAATTACTCTATAAGGGCAGCATACAATAAAAAAGAGAAGCAATTTAAACATGTAACTCAGCTAGATGGCATAGAGAGTGTAAATACTATTATACTTTTTGATAGACCAGAAGACAGTTGGAATATATTTGGTAATATTTCTAAGCGTATTAACCGATTAAGATTTAAATTAACTGGATATGCAAATTATAGTAATTTCTATCAGTTATTAAATTCCGAAATCAATAAGAATACGTCTAAAACAGTCATGGTAAAGACTGGTCTATCAACTCATTTTAAAACATGGCCAAATCTTGAGCTAGAATACTCAAAAAATATAAGCTTGTATAAAGCTATTGGGTTAAATACCACCTATAATACAGATGTTTTATCGGCTGCCGTAGAATACGATTTTTTAAACGCATTTATTTTTAAAATAGATTACGAATTAGAGATTTTTGAACATAAAGATCAAGCCGTTTACAACACCTTCGATAATGCTAATGCTTCCCTTTTTTATCAGAGAGAAAATAGTTCTTGGGGTTTTGAAATAGGTGCTCATAATATGTTTAATACCACGTTTAGGCAAGGAAATTCATTTTCAAACTATCTTATAAGTGATAGTAAAACATACATTATGCCTAGAATGTTGCTGTTTAAAGTACAATATAAATTGTAGGTGTTTCTTTAATATATTTTAAGCTCATCCTAAAATTGTGCAACACTGTTTTAGAATGGTTTTTTTATGTCTTATTTATCCAACTACGGTTTTTCCGTAATGTAAAACCTTGTTTTTAAGTGTTTTTCGATGAAATGCAGGTTTTTCATAAAATTAAAAAATAAAAAATCTTTTTTTTTTTTACGTTTGATAAGTTGAAGGAAATTTCTTGAGTTTGAAGTCTTAATAAATTTCTGAATACAAGATCGATCATAGCTGGCGCCAGCTTATTTAAAAAACTTCAACCATAAAACTTCAAGGCTTTTTATGAAGCCAAACATTCGTATTAATCAACCTGTTTAAAAGTATTACAGGTTTAAAATTTTAAAAATTATGAAAATATTAGTAAGTATATTATTTATTTCTTTTTTTGGAAGTAATGTTAGTATTGATAAGAATAAGGGGCTTGATATCTCTGGAGATGTGTGTAGGTGATGGGATTCCTGAAGTGACTTCAATTGTAGATTGTGAATCTGCTGATGCCATGATGGATGAATATTCAGATTACTGCAATTAATTTATATCAACCACGATCTTCTTATTAGATCGTGGTTTTAAACCTTTAATTATGAAATATAACATTACAATTTTTTTTCTAGTACTTTGTTGTCAAGGAGTTTTATCTCAGGTAAAAACGGGTGTAGTGTATTATGGCGAGATTCAGAGTTTATCTCTTGGGTCTCCAGTAGGAAAAGACTATAATGCGCTACTGGTATTTGATACTGATAGATCTCTTTATACTACTAGAAAAGACTCGTTAGAACAGTTAACTAACAGTATGAAACAAGAACATAAGTTTACCTTTACTGTAAGTACTAGCGAAGAGGGATTTCTATATTATAACGATTTAAAAAACAAAACACTTTTTGCTAGAGATTTAGGTTTCAGCTATGTTAAGGAGGGTATACCTAAGATAGTTTGGGATATTACAAGCAAAACTAAAGTAATAGGTGATTTTGAGTGTCAAATGGCAACCTGTACATTTAGAGGAAGAACATATACAGCTTGGTTTACTATGCAAGTGCCCTTGCCATATGGTCCTTGGAAATTACAAGGACTACCTGGGTTGATTTTAGAAGCTTACGATGCACATAAAGAAATTTTTTGGTACTTTAAAGAAATGCAATATCCATCGCGTTTTCAATATTTATTAAAGCCTATTAATAACCCCACTAATGAATGGATGACGTTTAATGCGTTTAAAAATAATTTGGAAGAAAAGCTGAATCAAGCAACATTAAATGGTAGAATACTATCAGAAAAAACAGGAGTTCCTATTCATGAAGATAAAAATCCAGGAAACATATTTATTGAAGTGTTTGGAACGTTTTAAACAAAAATTTATAGGTTTTAATGTATTACTGCTAATATTGGTACTTTGTGTATCTAAGACATCGTTGGCTCAAAACATTTCTATATCTGGTTTCGTAAAAAATGCTCAAGATAGTTTGCCAATAACAGGCACATCGGTAGTGTTAAAAGCTAATAATACATTTTTAGGATATGCTTATTCAGATGAGGCTGGTGCTTTTAATATTAATGTAGAAGCTATATATAAACAATTTGTATTAGAGGTTAGTGCTTTGGGTTTTAAAAGATATAAAGATTCGTTGATTGTTATGGACAATGAAAATGTGTCGCGAAACGTATATTTATCAGAAAAGATAGAAACACTATCCACTGTTGTACTAAAGTCTACAGAAAAAATTGAGGTTAATAGAGATACTATTTCTTATCGATTGTCGGCTTTTGAGTATGGTATTGAAAATTCTGTAGAAGATATGCTTAAAAATCTTCCAGGAATAGAGGTTGATGATAACGGTATAATTAGGGCTTTAGGTGAGCCTATTGATAAAATCTTGATAGAAGGCGACGATTTGGCCAATTCTAATTATAAGGTTATTTCACAGAATTTAGACCCTTCAGCATTGAAGTCTATAGAAATAATTCAGAATTATGAAGAAAATCCTGTTTTAAAGCAGTTTCTTAACTCTAGTGCCGTCGTTTTAAATTTAAAACTTAAGGAAGATAAGAAGTCAATGCTTTTCGGTAAAGCAGATGTTGGTTTAGGCTTAGAGAACCGGTATTCTGGGGACTTGAATTTGGCATTTATTAATCCTAATTTTAAATTATTAAACTTAGGATTTGTTAATAATATAGGAAGAACGGCAGGGGCTCAATTTAGTAATTACGAATTTAGTATAGGCGGTTTTAACGATTTTAAAAAATCATATAAACTAAATCAAAACCCAATGGTTTACCTACAAGGCTCAATTATGGATATTGACGAAAAATACTATGTAGAAAATCAAGCGCTTTCAAATAGTTTATTATTTAATAAAAAGTTTAGTAAAACCTTACACATAAAAAATACCTTATATACTTATCGCGATAATTTTAAAAAAGATTATAACATTGGTTATACCTATTTTGTTCCTCCCAATACTATTTCATATTCCGAGCATAATAACTTTGAAAATACAGATTTTAGTATAGGAAACGATTTTGAACTACAATCTAATCCTTCGGCTTCATCTAATCTTATTATTTCAGCCTCATTTGTTTATAAAAACAAAAACGATATGAATGACTTGGTTACCAATGGAAATCTTATCAATCAAACTTTAAAATCAAAGATAAATAATTTTGATGCTCAAGTACAGTATACTAAGAAATTAAATAATGGAGCCTTAGTTTTAGATGGTTTTTCAGGAGTTAAAAGTAACGACGAATTATTTACAATACACCCTAATGCCTTTGCGCAGGACAGTACAAATTCCGAACTAAATACAAATTACAAATCATCTCTCAAATATTGGGGAGCGGAATCGGCTTTTGTATTTAAATCGGGTAAAACCTCTCATTCATATACCATCGGTGTATTGCACACAAGTGAAAATATAAAAGGACAATCTTATGCAAATAAGTTAGTTGTAGATAGTTTGTCAGGATCAGATAATGCAAAAAAAATTGAACCAAAAGCTCAGGTTAAACTTAAATTACCAATGGGAGAACGTTTGGAGTTTAATGCTATAGCAGAAGGGAAAATAAGTTTTTATAAAAGGAATAACACGAGTAGTTCTCTTTTTTTGCCAAATGCTGATTTTAATATTCAGCTTAAAGAAGGAAAAACAGGGAATTATAGAGTGGGTTGGGAATACGTATCCAAATTAGAAACATTAGATTATTATGTCGATTTTTTTATCGTAAATAGTTACCGTTCTCTAAGTTTAGGAGCCAATCGGGTAGAGGCTATAACCAATAACCGTTATTATTTTAGGCATAGTTTTTCTGATGTTAAAAAGCGACTTTTTTTTAGTACTAGTCTATCTTATAAACACTTTAATTCGCAGTTTGTTCAGGAAGGTCTTTTAAATCAAGATTTTAATATATCACGAAGCGTTTATACTTCGGGGCAGAATTTTATCTTTTTCAATACAAGTGTTACTACCTACTCTAAACCTTTAAATATGTCATTAAAAGTAGGATATAATTACAGTCGTGTTATTAATCCTTCAGTGGTAAATAATACGTTTTTAGAAACTGTAAACAATACATCGGGCTTTGGGTTAACTGGGACAAGTTACTTTAGATCCTTTTTTAATTTTAAGTTTCAAATGAATTATACAGACAACAAAGGCTGGAATACAGAGACCGAGGTTAGGAATAGGAGATTTCAATTTATGTTTAATCCTATATTTAAAATTAATTCGGAATGGATTATCAATGCAAAGTTTAAAAATTATTTGGTCGATTCCATTTTTTACGATGCTAATTATATGGAAATAATATATGAACCTGAACTTAAAAAATGGAGTCTAGGGCTGTATGTTCAGAATATATTTAATAAGGAAACCTTCGAGTTTAATTATTTAAACAACTACACAAATACTAATATTTCCTATAAAACAGTCCCTAGGTATGCGTATGTCTATTGGAGGTTTAAATTTTAGCACTGACAATAAATAAGATAAAGAGTTTATCTTTAATTCTTAAACTAGAATACTCAAAAAATATAAGCTTGTATAAAGCTATTGGGTTAAATACGACCTATAACACTGATGTTTTATCAGCTGCCGTAGAATACGATTTTTTAAACGCATTTATTTTTAAAATGGATTACGAATTAGAGATTTTTGAACATAAAGATCAAGCCGTTTACAACACCTTCGATAATGCTAATGCTTCCCTTTTTTATCAGAGAGAAAATAGTTCTTGGGGTTTTGAAATAGGTGCTCATAATATGTTTAATACCACGTTTAGACAAGGAAATTCATTTTCAAACTATCTTATAAGTGATAGTAAAACATACATTATGCCTAGAATGTTGCTGTTTAAAGTACAATATAAATTGTAGGTGTTTCTTAAATTTTGCTTGCATATCTTAAATATGCACTTCAATATTTCGTATTTTTAAAAGGATACTAAATTCAAAATATCATGATTAAAAAAACAGTACAATCTGTAACAGATGCCCTTGAAGGCGTTAGCAATAACATGACGTTTATGCTTGGTGGTTTTGGTTTGTGTGGTATTCCGGAACAGGCCATTTCAGAATTAGTCAAGCGAGATATAAAAGGATTAACCTGCATTTCTAATAATGCGGGTGTAGACGATTTTGGTTTAGGACTTCTCTTGCAAAACAAGCAAATCAAAAAAATGGTGTCCTCTTACGTAGGCGAAAATGACGAGTTTGAACGGCAAATGTTAAGTGGCGAACTCGACGTAGAGTTAATTCCTCAAGGCACATTAGCAGAGCGTTGTCGTGCTGCTCAAGCAGGTTTTCCTGCCATTTATACACCTGCAGGTTATGGAACCGAAGTTGCTATGGGTAAAGAAACCCGAGAGTTTGATGGTAAAATGTATGTATTAGAACATGCGTTTAAAGCCGATTTTGCTTTTGTAAAAGCGTGGAAAGGAGATGAAGCAGGAAATCTAATATTTAAGGGGACAGCCAGAAATTTTAATCCAGTTATGTGTGGTGCAGCAAAAATTACAGTTGCTGAGGTTGAGGAATTAGTGCCTGTTGGTGAACTAGATCCGAATCAAATTCATGTACCAGGAATTTTTGTACAGCGTATTTTTCAAGGTAAGAATTATGAAAAACGTATAGAACAACGTACGGTTAGAATAAGATAATGGAGTAATTATGTTATGATTCTTTGTTGATAATTCATGAAGAGAGAGTCTGAATAAGCTATAACATTTTCAAATTAAATCATTTTTCAAATTAAACAATTATGTTAGACAAAATTGGAATAGCAAAAAGAATTGCACAAGAGGTAAAAGACGGATATTATGTAAACTTAGGCATAGGTATTCCAACTTTAGTAGCGAACTATGTGCGAGCGGATATTGAAGTCGAATTTCAGAGTGAAAATGGTGTTTTGGGTATGGGGCCCTTTCCGTTTGATGGTGAAGAAGATGCCGATATTATAAATGCTGGTAAACAAACCATCACAACGTTGGCAGGTGCTAGTTTTTTCGATTCGGCGACTAGTTTTGCTATGATTCGCGGACAACATGTCGATTTAACCATTCTAGGCGCCATGGAAGTTTCAGAACAAGGCGATATTGCCAATTGGAAAATTCCAGGTAAAATGGTAAAAGGTATGGGTGGAGCGATGGATCTGGTAGCTAGTGCTCAAAATATAATTGTGGCCATGATGCATACCAATAAAGTAGGAGAATCCAAATTATTAAAACGCTGTAGTTTGCCCCTTACTGGTGTAGGTTGTGTGAAAAAGATTGTAACCAATTTAGCAGTTTTAGAAATTACAGCTCATGGCTTTAAGTTATTAGAGCGTGCTCCAGGCGTATCTGTAAATGAGATCAGGAATGCTACAGCAGGGCAATTGATAGTGGACCGAGAAATCCCTGAAATGTCTCTTTAAATGTAGGAAGTATAGGTTTAGAATGTTTAAATGTTAAAATAAAGTGTATTTAATCGATTTTATATGTCTTTTAAACGATATTTGAAATAAAATTGACATATTTACATCACCCAAAAATACTATTACACATAGATCCCAAATCTACCAAAAACTAACCATTATGAATGTAGCCTCAAATCTACCTGAAGAACCTACCTACTCAGAAAGTAAAATCTATATGGTGTATGATAACACTGTAGATTTTATAAAAAATCTAATGTATTTAGTTAAAAAAGTGTTCATGTTATAATCCTTTTGGAATAGCTTGAATTAGTTTTTTTGTATAATCTTGGTGCGGATTGTTATACACAATATCCGCATCGTTTTTTTCTACGATTTCCCCTTTATTCATCACAATCAATTGATCCGACATATATTTTACAACCGCTAAATCGTGGGATATAAAAATATAAGTGAAACCAAATTTATCTTTCAATTCGTTTAAAAGGTTTAAAACCTGAGCTTGTACAGATATGTCTAAAGCTGAAACAGACTCGTCACACACTATTAATTTAGGTTGTAACGCTATGGTTCTTGCAATTCCGATACGTTGGCGTTGTCCTCCAGAAAATTCATGTGGGTAACGATTAAAATAGTCTTCAGAGAGTCCAACACGATTTAAAATCTCCAACACTTTAGCTTTGCGTTCTGCTTTGTTTTTATACAGTTTATGAACCGTCATAGGTTCCATAATGGCTTGTCCAACAGTTAACCTTGGATTTAAAGACGCATAAGGATCTTGAAAGATGATTTGAATGTCTTTTCTAAGCCTTCTCATAGCTTTTGTAGAGAGGTTTGTAATATCTGTTCCTTTGTATATAATGGTTCCTGCAGTAGCTTTATCTAATTGCAGAATAGCATTTCCTAAAGTAGATTTTCCACAACCTGATTCGCCAACCAAACCTAAAGTTTCACCTTCATAAATTTTAAAACTTACATTATTTACGGCTTTAAAAGGTTGCGATTTGCCAAACCATCCGGAATTAGAGATATATTCTTTTTCCAGATTTATAACTTCTAATAAAGGCGATTGGTTGTATAATGCTTGATGATGTTTAGCACGGTCTTCACTAGTTACAATAGTTTCTGTAAATGCATTGTTTAAATAATCCTGTATGGTAGGAAGTGTTTTTAAACGTACTTGTAAAGATGGTCTTGAATTTATTAAGGCTTTGGTGTAATTATGTTGGGGCATATTAAAAATGCTGGTTGCGGTGCCTTGTTCAACAATATCTCCTTTATACATTACAATAACGCGTTCAGCAATTTCAGAGATTAAAGCCAAATCATGAGTAATAAAAATAATACTCATATGTGTTTTGTCTTGAAGCTCTTTAAGTAACACTATAATTTCTTTTTGTACGGTTACGTCTAGTGCTGTAGTAGGCTCGTCTGCGATTAAAATGTCGGGTTCGCAAGCAATGGCCATAGCAATCATAACACGTTGCTTTTGTCCGCCAGAAATCTCATGCGGATACGATTTGTAAACCCGTTCTGGTTCTGGTAATTTTACTTGATCAAAAAGCTCTAAAACGCGTTGTTTTACTTCAATAGCAGATAAACCTGTATGCTGATTTAAAATTTCTTCGACTTGTATGCCGCAGCGCATAGACGGATTTAAAGAACTCATGGGTTCTTGAAAAATCATAGCTATTTTATTTCCTCTTATATGTTGAAATTGATTTTGATTGATCTGCGTAAGATCAATGTCTTTAAAATGAATAGTTCCTGAAACCGCAGAAATCTTTTTGGGTAATAAACCTAAAATAGCTAAAGAAGACACCGATTTTCCTGAGCCAGATTCGCCCACAATACCTAAAATTTCATTAGCATTTAAATGATAAGAAATGTTGTGAATAACTTCGTTGCCGTTGAAAGAAATGGCAAGATTTTTTATTTGTAATAAAGGTGCCTCTGTCATTTAAATATGAATAATTTCGTCGTCGGTTAAAATACTATCACCACGGAGTCTTAAGAAAATTTGTGCCACAGCAATCGTGTCTTTTTCACAATAAACTATGATGCGATCTACTTCGTTTTCTTCGTAATAGACGCGATACACTTCACTACCGTCAATATCATCTTTTGGAGAGGGAATACCTAATATATTGGTGAGTAATTTAAGCGAGGTATAGTTTTTATAATCGCCAAATTTCCATAATTCTAGAGTGTCCAAATGTGGCACTTCCCAAGGTTTTTTACCAAATAAATTTAACTTTGATGGTAACGTAATGTTATGTATAATCATACGTCGTGCGATATAAGGAAAATCGAACTCTTTACCGTTATGGGCACATAATAATTGTCTGGGATGATTGTAATGGGTTTCTAAAAGATTTTTAAAGTCTTTTAAAATAGTTATTTCATCGCCATAAAACGATGTTGCTCTAAATTGTCTGCCATCTCCTTTTAACATGAAATATCCAACAGAGATACATACAATTTTTCCAAATTCTGCCCAAATTCCTGCCCGTTCATAGAATGCTTCAGCAGATAATTCGTTACGCTGATATTTAGATTTTAAATCCCATAACTCTTTTTTGGCATCACTTAATTCAGAAAAATGCTGAGTTTCTGGAACGGTTTCAATGTCCAGAAACAAAATATCTTCAAGATTGAGTTTGCTAATCATTCATTTAACATATTATATCCTTCTTCAATATACGTAAAAATGTCTTTAGAAAAAGAACCTTCACCACCTTTAGGGCCTTTAGTATGTCCTAAACGCACAATAATAACATTGTCTTCAGGTTCTACAATTACGTATTGCCCTAAGTGGCCACGCATCATAAAAAAGTGTTTGTTGCCAATGGTTTTTAACCACCAACCGTAACCATATTGTGGACTGTCTTTAAATCTGGGTGTAATGGATTTTGCAATAAAGGCGGAATCTAAAAGTTGTTCGCCATTCCATTTGCCATAATCTTTATACAGCCGTCCAAATCGGGCAAAATCACGTGCATTACTAGCAATACAACAATAGGCTTTCTCTAAACCTTCTTGCTCGCTATCGAGTTGCCAAAGTGCATCGCTTTCAAAACCCATAGGTCTCCAAAACTCCTCGCTTAAGTATCCAGACATGGTTTGTCCGGTCGCTCTCTCAATAACCATACCTAGCAATTGGGTATTTCCGCTTAAGTATTTAAATGCTGTTCCAGGAGTTTCTACACCTTCCATATTTAGAATAACAGGCTCTAAATCTTCGTCAAAATAAGCACGTGTGGTAACCGAAAATGGCGAATAATAAGCTTCGTCCCAATTTAAACCTGATGCCATAGATGATAAATCGCCCACCGTTAGCGTAGCACTTAAACCATCTTTAAATTGCGGATAAAAATCGCTCACATTCTGATCTAAATTTCTGATTTTCCCTTCCATTATGGCTTTTCCGAGCATGGCAGAAATAATGCTTTTTGACATGGAGAAGGAATTGGTTTTAGAGGTTTTGCCAAATCCGTCGTAATAGGTCTCAAACCAAATACTATCGTTTTTAATAATTAAGTATGCAATGGTTCCGTTCGCAATATTTGTACGTTCTAAACTGTCTGTAATGGTGGCTTTATTGTAATCGTTATGAATGTTCCACGGTTGTGGTGTACTGTTTTTAATAACACGATTGTCAAATTCTTTATAATCTTCTAAAAAGGCTGTTTTATGACCTGTGCCGTAAGTAACACGTACGGCTTTTAAAATATAATCGTAATCGAAAATGTATAGTAAAATCACAAGTAAACCGCATAGAATGGCAATAAACTTAAAAAGTTTGATTAAGAATTTCATAACTAAATTTGTGTGAGACTAAAGATAAGAATTTAAAATAAGCTTTGTTGCGTCACCGGACTTTCATGGTTTAATAACCATTGTTTGCTGTGTAGTCCGCCAGCATAACCTGTAAGGCTTCCGTCTGTACCAATAACGCGATGGCATGGAACAACAATCCAAAGCGGATTTTTACCGTTGGCATTAGCAACAGCACGAATGGCTTTTACGTCTCCCAATTGTTTAGACAGTTCTAAATAAGAAAGTGTTTTACCGTAAGGAATTAAACGAAGCGCATTCCATACTTTTTTCTGAAAATCTGTACCTTTCGGATTTTGTTTAATTTTGAATATTGTTCGCGACCCATTAAAATATTCGTCTAGTTGAAGCGCACAATTTTGAAGTGATTTTGGAATAATTTCTGTTAGTGTTTCATCAGAATTAAGCACTGTTATTGATGAAACTCCATCTGTATCACCTTCAATTCTAGTACACCCTAAAGGAGAATTTATAATGCAGTAATCCATTAATTTTCTTCTGGAGTGTCACTAATTAATCCTAAGCGTTTGGCACGTACTTCCCAGCTTTTTCTTGCTAAAGCTTGTAAGTTTGCAACATGGTCACTTTCATCCATAATTTCAAGACCTAGAAGGGTTTCAATTACATCTTCCATAGTAACAATACCACTAACAGAACCGTATTCGTCTACCACTAAAGCCATATGGTTTTTACTTTCTACAAGTTGTTCAAAAAGTGTTGGAATGGCAATGTTACGCTCTATAATAATGATATCTCGTCTAATATCTTTTAGTGTTTTTGTGCCATTTCCAAGCGCCATTTCTTTAAAGACTTCATCTTTTAAGACTAATCCTGTAATATTGTCTGGATTATCTGTGTATAACGGAATTCTAGAAAAACGGACGTTAGAATTTTCTTTGAAAAACTCTTGTACAGTTGTCGAATCGTTAGCTGTTTTCATAACAGTTCTAGGCGTCATAATATGTTTAGCAAGAATGTCTTTAAAGGTTAGTAAATTTTTTAAAATTTTACTTTCAGATTCTTGAAACACACCTTCTTCTGTCGCCATATCTGCCATTGCATGAAAATCTTCTCTACTTAATACACTACCATGACCTTTACCACCAATAAGTTTTGTAGTAAGTTGTAACAGCCATAACAGGCCTGTGTATTTTAGAGGAAATATTAAAACTGTAAGTGCTTTAGAAGTGAAATTAGCTAACCCTTGCCAGTATTTTGCTCCAATAGTTTTAGGAATAATTTCTGAAACCACTAATATTAAAAGCGTCATGATTGCAGAAACTATTCCTACTGTATTAATACCAAAAACTTCGAATTTATACGGTAAGCTTTCGGCTTGAATACCAACCATCATTGCACCTAAAGTATGTGCAATTGTATTTAAGGTTAAAATAGCAATTAAAGGTTTGTCTACATCTTTCTTTAGGTTTTCTAAAGTTGTAGCGTAATCTTTACCCTCATTTTTTTTTACGTTAATAAACGTAGGTGTTACACTTAAGAACACAGCCTCGAGTATAGAACATAGAAATGAAAAAAAGATAGAAATTGTTGCCCAAAAGATGAGTGCTCCCATATTGTATTTTTTGAATTTTAGCTAAGTTACGAAATCAATTTAACAACATCCTTAGCAAAGTAACTTGCTATGATATCTGCACCTGCTCTTTTAATAGCAGTAACTTGTTCCATCATTACCGCATCGTGATTTAACCAACCGCGTTCAGAAGCTGCTTTTAGCATCGCATATTCTCCAGAAACTTGATATACAGCGATAGGCACATCGACTTCATTTTTAAGATCGCGCACTATGTCTAGATAGCATAAGCCTGGTTTAACCATTACAATATCTGCACCTTCTTCTATATCCATTTCTGTTTCACGAAGCGCTTCAAAACGATTTGCGTAATCCATCTGGTATGTTTTTTTGTCTTTTGGGACATCTACCACATTTACAGGAGCAGAATCTAGAGCGTCTCTAAAAGGGCCGTAAAATGCAGAAGCATATTTGGCGCTGTAGGCCATAATTCCGGTGTTTATAAAACCTTCGTCTTCTAATAATTCTCGCATTTCAAGAATACGACCATCCATCATGTCGCTTGGTGCTACAAAATCTGCTCCAGCTTGTGCATGGCTTAATGCCATTTCTGCTAAAACTTCAGAAGATTCGTCGTTAAGAATTAAACCGTTTTCTACAATACCATCGTGTCCGTAAGACGAAAACGGATCTAATGCCACATCGGTCATAACCAACATATCTGGACAAGTATTTTTTACCGTTTTAATGGCACGTTGCATTAATCCTTTTGGATTTAAAGCTTCAGTACCTTTATTATCCTTTAGTTTGTCGTCTATTTTAACAAATAGCAAAACAGATTTTAATCCTAATGTCCAAAGTTCCTTGACTTCTTTTTCAAGCATATCTAAACTAAGCCTGAAATAGTTGGGCATAGACGGAATTTCTTCCTTTACACCTTTTCCTTCTACAACAAAAATTGGTACTAAAAAATCGTTTGGTGAAATAATAGTTTCGCGAACTAATGAACGAATAGCTTCATTGGTTCTTAGTCTTCTGTTTCTTTTAATAGGATACATAATTATGATTTAATATTTAATTTGTCGTTAAATTCGTCGGCAGTTTCTATTACTTTTTGCGGTGCTTTAAAACGATAACCAACAAAAACTTGCAAATAAGGAATAGTATCTGTTACATAATATGAACGACTTGTACTATGATTTAAAAATAAGTAATTAAAATGTGCTCCGACAAAAAGATTAGTTAAATCGTACGAAAATGTACCTTTAAAACTAAGCTCTGTTAACAAGGTTGTAACGTTGCTGGAATTGGTTATAGAATAGTTTAATCCAATACCTGCAGAGGCACCAACCGAGATTAATAATTTTTCGTTGGGTACATAATTGTAGTAATAATTAGGCGAAAATGCTAAATCGAACGATTTGTAGTGTTTCTCTATAGTGCGATTTAAAATAGTTTCGTCATGTTTTAAGTTGAAATCTGTGTAAAAATAGGTGATACTTGGAATAAAACTACCAACACTTTTTAATTGTTTTTCGTTTTGAGAGGATAACGCTCTGTACGAAAAATTTGGATTTAAAATGTAAGACGTTGAGCCTCCAATTTTGAAAGATTCTGTTTCTGGTAAATAGATGCTTTGATTGGCGTTTTTAATATAAAACCCTTTTTCTTGGTATAGTTTAAGCGTTTGCATCCAATGTTGTTTGTAGTAACCTCTTAAGTTAAGCGTATATAATTTGGCTCCATCGTTATTGCGATTGGCGTTTAAAAACTTTGGAGCGTATGAGTAAGAAATGGCTAATTTTCTGAATAAAATACTACCTCCAATTCTGGATTCTTTATTGGCATTTAAATCTAATTTTATTCTGGAATCTCTATCGTTTATCGCTAAAGAATTGGACGTATTTATATAATATATTTTGGCATGAATTCGGTTTTTATAATGCCGAATATATGTGCTTTGTGTGTTAAAAATAGAATCGTTATCCGTGTTTTCGTTTTGAGCAAAGACAGACCATGTTGCTAGAAATAACAATAAGCTAATATGTATGTCTTTAAACATCATGTTAATAGTGAATTTTAAAAGGTTTTAAGTTGTATTACTACGGAATTAAGTTGTCATTAAAATTTTCTGCCCTTTGTACAAGCTTGTTAGAAGCTTTAAAACGATATCCAACAAATGCCTGAAAATATGGTATATTATCTTTTATATACGTAAAACTATCAGCATTATAATTCAAAATTAAATAATTATAATGTGCACCAAAATACAAGCTATCTATATCGTAAGTTATACTGCCATTAAAGTTGATTTCGGTTAAAAGAGACGTTAAATCTTCATTATCTAAAGCGTCTAATTTATTTTTACTGCTACTAAAGTTTAATCCCAAACCGGCAGAAGCTCCTAAAGAGATAAATACATTTTTAGTAGGAATATAATTGTATTGATAAGAAGGCGCAATGGCGATATTATACGACTTTATTTTGGTGTTAATTTCGCGATTTCCAAATTCGTCATCAAATAAAACGTTGTGTCTTGTGTAATAATACACTAAAGTTGGTATAAACGTACCTGCACTTTTTAATTGTTTTTCAGTTTGATTCGCAAGGGCTCTATATGAGAAATTTTCATTAAAAATATAAGAGGTAGCTCCTCCAATTTTAAACGATTTTGTATCTTGTAAATAGATGTGAGAATTGGAATCTTCTATATGCCCATCTAAATAAAATCCTTTTTGATTGTAAATGTCTAATGTCTGCATCCAGTGTTTACCCAAATACGTTCTGATGTTTAAATTGAAGAGTTTAGAGTCTTTATCGTTTGGATTTTCGGCTAAAGAATTTGGAGAAAACGAGTACGACGCAGATAGAGATCTAAAAGCTACTGCAGCACCAATTTTATCTTGTTTATTTGGATACAAATTAAATCCGACATCTTCACCTTCTCGGCCACTAATAACTAGAGAGTTGGATGTTTTTATATAAAAAGCCTTAGCTGTTATTCTGTTTTTATAAATGTAAATATAATCGTTTGCTTTTTTACCATAAACAACTGCAGAGGTATCTATTGCTGTATTTAATGCTGTGCTTTGAGCAAAAGCTAAATACGAGAATAAGAGCAATGCAAATGATAAAAAACATGATTTTAGATCCATGGTTTGGGGTTTTGTAGTGTTTGAACTAATAGTTCTTCTTGGCTACCCGATTCAATTTTATGGTCGTACACCCATTGTACATGTGGTGGTAAACTCATTAAAATACTTTCTATTCGGCCATTTGTTTTGAGTCCGAAAAGAGTGCCTTTATCGTGTACTAAATTAAATTCGACATAACGACCGCGACGAATTTCTTGCCAAGTGCGTTGTGTTTCTGTAAACGATAAGTCTTTTCGTTTTTCGGCTATAGGGATGTAGCTTTCTATAAAGCTATTTCCAACTTCGGTAACAAAGTTGTACCAAGCTTCCATAGACATGTCGTCTGTTTTTTTACAATAGTCGAAAAATAAACCACCAATACCTCGCGCTTCGTTTCTGTGTGCATTCCAAAAGTAGGTGTCGCATTTTGCTTTATATGTCGCATAAAAGTCCGGATGGTGTTTATCGCAGGCTGTTTTACAAACGGTATGAAAATGTTTGGCATCATCTTCAAAAAGATAATACGGTGTTAAATCTTGTCCGCCACCAAACCATTGGTCTACAATATCACCATCTTTATTATACATTTCAAAATAGCGCCAATTAGCATGAACGGTAGGCACCATTGGGTTTTTAGGGTGAAGTACTAAACTCAATCCGCAGGCAAAGAAATTGGCATCTTTAACACCAAAATAGTTTTGCATACTTTCGGGTAATTCGCCATGAACCCCAGATATATTTACACCACCTTTTTCAAAAACATTTCCGTTTTCAATAACGCGCGTTCTTCCGCCTCCACCTTCAGGGCGTTTCCAAATATCTTCTTTAAAGGTTGCTTTTCCATCCACTTCTTCTAAAGCTGAAGTTATGGTGTTTTGCAAATCTTGAATGTATTGGTAAAATTTATCTTTCATGTTGTAGTTCATATAACTCCATGTCTATGGTTGGTGCGTTTGGTGGCGCGTATTCGTTTTTTAAGGTCTTTTTCCAGATAAACCCACAATTGGTAGCGACTTTTATGCTTGCAATATTTGTTTTATGGGATACAATTTGCAGTGTTTTTAAACCTAAAGAGGTAAATGCATAATTAGAAAATTTAGTAATTGCAGAAGACATTATGCCTTTGTTTTCTTTCTGTTTGTCAATGCAATATGCAAATTCACCTATTCCTTTTTGCCAATCAATATCCTTTAAAATAATAAGCGCGAAGATGGCATTTGTTGTTACATCTTTTAATAAAAATGTATATTCGAGCTTATGCTTCATTTTTTGTTGTTGAGCAGCAATATATTCTTCTGAAGCTTCAACTTTTAAATTTTTAGCAAGCGTATATGGTAAATAAGGCACAAAACGTTTTACATTATCCATCATAAATTTATGAAGCATAGAAGCGTCAGTTTGCTCTAATTCTGAAATGTAAAACGAATTGTTACTCATTGTTATTCATTGTTATTTGTATTCTTTAACCGCATCTATAAAGGCTTTGGCATTATCTAACGGAATGTTAGGTAAAATACCGTGACCTAAATTTACGATGTATTTGTCTTTACCAAATTCGTTAATCATTTGGTGAACCATCTTTTTAATCTCTGAAGGAGGAGATAATAATCTTGATGGATCGAAATTTCCTTGTAATGTTATGTTTCCTCCAGTTAAATATCTAGCATTTTGTGCAGAGCAAGTCCAATCTATACCTAGTGCAGCAGCGTTACTTTTGGCCATATCGCCAAGAGCAAACCAACACCCTTTACCAAAAGCAATAACGGGAGCATCATCTTTTAAAGCTTCAATAATTTGATCGATATATTGCCAAGAGAATTCTTTGTAATCTGTTGGAGAAAGCATGCCGCCCCAAGAATCGAAAATCTGAACAGCATCTACGCCAGCTACAACTTTAGCTTTTAAATATGCTATAGTAGTATCTGTTATTTTTTGAAGTAATTGATGTGCTGCAATTGGATTTGTAAAACAAAACTCTTTGGCTTTGTCGAAATTTTTACTGCCTTGCCCTTGTACTACATAACATAAAATAGTCCATGGAGAACCTGCAAAACCAATTAGCGGAATTTCGTCATTAAGCAATTCTTTAGTTGCTTTAATGGCTTGCATCACGTAATCTAACTCTACATGTACATCGGGTACAATAACATTATCTACACCTTTTTGGTCGCGAACGGGATTTGGTAAATACGGACCAAAATTTGGTTTCATTTCTACATCAATGTTCATGGCTTGCGGAATGACTAAAATGTCGCTAAATAAAATCGCAGCATCCATACCATATCTACGGATAGGTTGTATTGTAATTTCACTTGCTAATTCTGGTGTGCGACAACGTGTAAAGAAATCGTATTTTTCGCGGATTGCAATAAATTCTGGAAGGTAGCGTCCGGCTTGACGCATCATCCAAACTGGAGGACGTTCAACCGTTTCTCCTTTTAAAGCTCTTAAGTATAAATCGTTTTTAATCATTATTTCTTTGAGTGTTTAACTACAGTTTGTAGCATGTTTTCTATAGTAGGACTTGAAGGTATTACTATATTTTTAATGTCTTTTGGCAGGGCTTCTGCCGTTGTTTTTCCAATACAAAATAGCATTTCGTTGCTAATAGTATTTGTTGTTAAATAGCTTGAAACACCACTCGGGCTGTAAAATAAAATGGCATCAAATTCACCATCAATTTTTTTTGGCGCTGCTAATGTATTGTAAACTATAATTTCTTTTAATTTAATATTGTGTTCTTGTAAGGTGTTTGGTATGGCATCGTGCCTTAAATTTCCGCAGAAAAAAGTGAACGTATCATTTTTATGGTACTTTACAATGTAATTGGCTAAATCTGATCCATAGAGTTTCATTTTAGTTACATTTTGTCCGTTTTCTTCTAGAAATGCCATTGTTTTTTCGCCAACACAGAAACAATTTTTTATTACAACTTTATTATCAATAACTGCTTTTGCTGCATTTTGACTTGTAATTATGGCGTTCTCTACAATCATTTCAGAATCAAAATCAACGAAATGAATAGAAATCGCATTGTATTCTGTGATTTGAATATTTCCCTTTGTAAGCAACGCCTTGTGTTCCTTATAAAGCGTTTTAGTTGATAAAATAGATTTTAGTGGCATTTTTAATGTTTATGACAAATTTTAGAGATATCGTCATTCAGTCCAAAAACAACTAAAATGTCTCCGTCTTGAATAACTGTATCTGCACCTGGTATTCCTATAACTTCTTTTATAAACGTGGTATTTCCTATCAAATTTACTTTCTCTTTTTTACGAAGAATAGTAATAATGTTTAATTTTTGTTTTGATCTGAAATCTAAATCTGAAATAGATTTACCAACAAATTCTATTGGTGTTTTTATTTCTGAAATAGAATATTTTTCGTCAATTTTAAAGCTATCAATTATATTTTTAAGATTGATTTTGTTTGTTAATTTTAATGCAGCTTCTTGCTCTGGATGCACAATAGATGTTATGCCCATGGCTTGTAACACCGTATCGTGAATGGGAGAAAGCGAACGGCTAATAACCTTTGCCGTTGTTAGTTTTTTTAAAATGGCTGTGGTTATAATGGCGGCACCTTCGTTTTCACCAATGGCAACAACAGCAATGTCTGTTTGTTTTATAGGAAGCGATTGATAGGCTAATTCGTTAGTAGAATCTAAGCAAATACTATGTGCAATTTTATCTTTTACAATATTTACTTTTTCCATTTGCTTGTCTATACCAACAACTTCGTTGCCTGTTTCAGTAAGGCTTAAAGCGAGTGACATTCCGAAATTTCCGAGACCAAAAATGATGATTTTCATAATATCTTAGTTTATTAAAATATTTTCTTGTGGGTATTGATAAAATTTTTGTTCTACTTGGCCCAACATTCCAAAGAGCAAGTTTAACAGTCCAATTCGTCCAACAAACATTACGGCAATAATAACATATTTGCTAGGGTCGCTTAAAGTGGGTGTGAGGTTTAAACTTAACCCTACGGTACTATAAGCAGAAAAACACTCGAAAGCAATGGCTAATAAGTCTTTTTCTGGTTCAAAAAATAAGAGTAATAATATAGCTGTTCCTATAGTTATTAATGAAATACAAATTATAGAAAACGCACGGTTTACAGTGCTGCTAGAAATTTCTCTAGTATTAATTTCTATACGTTTTTTTCCTCTTGCAGTTGCTAAAATATTTAATGTTGCAATGGCAAATGTACTGGTTTTTATACCACCTCCAGTAGATCCTGGAGAGGCTCCAATCCACATTAAAAAGATTACAAATAATAGCGATGGCGTTGCAACATGTGTATAATCTACAGTGTTAAAACCAGCAGTTCTTGGTGTTACAGAAGAGAACATGGCAGTTGTTATTTTTCCAAAAAGCGAATCGTGATCTTGTAAGCTAAAATTAGCTTCAGCAAAATAGAAAAATATAAATCCAACAACTAATAAAATACTTGTAGTTACAATAGTAATTTTAGAATTTAAAGTAAACACTCTAACTGTAGTAGTCACTTTATTTTTCTTTCTAAACAGATTCAAAAATCTACGTTTTAAATAGGTGTAAGAGTTAAATATAAAACTGTATCCAATTCCTCCAATGATAATAAGTAGCATAAGTACCCATTGTAAGGAGTAATCATATCGTAACGTTGGCTGATAAAAACTAGACGACGATGTCGAGAACCCGGCATTACAAAATGCTGAAATTGAATGAAAAATAGAAAAGAATACTTTATCCTCTATAGTACTTATGGAGTCTATAGACGAATAAATAAAAACGGCTCCTAACAATTCAATCCCTAAAGTGAATCCAACAATTTGAGCTGCAATTCTAAATACATCTTGTAAATTTTCTGTAGAGGTATAATCTTTCATATACATGCTTTCTCTAAACGATGAGCTCTCTTTAAAGAAATAGGCGAAAAACGATGTAAAAGTTAGTATCCCTAAACCTCCAATTTGTATTAAAAATATTAACACGGTTTGTCCTAGTTGAGTAAAATCTTTTCCTGTATCTAAAACAGCAAGACCTGTAACACAAATGGCACTTGTAGAGGTAAATAAAGCATCTATAAACGATATGCCATTTACCGTAACATTAGGCAGCATAAGTAATAGAGCACCTATTAATGTGAGTATAAAAAAGCTCCCAACGAATAAAATGGCAGGATTAAAATATATTTTATAAATGTATTTTATAAAAAAGGTCAGGCGCATTAACAGGTAAAAGAACAAACCAAGTTCAAAAATAACCTTTGGTCGCATAAGTTGTTCTATAGGTGGTAAATGCTGATTGAGATAAAATACAGTTGACGCAGCTATAAGTGTGGTAATTAAAATACCAATGTTAAACCTAATTGTTTTTTTTATCGGGTCGCCTTTAGCATATAAAACAAGTTTAATAAAATTAAATGTTGTTAAAAGAAGCGTTATGCCAGAATAGATAGGGATTCTAAAAGGTTTGTATTCCTCGTTTATACTAAATCCAAAATCGAAAATTAAAAAAAATAAAATGAGAATATCTGTAAAACGATATAAGTTTTGCAACATTTTAATCTTCATTATTTTTTAGGTTTTTTATGAATTCATTTCTTTTTTAATTGAATCCATGAGTTCTTTTCCGCCATTTTCAATGAGTTCTAAGGCACAACGTTTACCAAAGTTTTTATAGTTTGCGAGGGTATCGGTCTTGTTTATGCTTAGTTTTTTACTACCATCTAAGGCTAGTAAAACACCTTTAAATGTAATGGTATCATTAATTATAGTTGCAATACCACCAATTGGAGCGGTACAACCAGCTTCTAATATACGTAAAAAATCACGTTCTACATGTGTGCAAATGTCTGTAGGTGTGTCGTTTAATTTGCGTACGGCTTCAGTAACATCTTTATCTTTTTCTAAAGAGACCACAACCATTGCACCTTGTGCAGGAGCAGGGACCATCCAATCTAGCTCAATAAATTGCTCTGGTAAAACATTAATACGTTCTAATCCCGCTTTGGCGAATACAGCCGCATTCCAGTTGCTATCTTTTAATTTTTGAAGACGTGTAATTACATTTCCTCTTAAGTCTTCAACCTGATGATTTGGATATCTGTTTAGCCATTGTGCTTTACGCCTTAAGCTTCCCGTTGCTATAGTGCCTGCAGTATCTAAAAAATTGAGATCCTTATACACTAAAATATCATTTACGTTAGCACGTTCTAAAACGGCAGATTGAATAATGCCTTTTGGTAAAAGCGTAGGGACATCTTTCATAGAATGTACAGCAATATCTACTGTGCCATTTAACATCGCGACATCTAAGGTTTTGGTGAAAATACCAGTAATACCTAATTCGTAAAGGGGTTTGTCTAAAATAAGATCTCCGGTAGATTTAACGGCAACAATTTCTGTTGAATAGCCTAAATCTTCTAAACGTTTTTTAACGGTGTTTGCTTGCCAAAGAGCCAACTGACTGTCTCTTGTGCCAATGCGAATAGTTTTATGCATTTGTTGATGTTTCTAGCTGAAACACTTTTTTAATAAGTTCAAGACTTTCGTTAGTAGAAAAATCTTCGTCTTTTAAGTGATGTGCGAAATGATTCGTTATTTTCTGAATAATATTATTGCTTATTAACTCGGCTTGAGCTTCGTTAAAATCAGATATTTTTTTACGCTGAACGTCTAATTCTGCAGATTTAAAATCTAATAATTTATTCTTTAAAGCTTTTATGGTAGGTGCAAATTTTCTAGTTTCTAACCACACGTTAAATTCTTTTTTAACGTCTTCAATAATGGTTTCGGCAACTGGAATATAAGCTTTACGTTTCTCTAAAGTGGCATCTGTTATTTGCGATAAATAATCTAAATGTATTAATGTTACGCCTTCTAAATCTGTTACATTTTCATGCACATTTTTAGGGATAGATAAATCTAAAATTAAAAGCGGTTTTTTGGTTTGAATCAGGTGTTTATCAACTGTAGGATTTTGTGCTCCAGTAGCGACAACTAAGACATCAGAATTGTTTATTTCTTCTTGTAAATTGGCGTAATCTTTAACTAACAAATTAAATTTTCCAGCAATACGTTCTGCTTTATCTTTTGTTCTGTTTATTAGCGTAATTTGTTCATTTTTAGTGTGCTTCACTAAGTTTTCACAAGTATTTCTTCCTATTTTTCCAGTTCCAAAAAGCAAGATGTTTTTGTTAGAAATATCTGCAACGTTATTTAAAATGTAATGTACAGAAGCAAAAGAGACCGAAGTCGCTCCCGAAGAAATTTCTGTTTCGTTTTTAATACGCTTACTTGCTTGAGTAACCATGGTAATTAAGCGCTCTAAAAAGGTGTCTAGTAAGCCTAGTTTTTTAGATAATTTAGCACTTGTTTTTAACTGACTAATAATTTCAAAATCACCAAGAATTTGACTGTCTAATCCAGAACCAACTCGAAACATATGCGAGATGGCTTCTTTAGTTTTATATACATATGCCACTTTCTGAAACTCGTCTACGGTACCTTTAGTGTTGTCGCATAATAATTTTATAAGTTGAAATGGGTGCTCTGCAAAACCATAAATTTCCGTTCTATTGCATGTAGACGTCACTATCAAACTTTCTATACCTGTAGCCTTAGCTTGGTTTAGAAGGTTTAATTTTGCTGTGTCATCAAGACTAAAGTGTCCTCTAATTTCAGCGTCTGCCTTTTTATAACTTAATCCGATGGCATAAAAATAAGTGCCTCGAGATCCGTGATTTTGATTCATTAAATATGTTGGTTGCAAATTTTGAACAAATGTATATAGTGTAAATGTAAAAAAGTAACGCTCAAAGAACTTTTAGTGTCGTTTCGGGTTTTTTCAGTAATTTTTTCAATCTAATCTAATAAATATCATACTTTTGCTAGTATAACAACGTTTTCGTTATACTTTGTTTAGAAGCAATCTAAATACAAATAAATTAGTTTTTTAAGAAAATGGGAGATAAAAATATCGCTATAGGTACTTTTAATGAAACCTTTATAGATCAAGGTTTTTTAGTGTTAACCTATCAAAATGAGGGGCTTGAAGTAGAGACTGTAGAAAAATCTATAGACAGTAGTTTTATACAATTTCATTTCTGTTTAAAGGGATCTTCTGCGTTTAAATTTAATAAAGGAAGTTATACATTAAACATAAATGAAGAGAATTCGCTGTTACTTTATAACCCGCAACAAGACTTGCCAATTCATCTAGAAGTGAATCCAAACTCGTGGTTGGTTACCATTTTAATATCTATAAAAGAGTTTCATGGTTTGTTTTCTCAAGAAGCCGATTACATTACGTTTTTAAGTCACGATAATAAAGATAAGAAGTATTATAAAGATGGTAAAATTTCACCATCTATGGCTATAGTGCTTACCCAAATGATTCATTATAACTTAAACGAGTCTATTAAAAATCTGTATTTTAAAGGTAAGGCTTACGAGTTGCTAAGTCTGTATTTTAACAGAAGTGAAGATGCTAATACTGAACAGTGTCCGTTTTTGGTTGATGAAACCAATGTCATAAAAATTAGAAAAGCCAAAGACATTATTATTTCTAGAATGGCAGAGCCTCCAAGTTTGCAAGAATTGGCAGACGAGATTGGGTTGAGTCTTAAAAAACTTAAAGAAGGCTTTAAACAAATTTATGGCGACTCTGTATTTAGCTTTTTATTTGATTATAAGATGGAAGAAGCTAGAAAGTTATTAGAAACCGGAGGTTTAAATGTTAACGAAGTAGGTTTAAAAGTTGGTTATAGTACATCAAGTCATTTTATTTCTGCTTTTAAAAAAAAATATGGTACAACTCCCAAAAAGTATTTACAATCTATAAATTAAGGTGTTATGAGGTGTTTTCTTGTGTTTTTATTATCGTGGTTTACTGGTTTTGGAGCTCCCAAAGATCAGGTTTTAGTATTTTCTAAAACAGAAGGCTATAGGCATAAAGCTATAGAAATTGGTGTACAAACTTTACAAGAATTAGGAGCGACTAACAATTTTGAAGTTACACATACCGAAGATGCCACAATTTTTAATGCTGAAGACTTAAAAGCATATAAAGTAGTCATCTTTTTAAATACTACAGGTGATGTTTTAAATAACGAGCAACAGCAACAATTTAAAATGTTTATTAATAAAGGCGGAAGCTTTTTAGGAGTTCACGCTGCATCAGATACCGAGTTTCAATGGCCTTGGTATGGTAAGTTAGTTGGGGCTTATTTTTTAGATCATCCAAAATCATGCGAAGCCACTTTAAGTGTTGTCGATGCAAAACACGAGTCTACAAAACATTTTCAAGGTCCTTTAAAGCGATTTGATGAATGGTATAATTTTAAATCTATTAATCCAGATATAATTCCACTATTATTGTTAGACGAATCTTCTTATGAAGGAGGAAAGAATGGCGATTTTCATCCCATTTCTTGGTATCATGAATTTGATGGTGGACGCTCTTTTTATACAGGAATGGGACATACTTTTGAAGCTTATGCCGATTCAGATTTTAGATCACATCTTTTAGGAGGTGTTCTTTATTGTTTAAACAGATAAATTATTCTATTTTAGATAATTAAAAGCATTTTGTTATGACGTATTTATCTCCAGAAATAGCAGCGTGGTCTAAGCAAGCGGACACGAAATCTTTAGTAAGACCAGGTGTTTCTTGCGGCATTTTTCAAGATTGTAATGCCAATGAAAAACAGAATTTAGATCAGTATACTCTAAAAACACAGAAAATCCCTAAAGATAAAATTTGATTAATACTATAAATTTTAATCAATTTGATTTAATTCTTAATAAGATAATACTATGATTTAGGTATCGTAGGATCATAATTTCTATTGTACTTTTGTAATATGAAGAAAGGAATTTTACTTGTTAATTTGGGGTCTCCAGAGAGTCCTACTCCACAAGATGTTAAAACATATTTGGGGGAATTTTTAATGGATGAACGTGTTATCGATCTTCCGTACATTGCAAGAGCTGCACTTGTAAAAGGGATTATACTTAAAACAAGGCCTAAAGCTTCTGCTGCTGCCTATAAAAAAATATGGTGGGAAGAAGGCTCTCCACTAATTGTTATTTCAGAGCGCTTACAAGCTAAAGTTCAAAAGGAAATAGAATATCCTGTGGCATTAGCTATGCGTTATGGTTCGATGACGATTGAAAAAGGACTTAAGCAATTGGTAGATCAAGGTGTAGATGAGGTGTTTCTTATTCCGCTATATCCTCAATTTGCCATGGCTACTACAGAGACTATTTTAGTGTTGGCAGAAGAGATTAGACAAGCTCATTTTCCTAATATTAAAATAGATCATTTACCCGCGTTTTATAATAGACCGGATTATATAGAAGTTTTAAGTAATTCAATAAAACATCATCTTGAAAGCAAAACCTACGATCATGTTTTGTTTTCTTATCACGGTGTTCCAGAGCGCCATATTAGAAAAAGTGATGTTACAAAATCGCATTGTAAATTAGATGGCTCATGCTGTAAAACCCCATCTAAAGCACATGAGTTTTGTTACAGACACCAGTGTTTAGAAGTTACCCGCTTGGTAGGAGAAAAACTTAATTTAAAACCAGACACTTTTTCTACGTCGTTTCAATCTCGATTAGGGTTCGACCCGTGGTTACAACCATATACAGATAGAACTATTGAAAGAATGGGTCTAGAAGGGACTAAAAATATTGCTATAGTTACACCTGCTTTTGTAAGTGACTGTTTAGAAACTTTAGAAGAAATAGCTATGGAAGGTCAGGAACTTTTTCATGAAGTTGGCGGAAAAGAATTCACAACAGTACCTTGTTTAAATGAAGAAAATGCTTGGTCTGAATTATTAGCCAAATGGATTAATAATTGGGCAGATACAACGGCTACAACATAAAATATGACAAAAAAGACAGCGGTAGATTTAGGTACAGAACCTATAAGTAAGCTTATAATTAGGCAATCTGTACCAGCATCTATCGGGATCTTAGTCATGTCTCTAAACATACTTGTAGATACTATTTTTGTTGGTAATTGGATTGGCTCTATAGCTATTGCAGCCATAAATATAGTGTTACCGGTATCTTTTTTTATAGCAGCTCTAGGCATGTCTATTGGCATTGGTGGAGCTTCTATTATTTCTAGAGCTTTAGGTGCTAAAAATAAAGAGAAAGCGTTATCTACTTTCGGAAATCAGATAACCTTAACAATACTACTCATCTCAGTTTTTGTCTTTGTAGGGCTCTTTTTCAAAGACAATATTATACTCGCTTTTGGAGGTAAAGGCGATATATTCGATCCTGCTAAAATTTACTATACCATAGTTTTATACGGTGTGCCTTTTCTGGGGTTATCTATGGTGGGGAATAATGTTATACGTGCAGAAGGGAATCCTAAATTTGCAATGTATGCCATGATGGTGCCTGCTATTGGTAACCTTATATTCGATTATATTTTTATTAATCTTTTAGATTATGGTATGGCCGGCGCGGCTTGGGCAACTACAGGATCTAATATTCTAGGCTTTTGTTATGCTTTCTGGTATTTCTTCTTAAATAAAAAAACAGTTCTAAACATAAATTGGTCGCATTTACGCATTAAGTGGAAAGTAATTTCCGAAATTGGTTCTCTTGGTTTTGTAACACTTGCACGTCAAGCTGTAGTGAGTGTAACCTATTTGTTTATGAATAACATTTTATTCGATATTGGCGGTGAAGTCTCAGTGACATCTTATGCTATTGTTGGGCGTATGCTTATGTTTGCGTTGTTTCCTGTGTTAGGTGTTACCCAAGGATTTTTACCCATTGCAGGTTATAATTATGGGGCAGAACAATACGATAGGGTGCGCTTATCTATTAATACGGCCATAAAATATGCCGCTATTTTAGCAACAATTGTATTTGTATTGCTTATGGTATTTCCGGAAAGTATTACCAAGATGTTTACCCAAGATCCAGAAGTAGTGAAAGAAACACCTTATGCTATGCGTTGGGTGTTTGCAGCAACACCTATTATAGCCTTACAATTAATTGGTGCAGCTTATTTTCAGGCAATCGGAAAGGCAAAACCTGCATTACTTTTAACTTTAACGCGACAAGGATTCTTTTTTATTCCGTTAATTTTAATTTTACCGAATTTTTATGGCGAATTAGGCGTGTGGATGTCATTTCCTATTTCAGATATATTGTCTACTATTGTCACAGGATATTTCTTGAATAAAGAAATTAAATCAGACTTAATTAAAAAGACTACAACTACAAATTAAACTATGTGTTATGGAATATTATAATTATATAAAATCGCTTCATCTAATTTTTGTCATCACATGGTTTGCTGGGCTTTTTTATATTCCTAGATTGTTTGTATACCAAATAGAATCTTTTCATAAACCATCTCCGGATAAAGAAATTCTAGGAGCACAGTTAAAGTTAATGACTAAGCGTTTATGGACTATAATTACATGGCCTTCTGCTATTTTAGCAACAGTATTTGCTGTTTGGTTACTTATTCTTATGCCAGATTGGTTACAAGAACCTTGGATGCATGTTAAACTCGGATTTGTTGTTTTACTTATAATATATCATTTAAAAACGCATCAATATTTTAAGCAATTGCAACGTGACGACGTAAGAAAAACATCAAGTTTTATGCGACTGTGGAATGAAGGTGCCACTTTTATTCTTTTTGCTGTAGTATTTTTGGTAATTTTAAAAAGTAGCTTTAATTGGATTTTTGGTGTGATTGGAATTTTTGTCCTCGGCGTACTAATTATGCTAGGATTTAAAGTTTATAAACGTATACGTGCTAAAAACCCAAACGCTTAAAACAATGGCTTGATTATTGTTGCGTTTAGCGTACGGTAATATCTTATGAAACTTAAAAAAATATCTTTACGGCTTCGCATTTTTGTAGCAATGCTTTTTGTAGTGGTTTTGGCCTCTATTTTAATTGTTGGTGTTGCAATCTATCAATATGGAGAAGAGGCCATTGACTATCATCAGCAGCGACTAGAGCGTAAGGAGAAAAACATAAAATCTCACATTAACTTTGTAATTAAACAGACCTCTTACGAAGTAAAATCAGAAAAGATCCCTTATATTTTTAAGGAAAAAATCTACGAAATTGCGAATATTCATAATTTACAAATTAATATTTACGATTTAGACGGCTCTATTTTAACTTCGTCTCGTGCGGGTTTTTCTCAAGATTCTTCGGTGCATTGCATCAATACAGATATTTTAAATACCCTTTCTAATACAGCAAAACATACATTTGTTGAAAAGCGTAGTGAGAATAATATTATTTATCAATCGTCTTATTCATACATTACAGATCAGAAATTTAAACCTTTAGCAATTCTAAATTTACCTTATTTAGAAGACGATGATTTTTTAGCTAAAGAATTAGATGAGTTTTTGGAACGTATTAGCTATGCGTATTTGTTTATGTTATGTTTGGCGGCGGCCATTGCATTTTTTTTAGCGAATTATATTACTAAGTCCATAAAAACGATAAGCGATAAAATTAATACTACAACCTTAGAGAAACGTAATGCACGCATTGATGTTGAAGATGCTAGTGTAGAAATTTCAACTTTGGTAAGATCGTATAATAGTATGATTGACCAGTTGGAAGATAGTGCACATAAGCTCGCTAAGAGTGAACGGGAACAGGCTTGGAGAGAAATGGCTAAGCAAGTGGCGCACGAGATAAAAAATCCGTTAACGCCAATGCGACTAAGTGTTCAAAATTTTCAACGTAAGTTTAGTCCCGACGATCCAGAGATTCATCATAAAGTAGAAGAATATTCAGAAACCTTAATTCAGCAAATAGATACCATGAGTTCTATTGCTTCTGCGTTTTCGAATTTTGCGAATATGCCGGCACAACAAAACGAGACGATTAATGTTGTAAATACAGTGCGACTCTCTTTAGATATTTTTAATAAAGATTATATTGTATTTCTTGCCGAAAGAGAAGAGGTTATAACCACATTTGATAAAACACAACTGATAAGGATTGTAACAAATTTGGTTAAAAATGCCATTCAAGCTATTCCGGAGAATCGTATTCCTAAAATTGTAGTGCATGTGTCCTTGCAAGATGAGGTGGTTAAAATTACGGTTTCAGATAACGGAATTGGAATAGAAGAAAAAAATGAAACTAAAGTGTTCGAGCCTAAATTTACAACAAAATCAAGTGGCACCGGTCTTGGTTTAGCAATGGTGAAAAATATAGTTGAATCTTATAATGGTAACATTACTTTTATGACACAACTAGACAAAGGCACTACATTTATTGTTACCTTTCCTAAAACATAAATTATGATTTTTAATATTTTATCTGAATTTCAAGACGGTATTACTACAATTACCATTAACAGACCCACAAAACTAAATGCTTTAAATAAAGCGACAATTAAAGAATTGCACCGTGCTTTTAAAGCTGCTGATGAAGACAATGAGACACGTGTTATTATAGTAACTGGAAAAGGTGAAAAAGCGTTTGTTGCAGGTGCAGATATTAGTGAGTTTGCAGGCTTTGATAAAGAAAAAGGCGCTAAACTTTCTGCTAAAGGACATGAATTGCTATTTGATTTTGTTCAGAATTTATCTACGCCCGTTATCGCAGCGGTAAATGGGTTTGCTTTAGGTGGTGGTTTGGAATTAGCCATGGCTTGTCATTTTAGAGTCGCTAGCGAAAATGCCAAAATGGGATTGCCAGAAGTGTCTTTAGGAGTTATTCCTGGTTATGGTGGTACGCAACGTTTACCTCAATTAATTGGTAAAGGACGTGCCATGGAAATGATTATGACAGGAGGGATGATTAATGCAGAACAAGCTTTAAGTTATGGCTTAGTAAATCATGTTGTGGCTCAGGACGAGTTATTAACTTTCTGTGACGACATTGCTAATAAAATTAAAAAGAATTCGCCTAAAGCTATTGCTGAAGCTGTAAAATCTATTAATGCCGGATTTAAAACAGGAGTTAATGGTTTTAAAAAGGAAATTAAAGGATTTGGTAAATGTTTTGGAACCGAAGATTTTAAAGAAGGTACAACAGCATTTTTAGAAAAGCGAAAAGCAAATTTTACAGGCAAGTAAGTACAAAAAAAGTGGACTAAAAGTCCACTTAGGTTAGTTTAGAATAATATGTAATTGGTATTTTAGATGCTAAAATATTCTACGTAGTCTCTACCGTTAGCGCTAGTTACAACTTTGTAGTTACCCTTGCGTACTTTAGCTAAGCTGTATACACGTTCTATTTTTGGAGTGTTTAAAATCTCTTCTGTGTAAATTAAATTGTATCCGGTAGTAATCAGACTATCGTCATGATAAATATTAATTTCTACACGCTCTTTATCTAAATCTAATTTAGAAAAGTATAAACAGTTGTCTTTAACCTTTAATACAGGTTTAAAGATTGTTTTTTCATTGTCTTTTTCAAATGTAACCTCTTCAAAAGTTACTTTAAAAGGGATAATCTTGATTTGAAAATCTTTTTCGTGTTCAAAAAAATACGCTCCGCTAGGTAAAGCTGTTAAATCGAATTTATTTTTAAAAAGACCTTCTTGCTCAATAATTTTTTTATAAAGTACAGATCCATTCATGTCTTTTATGAATAGCTGCTGTCCTGCTTTTACATGATCTAGAGTTAACGTAATTTCCATGCTTTCTCTTTCTGCTGTTAAACTAGAAAGGTTGCTGGCGAAACCTGTTGCGATGCTAGTAATCATAACTAACATGCAAATACTGTGTGTGATTACTTTTTTCATAATTAAGTTTTGTTTTTGATTATTTAACTTGTTCAAATATAGTGTGTTACTAGGCTTGTCAAAACATCTATATTGGCTACTTTATATACTGGATTAACCGTTAAATTAGAGTTATTTAATTATAAAGTTAATTTAGTATATGTTTGAGATAATCTTAGATATAATAGGCCTTTAGAACCTATTTCTGGATTTATAAACGTTGCTAAATTATCTTTTGGTTTAAGAGAACATTAGCTAAATGTTATAGTGCATATTTTCTTACATCTAATTGTAAACTGCAAATGCTAAATAGGGCGAATTTTTAATAAAAATTAGATTCGTTCTAGAATATAAACTCTTAAATAAATACTGTTTCAATTGATGGTTGAATTTAATTATTCCTTAAAGCTCTTAATATGAATATTGATGTGTTTCAGAATCTTGTAAACAAAAAAAGAGTGAACTTTTATAAGTTCACTCTTTAATATATTATTGAAGCTAATTACTGTTTAGATACTAAAGTAGTCTACAAATTCTCTACCGTTAGCTTTTACAATTACTTTGTAGTTACCAGGTGCTTTTTTAGATAAGTTATATGCACGTTGGATATTTGCAGTGTTAGTAAAGTTTTCTTTGTGTATAACTTCGAAGTTACTACCGTTTTCAAATAAAATACTAACCGTTACATCTTTTTTATCTAATTGTAACTTAGATACGAATACCGAGTTGTTATTTGCTTTTACAACAGGCTTGTAAATTACTTTTTCGTTTGGAGAGAATTTTACTTCTCCATTGTTTACATTAAAAGGAATCACTTTAACTTGATACGCTTTTTCATGTTCAAAGAAATATACTCCATTAGGCAAAGTTGAAAAGTCGAAGGTGTTTTTTACACTTCCAGTGCTTGTAAACGTTTTATTATAAAGTACAAATCCTTTAATGTCTTTTATATATAATTGTTGACCTTCTTTTACATTGTCTAATGTTAACGTAATCTCTTTGTCTTTTCTTCCATCAAAATTAGATGACGTGTTTTTAGCGAAATCTGATGCAAAGCTGGTAGCTGCTACCAACAAGCAAATACTAAGTGTCATTATTTTTTTCATAATTCAAATATTTTAGATTATTTAACTGAGTCAAAGGTATGGGAATACTTGGCGTCACAAAACATCGATATTGGCTACTTTATATCCTATTTTAACCAACTTTTTGGTGTGTAGAGATTGTTGAGTTAAAATAGTATAGGTTAAAGGTAATTCTTGATATAATGTACATTTTTAGCTTATTAGTACACTTGGTAACTGTGTAAAATTAACTCTGAGTATTAAGATGTATACTTTTTGTAAGTTCTGTAATAGTAAATAGTACTAAAACTTATAAGGATGTACTTTTAATTTTAAGTGGCATCGGATTAACAATCTTCGAGCGTAGTGGAGAAGCGTTTTATATTAAAACTATTTCCAAATAGAAAAGAAACTACACTGTGTTTTACTCTAAAGAAGGTTGATATTAGAAAGTGAAAAACGAAAGTGATTGGTTTTTGAAGTTTCTTAAAAAAGAACAGAGATTGTATTTAATTGACGCAAAGTTTACAAACAAAAAAAGAGTGAACT
>NZ_LMAK01000064.1 GCF_001439665.1 Formosa algae
CTCAATACATTAGTTCAAGGTATTCTATGTTTCATATAACTTGATGTAACAAACTTCGATTTCAATTATTTCCTTATTTTAGTTTATATTTCTATCTAATATTCTACATCACATTACTCTTTATAGTTTTTATTTGATACTTATCGAAAAAGGATTCATCGAATACAAAAAAAAATTACTTTCATATTCAATTAGTTATATATAATTAATTTTTGAGAACGTTCAAACTACCTAATTATAGCTTAAGCGTAGTTGCTCTCAATCAATTTGTAATCAGACCTCCCTAGCCAATAAACTTATATTGAAATGAAAAAGACAAGTGGTGCTTTTGCAAACAGTATAGATCATGAATCTGTAATTTTTTGCGATATGTTTGATACCTTAGTACACAGAACCGTACATCCTAATTATGTAATGCGCCTTTGGGCTAAAACAATGATTAGGGAATTAGGAATAGGTATAGATATTGATGGGTTATATTTTATACGTAAAGAAGTTGAACTCTTTTTAAGCGAAAAATATAAGGTTTTACATGTCGAAATACCTTATGAGATTATTATTAAAGAGATTTATAATAGATTGGTCTGTTCTAATATACTTGATGGTGTATCTTTTTCTAAGTTTAGTAATTATTTTGAAAAGGCAGATATTGATGTCGAAATAAAAGTACAATTCTTAAATAATAATACTATAGCTCAATTAGCAGCACTTAAGAAAAATGGACATAAAATATATTGTGTGTCTGATTTTTACACTTCCAAAAACGTACTAGTTTCTATACTTAAACATCATAATATTTTAAATTTATTTGATGATGTTTTTGTGTCTTCAGAATGTAAAAAGAGTAAACATAATGGAAACTTGTATACTTATCTTTTAGATATTTTAGATTTAGAGCCTACAAAGGTGACTATGATTGGTGATAATTTTAAACACGACATTGCTAATGCAGAAAAACGAAATATAAAAACATTATATATTCCGAATAAAGATGTCTCTAAAACCAAGTTAAAATATTCTTACGGATCGGATAGCTATGATTATAAACATATAATTAATGGAGTTTACAAACGTTGTAACACCAAGCAAGCTCCTGGAAACAGTGATTATATTTTATTTTACTATAATTATACGGAACGCTTATATTTTAAATTAAAACAAGAAGGTATTAAGAATATATTCTTTTTATCTCGAGAAGGCTTGTACTTAAAAAGGTTATTTGATTTTTATCAGAACTATTTTGCTTTAGAAAAGGAAGATTTAATTAACTCTCACTATTTAAAAACCTCCAGACAAGCAAGTATGTTGGTGTCTTTAAAGAGTATAGATAAGGAAGAATTTTCTTTTTTAAGAAACAAATATCCAAAATTATCTCCAAAGGGATTTTTAAATAATTTCGATTTTGAAGATCAGGTAACAAATGAAATTATTACAAGTTTACATTTAGAAGATGTTCAATTTAATAGTATTCCCGATTTTTTAGATTCAGATGTGTTTAAATCATTAAAGGAAAGTGAATTGTTTGTAAAACATTATGATAAGAAACGTTTAGAACAGAATACTTATTTTGATACGTATTTAAAATCCTTTAATGTAAATTTTGTTGAAGATGGTTTACATCTTGCCGACATAGGTTGGGGAGGAACCATGCAAGAAAAACTGTATGATTATTTTAATGGATCTGTAAAGGTTTTTGGTTACTATTTGGGCGTAAGGGAAGTGTATACTATTACTGAAAATACGAAACGATTTGGTTTAAACTACTCGGTTTATCCCTTTGCTAGTTATTCAGATCATATTCTTAGAGGGAATATAGAATTAAATGAGCAATTACTTTCTGCACCTCATGGCAGTACGGTGTCTTACGATTTAAGTTTGCCTACGTTTTCAAAAGAGTTCCATCAAGAAGATGAAAAAAGAATTTACGACGATTATATCTCAAAAATTCAAGATTTTATGTTTGAAGAGTTTCAGATCATAATTAAACAGTTAGATGAAATTTGTTATTCTAATGAAATTGTACAAGACCAAATGACTAATTATGCCCTACGCATAGGAATTTTTGCGTCCAAAAAGAATATCTCTGAGATGATTAAAATTTCTGAAGGATTTTATTCAAATGTAGGCGATTTTTCTAAGGGATTAACTATAGATACAGACCGGAGTAAGAAAGATATTTTAGTTAGTGTAAAGGCTTTTATCTTAACACCAGAGAAACTGTTTAGGTATTTACTTAGACTTAAACCATATCTATTTACAAAACAGAAATTTATTTTATTGGCATTATTTCCTTCATACATTATTTATTGGTATATGAAGTTTAATATTTGGGTGCGTAAAACGTTTTTAATAAAACGGTTTTATTTAAAGTATACGTATTTTAATTTCAGGCACTAATGCCATTATTATAGCAAAAATTGAGAAAGTGTTTTAATACCTTTTTCAATTTTTGCTATTTAAGAATTTTCTTTTTTAGCTGCTCTATAGACGTTAAAATCTAATTCATCTGGACTTAAGTTTATATCCGACCCTTTAACTACTTTTTCAACTGTTTTAAATAAAATTTGTAAGTCCGTTTTAAAACTTAAATTTTGAACGTACTCTATATCTTTAGCTAGTTTATCGTCCCAACCAATAGAGTTTCTACCAGAAACTTGAGCTAACCCTGTAATTCCGGGTCTAACGGAGTGTCTTATTTGTTCTTCTTTGGTGTAATAAGGTAAGTATCTTACAAGTAATGGTCTTGGACCAATTAAACTCATGTCTCCTTTAATAACATTTAAAAGCTGAGGAATTTCATCTAATGAAAATTTTCTAATAAAGGTTCCGAGTTTAGTAACACGTTCAGCATCTGGTAAAAGTGTTCCGTTTTCATCTGTTTTATCAGACATCGATTTAAACTTCATAATTCTAAACACCTTTTCATCTTTTCCTGGTCTACTTTGAAAAAAGAAAGGCTGCCCGTTATTAGTAATTAATAAGATTAGAGTTACAATTAAAAAAATTGGAAACAAAAGAATAAAACCTATCAATGATGCTGAAAAATCGATTACTCTTTTAAATACAGTTTTATACATATTGGTTTTTTAAACTTGGTTT
>NZ_LMAK01000065.1 GCF_001439665.1 Formosa algae
ATATAAATCTAACGTATGATTTGCAATCATATATCGTTCTGAAATATTAAGTTTTTTACCTTGTATAGATAACTTTTTTGTTGAATTATCCTTAATTACAACCTTTTCTAAATTTATTAATTTTGAATCTAAATATTCTTTAAAAGAATTAGCAACATTTAACAAATCAGAATCACGATTATTACTTACATCTAATTTATAAGAATGAGTTCTTTTGTAGGTCATTATCATTTCATCAATAACCTCCTTAAATTCATTTATATAAAAATTAATATTTTTAGTAGCAACTTTTAATTTAGAAAATTCTCTTTGATATATTTCTTCAAAATCATTTTCATTTTCTGCAATCCTTAGTTTGTTAGGAACGTCTCCAGAAATACCACTCACTTTAACAGGGTTTCCTTTTTCGTCTCTCTCGATTACACTTAAAAAATCATTTAATTCAAACAACTCTATGATGTTATTGTACCACTTATTTTTTTCTTCAATATTTTCCATTTGACCACTTGTTTTGCTATATACTAGACATTTTTCAAAACTTCTTTTGATATTTTAGGATAATTAACGCTAACCTCATTGTAAAAGTCACGCAAAACATTTAGAATATCTTTAGGCAACCTTTTGACGGTTTCTTTTAAAATCCATTCTGGTATTTCTTGATAATAGGCTTCAGCGATTGAACCCGTAATTGCACACAAAGTATCAGTATCACCACCTATCGAAACCGCATTGCGAATTGCATCCTCGAAATCGATACTTTCCATAAAACAAATAATTGCCTCTGGAACTGTTGCTTGACAAGTTTCATTGTATTTATAAGTTTTTCTAAGTTGTGATACCGTTCTGGTTAAATCATAATCAAAATCATTTTCAATATATTCTTGCAAAAATGCTTTTCTCTTTTCTTTTCTTGCTAAAAAGATTAATGAAGCAACCGCTTGTGCTCCTTTAATACCCTCTTTGTGATTATGAGAAACCTCTGTAATAAATTTGGCGTTTGTTAGAGCACTATCTAAACTAGAAGCCGAATCACCTACGGGGGAAATCTTCATTGCAGCACCATTGCCAAAACTGTTGTTTGAATTAAAGTTTACAAACTCTATGTCGCTAAAACCTTGAATCCATTGAGTAAACTTATCTCCATAGGATTTGTTTGGATATTTCAAATACCATTTATGTAGATATGAAACAAATCTTGCTTGTGATGGGTTTCCATGATTACATAAAGCAAAATCTGCAACTGCGATACTCATAACGGTATCGTCAGTAAATGTGCTTTCTTGTTTGAATAAATCAAACGCTTTGTTTTTATGATTGTCAAACTCATAGATAGAGCCGACAATGTCTCCAATAATTGCTCCTATCATTTTTTACATTGCTTTACTCAATCTCTATTTTGTCAATTTCTTGCATTAACCTATAGGTTTCAGATAAAGCAACAATTATTTTTTGATAATGTAAAATATCTTCAAAAGTTAACTCTTTATCTTTTCTATCTTTTAACCATTTTTGAGCGGGTTGATAACCTCCAATATAGAACTCCCAAGCAACTAAAGGCACGTTATTAAAGTATTGCGTGTCATTTATCCAAACTTTACCTAAAGTTTCCGTTATAGGCTCATAACCAATATTTGTTTTGGTTAATTTTCTAGTAATTATATTGTCTCCTGTTTCTGGATAACTTGTAATATAATTTTCTACAGTTTCACTTTCTAATAAATGTATTTCTCTAATTTCTTTACCTAATTTAACCAACTGCCAAAATGTTGCTTGGTCTTTTGGATAAGGCACTCTAGGAAAATCTATTTTTAAAAACTCTTTGTATTTTTCTCTATAAATAGGACTATGTAATACTGCATAGATATAATCTAAAATATCAATAGGAGCAAAGGTGTTTTGTGTAGTTTCTTTCTCAGTTGTAAAATTGAGTTCCAATCTATTCGCAATTTGCTCGACAATGTCTGTATTTAAATTAGGTTTTCTTTCTTCAATTTGCCCTAGTCTTTGTTGATTATCATTTTCCGGATATATATAGAGAGGAAAGGTATTCGAATTATCTAATGTTGAAATTATACTTTTATCTACTATTTCTCTAGTAATAAATGGAATAATGAAGTTATTACTTCTAGACCTCCTAATTAAATTGATAGCCAAATTATCATTCAATAAATTATTCATTACCTCACCTCTAGGAAAACAATGAAACCCTTTAGACTCTCCAGTATAGTATGTCCATTTGTAATCAAATGGTCTATAAGCAATTTTAGTAAACGTCCCTTTATCTGGATAAAACTTTTCTAAATCTTTCTTAGCGTATCTTATTTTCCAATCTCGTGCATCTTTACCTAATCTAAATCTTACACGTGCATCTTCATCATTTAGTGAGATAAAATCATCTATAATCGAAGACACTTCAGATTGTGTTTCGTGAATGGTAAATTTATCTCTCGCTGTTGCAATTCCAATACTGTTTACTGGAAATAGTTCTTTGATTTTAAATCCTTTTTGGTACTCTTCTTCTAATTCGAAATCCTTTTGCACCATAAAATAATTAGGCGCCCTATTTGGTAATCTTTTATAGTCAATAGTTTTTAAAGAATTATCAGTTAAAAAATCATATTTAAAATCTCTTTTTCCAAACAAATCATAATGAAAAAACTCACCTAATTTGTTCTTTTTCTTTTTACCAGTTTTCACAAAGATATTTATAGAAACGCCTTGCATAATATCAAACACATTTTGGTCTGCACTACCATCTGGAGCAGTTTCTTTTTTCTTACTATTTCCATGTAAATCAATAGTGTAAATTTTATCATATGTTTTTAACAAATTCCAACGCATACCTCTAAAGGTTGGGTTATCTAAAAATCCGTGGGGATTTATAAATGCTAAAACTCCTGTTCCATTTTTTTCTATAAAATGCTGTCCATATCTTAAAAACTTTACATAATCGTCATTTATCCATTTAGAATTTCTCTCTTTAAGTTTAACTTTACCCCCAGGCTCTTTTTTATAGTCTTGCATTAAGTCCATTATCCAATCCCCTTTATTAGAACTTTCTCCACTATAAGGAGGATTTCCAACAATGCACATTACTGGAGTATCTCTTTTAATATGGTTTGCCTCGTTTGCTTCACTACTTAACCAATTAGCAAACAATGTCCCTGTATCTGGATGATATTCTTCTAAACTATTGGTTAAATATATTTTTGTACGTTGATATTTAGTGGCTTTAAATCCCATTTCTTTTAATAGTAAATCTATTTGAAGATGTGCCATTGCATAAGATGCCATTAAAATCTCAAAACCATTTAAACGAGGTAACAAATTGTTTTCTGCATAACTACTCCAAATACCCTCTTGTCCTTTAAATTTTTTATGTACGTGCTTTATAACTTCTGCTAAAAATGTTCCTGTTCCCGTTGCTGGGTCTAGAATTTGTACTTTATGTACTTCTTTATCTACTTCTTGGTAACCACTTTTAAAGTTTTTATTAGCAATATCTGTTTTTACTTTTACAGTAGTTTTAGAAGTATCAGCCAATCCCTGTGGCAAGTCGAACTCGGTTTTTAAAATGTCATCGACCGCTCTTACTATAAAATTAACAACTGGAGCAGGTGTATACCAAACCCCTCTGGCTTTTCTAAGTTTAGGGTCGTATTCTGCTAAAAAGGTTTCGTAAAAATGTATAATAGGGTCTTCCATCTTGGTAGATTTCCCGTAATTTTTTAAAATCTCTTCTACATTACACGCTAAAAATATTTCTGCTAAATTGTCTACTATCCATTTAATACGGTCGTCTATATCTGCACCCGCTATATAACCAAATAATTTTCTTAAAAAAGGATTTGATTTTGGTATGAGTTCTGCGGCTTCTTGTCTGCTAAAAGTATTTAAAGTAGGGTCGTGTAAACGTGCAGCAAATAAACCATATGCAATAGTTTGTGCGTAAACATCTGCAAAACCTTTGGGTGTTATGTCGTGTATTAATATCTCTTTAAAAGCCATCATTTGCTCTTTAAGAGTACTGTCTTCTAGGTTTTCATTATCACTATTTAAAGCCTTTTCTATAACGTCTGAAAGCAACCTTGCTTTACCAGCCATCATTTCTGCCAAACGTTTAGAACTTTTAATATTTTGCCCTATATGAGTGACAAAATTCTTAATAAGATTGGTAAACGTTATAAAGTTTTCTGGTATTGGTTTTATTTGGTTATCTACAACCTCAGCAATAGCAATTTTAGTAATAAATTCACCATCTTGGTAGATATGAAAATCTATATAATCTGTAAATATAAGATTGCTTAAAGATGCTTTGTATCTATCAAACTGTTCTTTGTTACCAGTTTTCTTTTTACCAAGTAAATCTTTGTCTCCTATGTCTTTGGCTTCAATAAAACCAACTGGAATTTCTTTTTTAGTAAGTATGTAGTCTGGAGCACCGCATTTTTGCCTTTTAGGTTCGTTTGTGGCTCTTATATCTCGCAAAAGTGTTTCTAGTAGTTGTTGTAAGTCTCCTCTAAAAGTGTGTTCTGTGGCATTACCTAAAGTATAACGCTGGTTTAGGTTGTCAATATATTGTGATAATGTCATTCTAATATTCTAATATTCTAATTTCATAATCAATAAAAATAAACATTAAATTATAGATTAATAGTGTTTAAAATTGATTTTGCAGTAATTACATTGAATAGTCTTGATTAGGTAGTTTTTAAATAAATATTTCATCCAATTTTTTAATTGTGTTAATATTCTAAAAAAGAGAAAACAATAAAATATTTAATTTTGATTTGATACGTTTTTAATAACTGTCATTGGATTTTCTTTATTTTCCTTAATTGCTTGTAGTGTGTAGAAGTCTGCAATTTGTTGGGCGTAGTCTAGTGCACTTTTGCCTATGTAGTTTAACAACATTTTTTCGCTACTGTGAGCCGTTATTTGCATTATTAAAGGCGTTGGTAGTGTTCCGTATAGGTTGGTCGCGAAAGAACGTCTACAAACGTGAGAAGACATTAGTTCCCATTTAGGATATAAACCGTTTATTTTTCTTTTTTCGGTATTTCCTTTGCCTTTCTCTATTACAGTAATTTTACTGCCTTGTATCTTTTCATCAATATTAGCCTCTTTGCAAATCTCTTTTATGTGCTTGTTAAATTTTTGAATTGATATGTGATAAGGTAAACCACTTTTAATAATTTCTTTAGTAGTTTCTAAAACTGGAATAGTTACGTTTTTATCTGTTTTTTGTTGTTTGAGTTCAATTACTTCATAGCCATTGCGGGTAACAAAATTGTTTTCATTTAATTGTAAAAGGTCGTTACCTCTTTGACCTAAATTACAACCCAATAAAAGCCATTTGCGAGCGTTGAGGTGTGCATCTTTAGTAAGTTCTGCATTTGATATTTTTTCAAGTTCTAAAGGACTTAAATATAGAATGTTTTCATTGTTAGGTTTGGTGCTGTTTATTTTCTTGTATTGAATATTGGTTTCAATGCCGTTTAGTTCTGCATCATTACAAACTGTTTTTAAGTCAGCAACTTTTTTTAATGCAGTGCTTTTTTGATACTTCTTTTTTTCTAGTAAAAATTTCAGAAAGTCTTTACCGAAATTTACATTGATATCTTTTACTTTGAGTTTGTTTTTGCCTTGGTATTCTGCAACGGTCTTTTTAAGAGAAACTAAATTATTTATTCTGCTTTTAGATAAACCAATTCCGCCTTTTGCATTTTTTCTTGTTTCGGCTTCATCAATTATACTTTGTATGGCATCGGTTAAAATATCGCTTTGCTTTACCTCATCTATTGGATTGTAATAAAGGTGCATTTGATTTTCAAACCAATCTTTGGTTACTTCTGTTATGTTTTCATTGTTAAATGCATCAATTATAAAATTCTCTATTTTTTGCAATTCAGCATTTACTTCAAATTGTTTGTTTTTGAAGTCTGCAACTTCATTACATTTTTTTTTGGTGTGGTTTTTCCAATATTCAGCATCTACAAAATATTTAGTTTTTGCACTAAGTGTATAATCCTCTTTGTTTTCATCTCTAAACAGTAAACGTGCGGTTAATGGTGCTTTTTTTCGTGTAGAACGAAATAAGAAGTTAATAGTTGCCATAGTGGAATTAATTTGAACAATACAAATATAACTATAAAAACTATTTTTTGTACGGCTTGTACGATTTTTGTATTGTAAATTTAGATTAACTTAAATATTATTCAATTATATTAAATATTCAAAGTATGTAGTAATAGTATGCTTTTAGTAGATTGTTGTTGAGTTTTTGTGATGTTCACTGGTGTGATTTTGAATTAAAAATTGACTAGTTTCAATTCCCACCTTGAGTACGGTAATCCTTGTTAATCTTATGATTAGCAAGGATTTTTTGATTTTAGTCGTGTCAAAATAAAACTAAAACAGACTTCTTACTTTAAATGATGCTAATCTTCCTGATAAAATCGATTATACAGAAATGTTATTAACATTATTGTCAAAAATTTGGTGACAACTAACTTTTAAAAATGCTTGAATTTTATAAATAGTAGATAAATTTGCATTCAATAGTGTTAATGGTTAGTAAGCTTAAATGCTTGCTATTAAAAGGGAATCCGGTGCAATTCCGGGACTGTCCCGCAGCTGTAAACTCATAATTAGAAGCCTGTAAGTGGTCACTGTTCTCGCGAATGGGAAGGCCGGGTGAATGGAGTAAGTCAGAAGACCTGCCGTTTTCAACGAATAATTCAATTAGCTTTCGGGGATTGAAGCTGGAATTAAATGTTTGCTTATGCCATAATAGTACAATGGTCGCGCATTTATTCTTCGCCTTGTTTGCCAATTCAATATTCAGAATTTCTAAATAAACTTAATAGGGTAAGCCATGGAGATAATACAAATCGTAAAAAGAAATTTTAAATTAAAACCGTTCGACCTCGATAAAATCACGGGTGCTGTAACAAAAGCAATGTCTGCTGTAAATCATGGAAGTAGTGACGATGCTGCAATTATTGCTAAAGAAGTATATACTGAATTACTTAAGCGAAAAGATCACGACAGTGATTATGTACCAACAGTAGAAGAAGTGCAAGATATTGTTGAGCAAAAATTAATGCACAGCGAATTTCACGATGTTGCTAAAGCCTATATTATTTACAGAAATAACCAGACGCAAAGTAGAAAAAGCAACATTTTTGAAAAACGTATTAATCTAAAGCCTTACGAGTATCCGCAATTGTACGAGTATGTCCCTGCCATTAGACATTCGTATTGGATACATACCGAATTTAATTTTACTAGCGATATTCAAGATTTTAAATCGGCATTAACCACTGTAGAGCAGAGTGCTATTAAAAATACGATGTTGGCTATTTCTCAAATAGAAGTGGCTGTAAAAACATTTTGGGGCGATATTTATCACCGTATGCCTAAACCAGAAATAGGATCTGTAGGTGCTACGTTTGCAGAGAGCGAAGTGAGGCATCATGATGCATATTCACATTTGTTAGAGATTTTAGGATTAAATAGCGAGTTTGAAGAATTAAAGAAAAAGCCAGCAATAATGAAGCGTGTTCAGTATTTAGAAACCGCTTTAAAAAATGCTAAAAGTGAAATTAACGAAGAGTATGCAGAGTCTGTTTTATTGTTTTCATTATTTATAGAACATGTGTCTCTGTTTTCGCAATTCCTAATTATAATGGCTTTCAATAAACATAAGAATATGCTGAAAGGGATCTCTAATGTGGTAGAGGCAACGTCTAAAGAAGAACAAATTCATGGCGATTTTGGTATCGATATAATTAATATTATAAAAGAAGAACATCCAGAGTGGTTCGACCAGAATTATAAAATTATGATTCAGCAGCTTTGTGAAGAAGCGTATACTTCTGAAAGTAGAATTATAGACTGGATTTTTGAAGCCGGTGAGTTAGATTTCATCCCTAAAAATGTAATAAATGAGTTTATTAAAAACAGATTCAATAATTCATTAGAGAGTATTGGAATTGAAAAAATATTTGATGTAGATCAAAAATTATTAGCACAAACAGAATGGTTTGACGATGAAATTATAGGAACAAAACACGGCGATTTTTTTGTTAAACGATCAATTAATTATAGTAAAAGAGCACAAAGTATAACTAGCGACGACTTATTTTAAATATGGAAAACAATATATACAATCAGCAATCAGTAGATGTTTTAGAACACAGTGAGATGAACAAAGGAGACTTTGCATGGTTAAACGAAAACAGTCGTAAATTTTTAGAATCTGGTTATCTTACAGATGGTGTTTTGCCAGAAGAACGTATAAGAGAAATTGCAGATAGAGCTCAAGATATTTTAAAAATGCCAGGATTTAGCGATAAATTCTATAACTATATGTCTCAAGGATTTTACTCTTTGGCTTCTCCTGTTTGGTCAAATTTCGGGCAAAAACGCGGATTGCCTATTAGTTGTTTTGGTTCGCATGTAGATGATGATATGGGGAATATTCTTTTTACGCAATCAGAAATCGGCATGATGTCTAAACTAGGTGGCGGAACTTCAGGATATTTTGGTAAAATCCGTCATCGTGGAGCCGCTGTTAAAAATAATGGAACAGCTTCTGGGGCGGTTCATATTATGCGTCTTTTTGAATCTATGGTAGATGTTGTTAGTCAAGGTTCTGTGCGTCGTGGTCGTTTTTCTCCGTATTTACCAATAGACCATAAAGATATTATGGAATTCTTAGAAATAGGGTCTGAAGGGAATGCTATACAAGAACTTACACATGGCGTTACTGTTACCAATGCTTGGATGCAAGCCATGATTGATGGTGATGTAGAAAAGCGAACAGTATGGGCGAAAGTGTTACAGAGTAGAGGAGAAATGGGGTATCCTTATGTGTTCTTTACCGACAATGCAAATGAAGGTACTGTAGATGTGTATAAAGATAAAGACCATCCTATTTATGCGAGCAATTTATGTACAGAAATTATGTTGCCTTCAGACGATAATTGGTCTTTTGTATGTGTATTATCTAGTATAAATTTACTGAACTACGATCAGTGGAAAGATACAGATGCGGTTGAAACTATGGTGTACTTTTTAGATGCTGTAATTTCAGAATTTATTGAAAAACTAGAATCGTATAGAGATTCTGATGATCGCGCAGATCGTCAAACGTTTTTATTTATGGAACGTGCTTATAATTTTGCGAAAGAAAATAGAGCATTAGGTTTAGGTGTGTTAGGTTGGCATTCTTTATTGCAATCTAAATCATTGTCTTTTGATAGTCAAGAAGCATTCAATTTAAATAGTGAAATATTTAAAACAATAAAAGAGCGTTCGTATTCGGCTTCAGAAGCCTTAGCTAAAGAATTTGGTGAGCCAAAAATACTTAAAGGATATGGAAGACGAAATGCAACCTTAAATGCGATTGCACCTACAACATCTTCAGCATTTATTTTAGGGCAAGTGTCTCAAGGTATAGAGCCAATTTGGTCTAATATTTATGTAAAAGATATTGCTAAGATAAAAACAACGATAAAAAATCCGTATTTGGTTAAGCTTTTAGATGAAAAGGGTATGAATACGCATGAAGTTTGGAATGATATACGTAGTAGAGATGGTTCTGTACAGCATTTAGAGTTTTTATCTGATCAGGAAAAAGCAGTGTTTAAAACCTATTCAGAAATTGATCAAATGGATATTATTTATCAGGCAGCTAACAGGCAAAATCATATCGATCAGGGACAGTCCTTAAATATTATTGTGCATCCAGATATGCCTACTAAAGAGATTAATAAAATCCATATCAATGCATGGAAATTAGGGTTGAAGTCATTGTACTATCAACATAGTATGAATGCGGCTCAGAAATTTAAACAAAAGAAAGATTGCGCAAGTTGTGAAGCTTAAAAAAATAAACTTATAATAGAAAAAAGCCTCAAACTAATTTAGTTTTAGGCTTTTTTATTATCTGTTCTTTACTAAAGTATTGGCAAGTTTACTGAAATTTAGTTGTAGTAATTTTCCTTTTTTTAAGCCATTAAAAGCTGGAATAATAATCCCTAAACCTAGAACGGAAAAACCAAATATTAAAATATTTGGTGCTTTTGTAAATGTGTTTCCTGCTGTAAGTATGCCTAATATTAGTAATACTGAAAGCGGTAAAGATAAAGCTAAAATGGATAGAGCAAAATCTACATGAAAGGTTTTCTTGTGCTCTGGAGTGTCTACTTCTTTAGCAGCAATGCTAGAAATATGTGCAAACGGCCAAAAACTACAAGCGCTTAATCCAAAAACAAGCATAAGTAGAATATCGTTAGTATCAAAAACGGGTGTAACAGTTACTATGCTTCCTATAATTAATAGTGTTACGCCGCTTTTTAGCATGAGTAATGAAAAAATTTGTGCAATTTGTTTCTTCTTTATTACTACTGCTAATCCTATAAATAAAAGGACTAAAGGTGTCATTATACTACTTAGTCTGTTTAAATTATCTTGAATAAACAAGGGTAAATTTACCATATGTATTCCAGAAAAGACAAATAGTAATGCCACTAAAATAAAAATGTTCACAGGCTCAAAAAGCATCACTTTTCCTAAGGCTTTTAATTTTGTGCTAATAGGTTCAGGTTTGCTTGTTTGGTTTTTGTAAAACCAAGATATGGCAATAATATACAGTATAAATAGGACGAAAAATTTGTTTCCAAGGTCGGCCATAGCAGCTTTTCCTAAATAAGGAGCGCCTAAAAATTCTAAAATAAAAGGAAAACATGATAGTCCAGGTGCTAGAGATGGCAATAGTAATTTAGCTGTATGTCTAGTTGACGAATCTGTTATTCCAATTATATTTAAAAGTAGTGGCGTTATGGCGTATAAAAACACGTTAAAGCCTAAAGCTATTAAAGGTAGTATTAATAGCTCTGTATTTAGGTTTACTTGTAAAAGGGCAATAAATATAGTTGCAGGCAAAGCCAGTAGAAGGATAATCTTTTTTAGTCCGTTAGTTTCATCTTTAGAGGTAAACTTCTTTTTTATAAGGAAACCTAAAAGGATGAATGTAATAAAAGAGAGCGCTTTTACATGTGCTTCTGTCATAATAATACTTATATAACTTGGTCTAAAGCTTCTGTGAATAGTTTCATTTCGTCCATAGTTCCTATACTTACACGACACCAGTTTTTGTCCCAAAAGTTAAAAGCTTTTACACCTATACCTTTACTGTACATATCCTGAAGAAAAGGTTTTCCTTCTGTTGGAATCTCAAAAATGATAAAATTGGTTTGAGAAGGTAAATATGGTAACCCTTTTTTATCTAAAAACGTTTTAGTGTATGCTCTAGCTTCAGCAATTTTACTTTTAGACATTTCTAAAAACTCTTTGCCTTGTAAACTAGTTGTTGCAGCCATTATAGATGGACCTGTAATACCCATTCCGCCACGAGTAATATCGTTTATGCGTTCTATGGTTTCTGTTTTCGCGACTAAGTAACCAATACGTAATCCGGCCATACCGTGTATTTTAGAAAACGTTCTAGCTACCATTACATCTTTACCTTGAGCAACCAAATCTACCATGCTGTCTGCTAAACCATTGTCCGATAAATCGATATAGGCTTCATCTACAAATACGGGAACTTTTTCTGAAGCGCGACTACAAAATGCTTTTAAATCTTTAGCATCTGTAATAGATCCTGTTGGGTTGTTTGGGTTACAGATGTATACTAATTTAGTATCTGCATCTATATTAGCTTCCATAGCTTTTAAATCGTGTTGAGAATCTTTTAATAGTTTGTAAGATTTCCAGGTTCCGCCAACAGATTTAGATACATTTATTAAAGACATATAACTTGGATCTGCACTAATAACATCTCCTCCTTTTTGGAAGAATACCATAGCTACTTTTTCTAATATGTCTGAAGAACCAGGAGCCATTAAAATGTTTTCAGGTTTAACACCTTCTTTTTTTGCAATGATGTCTATCAAAGCATTTAATGTTTCCCAACCATAACGGTTTCCTGTAAAAACTTCGTCTTGAAATGCTTTTGCAGCTAATGGTGGTGGTCCGTAAGGATTTTCGTTAGCTAAAAGTCTTGCTTTTAGTTTTGCTTCATCTACAATTGGAGGTGTAAATTCGTTAAATGTATTGCTGCTGTCAAATATATAGGTAGACCCATTTTGTTGAGCAATTTCTACAGATTTTGCCCATATCTCTGTAGGCATCAATGCAAGGCCAGCCATTGTTAAGCCTCCTCTTTTTAACCAATTTCTTCTACTTATTTGTGATGAATTCATTTTGATAAATCTTTAATTTTCTCTTTAAAATTAGAATTTTAATTGCTTTTAAAATGTTAAAATTTGTTTTTAGGAATAAATAATGATGTGATTTGTGAAATTGACTGAATATGTCGTAATTATTGCGTATTTACTTTAAAAGACAAAGTCTAATTGTGAAATTTTTAAAGACTCAAATTTCATTTTCAATTATTTTACTCTTCAACATATAGATATACTCCGACTTTTAAGGCTGTAAAGTTGGTTTTAGAATAAGAAAAAAGGAATGAGATGTGTTGTTTTGGATGTTTTATAGGTGGTTAATAGTGTTAAAATTATGAAACTCGATTTTTAGTGATTTTAGGTTTAGGTTTTTTGTAATGTGTTTGTATCAAATCTGTTAAAGCTTATTTTTTGTTATTCTTTTACAGATTGATTTTGTTAATGTTTTTTCAATATACAATTATGTGCTAAACCATTGTTTGTATTAGGTGTCTTATTATTAAAGACGTTTAATCTTAAATCTTATACATTATGAAATCAATTATCAAAATCTATTTAATACCATTATTGTTTATAATGGCAATTACAACTCAAGGTTTTTCGCAAACAAAAAAATCAACAAAAGTAAAAGAAACTAAAACAACTGTTACTACAAGAAGTACTGTTAAAAAAGTACCAAGTAGTAAGGTGACTTATAAAAAAAATTCACGAAAAGTTGTTGCTGTTAGATCTATACCTAATAAAACAGTGGTGAAGCATAACGGAGAGAATTACTATTATTCAAATAACAAGTTTTATGCGCAGTCTAGAGGAAGCTATGTTGCTATTGCGCCGAAGGTTGGGTTTAAAGTAAGAGTATTACCTGCAAATTATAAAAGGATTAGATACAATTCTAGAGATTATTACAATGCAAACGGAACATTTTATATAGAAATAAATAATCAGTATGAAGTTGTAGATCCAGAAATCGGAACCATAGTGTATAGTTTGCCTGATGGTTATGAAAAAGTAGTTATAGATGGTATGTCTTATTATGAATACGCGAACATTTTATACGAAAAAGTACAAGTTAACGATACTAGAGCTTATGAAGTAGTTGGTATTATTGAGATGGATTAACACTAAGTTACAATGTTAAAGATTGCTAGTATAGTTATACTATTGAAAAATATCGAAGAGTAGTCTTCGGTATTTTTTTTGTTTACAATATAAGGTAATGGTTTTTGTGGGAGGAATGTAAAACCAAAGCAGTATTAATGCAGAGTATTTAATTTAGAGTTTAGATTAACGTGTTAGGGAGGTGTTAATTAATTCTGTTTAAAACGTTTTAAAATATATAGACTATAATATATTGAGTCCAGCAGATATATACGGATTAAGTTGAGGATTGTCTAAATCCAGATCGGTAACTACCGTATCAATCTGTTTCAGGTTGCAGACATCGTAACCCTGTCTTAAGTTTAATTTGTTAGATGTGGTTAAATACACAATATGTTCAGACGCTTTAATCATGGCTTTCTTAATTAAAGAAACCTCGTAGCCGTCTTCTGTAATACCTGTCTCTAAATCTAGTCCGCTTACACCCATAAAACAAATGTTGGCTCTAATGTTAGATAGGTACTGAATAACATCTATACCAATGGTTACCATGGAACTTCTGTAAATTTTACCGCCAATAAATATAGTTTCTACTAAAGGGTGCTCTGTTAATTGCATTGCTAAAGGCAAACTATAAGTATAAACCGTAAGTTTTAAGTTTTTAGGAAGTAGTTTAGCTAACATTAAATTAGTAGTACCACCACTAATAATAATAACCATATTGTCTTCTATTAAAGAAATTGCTTTCTGAGCAATTCTAATTTTATTCTCTCGGTTGTAAATAACATCTTCATTATAATGGTAAAGCTTTTGGATGTTAGAAATTGCCCCGCCATGTACTTTAGTAATAAGACCCTTGTCGTGAAGTTCTTTTATATCTCTTCGTATTGTGTCTTCGGAAACTTCAAGTTTTTCAGATAAAAAGCTGGAACTAACCTTTCGGTTTATGCTTACTTCGTCAATTACTTTTTGTTGTCTCTCTCTCTTCTTCATAAATTTTTCAAAAATAAAATTAAATATAAGTAGTATTTAGGGGTTTTTAAAATACGTTTTTTTTTGCTCTTTTTAATATTTAAACAAGCATTAATTGTAAAAATACTTTCAATACTACTTAATTAGCGATTCTTGTTCCGTTTAGTTTTATATGCTAAACCCTGTAAGTGTCGTAAAACAGGTTGCAAAATATCAATAAAAGTGTTTTAATTCTTGTAATATCAGATTTTTAGAAGATATATTTCAGTTTATAGAATAAATTATTCGTAAAAAAATAGTTTTTTACACTCTTCTTTGATATAATCACATGGTTTTTCTGTTTTTATTGTTAAAACTTGCAAGTTTTTGCATATTATATGCGATTTTAGAATTTGTTTTTTATATTTTTAACATATTAACTAATACTATAATCCTTATGAAAAAAACGAACAACCTCTTCTCTTTATTTAAGAGAACCAAATTTATGTTTAGCTTTTTGCTGTTTATGTTGTTTGGTTTTGGCTTACAGAGTCAAACGCTATATACATTAAAAGGTAGTGTGAAAGATAATTTAGGTACTCCGGCAACAGGTGTTACGGTGCAACTTAAAAATACAAATCAGGGAACAATTACTGATTTTGATGGGAATTACGAGTTGAGTGTAAACTTAGAGCCAGGAGACTATACTTTAGTGTTTAGGTTGTTGGGTTTAACTACGCAAGATGTAAATGTGACTTTAGCTAATAAGACCGAAGTGGTTTCAGATGTCGAAATGACTATGGATATCTTAGGCTTGGATCAGGTTGTAATTACTGGAGCAGGTGCTCTAACCTCAAAAAGGCAACTTGGTAATACTATATCTAGTATTAAAGGTGGTGAGATTTCTGAGGCTGGATCTGTAGATATTACTGGGGCGCTTTCAGGAAAATTAGCAGGAATCCAAGTGTCTCAAAATTCTGGAGATCCTGCAGGAGGGATCAGTGTTAGGTTAAGAAGCTCGAGCACGGTTAATGGGAGTTCAGATCCTTTATATATTATAGATGGTGTTATTGTAAATAATAACTCTACAGATGTTCTAGGTTCTACAAGTGTTGTTCAGAACAGGATGTCAGATATTAGTCCGCAAGATATTGATAGGATAGAAGTTATTAAAGGTGCTGCCGCAGCGGCTATTTATGGTTCTAGAGCAAGTAACGGTGTGGTTCAGATTTTTACTAAGAAAGGACAATCTGGAGAGCCCGTTATTACAATATCTTCAAGTGTAAATTTTAATTCTTTAAGAAAAAAACGTGATTATAATGATGAGCCTTTCGAGTGGGTGTCGTCTGATATTACGGTGTTAGATAAAGTAGAGGCTACACGTTATGATTATCAGGATATGGTTTTTGAAAACTCTACAGGAACAGATAATTATGCATCTATGTCTGGAGGTAAAGGAAATACTAATTATTTCGGATCGTTTTCATATTTAAAGAATGATGGGATTTTAAAGAGTACTAATTATCAAAGACAATCAGGACGAATTAGAGTAAATCAAGTTATTAACGATTGGGTTTCTGCATCTTTCGGTACTTATTTTTCTACAAGTAAAAGTCAAGATCAGCCAAACGGTGGATATGTAGCTGGAATTTTACCAACAATTTTATTTACTAATAATACTATAGATCCTAGACCGGATGAAGATGGTAATTATCCGACCATGACTTTTTATCCAAATATTTTGGAATACATAAATACATTCGATTTTAATCAAAAAAACAATCGAAACATTAGTGATTTACAAATTACACTAACACCTGTAGATGGGCTTAAAGTAAATTATATAGTTGGTTACGATAGTTCAGAATCTACTGGGAATACTTACATACCAATTGGAACTACAACAATCGAGTTAGGTAGTGCAGGTACAACAACTATTAATACCACGCAGTTTAATAGTGATTTAAACGGATCTTATAATTTCGATATAAACGATATGTTCACCTCTACCACTACAACAGGTTTTTCGTGGCAACAAGATGAGACAAGTTATAGTTCGATTTCTGGAACGGGTTTGGCTTTAGGTGTTAAAACAACTAACGGAGCTGCCTCTATAGATACTTACGAAAGTAGAAGTGAGCGCACATTCTGGGGTGGTTTTTTACAACAAACCTTTGGAATAAAGGATAAACTGTTTCTTACAGGTGCTATTAGATTAGATGGATCTTCTGTTTTTGGAGAAGATGAAAGAAATCAATGGTATCCTAAAGCCAGTATGTCGTATTTAGTGTCTAAAGAAGATTTTTGGGAGCATACATTTGGGTCTGCACTAAATAGCTTTAAGTTTAGAGCGGCTTGGGGACAAGCAGGAAATTTAACGGCAATAGGACCGTTTGATAGGTTATCGAATTATTCAGCCATTAGTATTGATGGAACTTCAGGGTTAATCGCTCCTACGGAATTAGGAAATGCAGATCTTAAACCAGAACGACAAACAGAAGTAGAGTTTGGTGTAGATATGGGATTATTTAATAATAGAATAGGTGTAGAACTAACCTATTATAAACAGGATATTGAAGATTTATTATTAGCAAGAACCTTATCGCCTTCAACGGGATTTGGCTCTAGAGTTGAAAACGTTGGTACGATGACTAATCAAGGTTTTGAAGCCTTAGTTACAGCAACACCAATACAAATGAATGATTTTAGTTGGACGGTAACTGGTACGTTTTCTACAAATAAAAATGAAGTAAATGATATTGAAGGAGATCAATTTAGTATTGGAAATTTTGGTTTTTCAGTAGCGAAAAACGGGCAACCTTTAGGTGTATTTTATCAAGGGTATTATGCTAGAAACGAAGATGGAAGTTTGTTGTTAACAGAAGGTGGTTTGCCACAAAGAGAACAAGGGTCTTATGATGCAGATGGAAATCCTGTAGCAGAAAGAGATGCTTCTGGACAACCAAGCGGAGCAAATTTGAGTAAGGTTATCGGAGATCCGAATCCAGATTTTATAGCTTCATTAACAAACGAATTTCAGTATAAAAACTTTTCTTTCAGAGTGCAATTAGATGCTGTTCAGGGTGTCGATCTATTGAGTTGGGATACGCGTATGTTTTATCGTTTTGGTGGTGGAGAACAAACTGCTAAAGAGTTAAGGGGAGAAAGTGTGAGAGGTACAGGAGCTGCAAACTTTAATATTGCAGAATCTTATATAGAAGATGGGTCGTACATTAAGCTTCGCGAACTATCAACATCTTATTTATTAAAAGATCCGTTAGAAGGTGTAGATAGTGTGAAATTTACCATAACAGGACGTAATTTGTTTTCTATAGATAATTTCTCAGGATACGATCCAGAAGTTAATATGGATGGACAAAGTAATGGTTCTAGAGGAGGCGTAATGGGATTGGTTCCAATTCCTAGTGTGGTTAAATTTGGTGTAGTTGCTACTTTTTAAGTGTATTAATTAAAAATATTAAGAAATGAAAAATATAAAAATATATACAATTATTGGAGCTGTTCTTGTCTGTAGTAGTTTGTTTACGGCATGCGAGACAGAGTTTGAAAATCCTAATAATCCAACCGAAGATGTTGTATTGGGAACAAAAGAAGGACTTTTTGCTTTAGCCACAGGGATTAGACAATATTATTCTGTAACAGCATTAAGGCAAGTTATAGAAGTGCCAGGAATTACAACTAGAGAACTAGGAGTAACTAATACGTTTTTAAATATTAACGAATTAGCTCAAGGAGGTGCAGAACTGCCTGCAGAAAGTGGAGGTATTTCTAATCCTTGGACCTATCTTTTAAAAGCTAAAGGGATGTCAGAATCCTTAATTGAAGGAGCAAATACGGTAGAGCTTACTGCGGGCACACGAAGTGGTCTGTTGGCTTATGGGAATTTAATTAAGTCAATGTGTCTTGGGGCTTTAATAGAAATGTTTGAGCAAGTGCCTATAGATAATTCAGCAGATGGAGAGGCGCTTTTTAGTGATAAGGCAACTGTGTTAGCAGAGTGTATTTTGCTATTAGAAGAAGCTAGAGATGAGTTAGCTGCAGAACCAATGTCAGATGACTTTGAATCTAGTGTGTTGTGGACAGATATGAGTCTAGAAAAAACGATTAATGCTTTTTTATCTAGATATCAATTAATGGCTGGGAATTATGCTGAATCTATAGTATCTGCAGATGCAGTGCTTAATAGTGATGATTCTACAAACTCAATGTGGGTGTATGATGCTAATAACGAAAATCCTATTTGGAATAGAACCGTTAATTCTGCCGACTTAAATCCGCAATCTAATTTTGGGTTAACTGGAGATTATATTCCAGAAGCCGAAGATGGAAGAATAGATTTTTATTTAGGCGCAGATGCCGGTTTTGCAAACGAAGATGCCGGTGGTCAGGCGCTTAGTGAAATGCTTGGTTTTTTTGAGTCTAGTACAGCTCCAATTCCAATTTATCTTCCAGGAGAAATGATGCTTAATAAAGCTGAAGCGTATGCTAGATTAAATCAGTTAGATGATGCGGTAGATCAATTAAATTTAGTGAGACAAAAAACAGACGACCCGCTTGGTGTTAATGCTAATCTTCCGGCTTGGACTGGAGATGAGGCTAATGCAGATGCTATTTTAGAGGAAATATATATCAATAGAAGTGTAGAGTTGTTTCTTACAGGTTTAAGGTTTGGAGATAGTAAGAGGTTTCATCCAGATTTTGAAGTGCCTTTAGAAGCTAATACGACTAATGAGAGAAATAGAAACTATTACCCATATCCAAGTACAGAACGTGAGAATAATCCTAACACCCCGGACGATCCAACTATATAAACGTTGAAAATTTAATTTTTTTTGTTTAGTCAATTTTATATGGGTAACAGTAATGTTACTCATATAAAATTATTAAAAAATAAAGGTGAATTATAAAATTTAATTTCAGATTATGAAAGTACAAACAGGTTTAGATGTGTTGCTAAACGATAAAAAACTTCAAGAATCGTTTACAGGAAATAGTGCTCTGCTCTGTCATAATGCCTCAATAGATTCAACCTATACACATGCGGCTCTACAGTTTAAAAATATGTTTGGGGATCGTTTTGTAAAATTATTTGGCCCTCAACACGGTTTTTCTACAGATGTTCAGGATAATATGGTGGAAACAGATCATGTTATACATCCGTTTTTTAAAATTCCTGTCTATTCTTTGTATTCTGAAACGCGAATTCCTACAGATGAAATGTTGGAAGGGATAGATCATTTATTTGTAGACTTACAAGATGTAGGTTGTAGAGTCTATACTTATATTTATACCTTAACGTATTTGTTAGAGAAATGTAGCTCTAAAGCAATAGAGATTGTTGTTTTAGATCGTCCAAATCCCATAAATGGAGTCGATATAGAGGGGAATATACTCGATTTAGATTTTGAATCTTTTGTTGGGAGACATCCGATACCTATGCGTCATGGAATGACTATTGGTGAGGTTGCTTTAATGCATCAAAAATTTTGGGTTACAGAAAAAGCAAATTTAAGAGTTATAAAAATGCGTAATTGGGACCGAAAGATGTTTTATGAAGACACTCAATTACCATGGTTATTGCCTTCTCCAAACTTAGCGAGAATAGAAAGTTCTTATACATTCCCCGCTACAGTTTTATTTGAAGGAACAACATTAAGCGAAGGTCGTGGTACAACACAATCTTTAGAGATTGTGGGGCACCCGAAAATAGAACCTTTTTTATTCTATGAAAACATATTGTCTAAGGCAATGAAAGCATCGAAATTAGAAGGATTTAAATTTAGACCTATTACCTTTTTGCCAACATTTCAAAAACAAGGCGGTAAAGTTTGTGGAGGTATTCAAATTCATGTTACAGATAAAACCATTTACAAGCCTTGGCGTGCAGGTCAATTATTAATGCGAGAGCTGTACCATTATTTAGGAGATGATTTTGGTTGGAAATTACCACCGTATGAATATAATTATGATCAACACCCAATAGATCTTGTTAACGGAACAGATAAATTAAGGCATTGGGTAGTGAATAATGAAACGGTTAAAGATTTAGATGCTTTTGAAGATTTAGACGCCTATAAACAACAACTTAATGCTATCAAAATCTATTAAAGTTTACCAAAATAGGATTGAATAAACTTATAATATTTCTCGTATCAAGTCTAAAATAAACTAATTATTTACACAGCGGGTAAATGTTTTTATCTGTATTTGTGGAGTTCCTAAATGGTGATATCCATACCAAATCTACAATAATCTGTGCGGATTGTAAATGCATATTAAGGATGAAAAATAAACTAACTACAGAACAAGCATCAGACTACAATAATTTAGAAAAAATGAGCACTCATGAGTTGCTTACTAATATGAATGTTGAAGACAAGTCTGTTCCTTATGCTTTGGAAAAAGCGGTGCCTTTTATAGAAAAATTGGTCGATGTTGTTTATGAAAAAATGAATGCCGGAGGACGTTTGTTTTATATTGGAGCAGGAACTAGCGGCAGGTTAGGTGTTTTAGATGCTTCTGAGTGTCCGCCAACTTATGGCGTTCCAGACGACTGGGTTATAGGTTTAATTGCAGGTGGCGATTTTGCTCTTAGAAAAGCTGTAGAAAATGCTGAAGATGATACAGCTTTAGCTTGGGAAGATTTAAAAAAATATAATATTAATACTGGAGATGTGCTTGTTGGTATTGCAGCCTCAGGAACGACGCCTTATGTTATTGGCGGTATAAAAAAAGCCAAAGAAAATAATATTGTTACTGCTTGTGTAACCTGTAATCAAGATTCTCCATTATCTTTAGAAGTTGATTATCCAATAGAATTGGTTGTTGGGCCAGAATTTGTTACAGGAAGTACACGGATGAAGGCTGGAACTGCTCAGAAATTAGCTTTAAATATGATTTCTACAACAGTCATGATTAAGCTTGGTCGCGTAAAAGGTAATAAGATGATTAATATGCAACTGTCTAATAAAAAGCTCGTGAATAGAGGAGTGAAAATGATTGTTGAAGAATTAAATATCGATGCCAAACTTGCTAAAGATTTATTGATGGAGCATAAAAGCGTAAAAGCAACATTGGATTTTTATAAAACAAAAAAGGTAAAATAATTACCTTGTGATTTTTCAGAAGTAAAACAAAATTTTAATGAAAAAGCTAATTATTGCTAGTGTCTTTCTAGTGTGTGTCTCGGCATTTGCACAACAACGTTCTCCGTTACAAACTCCAGATACCGAAAATCAGAAAAAATGGGTAGATAGTATTTTTAATACGTTAACCTTAGATCAGAAAATTGGTCAGCTTTTCATGATTCAAGCGTATTCTAACAGAGATGACAAACAAACTGATTTTATCAAAAAAATGATAAAAGATTATCAGGTTGGCGGACTTATTTTTATGCAAGGAACTCCAGAAAAGCAAGTCCAGCTTACTAATATCTATCAGTCAGAATCTAATATCCCTTTACTTATAGGTTTCGATGGAGAGTGGGGATTAGACATGCGTTTAAAAAACACATTTCGTTATCCTTGGAATATGACTTTAGGTGCAGTGCAAGATAATATGTTGATAGAGCAGTTTGGAACACGTTTAGGTTTACATTGTAAACGAGTGGGAATTCATATTAATTTTGCTCCAGTAGTAGATATAAATACAAATCCTGAAAATCCTATTATTGGGAACCGCTCTTTTGGAGAAAATAAATATAACGTTACCGAGAAAGCCATTGCATTTACTAAGGGGATTCAAAGTGTGGGTGTTCTTGCCAATGCAAAACATTTTCCTGGTCATGGAGACACCGCTACAGATTCTCACAAAACATTGCCGTATCTAGATTTTAGTTTAAATCGTTTAGATTCTATTGAGTTATATCCTTATAAAAAATTGTTTAAAACAGACTTGGCAAGTGTTATGATTGCGCATTTAAATGTGCCAGCTTTAGAGCCTAAAGACGGTGTGCCAACGTCTATTTCTCATAATGTGGTTACAAAGCTTTTAAAAGAAAAAATGAATTTTAAAGGTCTAATTTTTACAGATGCTTTAAATATGAAAGGTGCGGCAAATTACGCGCAACCCGGAGATATAGATCTTGCTGCGTTCTTAGCAGGTAACGATATGCTTCTTATTCCGGAAGATGTGAATGCTGCTGTTTTAAAATTAAAACATGCTTTAAGTACAAATGTGTTTACTGAAGCGCGCTTAAACGAATCTGTACGTAAAATATTAAATGCAAAATATTGGGCCGGATTACATCATTTTACTCCAATAAAAGAAGATCATATTGAAGACGATATCATTACAACTACAGACGAGTTGTTGTATCGTTCCTTAATGAAAGAAGCTGTAACATTAGTTAAAAATAAGGATGCAACGCTACCTATACAAGATTTAGCAACATCTAAAATTGCTTATGTAAAATTAGGAGATTCTGATAATGCTAACTTTGTAGGCACTTTAAAGAAATATACAGAGGTTGATGAGGTTTCAGATGCCAGTCTTACAGGTTTACTTAAAAAATTAAAGGCTTACAATACGGTTATTGTTGGGTTTCATAAATCGAACGATTCGCCTTGGAAGAGTTACAAAATGTCGGCTAAAGAGTTGACTTGGTTAAAAGAAATTTCAAAAAAGAATAAAGTTATTTTAGATGTTTTTGCGAGTCCGTATGCATTGTTAAAAGTTGCAGATTTTTCAAATATAGAAGCTGTTTTAGTGTCTTATCAGAACAGTGAAATATCTCAAGAAATTTCAGCTCAAATGCTATTTGGTGCTATAGGGATTAAAGGGAAATTACCTGTTTCTATAAATAAAAAATTTCCTGAGGGTACGGGAATAACAACCTCTAATATATTAAGATTGTCGTATACCATTCCTGAAGCTGTAGATATGGATAGCAAGTTGCTTTCGAAAATAGATTCTATCACAAAAATGGTTGTAGATTCTACTGTTGCTCCTGGTGGTCAAGTATTAGTGGCAAGATATGGTCAAGTGGTGTATCATAAAAGTTTTGGGTATCAGACCTACGATAAAAAACAGAAAGTAAAAATTACAGATCTATACGATTTGGCTTCGGTAACAAAAATATTGGGAGGTCTGCCCATGATTATGAAAAGTGAAGAGTTGGGGCTTTTGGATATAGATAATACGCTTGGCGAGTTGTTACCATACTTAAAAGGCTCTAATAAAGATACCATTACTCTTAAAGAAGCATTGTCCCATAACGGTAAAATAAAACCTTGGATTCCATATTATCTAGAAACTATAGATAGCATTACTAAAACACCTTTCAGTACGTATTACAGCAAGACTAAAACTAAAGAGTTTTCGATTAAAGTAGCAGAGGACTTGTACTTAATTAATAGTTACACAGATTCTATTTATAGAAAAATAGCCGAAGCGCCACAGGAAATTCAAGCAGGATATAAGTACAGTGGTTTGCTGTTTTATCTATTTAAAAAATATATACAAGACACTTATGGTGAAGAAATGGATGTGTTGGATAATGAAACATTTTATAAGCCTTTAGGTGCGCATACGCTAACTTATAATCCGTTACTTAAATTTAATGCATCTGAAATTGCGCCTACAGAAAACGACGATTATTTTAGAGGGCAATTGCTTCAAGGCAATGTGCATGATATGGGAGCTGCCATGATGGGTGGTGTAAGCGGAAATGCCGGTTTGTTTGGTAATTCTAACGATGTGGCTAAAATGATGCAGATGTACTTGCAAGACGGTTATTACGGTGGTAAACGTTATTATGAATCGAAAACCTTGCATAAATTCAATCATAGATATTTTGAAAAAGATAGTGTAAGAAGAGGTTTGGGATTCGATAAGCCGCAATTAAATCCAGAAGATCAAGCGAGTAGTAAATATGCGTCTGCTAATAGTTTTGGTCATTCCGGTTTTACAGGAACTTATACTTGGGCAGATCCAGATACTGGTATATTATATGTGTTTTTATCGAATAGAGTGTATCCTACAATGGCAAATAATAAGATCGGGGAACAGAATATCAGAACACGTATTCACAATGTGATCTACGAAGCTATTTTGGAATAAATTGGGAGGGGTTTTCAAGAATTTGTTATTATAATAAATGTACTCCAGCCGAAATATAGGGATTCAGTTTACTGTCGTTTAAATCTAGATCTGTAACCACAGTGTCAATTTCTTTTAGGCTGCAAACATCGTAACCTTGTCTAATATTCAATTTATTAGAAGTAGTAAGGTATACGATATGTTCAGAGGCTTTAATCATAGCTTTTTTTATGAGTGATACTTCGTAACCTTCATCTGTAATGCCGGTTTCTATATCTAAGCCGCTAACGCCCATAAAACAGATGTTGGCTCTAATGTTTGATAAAAATTGAATAACATCTATTCCTATGGTAACCATAGAGTTTCTGTAAATTTTTCCGCCAATAAATATTGTTTCCACTAAAGGGTGTTCTGTTAATTGCATGGCCAAGGGCAGGCTATAAGTGTAAACAGTTAGTTTTAGGTGTTTCGGAAGCAGTTTAGCAAGCATTAAATTCGTGGTCCCACCGCTAATAATTATTACCATGTTATCTTGTATTAGAGAGATTGCCTTTTGAGCAATACGAATTTTATTCTCTCTGTTGTAGATTATATCTTCGTTATAATGATATAGTTTTTGCACGTTAGATGTTGCGCCTCCGTGTATTTTGGTAATCAGGCCTTTGTCGTGGAGTTCCTTAATGTCTCTTCTTATGGTGTCCTCAGAAACCTTAAGTTTTTCAGATAACGCACTACAGCTTACTTTTCTATTTATACTTATTTCGTCTATTACTTTTTGGTGCCTATCCTTCTTCTTCATAAGTTTTTTTTCAAAAATAAGATTAAATTAAATCAAATGCATATAGCGGACTTAAAATACGCATTTATTTGCATGTTTTAAGTATTAAATACGCATTTGTTTTAAAAAATAAATATATTTGAAAGGATGTGTTAATTTTAAATAAACAATTTAAAAGTATGATGGCTTCAAATAGACTTGTTTCCTTAGATGTTTTAAGAGGAATTACGATATCTTTTATGATTTTAGTTAATACTCCTGGGAGTTGGAGTTTTGTATATCCTCCGCTCAGACATGCCGAATGGCATGGTTGTACACCAACAGACCTGGTATTCCCTTTCTTTTTGTTTATTGTAGGCGTATCCGTTTGGTTCTCTTTTGCAAAGTATAAAACGAAGATTTCAAAACCAGTTGTTCTTAAAATATTAAAACGTACTCTCATTATATTTCTTTTAGGCTTTCTGTTAAATTTATTTCCGTTTTTCGATTTTGAAAAGGTGCGTATTATGGGCGTGTTGCAGCGAATAGCACTTGCTTATGGTGCTGGTGCTATACTGTGTTTAACCTTTAAAAGAAAACCTTTAATTCTAGTTTTGTGTTTAATACTACTAGGGTATTGGGGGGTACTGTATTTTGGGGCAGAGACAAATCCGTATTCATTGCAGAAAAATGTAGTAAGAACATTCGATTTGTTTGTATTGGGAGAGCAACATATATATAAAGGATTTGGTGTGCCTTTTGATCCTGAAGGCTTGCTATCTGCAATTCCAGCAGTTGGAACTGTAATTATTGGGTATTTAATAGGGCAAGTTATTAGTGAAGCGCTTACTTTAATGTCTAAAATTAAAACATTGTCGTTGTTAGGATTTGTTTTAGTGTTATTAGGAGGTGTTTGGAATGTTGTCTTTCCAATTAACAAAGCATTGTGGACAAGCTCTTACGTGTTGTTTACTGCAGGGTTAGCAACACTATTGTTAGCTGCATTAATTTATATTATTGATTTAAAAGGTTTTAATACATGGTCTAAACCGTTTATACATTTTGGGACAAATCCCTTATTTATTTTTGTGTTTTCTGGTCTGTACGTCAAAACTATTAGTTACTTAATTCAGGTTCCAGTAGATACTTCGGGAGACAAAATATCTGGCTATACCTATCTGTTTGAGCATGTATTTGCTGTAGTAGCAGGGCCTATGAATGGATCGTTACTCTTTGCGCTAACGCATATTGTTATGTTCTGGTTTATATGTTACCTACTTTATAAAAATAAAATATTCGTAAAAATATAGCTTTTAGAATACTTCATTGATTTAATTACATCATTTTTCAGGTTTAATTGTTAAAACTTGCAATATTTTGCATGAATAATGCATTATAATTGCATATTTTTTCTACATTTAGTGCAATAACTAAAATAATAACTAATATGAAAAATTATTGTATTCAATTAATCACTATAGTGGTGTTGTTTTTTGTGCATAGTTCCTTTGCTCAATCAATAACAGTATCTGGTAATGTTACAGAGAAAGGTTCCGATTTGCCTTTAGTTGGCGTTAGTGTTGTAGTTGATGGTACTTCTACAGGTGCCGTAACAGATTTTGATGGTAACTTTACTATTAAAACAGAAGACACTACCGGTAAGTCTCTTAACTTTAGTTTTCTTGGTTTTAAATCTGTTTCTGTATCACTTACAGGAGCTAATCAAGTTGTAAATCTTTCTATGGAAGAAGATGCAACGAGTTTAGATGAAGTGGTCGTAACGGCTTTAGGGATAAAACGTGAGAAAAAATCTTTAGGATACTCTATTACTAAAGTAGGAGGAGAAGATTTAGCTGAAGTCAAAACAGTAAGTGCTGTAAACTCTTTGCAAGGACGTGTCGCTGGTGTGAATATTTCTACTAGTAGTGGTGGTGCTTCTGCATCAAGTCGAGTTGTTATTCGTGGAGCGAGCTCTTTAACAGGAGATAACCAACCGCTTTACGTAGTTGATGGAATACCTATTATTAATAATACAAGTAGTTCTGTTGTTGGAGCCACAAATGATGGTACTGGTGACGGTGGTGATGATATTTCGTCTTTAAATCCAGACGACATTGAATCTGTTTCTGTGTTAAAAGGAAGTTCTGCTGCAGCATTGTACGGATCATTAGCTTCTAACGGTGTTATTATGATTACGACAAAAACAGGAAAAGGTCAGAGAAATTTAGGTGTTGAATTTTCAAGCTCTTTTACTTTTGATAGAATCAATACCAACCTACAGAATATGCAGACTAGTTACGGTCAGGGTATTAATAATTTAAAACCAGGTTATGAGTTAGATGATAACGGCAATGCAGTTGAAATTGCTAATGCAGAAGATGCTATCGACGATTCATTCTTATATACACTACAATCTTGGGGTGCTTTAATGGATGGCTCTTTGGTCTATAATTGGGATGGTGTAAAAAGAGCATATGAATACACAGGAAATAATTTAGATAAATTTTACGAAACAGGAACAACAGCAGTGAATACACTTGCTTTATCTAAAGGTGGAGAAGATTATAATTATCGTTTTTCTTTTTCAGATTTAGATAATAAAGATATTTTTCCTGGGACAACTTTAAACAGAAAGTCGTTAAGTTTAAATGCATCTGCGACTATTAATCCAAAGTTAACATCTACTATAAACGCCAAGTATATTGTAGAAAAAACCCATAACCGAATTAATATTGGAGACACTCCAGGAAACGCGAATACCGTGGCTTATGTGTTGCCAAGTAGTTTGGATATAACAGATTTAAAACCAGGATCTAATGATGAAGGTACAGAATTGTTGTTTCAACCTAGCCAGTTTATTACAAATCCATATTGGGCAGTAAACGATTTTAATAATGACGACGAGAAAAACAGATTTACAGCTTCTACCGTGTTGCGTTACGATGTTACAGATTGGTTGTACGTATTAGGAAGAGCGGGTATAGATACTTATGATTTATCTAGAACAAATGTAACGCCTTACGGAACAGCTTATCAACCAGCCGGCCAGATGACGCAGAGTAAGTCGACTTACACATCAGTAAATTCAGATGTGATGCTTGGGGTAGAAAAGTCCATTACAAGTAAAATATCTACGAATTCTATTTTTGGAGCCAACAGCAGAACAAATACTTTTGAACAATTATCTGCTACTGGATATAATTTTATTGTTGTTGGTCTAGAAGATTTAAATAATACAACCTTACCAGAACCAACGAATAGTTATTACGAAACAAAAACTAATTCTTTATACGGTTCTATTGAAGTTGATTACGAAAAGTATTTATACTTAACATTTACGGGAAGAAACGATTGGTTCTCAACGTTATCTTATCCAGGAAAAGAGTCTCCAAATAACGATTTTTACTGGTCTTTAAGTAGTAGTTTGTTACTTACAGATTTATTAAACTTACCAGAAGTATTTAATTATACTAAGGTAAGAGCGAGTTATGCACAGGTTGCTGGTGGTGCTAGTGATGCGTATTCTTTAAATTTAGATTATGCCATAACAGGATCTTTTCAAGGGCAATCTTACGGACAAATAAATAGTAGTTCTATACCAAACCCAGACTTAACACCTTTCAAGAAAACAGAATATGAATTTGGTTTAGAGTCTAATTTTTTCCAAAATCGTTTGGGGATAGATTTTGCATATTATAGTAATAATACAACTAACGATATTGTAACGGCATCGGCGTCTCAAGCTTCAGGATATTCATCAGCGATATTAAATATAGGAGAGTTATCTAATAAAGGAATTGAATTTTTAATTAGGGGAACACCTATTCAAACAGACGATTTTTCATGGAATACTTCATTTAATATCGGATATAACGATAGTGAAATTGTGCATACAGACGACGAGGATACATCTATCAATGTAGATGGTAGTGAATCGCGTTCTGGAACTGCAATTATTGCACATATTGTTGGTGAAAATTATGGTGTTATTTATGGTTCGTCTTACGAAAGAGATGATGCAGGAAACATTGTTTACGATAATAGCGGGAGTATACCAAAGCCAGTACAAGGCGAAAACAAAATTTTAGGTCAAGGTGTAGCGCCTTATACATTAGGATTTTATAACTCGTTTAAATACAAGAATTTCTCTTTAGGCTTTTTAATTGATGCTAAATTTGGAGGAAGCGTTCATTCTGGGACAAATAGAGAGTTAATGATGAGAGGATTGCATAAGAAAACCTTAGAAGGTCGTGAGTCTGGGTTGGTTGTTTCTGGAACAGATAGTGAAACAGGCGAGTCGTTCTCGACCACAGTAGATCCAGAAAACCTAAGATTCTTCTACGGATACATTGGCGCAGAAAGTGCTGGTATCGCAGAAGAGTTTGTATACAGTACAGATTTTATAAAATTTAGAGAATTAAGTTTTTCTTATAGTGTTCCGAGAGAGGCTTTGTCAAGTATTTTTATAGATGACTTAAGACTGTCGTTTATAGCAAGAAATCTGTTCTATATTTCTAAAGCTATTGATAATGTAGACCCGGAAGCTGCCTTAAATAACCTTAATTCTCAAGGGATAGAACGATTTGGAGTGCCTTCTACACAAAGTTTAGGATTCTCTGTAAATGTTAAATTTTAAAAAAACACAAAATGAAAAAAATACTTATTTTATTAGCAGTAGTTGCAATATTTGGATCGTGTGATGAGGGTTTTGAAGAGCTTAACGTTAATCCAACTACAGCATCAGATTTAGAAGCATCAACAAAATTAACTTATATTCAATTATATACAGGAGGGAGCAGCTATGTGGCTACATTATTTTACGATGTCATTCACTTAATGCAAGATATTCAACATCTTAATGCCACATCGTATGTGTCATTTTTATACCAAGAAGGAAGTACAAATTGGTTTTTTGAAGAGCAATTTCCAACTACAGTCAAGAATTTAATCGACTTAGAAACATCGTTAGAGTCTAGCGAATCTGAAACCGCCGAAATAGATTTAGCCATTGCAAGAGTACAGAAAGTACTTGTGTTTAGTAGAATCACAGATCTTTACGGAGATATTCCATACAGTGAAGCAGGTTTAGGATATTTAGAAGGTATTCGTTTTCCTTCATATGATTCACAAAGCGATATTTATTTCGATATGTTAGCAACTCTAGACAGTGCTTCAACAGTATTAAGTGCTGGCGGTGAAAGTTCTTATGGGTCTGCCGATTTAATTTACGGTGGCGATGTAACCAAATGGGGG
>NZ_LMAK01000066.1 GCF_001439665.1 Formosa algae
GCTAACTTAAGATACACAAAACCGTTGCCAATAATTATGAAAAGAACAATCACAACTTTAATAATGCTTTCTGCAATTATTCTTAATTCTTGCATGAATCAAAAAAATAAAGAAAATTTTAATGATAAAGAATTTGAATTTGTCCTAACTGGAAATGTCAAAAATGGAGAAGGAAAACTACTAAAATTGACTATTCCAAGTAAATATCCAAACGACACATTAATTTCAGAAATAAAAAATGGTGAATACCTTTTTAAAGGCAAATTAAATGCTGTTGAAAAGGCTGGTATTTCAGTTGTCAACAAGGAACTCAATAAAAGGTTGCCAACTACCCTATTTTTGACAAAAGACACAATAGTATTTGATTTCGAACTTGGAGAACAATTTGATGAACTGACATTTATTTCAGATACAATTCTAAAAAGCGATATTAATCTTTACGCAAGAAAAATTGATAAAAAATATTGGGAAGTTAATGGAGGTGTTTGGGTTTTTGGAGATAGCATCAAAAATGACAGTATGAATAAACATATTTATCCAAATGTGAAATTTAAAACTTTAGAATTAATTAAAAATGAACTAAATAAAAAAGAATATGCTTCAATAAAATTACATTATTTAAGGAGAATTCTTGAAAGCGATGTTTTCAGTTTTGACTATTTAAGTCCATCAGAAAAAAAAGAGATTAATGATTTATTCATTGAAACAGATACTACATTAAATAAAACTCCTGATTACAAAATTATCGAAAGTTATATTTCAAATTTTGCGAGTAATATTACACGCACTTCTTTCAAAGACTTTAAATTAATTGATTTTAATGGAAATGAAATTACTCTATCCAATATTATCTCAAATAATAAAATAACAGTACTCGATTTTTGGTGGTCTGGATGTGTTCCGTGCAGAAAATTCAATAATGAAGCAAAACCTTTCTATAGTCAATTAAAAGAAAAGGGAATAGAAATAATCGGAATAAACGTAGACCGACAAAACGCTGTTTGGAAAAAGAGCAGTTCGCAAGACCAAATAGAATGGATTAATTTATATGCAGGTTCAGATTCAAACATAATTCCAGAATACCGAATTACTTATTATCCAACAAAAATTATCTTTGATACAGATAAAAATGTGATTGATTTTGATTTCCATACAGCAGAGGACCTTTTGCAGATATTAAAAGAAAAATAACTATGGGCAACACCGTATAAAATTAATTGCTTGGTTCTAGCCTACTTGAAAATTCCTTCGGATTTTCCTCTGGTTCGTTCCCTATTACTAACTTAGTTGCTTAACCACGCAACTAACCTTATACAAAACCGTTGTAACCAATTTAACTAAACCTGTCTGAATTTACTTCCTTTTTAAATTAAACCATTTAGAAAAAAAAGTGTCTAACAAACAAAATATTTAAAATGATAAAATACTTAATATTAATGATGGTTTGCTTAGGCTCTAAACTTTTTGCACAAGAAAATAATAACCATTTAACGGCAACAATAATTGGCTCTGGCTCACCTAAATTTAATACAGAACGTTCGGGTCCTTCTGTATTGATATCCTACAAGAACACTAAAATTTTAGTAGATATGGGAAATGGTACTCAAGCCAACCTCCATAAAATTAACACCAAAATTAAAGACATTGATGGTTTTCTTTTTACACATCATCATTTAGACCATAATGAGGAGTTTGCCCCTATTTTTATTCAGTCGCTACTTGGCAGAAATAAAACAACTATTGCTGGCCCAAAACAAACAACGTCAATAATTGATAATATTATTGATATTTATAAAGAAGATATTGAGTATAGATTATCAAAATCTGGAAGAAGTTTAAAAAGTGTAAAGTCCAACTATGCAGCTAAAAACTTGACAGGAAACTCTCCACTTTATATTGGAGATATAAAAATCACATACACTGCTGTAAACCACACGATTGAAACCTTAGCCTATCGTTTTGATGTAGGTGGTGAATCTATTGTAATTTCTGGAGATTTAACATACTCCAAATCCTTACCTATTTTGGCTAACAATGCCGATTATTTAATTATGGATTCTGGTGGAGCTATTGAATTAGGAAAAAAAAGAAATGCTACAAGAAGTAACAACGATAGAAGCAATACTAAAACTAAAGAAAAAGCACACGTAAATTTAGTAGAAAGTTCGCAAATGGCTAAAGAGGCTAATGTTGAAAACTTGGTATTAACACATTTCAACTTTACAAATGTTGATAAAGAAGCTACATCTACCGAAATTCGCAAAAACTATGTGGGCAGAGTTTTATACGCTAAAGATTTGATGGTATTACCGCTAGAAAATGAGGTTCATAGTCATAACGGCATATCTCATTCGCACAATAATGAACACTTGCCAGAAATAAAGAACTCTTCCAAGGAAAAACTATTACTTCAAAACAAAGTTTCTATAACAGAAGATAAAAAAAATGATGTTCGAATTATAAAATCCAATGCTATTCCAAATCATACTGTTGGTCAATTTCCCACAAAAGGAAATCCAAACACAATTACAGAACAAAACAAAGAATATACTATTGATTTAACACCAACATTAGCGAACAAAATCACCTATGTTTATGATTTAGGAATTGATAAAGGAAGACCAAGTTATGTATTTGGTGTTGCTATTAATGGAGTGAAATTTGAGCCTTCTGCCAACGAATATTTTAGAAACATAGAAACAAATGAACCTAATCATGAATGGACACTTGAACCTTTAAGTGAAGAAGTGAACTTAGGTGAAGACTATAACAACGCTCACGTTCAACCAAATGGCGAGTATCACTATCATGGAACACCAACAGGATTGGTTGCTGATTTTGATAAAAACAAAATGACTTTAGTGGGTTGGGCAGCAGACGGATTTCCTATGTATTATAAAATGGGTTATGAAGACCCAATGGATGCAAAGAGTAAAGTTGTTCAATTAAAATCTAGTTACACATTAAAAAAAGGAGAACGACCTGGAGATGGTATTTCTGCACCAAACGGAACATATTCTGGAAAATATGTGCGTGATTACGAATACCAAAATAACTATGGTGATTTAGATGAATGTAACGGAAGAACTGGAGTAACACCAGAATTTCCAAACGGAACATATTATTATGTAGTGTCAGATGAGTTTCCTTCTGCTAGCAGATGTTTTATGGGAACACCAAGTAACGATTTTAAAATTGGAGGAGGAAGAAACCAAACACAGCAAAGGCAAAACCAACCACGACAAAGGGAAGAAAAAACAAATGAAAACACGCCTCCAAGTTTCACGAATATACTCAAAAGAATGGACACAAACAATGATGGAAAAATATCAAAATCTGAAGCTAAAGGAAATCTAAAAGAAAATTTTCAGAATAGAGACAAAAACAAAGATGGTTATATCACACAAGATGAAATGACAAGAAGAAACCAATAAAAACTGGTTACAACAAAGTACTGTGGTAAAAAACAAGTAAAACTACATTAATTTTTTACTAAAGTACTTCTATGTGAATCATCATAAACTAACCCAGATTTTGCTATGGCAAATGCTTGTTTTAATAGCTTATTACAGACTGCAATTAATGCGAGTTTTTTACTCTTTCCCTTAGCCACTATTCGCTCATAAATTTCTCTACATGCTTTGTTATATTTACATGCATTAAAACTGCACATAAATAACAAGCTCCGTAGCTTTTGGTTCCCTATTTTACTAATCCGTGGACGACCAGTTACACTGCTTCCACTCTTCCTAATCACAGGTGTTAATCCGGCATAACTACATAATTCACTACCGCTTGTAAAACGTTCAAACCCGTCTGTTAACACCACCAACATCAAAGAGGTTTTAGCTCCAATTCCTGGTATACTTTTTAAACGTGTTAAGACATCTTGATGCACTTCTTTTACTAATACAATAAGTTTGTCTTCTAAGGTTTTAACCTCTTTCTGAACTTGCTTTAAACTTCGTTTTAGAGAACTTACAACCGCTTTACTTGGATTACCTAAAACAGCTTCTCCATGTAATTTATTTTTCAACATAGTCGTCTGTTTTGTATACACAGCAAGGAGTCTGGTCATTTGTAGACATTCTGTTTGATGTTTAGAATTACCCTTCCATAGCTTTAATTCTACTTGTTTGGCGTATTCACAAATAAGTTTAGAATCGCTCTTATCTGTCTTGATCTTAGACAACTTCATCTGTATAAATCGCTTCACTGATAAGGGATTTTCTACGGAGACTTTTATCCCTGATTCTAATAAATAATAGGCCAATTGATAATGATAATAACCTGTGGCTTCCATCACACAATGACTATCACTTCCTAGAAGTTTTACAAACTTTCTAAAACCTGAAATCGTGTTTTTAAATTGGTAATAATTACCATCGGAATCTGTGACATCGAAAACCAAATGGCTTATGTCAATTTATTCATATTTTATTATTTTTTAATAGGTATTCATGATGTGCTTCGCAGTTCAAAATATTTAATATCTTTATTCATAATAAAATATGTTTTGAAAGTACCACTACGCGAGTTTCAACGACTTAAAATCGAGGTCTTATAGCCTCATAGAACTGTTCGAAATCTGTGTAGAAAAAGAGAGGGGATTTTCAATGTTGACGAGATCTGTAGTCTCTACGTGTATATTAACCTTACTCCTCTCTTTTGTGCTTTCTTTTTATAGATCTTAATTTAGTACTTTTTATTAAAATGCTAACTTAAGCAGTATATAACCTATGGCTAGGTCAGTCCTCACTTGGAAAATCCTGCGGATTTCCTAAAGCCAGTTTTTATCAGTAAAGGTCTGTTCCGAGACACGCCACAGCTCATATACTAAACGTTGCCATTCATTGTGACCAAACTCAACGGAAATAATAAATTGAACTAAATGAAAAACATAAAACATCTATTAATTCTGACTTCGGTAATGCTTTTATCTTCATTAACACAGCCGATTTTTGCTCAAGAAAATGACTTCATCAAAGAATATTTGGAACGATTAGAAAAATCGAAAGAATACTTAATTCTTGTAGCGGAAACTATGCCCGAAGATAAATATGAATTCAAAGCTACGCTTGAATCAATGAGTTTTTCGGAAAATTTAATGCATATTGGTTGGGCAATGGACTGGCATAGTCAATCATTAATGGGCGGACGTGAAGCAAGAGATTGGAATACAGACACAGAACTTAAAGTGGACGATAAATCGAAAAAAGAAATGATTGAAAAAATCAGCGAGACTTTTGACAAAACAATAGAATTCATCTCAAATTTTGACCCGAATAAACTTGAAGAAAGATTGGATTATTTTGGGGCGGACAGAACAAAAAGACAGATTTTATTATTGCTTGCCGACCACATAACCCACCACAGAGGACAAATGCTCGTTTATATGCGACTGAATGGACTAAAACCACCAAGATATGTTTTATACCAATAATTACTTGGAATTATAAAATCAAAATCTGAAAAAGAAAACGGACTGAAATATAAAGTGGAAAAAACAACGAAATGGCAACAATGTATAGTCAGTGCTTAACCGAAAATAAATGCTAATTTAACCCGTAACTGGTTATACGAGACCGTTGGCGGTGATTTGATAAAATCCGTCTGGAATAAGAAAAATGGCGAATATTGAACTGATTTAGACAATTAAAACGTTGGATTTAAAACTTAAAATAAACATATGCTGACCGACATCAATCCGAAATTACCGATGCGTGACAAAAAAGTCACTCGGGAATTTTACTCAAACCGATTAGGTTTTAATGAATTTGGGAATGCCGATTTTGACGGTTATTTGATGATGGAAAAAGACCAAATCCAAATCCATTTCTTTGAATTTAAAGAAATCGACCCAAAAGAAAACTATGGTCAAGTTTATATTAGGACTGATGATATTGACGAATTTTATAAATCATTATTGGAAAGACGAACTGAAATTCACCCAAATGGAAAATTGGAAATCAAACCTTGGGGACAAAAGGAATTTTCGATTCTTGACCCAGACAATAATTTACTGACTTTCGGACAGAGTATCTGAAGTCCAAATAAGAATAAAAACGAACCGCCAACAATGCACATATTTTATTGCTAGGTTCTAGCCTGCTTATGAAAGTCTTAGCGGACTTTCTATTCGGTTTTTATTTGCTAAATTAGGTGCTTAACCACGCAACAAACCATATACAAACTCGTTGTACAACATTTGAATGAAACGCAATTTTTCAATCATATTCTTAGTCCTTATTTGGAATTTATGTCATTCTCAACATTCTGAACGATTTTTGGAACTTGTAAATGATCTAGAGGAAATCAGTTGTAAAACTGATACTACTTATTATAAAAACGGTAATATTAACTGGATAATCTGCTGGACTACTTACATATATAATTCAGAGGAATACTCAACTGGTACTGGGAGAATGATTCATTACTATAAAAACGGTCAAATAGCAAGTGAAAGTTACTTGGGTAAATACGGAAATACATTGTCTTGGAATGGATTTGACAGAAATGGAAACAAAACCATAGAATCTGTAACTACTGAAATCGATTCGGATGCTAAAAATCTCAATGAGTTTTTTGACTCTCCAGCGGAAACTAAATTTAAAAGATATAACCGACTTTACAAATGTTCTGGAAAATTGGGCAATTGTTATCTATATAAAGAAGGAAAAAGAGTCAATGGAAAGAAAAATGGAATCTGGACAACTTATTATGCAAACGGAGAAATAAAAAAAGAAAAAGAATATTAAAAAACGTTGTACAACAAACTACTGTGGTAAAAAACAAGTAAAACTACATTAATTTTTTACTAAAGTACTTCTATGAGAATCATCATATATTAAACCCTGATTTTGCTATGGCAAATACTTGTTTTAATAGGGTATTACAGACTGCAATTAATGCGAGTTTTTTACTCTTTCCTTTGGCGACTATGCGTTCATAAAGTCCTTGATAAGTGTTATGGTGTTTGTACATGCTAAAAGAGCCGCTAAAAATGCAATTAATCTATACAACGAAATCAGATTACATTTATCTTTAGATTATAAAACACCAAATATGGTATATCAATTATCTGCCTAAAAGCAATTTTAACCTATAGCCATATTTCAGGACTTGACATTATGAAAAATATCGTTACAATCATCCTTTTAGTTCTAATTTTGATTTCTTGTAAAGAGAAAACTAATGAAAATCCACACGAAAAAAATATGACAAATGAATTTATTACTCGATTGCATACACCAGAACTTGAAACTGACTATTATAAAATTTTAGGAACAACTTTTTTACAAAAACATTTTAACGATTTTGAAAAAATTGATTGGAAAAAGGACTTTTGGAGCGAATATGAATCGGGTAATTTCAATATGTCAAATCTTGAGGTGTTTAATGTAACTGATTCAAAATACTTGTCAATTGGAACAGCACCAAATACTGATGACAGTTTTCAATTTGTTATCGGGCTAGGAAATCATATTAAAACGGACGATATAAATAATCCCATTAGAAAAATAAAACAGTATTACACAGAATCTGAAAACCCTGAAATTCCTAAAAAGATTATTGGACAATTTTTTGATGGAGAATATTTAAAAATTGATTCAGAATTAAAAAAGCACTCTATGGACGAAATTGAAGATTTGTATTTAAACATTAAATAACCTGGTACAACAAAGACTGTTGTAATTACAATTACATCTATTTATAATTACCTTTACAAAAAAAAGTAAACCATGAGCATGCTTCACCTAAAATTAGAAACCGATCCGCGCTGGGTGACCATTGTAGAAAGTAATATTGAAGAAATACTTACAGATCATGCTTGGTGTGAGCAAAAAGCGGCTACAAATGCCATTACAATTATTACCCTTAATAGTGAGCATGAAGAACTTGTTACCGAACTATTAGCATTAGCTAAAGAAGAACTGGAGCACTTTCAAATGGTACATGAAATTATTAAAAAACGAGGCTATACGTTAGGGCGCGAGCGTAAAGATCATTATGTAAACCAACTCTATAAGTTTATGAACAAAGGCGGGAACAGGCAACAAAGTTTTGTGGACCGCTTATTGTTTTCAGCCATGATAGAAGCCCGAAGCTGCGAACGCTTTAAATTGCTGTCTCAACGTATTAAAGACGAAGAGTTATCTAAATTTTACCACGACTTAATGATTAGTGAAGCAGGACATTACACCACATTTATCACTTTTGCTAGACAATACGGAACAGGAATTGATGTTGATAAACGCTGGCAGGAACTCGTTGCTTTTGAAGGCGAATTAATTAAAAGTTACGGGGAAAAAGAAAGCATACACGGTTAAGTGCATGGCTTTAAGAATCATCATGTCACTGTTATAGAACCACATCACTATGCCTATAAGCTTTCAATTTAAAATACAAAACCAATGGGATTTAGACTCTGCTAAAATTGAAAAGCAATCTGGTGGATCTTTAAAAACGCATCAAGTGTTTTTAGAAGACGGAAAAACTCTAGATGTTTCGGCAGCTAAGCCTTTTAAAGGAGACGGTACAAAATTTAACCCTGAAGAATTATTAATGGCAGCATTATCTTCGTGTCATTTTATGTCGTATATATATGTATGCGAGCAAGCAGGAGTTACAGTGCTAGATTATTCAGATACTGTAGAAGGTGTTTTAAGTTTAAATCCCGACGGCAGTGGTGCATTTTCTAAAGTTGTACTTCATCCGAAAGTTAAAATTAAAAATAGCTATCAATTACAAGTCGCAGAATCACTTCATCAAAAAGCCGCAGACTTATGCTTTATAGCTAATTCTTGTGCTTTCAATATAGACTATAAACCATGTATAGAAATTTAAGGTGTAGTCTTTCAGTAATATAGTCTTCAGTTTAAAACTTTATAAAAAAGTATTAATAGATATTGCTTAATTTGGCATTAGATTTTTATTTAATATGAATAAACTTACCAATACCGTTTTATATTTAATGAGCCTATCTGCCGGTTTGGTAGTGGCTAACTTATATTACAATCAGCCTTTATTAAGTCAAATAGCTGTAGATTTTGGAGTATCAGAATCTGAAGTTAGTTATGTGGCTTTAAGCACACAATTAGGATATGCTTTTGGCTTATTGTTTATTATCCCTTTAGGCGATAAAGTGTCTAATCATAAAATATTACAAATCGATTTTGTATTAATGATTATGTCTTTGCTCGCAGCTGCCACCTCAAATTCTATACTATTACTTATAGCGAGTAGTTTCTTTATAGGATTTACATCGGCGTTACCACAGCTTTTCGTCCCGATGGCAGCACAATTGAGTGATGCAAAAGGTCGAGGACGAGCCATTGGTATTGTAATGAGCGGATTATTAATAGGAATTCTTGGTAGCCGAGTAATTAGTGGTTTTATTGGAGAACAATACGGATGGCGTACCATGTATTATATGGCGACTATAATCATGGGCTTACTTTTTGTAGTGTTAAGATTTAAATTACCAAAACTAAATCCGGATTTTTCAGGGACTTATGTAAGTTTACTAAAATCTGTATTTCATTATTTTAAAACTGAACCGACACTGCGCTTAGCGGCATTGCGTGGTGCGTTGTCTTTTGGGTGTTTAAGTGCCTTTTGGACCACTTTGGTGTTTTTAATGGAAGATAGTTTTGGGTATGGAAGTACGGTAACTGGACTATTTGGTCTTCTAGGTATGGGAGGTGCATTAGGAGCGACTATAGTTGGGAAATTAAATGATAAAATGCCAAAGAATAAAATTATTATATGGTCTACTTTATTATTGATTGTTTCTTGGGTAGTCTTTTTGTTTTCAGAATATTCACTATTCGGAATTATAGTAGGTGTAATTTTAGTCGACTTAGGGATGCAAGCACTTCACATTACAAATCAGAATATCATTTTCTCAAAAAATCCTGAAGCACGTAATCGGGTAAATACTGTTTATATGGTGTCCTTCTTTATTGGAGGTGCTTTTGGTACGTCTTTAGGTGCATTTGCTTGGGAACATTATAAATGGACAGGTGTTTCTGTGTTAGGTTTAATAATGTCTTCTCTTATATTGGTTGTACATTTTATGTACCATAATAGAGAATAAGTCTTAAAAGTATAATCTGGATGTTAAATAAAAAAAGAGTAGACGATGAGGTCTACTCTTTTTATGTTTATATATAATGTGTTTAGGTTTTATAGGATACTTGTAACGTGTTTGATAATTTTCTTGGCATGAATTCTGGAGTTTTCTATAAACCATTTATGTGTTTCCATACCACCACATATTACCCCAGCAAGATAAAGGCCTTCAATATTTGTTTCCATAGTGTCTTCATCATAATTCGGAATATATTTACCGTCATCAGAAAATGTGATTCCTGCATCTTCCAATAATTTTATGTTTGGTATATAACCTGTAAGTGCAACAACATAATCATTTTTTAAAGTAATTTGTCCTTCAGGTGTATTAACAATCACAACATCATCTTGTATTTCTTCTATTTCAGAATTAAAATGTGCCGTTATAGCGCCTTCAGCAATTCTATTTACAATATCAGGTTTTACCCAATACTTAACACGTTCTCCAATAGCATCGCCTCTTATTATCATAGTTACGTGTCCGCCTTTGCGATAGATTTCTAAAGCAGCATCTACAGACGAGTTACTGGCACCAACCACAACAACGTTTTGCATACTGTAGGGATGTGCTTCCTTATAATAGTGTGTAACTTTAGGAAGGTTTTCTCCAGGAACGTTTAAAGTGATGGGGATATCGTAAAATCCAGTAGAGATAATTACTTTCTTAGCGGTGTACTGATTCTTGTTGCTATGAATTGTAAATTTGTGATCTGCTTTTGTAATGGTGTCTACAGCTTCATATAAATTAATAGCTATGTCGTTAGAGCTAGCTACACGTCGGTAATATTCTAAAGCTTCATTTCTATTAGGTTTTGGATTGCTACTTATAAAAGGTATATCATCAATTTCTAATTTCTCTGAAGTAGAAAAGAATGTCATGTTTAATGGATAATTGTAAATGGAATTGGTTAACGATCCTTTTTCAAGAACCAGATAGTTGAGGTTACTCTCTTTGCATGCTTTAGCACAAGCAATTCCTATAGGACCAGCTCCAATTATAATGATGTCTTTTTCGATACTCAAAACTTTAAGTGTTTTTATGGTTTTACGACTTAGTATTGCATAAGACGTCTTTTTGTTTTAAAAATACTATAACTAACTTATATAGCCATAGCATTCTTTTATTAATCTTATTCTATATTATAATATGTAAGAGTAGGGGGGAGTGTATAAAACCTTACATAGGATAAAGATTAATTTAAAAAGTATAAACTGTAATTTAGATCATGTGTTTTTGTGCACTAAACGTATGTATATGTCGTCTTAATATAAACCATCGCAATACTCCCAAAAGAAAAAACATACGTAACAGGTTAGTAACAATGTATTTACAAATTATTTCAAAAAAAGCTTAGAATAAATTAGTTTGCTAAGAATAAAAGGTGGTATATTTGCACCCGCTTAGCGACGCAACTACGGTAGTTTAGCAAGGCAAGAAGTTCATTAACAGCGTTATATTTATCGGATTTAGATTAGTTTTAAAAAAAGATAAAAAAAGGCTTGTTATTAACAATAAAGGTTGTAAGTTTGCAGCCGCTAAAAACGGCAACGTTTTTAGAAA
>NZ_LMAK01000067.1 GCF_001439665.1 Formosa algae
ATTGGAATTAAAAGCAAGGGTTCGTAATCGAATTTTATGCCGAGATAAATAAACACAATTCCAATAATAATCATGATGATATTTCCTCCGGCAGCATTTGCAAAACCAGTGTATTGATAAAATTGTTTAATACCTCCAATGGCTTCAGACACAAAACTACGTTCTGAATCGTGCTCTTGAGTAGATACTGAAGTTGTTGCTGTAGTGTTTGTTGCAGAGCTAAAACTTAATCCTAAAGCAGGTCTTATAAAAACTAGCAACGACAGCACTCCAAATATTAATATTACTTTCTTCATTTTTTTAGTGTTTTTGAACGTCGAAATACATTTTTCTTAAAAATATACTTGTCTGTTAATGCCTATTCTAATTCTATCATTACTTCGCTCTGTAAAACTTGCTGCCCAACGGAAACATTAATTGCAGATACCACTCCTGATTTATCTGACGTAATATTATTTTCCATTTTCATGGCTTCTAATACCAGTAATAAATCGCCAGGTTTTACCGTATATCCTACTTTTACATTTAAACTTAAAATGATACCTGGAATAGGTGCTGTTATTTTTACACTACCAGAACCCGAACTCGGATTTTTAATCTTTACTGGTTCCGGAGCTGCTTTAGATGCTGTACGGACAAGAGTTGGTGTTTTTACCGTTTTCAACTCTTCTTTCATTTTAACAGAATATTTCGTCCCGTTTACTTCTAAATCTATTATGTTATTCTCTTGCGAAACAATTCTAACACTGTAACTGTTTTCGTTTATATTGAATGTGAAATTTTTCATGTTTTAATGTCTTTAAATATTCAAAAATTACCCCTTAACTACCGCTTATTGTACACGCCGTAAATTTTAGAACTCCAAGGCGAGTACATTTTACGAGCTTGTTTAATAGTTAGTATTGCATTTTCATGATCGTGTTGTTCGTTTAAATGCAAATGAATAGCGGTAGAAATAGCCGCAGCTATCTCTCCAGTAAAATCTTCGTTCTGTTTCGGTGAAATATCTGAAACTTTACGATCTGGTCCTTTAGATATAATTTTATATATGTAAAGCATTAAAGGCAAGGCATATTTAAAGAATAAGGTTAAAATAATTAAACCTGCAAACACAATTAATAAACCTGTTACTAATACGATATATCCTTCCTCTATAGGATCTACAGGAAGTGCATCTTTGACTTGTATCAATGTTAATAAATGTCTCATTATAGCGGAATGTTTGAATGTTTCTTAGGCGGATTTACCTCTTTCTTATTTGCTAATAATTCTAGCGCTCTTACAATTCTAAATCGCGTATTTCTAGGCTCAATCACATCATCAATAAATCCGTATTTCGCAGCAACATAAGGATTAGCGAACTTGGTATTGTACTCATGTTCTTTTTCATTGATATAGGTTTGTTTCTCACCAGCATCTTCTATTTTTCTAATATTAGACCCTTCTAAAACCTCTACTGCTCCTTTAGCACCCATTACTGCAATTTCTGCGGTTGGCCATGCATAATTTAAATCGCCTCGCAATTGTTTACAACTCATAACATCGTGCGCACCACCATAAGATTTACGCAATGTAATTGTCACTTTTGGCACTGTAGCTTCGCCATAAGCAAATAGTAATTTAGCTCCATGTAAAATAATCCCTGCATATTCTTGTCCTGTTCCTGGTAAGAATCCTGGCACATCTACTAAAGTGACGATAGGAATATTAAAAGCATCACAGAATCTTACGAATCGTGCTGCTTTTCTAGACGCTTCACAATCTAACACACCTGCATAATATTTAGGCTGATTCGCTACAATACCTACAGAACGTCCATTAAATCGTGCAAAACCAACAACTATGTTTCGAGCGTAATCTCTATGTACTTCTGTAAACTCACCATTATCTGTAAGAATAGAAATGACATCTACGATATCGTAAGGTTGATTCGCATTTTCTGGAATGATATTATTTAAAGCATCGTCTAATCGGTCTATAGGATCTGTACAATTTACTACTGGCGCTTCTTCTAAATTATTAGAAGGCAAGTAGCTTAATAGTTTTCTAATTAATAGTAAATTTTCTTCATCGCTATCTGCTAAGAAATGAGATACTCCAGATTTTGTAGAATGTATTTTCGCGCCACCAAGTTGTTCGGTAGTCACTTGTTCTCCGGTTACAGATTGCACCACTTTAGGTCCAGTTACAAACATATAACTAGTTTGATCTGTCATGATTGTAAAATCTGTTAAGGCTGGAGAATATACAGCACCACCTGCACAAGGTCCTAATATTGAAGAAATCTGAGGAATAACTCCAGACGCCATTATATTTCTTTGAAAAATCTCTGCATATCCAGCAAGAGATCTTACTCCTTCTTGGATACGTGCTCCACCACTATCATTCAATCCAATTACAGGCACACCAATTTTCATGGCCATATCCATAATTTTACAGATTTTTAAAGCATATGTTTCAGAAAGCGATCCTCCAAAAACTGTAAAATCTTGAGAAAATACATATACTATTCTTCCGTCTATAGTTCCGTGTCCGGTAATCACACCATCAGATAAATATATTTGTTTGTCTAATCCGAAAGATTTTGTTCTGTGCGTAACAAACATGTCGAATTCTTCAAAACTATCATCATCTAAAAGAATATCTATTCGCTCACGCGCAGTTAATTTTCCTTTTGCGTGTTGCGATTCGATACGCTTTTCACCACCACCTAATTTTGCTTTTGCTCTTTTTTCAATGAGCTCATTAATTTTTTCTTGATTTGCCATTAGTACGTGTTTTGTTTGTCTTTTTATTAAACTATTTTTCTTTTGAACAAAGTTCTGTAAGAACGCCTTGGGTTGATTTAGGGTGAAGGAAGCCAATATTAAGTCCCTCTGCACCTTTTCTTGACGTTTTATCTATAAGTGTTACGCCGCGCTCTTCCGCTAGTTTTAAAGCTTCTGTAGAATCGTTTACAGCAAATGCAATATGATGCATACCTTGGCCTTTTTTAGCAACAAATTTTCCTATTGGTCCGTCTGGAGACGTGCTTTCTAGTAATTCTATTTTAGTTTGTCCTACTAAAAAGAATGCCGTTTTAACTTTTTGGTCGGCCACCTCTTCAATAGAATAACATTTTAATCCTAATACACCTTCGTAGTATTTAATAGACTCTTCTAAATTCTCAACAGCAATCCCGATATGCTCTATATGTGAAATATTCATTTTAAAATTATTTATTATGATTATTTATAATGTTCTTTACAAAATTACACTATGATTATAAGTTAATTTATGATAGTTATCATGTATAACGGACAAAAACATCGTGTTATTTCAAACGTTATAAATTATACATTTAACTGATAAACAGCAAATTAAAACCTACACATTTATATTATGAACACAATATTAAGTGTTAAAATAAAGTTAACAATTACCGTTTTTCTTGTAATTTTCATTTTTTCAATAAACTATATTTTTGCTTATCATTTAATCAGAACAGAGTATGTTAAACTTATAATACTGTATTTGTCGTTAGGAGCGTTAAGTTACAAACTCGTGAAGATTGGACAGTTAAATTCTAGACAATTAATTGGTGTAGCATGTATATCTAGACTTATTTTTTTAGTTGCAACACCAAACTTATCTCAAGATTTCTACCGTTTTATTTGGGATGGGCGTATGATTTTTCAGGGTTATAATCCGTATTTGTACACTCCAGACTTTTTCTTTGCCAAAGGAGAGCTTCCTATACCGCAAGCAGAAATCTTGTATAACGGAATGGGACCGTTAAGCGCTTCCCATTTTACCAACTATCCGCCTGTTAGTCAGTTTTGTTATTTTATGGCTGCCGTATTTGCAAACTCCTCTATATTAGGTTCAATAATTGTTATGCGCTTACTTATTATATTGGCAGATATTGGAATTCTACACTTTGGAAGTAAACTTTTAAAACATCTCAATTTACCAAGCAATCGGATCTTTTGGTATTTTTTAAATCCATTTATTATTATAGAGCTAACAGGCAACTTACACTTTGAGGGCGTTATGCTCTTCTTTCTTGTATTGAGTTTATACCTGTTGCAAAAATTAAAATGGCAATGGGCTGCTGTTGCATTTTCGCTATCTGTAGCCACTAAATTAATTCCGTTAATTTTTCTACCCTTTATTTTTAAATATTTAAAACTGAAACAAGGGTTTCTATTTTGTGCCATAGTAGGACTTATTAACATAGCTCTCTTCTTACCCTTTGTAAGCACAGAATTTATTACTAACTACGCAGAAACTGTCGGGCTTTGGTTCAAAAATTTCGAGTTTAATGCTAGCTTATTTAACATTGCTAAAGGCATCGGGTTTGCAATTACGGGACATAATAAAATAAAGCTTATTGGTCCTATTATGGCTATGTTAGTTATTTTATATATTGCTATTACCACCTATAAAGCAGCATTAAAAGACATGAAAAATCTTTTAGTTAATATGCTACTGCTAATTGCGTTATATTATTTTATGGCCACAACCGTACATCCTTGGTACGTGAGTTTATTATTGGTTTTATCTATGTTTACAAGCTATAAATTCCCTTTGGTATGGAGTGTAACTATAATATTTAGTTATCTGGCTTATGTCAGTTCAGACAACACAGAAAATTTATGGGTAATTGCTTTTGAATATATTATCGTATATGGCGTATTTATATATGAAGTACTATTAAAAAAGCAAATAGGCAAGTCTGTTAGTTTGCAAAATGAAGTCGGAAATTCGCGATTAAACGACAATACAAAGTAAAACGGTCTAAACAACATGAATTTGTTTAGACCGTTTTTAGGTTTTATAGCTTACATTTTAAGACAACACAGCCTAAGTGTCGCTTTATAAGTGAAAGCTCACTTGAAATGATAATAGTATTTTAAAACTGTTTACGACACGAGTTTTAAACTATCTATTCTGTAAATTACATCGTCGTCGCTAGCAGAAACTTCTACGAATGTAATTTTAAAGGTTTGATCGATATAGCTTTCATCATGCTTTAAATCGAATTGTTTTAAAGCGCGAGGATGAATCTCATCAAAAATCATATCCTCACCATTTTCAAACATAAACGTGTATAATCCGTTTGTGTAAGATTGAAAAACAGCAACTTTCATTTTAAGTTATTTTTATTTTTTATTTAATCGTTATCGTCATCTTCTGCATCTTCGTCTTTAACTTCGTCGAAGTCTACATTGGCTTCATCATCTGCAACATCATCGTCTTCATCGTCTTCAATGTAGTTTTCCATGGCTTTAACCAATCTCACTCCTACTTTTACTAAGTAAATCGTGTCTTCGGTTTTAACCTCTACAGCTTCAACAATTTCATTCTTTGCATTTCTAAATGAAATGATATCTGAATCATCATATCCATCAGGAAATTTTTCAACAAGAAGATCTAAAATGTCTTCATTTAATTTTTGGTAGTCTACAATTACGCGTTTCATTCTTTTGTATAACGGGTTACATATCTAATAAATAAGCAAAAACTAATGGAGCAACAATGGTTGCATCACTTTCAATAATAAATTTAGGAGTGTCTATATCTAACTTACCCCAGGTAATTTTTTCGTTTGGTACAGCTCCAGAATACGATCCATAACTTGTTGTTGAATCTGAAATCTGACAGAAATAGCTCCAGAATGGTGTTTCTGGACGCTCCATATCTTGGTACAACATAGGTACAACACAAATTGGAAAATCTCCAGCAATACCACCTCCTATTTGGAAGAAACCAATACCATTTTCTGAATTTGCTGTATACCAATCTGCTAAGAACGTCATGTACTCTATACCAGATTTCATGGTACTTGCTTTTAATTCGCCTTTAAGCACGTAACTAGCAAAGATGTTACCCATTGTACTATCTTCCCAACCTGGACAGATAATAGGCAAGTTCTTTTCGGCAGCAGCATACATCCAAGAATCTTTTAAATCGATCTCGTAATACTCTTCTAGCACACCAGATAATAACATTTTGTACATATATTCATGTGGTAGGTAGCGTTCGCCTTTAGCTTCTGCTTCTTGCCAAATTTTAAAAATATGTTCCTGTAAACGTCTAAACGCTTCTTCTTCTGGAATACATGTATCTGTAACACGGTTTAATCCTTTCTCTAATAAATCCCATTCTTCTTGAGGTGTTAAATCGCGATAGTTAGGCACACGCTTGTAATGCGAATGCGCAACTAAGTTCATGATATCTTCTTCAAGGTTTGCACCTGTACAAGATATAATTTGTACTTTATCTTGACGAATCATTTCTGCAAAAATCTTTCCTAATTCTGCAGTACTCATCGCACCTGCTAAAGACACTAACATTTTAGCACCTTTATTTAATTGATCTTCATACCCTTTTGCAGCATCTACTAAAGCAGCGGCATTAAAGTGTAAATAATATTTTTCTATAAAATTTGAAATTGCTCCTTTAGTACTCATCGTCTTCTATGAATTTTGATGTGTTATTTTTTTGTGTTTTACTTTCGAATGTGTTGTCGTAGTCATCGTCTATGTTTTCATCCATAAATTTATAACTCAACATTTTATAATACAATTTTGCGGCAAGAAAATCTGAAGATTTTTCTTTTTTGTTCGGACAAAGCTCTACAATGTCAAATCCTACCACGTTTTTTTCTTCAAAAACTTTCTTTAAAAAGTCTAAGGTTTCGTACCAAAATAGTCCTCCTGGCTCTGGAGTTCCGGTGCTTGGCATAATAGATGGATCTAACGCATCTAAATCGAATGTAATAAAAACATTCCCTGTCATTTGCTCTATAGCGCTATCCATCCAAAACTCGTTAGCCGCTAATTCGTGAGCGAAATACGTCTTTTCAGGATCCATAACCGTGGTTTCTTTAACATCCATAGAACGAATTCCAACTTGAATTAAATTGGTTGTTTGACTCGCTTCGTAAACAGCACAAGCATGATTACATGTCGAGCCGTGGTACGATTTACGTAAATCTGCATGCGCATCGATATGTAATACCGTTAAATCGTTAAAACACTCATTAAACGCTCTAATAGACCCTATAGAAATAGAATGTTCGCCTCCAAAAAGAGTTACAAACTTGTTCTTCTTTATATATTTCTTGGTCATTTTATGAACGGCATCTACCATAGCTTCTGGCGAGCTGTTTTCTGTCACCGCATCTGCCAAGTACACACCTTGTTGGTACACTTCAGTTTGTGTCTCAATATCGTACGTTTCCATATTTTCAGAGGCATCTAAAAAGGCTTTTGGCCCTTTGTCTGCACCTTTTTGCCATGTACTTGTACCATCATAAGGTACTGGAATTAATACAATTTTAGCTGTTTCTAATTTTGCATAATCTTCAGGAATTCCAGCATACGTTTTATAGCTCATTGTAACCTAAAATTTTAAGTAAGTCTTCACTTTTTTGTTGTTCGCTAAATAATTTTGTGGTGATGTTACCATCTTCATCCTTATCTATTAAGATATGTTTTGGAGTCGGGATTAAACAGTGTTGTAATCCACCAAAACCTCCAATAGTTTCTTGGTAAGCTCCCGTATTAAAGAAGCCAATATATAAGGGTTTATCTTTGTTATATTTTGGTAAGTAAATCGCATTCATATGCTGTTCACTATTGTAATAATCGTCGCTGTCGCAAGTTAAACCTCCTAATAACACACGCTCGTAACTTTCGTGCCAACGGTTAATTGGCAACATAACAAAACGTTTGTTTATAGCCCAAGTATCTGGCAAAGTTGTAATGAAAGATGAATTTATCATATTCCATTTTTCACGATCGTTTTGTTGTTTTTGATACAAAACTTCGTAAACCGCTCCTCCACTCTCACCTACTGTAAAGCTACCAAATTCTGTAAAAATATTTGGCACGTCGACTTCTTCCTCTTCACAAACCATTTTAATCTGGTGTAAGATTTCATCGACCATATATTCATAATCAAACTCGAAAGCCAATGAATTTTTAATAGGAAAACCACCACCAATATTTAAACTATCTAAGGTTGGGCATATCTTTTTTAATGCCGTGTACACCTTTAAACATTTTAATAGTTCGTTCCAATAATACGCATTATCGCGGATTCCAGTGTTTATAAAAAAGTGGAGCATTTTAAGCTCTACTTGATCGTTATCTTTAATTTGTCTGTTGTAAAAAGGGACAATATTTTTGTATCCAATTCCTAATCTAGAGGTATAAAACTCGAACTTTGGCTCCTCCTCTGAAGCGATACGAATTCCGATACTGTATTTACCATTAATTTCTTCAGACAACAAATCAATTTCTTCGTAATTGTCTATGATTGGTACACAGTTTTTATGTCCTCCATTAATTAATCTAGCAATGTTAGTCACATATTGTGCACGCTTAAAACCGTTGCTAATCACAAAAGTTTCATCTGTAATTTTACCTTCTTTCTTTAAACTTTCTACAATATCAATATCGAAAGCCGAAGAGGTTTCAATATGAATATCGTTTTTTAAAGCCTCGTGTAACACATGTTTAAAATGTGAGCTTTTTGTGCAATAACAATAATTATACTTCCCTTTGTACTCGTTCTTTTCTATAGCTTTTGCAAACCATCCTTTAGCACGGGAAATGTTGTTCGATATTTGTGGTAAATAGGTGAACTTTAAAGGTGCACCATATTCTTCTATCAATTTCATTAAATCTATATCGTGAAATTGTAGTGTTTTATTACGTAATTTAAATTCTTCTTGTGGGAAATAAAAAGATTGATTTATTAGATCAATGTATTTAGTATTCATGATTTGATGATATAATAATTAAAAAAAATAATTTACGCAGACTATTCTGCATAATACAATTTATTATGTTAACTATTTATCAAATCTGAATTTGACTATGGGTTGTAGGAATAAAGCCATACACATGTTGGCTTTTAATTATGGAGTATGCGGAAGTTAGCTCTAAAATTCGGTTGCTCATCTGATAAGCAGCTTTTGAATATGACTTCCTAATTTTCAAAAGCCCGAACACAGAAACACTTTTCATGATGTTCAGCTAAACGCTTATACAAATGTGCTATAAAAAATCGAAAAAAAAACTTTTTTTCGATTTTTTTTCAAAAACTTTTAAATACTGAATTACAGCATTTTAAGACTAATAACTTCTTGTTCTGTTAGATGTTTCCAGTGTCCGCGAGGAATATCTTTTTTAGTAAGTTGTCCAATACTAACACAATCTATCTTTTCGATATCGTATTTTAAATAATCAAAAATGGTACGGATTATTGTACTTCCTGTATTTTTAACCTTTAAACCAATTTCTTTTTTAGAACCTTTATCAATATAACTTATCTCTTCTACTGCTACAAGCTTGCCTTCTACTTTAAAACCTTCCTTGATTTTTATAAAATCTTCATGTTTTAAGTTTTTATTCAGCTCGATATGAAATAACCTAGGTACTCCATTTTTAGAGTTTGTAAACTTTTTTGCAACATCTTCATCATTAGTAAATAGAATTAACCCTAAAGAGTTTCTTCCTAAACGCCCAATAGGCTTTATTTTAGAAGACGTTGCATTTGCTACTAAATCCATTACGGTACGACCTTTACCTTCACTTGTAGTTGTAGCAAAACCTTTTGGTTTATTTAAAAGCACATAGGCTTTCTTTTCTGGGTTTACACGCGCACCATCAAAACGTATTTCGTCTTCAAGTTTAACCTTGTATCCCATTTCGGTAACAATCTTACCATTTACAGAAACCAAACCTGTAGAAATATGCATATCGGCATCGCGACGTGAGCAAATACCTGAGTTTGCAATATATTTATTTAAACGAATATCGCCTGGATTCGATTTCTTTGGTTCAGACTTAGGTGTATTATTTGTAACAACCTGTTTTTTTATAGGCGCATTTCCTCTTGCATAACTTGTATTTCGTGAATTTCCTGATCCGCGTCCTGAAGCTTTTCCTTTTTTATTGCTGCCTTGTTGCTTATTCATTGTGATGTATTTATTTTGTGCAAAGATATACTATAATTTACGATTTCTTATTTTTATGTAAATCCTTTTAAAAAAGGCGGTTTAAAACCAAATCTACATCTATAAGTAGTAGACTAAATACACCAGAAAAAATAATAAATTTTAGAATATTATGAAGAATTAAATAATGTTTTTTTGAATCTGAATTCCATAACAACACCAAAAACAGAGCCAATAAAAACATGGTGAAATAAAAGAAATAATACATGTGGCCAATATCAAATCTTGTAAGCAAGAAATAGGCTGGCACAAATGTTAATGTAGCTAACACGGTTAGCATAATTTTTGAATAGTTCTCGCCATATGCTATAGGGATAGTTTTATAATTCTGAACCAAATCGCCAGGGATATTTTCTAAGTCTTTAATTAACTCGCGCATTGAAATGATTAAAAATAGATAAGTCGCATGCACAAAAATAACGTGCTCGAAATTCTGATAATACATAAAAATTGCAAAGAATGGCGTTATGGTTAAAATGGCAGATGTAACATTCCCGACAACAGGCATTTTTTTTAATTTGTGTGAGTAAAACCAAATCCCGAAAATATATAAGGCAAAAAAGATAACAGCCTTAAATGATACATAACTGGCCATAATTACAGCAAGCAAATTAAGTACAAAATAAAAGGAGAGTTTTACATTCTGACTAATTAACCGATCTAGCATCGATTTTTGAGGCCTATTAATTAAGTCCTTTTCGGAATCGTAAAAATTATTAATAATGTATCCGCCAGCAATGGTTGCTGAAGATGCCAATACCAACATAAATAAATTAAGATCGAAAATAACCTCACGAACTGGTTTTTCGTGCGCTAAAACATACACTGCTGTAACATATTGCGCAACAACAACCATAAGTACATTATAGCCTCGTACTACAGAAAACATACTGAAAAATTTCAACAAAATATGTTTATGTTTTCTAGAGAACATAGCTATAAATTAAAAAAGAGGGAGTTAAAAAAAATGGGCTTCGGCCTACTAGAAATTGTAAACCACTTCTAGTTTATAAGCATGAAGTGCTTGTTTTGCTTTTTCAAAATCTTCAGCAAATCCAAGAATATAACCACCGCCGCCAGAACCACAAAGTTTTAAATAGTAATCGTTAGATTCTAACCCTTTTTTCCATAAGTCGTGAAACTGCTGTGGAATCATAGGCTTAAAATGATTTAAAACAATTTTAGATAATTGTTTAGTATTTTTAAATAACGACTTAACATCGCCTTTTAAGAAATCATCTACACAAGCATCGGTATGTTTTATAAACTGATCTTTAATCATGTTTCTAAACCCTTCTTGCTTCATGTTTTCCATAAAGATTTGAACCATCGGAGCTGTTTCTCCAACAATACCACTATCTATTAAAAACACTGCACCTTTACCATCACTTTTTTGAGATGGAATACCCGTTGCTTCAATATTATCTTTAGAGTTAATTAAAATAGGAATACTTAAATAACTATTTAAAGGATCTAAACCTGAAGATTTTCCGTGAAAAAAAGATTCCATTTCTGAGAAAATGGTTTTCAACTTTAATAATTTTTCACGTGTAAGATTTTCTAGAACTGTAATTTTATCTTGTGCATACTCATCGTAAAGTGCGGCGACTAATGCACCGCTACTTCCTACGCCATAGCCTTGAGGAATAGACGAATCAAAATACATACCTGCATCGATATCTGCATTCAATTTTACAACATCAAAAACCACTAAATCTGGATTAATAGTAGCTAAATAAGCCGCATAACGATTTAAACTTTCGTTAGACTTTATTGTTTTTTCTGTTGGTGTATCCATTAATTTTAAAGCACCATTATAAAAACTATAAGGAATAGACAATCCCTTGCTATCTTTTATGATACCATATTCACCAAAAAGTAAAATCTTAGAATAAAATAAAGGTCCTTTCATGTATACACAATTACAAATTGTTGCTGCAAAATTAACAATTAAATTCTGTTTATATACTTATTTACACAATAAATCGTTGTACTACCATTAACGCTATTCCACTGACTCTTAACGCTATCGCTGTTTTATAAGGGATTACGCACAACAAGTATCCTTTTCCAATCTGTTTTAAATGTTAAATATAAAGGATAAGTACGTCTTATTTATATTTTATATGGTAAGTGCTTTCGCTCCAAAACCAATTTCATCACAAATGTATTGTCCGTTTTGGCAATGGCTAGCTAATTCGTTTTTTATAAAATCTAAAATTGCATTGGCTTCTGCTTTTGGGTATAATACATGCACATTGGCACCTGCATCTAAAGTAAAACCAATATGTAATCCGGTGTCTTTTCTAAACGCCCAAATTTTATTAATAACCTCTAAAGTGTTTGGCTTCATTAAAATAAAATACGGCATACTTGTCATCATCATCGCATGCAGCGTTAGAGCCTCACTTTCTATAAGCGAGATAAAGTCGTCTAAGTTTCCTGATGCTAAAATAGGCTTCAGGTTTGCTAAATTATCATGTGCTTGTGCAAAACGTTGTGTTGCAAAAGGATGTCCGTGCATTAAATTATGCCCAACGGTACTACTTACCTGTTTTTCACCTTTATCGACTAATAAAATAGTGTCCTGATAATTTTTAAAGTTATCATGAACGGCATGCGGATATTTTACACCAAATAAATCCGAACTAGCTTCTACAGTAGTATTTTCTCCCCAAACAATAATATCGCCTTCAACACTTCTACACGCAGATCCAGATCCTAAACGAGATAGAAATGACGCCTTCTTATTAAAAAATGCAGTAGTCATTTCTGGCTGAAGTTCTTTCTCTAAACTCATTAAACACAAGGCCAAAGCACTCATTCCGCTTGCCGATGATGCAATTCCAGAACTATGCGGAAATGAATTTGATGTTTCAATTTTAAATTGAAATTGTTTTAAAAACGGCAAATAGATTTCTACACGTTCAAAAAAGGTCTTAATTTTTGGCTGAAAATCAGGTTTATGTTCACCATCTAAATACACTTCAAAATTAAAAGCTGATGGATCTTCATTTTTAGCATACGATAAAACCGTTGTGGTTTTACAATGATTTAACGTAAAACTAATAGATGGGTTTTCTGGAATTTGATGTTTCTTTTTCCCCCAATATTTCACTAAAGCAATATTACTTGGCGATTCCCAAGATACTTGGCCTTCTGAGATTTGATTATCGTAAGGCTGAGGAATAAATTGTTGTTCGGTCATGAATTTATAAATCTGAGCACAAAGATAACAACTTCTGCATCGTTTTAAAATTTCTTGTGGTTGCTGAAACTTTTAATTTCCGTTCAAAAAAATTGTTATTGCATTTGGCTTTCCCATATCCGTTTCCAGGAAAAACATATACACATGTAGCAGTAATTTTAAAACTTTCGTTAACAAACTGTTCTTTTGAAGCCGTCTCTATAGCATCTTCTGAAGGCATGTGATGTAACAAAGTGAAATATGTAGATTCAAACTGTGCTTTATCCAAGGGGTTTACTTCAAAAATAGTTTGTAATTCTGAATACGTTTTCACCAAAACGGGCACTTCAAAATGAAAGGTGTTTTGAATAGCTTCTGAAATTTTTCTCTCTATTACTGCGGAAGATTGCTCTGAAGTTTGAAACACCACATTCCCACTTTGAATATAGGTTTGGACATTTTTGAAACTTAATTCGTTCATTAATGCGCGTAATTCTGCCATGGGAACTTTTTTCTGTCCCGCAACATTTATACCCCGAAGTAAAGCAACATACGTTATCATAATTGTTGTGTGATAGATTTTGCAACAATAAACGCACCTGTCCACGCATTCTGAAAATTGAATCCCCCCGTTACAGCATCAACATTAATTACTTCACCAGCTAAGTATAAGTTGCTATGCAATTTACTTTCGAACGTTTTAAAATTAATTTCTTTTAAATCTACTCCACCAGCAGTTACAAACTCGTCCTTAAATGTACTTTTTCCATCTACTTTAAACACGGCTTGCGTTAACTGAGCAGCTAATTGTTCTAACTGACTTTTATTGATGTCTCCCCAACGACTTTCCTCGGTTAAATCTGAAGCCAATACTAATTGTTGCCATAAGCGTTTGGGTAAATCGAATTGTGCCGATTTATATACAGACTTTCTAGCAGCATCCAACTTAACCTGCTTTAAATTGTCTAAAACCGTATTAAAGCTTTGCTTTACAAAATTGACTTCTATATTAAATTTATAATTACGCTTAGCCAATTCTATAGCACCAAAGGCTGATAATTTTAAAATCGCTGGTGCACTTAACCCCCAATGTGTTACCAAGAGCGGTCCTTCAGAGTATAAATCGGTATCTAAAACAGTCACGGCAACATCTAGTGCCACGACACCTGGAATATCTTTTAAACGCTTATCTTTTATATTAAATGTGAATAACGAGGGAACCGGTTGGGAAATGGTATGTCCTAAATCTTGAAGCAGATTCCACATTTTCGGGCTGCTTCCTGTGGCTACAACCACAAATTTTGAAGTAAAACTCTCATGATTTGTTTCTACAGTCCAATAATCTCCATCTTTTGTAATGGATTTTACACCAGAATTAGTTAAAACCTCAACCTGATGTGCTTTAGCTGTATTTAAAAAACAATCGATAATGGTTTGTGAGGAATTAGACATTGGAAACATTCTACCATCGTCTTCAATTTTAAGTTCCACACCATGATCTTCAAACCAAGCCATTGTATCTCCTGTCATGAATTGATGAAACGGTCCTAACAATTCTTTTTCGCCACGCGGATAATATTTTACAAGTTCCTGCGGAATAAATTCGGCATGTGTGACATTACAGCGCCCGCCACCAGAAACCTTAACCTTCCCCAGCACATCTTTACCACGTTCTAAAACAAGAACCTTTAAGTTAGAGTGTTTTTCGGCAATATTAATAGCGGCAAAAAAACCTGCAGCACCTCCTCCAATTACTATTACATCGTGTTGCTTCATACTTTATCGGGTGTATCAGAAATAATAGCATGTACACCATATGCTTTCATGCGTTTTATGTCGGCCGCATCATTTACAGTCCACACATTTACATTGTAGTTTTTATCTTGAGCCAATTTTACATTATCGCGATTTACGATTTTAAAATTAGGATTAATCGCTTGTGCACGTATGGTTTCTGCAACCGCTAAAGCTTCATCCATATTATCATTTGTTAATACTCCAAGCGGAATGTGTCTATTCGTTTTAAAAGCATCTTCCAATTCATGATAATCAAAACTAGACACTAAAAAATCGGTATACGCCCAACCTTTATGATCTACATAATCTTGAATAGTAAGACATGTCGCTTCAGCAGTATGCTTTCCTTTTAATTCAATATTTAAAAGACTCTTTCTATCAATTAACTGAATTACTTCTTCTAAAGTCGGAATTTTATATTGCCCATCTACTAAAAAATCTTTCAATTCAGAAAGCGTATATTCTTCTAGTTTACCATTACCATTTGTCATCCGATCTAAGGTAAAATCATGAAACACGACCAACTCACCAGAAGCACAACAATGTACATCGATTTCGATACCATCTACATTAAAATCTAATGCCTTTTGTATCGATTCTAATGTATTTTCTGCAACATAGGCTTTCGCACCACGATGACCTATAACTAAGCATTTGGATGTCATTTCACTTTTATTTCTTGACCATCGGACGCATTAAACCTTCTTGCGCCACACACGCTATAAGTTTTCCATCTCGAGAAAAAATATTTCCTTTAGCAAATCCGCGTGCATTAGATGCATTAGGTGTTTCTATAGAATATAACATCCAATCGTCGTAATCGAAATCTCTAAAAAACCACATAGAATGATCTAAACTTGCCATTTGTGTATTTCCGAAATGTGCTTTACTGGCATGTGGTAATAATGCTGCTGCGAGGATATTATAATCTGATATATATGTTAAAACTTGCTGTTTAGTCGCTAAATCTGAATCTTGAAGTGGATCTTTAAGTTTAAACCACACGTTAGAGTACGGTGGTAAATTTTCCTGTTTTAGCGGATTAACAACTTCTACAGGTTTAAATTCTATGGGGCGTTCTATTTCTAAAAAATGTTTGGTGATTTTAGGCAACACACTTCCATACCTCGATAACATTTCTGTCCAACTTAATAATTCTTCCGGCTGTTTTAAGTCGGCATTCATTTGTATATGATGATCGTATCCTGATTCTAACTTATGAAAAGATGCAGCTAATATAAATATAGCTTTTCCGTTTTGGCTAGCAAGCACACGGCGTGTAGAAAAACTTCCGCCATCACGCACCTCATTTACGTCGTAAACAATAGGCAGATTAAGATCACCAGCTTCTAAAAAATACGCATGCAAAGAATGTAAAACACGCTGATTTGTAATGGTTCTATACGCTGCATTTACAGACTGCGCTAAAACTTGTCCGCCGAAAACATGCGGACTACCAATAGTTTTGCTTACACCTTCAAATTGTACTGAATCTATAGATTTTAAATCTAATAACTCTAATAGCTCATTTGCTGTCTTCATATATTATGTCTATTAAGTTTCAAAACTATTAAAATGATTTTTGAGAACCTCATTTTAATTTGCTTTTATCTGATATGAAATTAGATTTCATAAAAAAAGGCACCAAATCTATGTAACGAATTACACAAATTTAGTGCCTGAATAAACTAACTAACCAACCTAAGTTTATCTATTCTTTTTCATATATGTTTCATATTTAGAAGCTAAATCTAATTTATCTTTTTCTGACAAAGTTTTACCTGCCAGTTGAAAAAACGCATGTTCTTCATCTTCTAAATGATGTTCTACTTTTTCTTTTAAATTTTTAGCAATTTTAAGCCAGGCAGACGAATCGTATTCGGTTTCTTCAAGCTGCTCAATCAATTCATCAATTTCATGATGCTCTGCAATACCATGTCTTGCATGATCTTGCATCATATCTGTAGAGATTAAAGGCTTATAAAAATGACGCTCTTCCGCATCTGCATGTACCTCTAATTCATTTCTTACAGCTTTAAAAAGCTCATCTCTTCTAGAGGTATCGCCTGAAGTATCTACCAATTTATCTAACAAATCGCGCTGAATATCATGATCGTGTCTTATGGCTTCAAAAATGTTCATATCTAAAAATTTAAAGGTAGATTATGCTGTTACGGTAGATTTTTTGATTCCGTTTTTAGCTTCATCACGATAGTGTCTATTTTTTGTTTTTAATACTTCTAATTTTTTTTCAAGAGCATCAATAACTTCATTAGACTTATGACTAGCGTCTGTTACAACATGTTCTAATTGCTCATCTAAAGTTTGTTTTTTAACATTCACTTTTTTAGCAATTGTATCGGCTAATTCTGAAGCGTGATCTGCAATTTTTGTTTTTGTAGTATCTGCTTCTTTAGCAATCATTTTACGTGTTTTACTTCCTTTGTCTGGAGCAAATAATATACCCATTGCTGCACCTAATGCAGTTCCTGCGACAACTCCTATAATTGTAGTTCCTAAATTTTTCATTGTATTAATTTTAATGGTTAAACTTAATACTTCAAAGGTAGGATGATAGTACAGCTTAGATTGACTCTAATCGTTTTAAAATTGATCGTATTAGATTGATTTTAAACTTAACGCCATGCTAAGGCACTGCGTTCTTCCCAATACAACTGAGACGGTGAAGCGAATATTTGAAGTTGTTGAATTTCTTCTGTAGCAAGCTGAAATGATAAAGCTTTTAAATTATCTTGAAGCTGAGGACTTGTTAAAGCACCACTTAAAACTACATGAGGCTCTAAACTATCGATTACAAAACGTAAAGCAATGGCATCTATGCCCACATTATATTTCTTGCTCAATACATGAAAGTAAGTGTAAGCAGCCTGGTAATTTGAAAAGGTGTCGTTCGGGAATACACGCCCATTTGCTAAAGCCTCTTTTATAATAACGGTTTTTTGATCGCCTAAAAGTGTTTTTAAAATTTTAAATGTAGATTGCTCAAACACATTATAAGTAACTTGAAAACTGCTAAATAAATCTTCGCCTTCTATATTAATGGTTAAAGCTTTTTCTATAATTTCTGCTTGATTGGAACCACTAGTAGATATTCCTATTTGAACACCTGTGTCTTGTTTTATTTTATGAAGTTCTTTAAGCACATCTGTATTTGTAAAAATACCACTCTCAAGCGTTGCAGAATGCACCTGATAAATTTTTAGTTCGGGTAAAAGCACTTGAGAAACTTGCCATTGTTCTAATAGTTTAGGCAGAGAATGCTCTTTAATTTCATGTTTCCCTTCATACCCCAATTCCCAATTAGCCATATAAGTATAGCCCCATTTTGTACTTAAAGTCACATCTGGATAGGCTCTTGAGTTATGCCAATCGATTAAAAATTGTTCGCCTTTACCATAAGATGGTGCAACATCAAAATACCGTACTCCAAAACGATAGGCATCATCTAAAACCTGCATGGCATTAGCTTGAAACACCTCTTGAGTTTGTGGAATATCGTCTTTCTTAATATTTATATATTCTGGTCGCCCAATAGCGGCTAAACCTAATCCTATTTGAGTATGTTTTGGCATGTTGTATTTCAATTTAAACTCGAAGTTACTAAACTATATTTAAATTATTGCCACATAAATCAGTTTTCAAACTTTAGCTATTTTTCCCAAAGACTATCTGTAAAATAATGCTTACAATCTAAAAAATGTTCATTGGTTTTAAAACCAGTAAGCTCTGCCAAAGTTTCAATATCAGACACACTATATTTTTTTGAAAGCTCTGTCCAAATTAACTCGTTTTGCTTGAACACAACAGCTTCTCCTATAGCATTAAAATGAACGGTTTGCGCTTTTAAACTCACCAAATAACTTTTTACTTGGCCGTCTGTAGGATTGTAGTGACAATAAAAATCGAAATCGTCTAATTTAAAATCGGCATCAAATTCGCGATTCATTCGCTGTAATAAATTCAAATTAAAACGCTTTGTCACTCCAAGTGAATCGAAATACGCTTTTTGAATGGTTAAAGGATTTTTCTTTAAATCGAAACCGATTAATAACTTATCGCCTGTATTCATATTATCATTAAATAAGCGCAGTAAATTTAAAGCATCTGCCCTTAAATAATTCCCAATATTACTCCCCAAAAACAATAACAAATTCGGTATGGTTTCTGTAGACATTTCTTTTAGAATTTCAAAATAATCGCCTACTTGAGGTTTTATTTGTAATTCTGGTAATCGTTCTTTTAACTTAGCGCACAACATGCTAATAGCTTCTTGCGAAATATCTATAGGCACATAATTAAAAGGAATATTTTTGGAAACGAGATATTCTAATAATTTAAAGGTTTTAAACCCATCTCCAGCACCCAACTCTATAATATTAAAAGGTTCTGAAAACTCCAAAGCGCGATAAATTTTTTCTGCTTGAAGCGACAAGATTTCAAATTCACTATCTGTTAAATAGTAATCTTGCATTTGCATGATTTCTTGAAAAATCCGACTGCCGGCATCATCATAAAAAAACTTTGAAGAAATGTGTTTTTGTTCCGCTTGTAAGCCTTGAACAATTTCTGGTATAATTGTGGTTTCCATATTATTTTACTAGTCTAAGTCCTGAAAATTGCCAACGCATACTGGCGTGAAAAAAATTGCGATATGTTGCTCTACTATGGTTTGCTACTGTGGCAATTGATGCGCCACGAAGCACCATTTGATTCACCATAAATTTGCCGTTATATTCTCCCAATGCGCCTTCTGCCTTGGTAAAATTAGGATACGGCATATATGCACTATAGGTCCACTCCCAAAGTTGTCCCCATTTAAATTTGCTTGAAGCTGCTTCCCATTCGAACTCGGTTGGCAAACGCATTCCTTTCCATTCGGCAAAAGCAAAAGCTTCATAGAAACTTAAATGCATCACCGGTTCATTTTTTGGCACTTCCTGAAATCCGTTTAACGTATACTGATGCCAAACGCCATTCACTTTATGCCAATACAAAGGCGCTTTAATATCTTCTTGCTGAATAAAATCCCAACCCTCGGCATGCCATAAATTAAAATCTTGATAACCTCCGGCTTCTATAAAAGCGATATATTCTGAGTTACTGACTAAATTTTTACTGATTTGAAAATCTTGAAGATATACCTGATGTACACCTTGCTCGTTATCATAACAAAAAGAATCGGATTGATGCCCAATAGTATATAACCCTTCTGAAATGTTAATAAATTCTGACGGGCTGATTACCGGCTCTAATTTTAAATTGTTTTGAATACTAGGAAATGTAGGCTGATTTCCTAAAATATATTTTATATCGTAATAAAATAATTCCTGATGTTGTTGCTCATGATTAATCCCTAATGCTATAATACTTTTAGCCTCTTCTGAAACTGCTGTATCTAAAAAAGTTAACAACTGTTTGGTAACATAATCACGATAGGCGTAAACAGATGCTACACTTGGGCGTGTCATTAATCCACGATTGGGACGCAATACACGTTCGCCAGCATTGTTATAATAACTATTAAATAAGTAAGCGAAATCTTCACTAAAAACCGTGTAATCTGCTACAAATTTTTGAAGTACAAATTGTTCAAAAAACCATGTTGAATGTGCCAAATGCCACTTAGGAGGCGATACAAATATAGCAGGTTGTACCGAATAATCTTCGGTAAGTAAAGGCTCGCAAATCGTTTTAAAACGTTCTCGCGTATGTGCAAATTGGTCTTTTAATGTCATGAGTTGGCTGTTGATTACAAAAATGTAAAATAGCCCTCATTTTCATTAACTGTATCACATAAAAAAAGTGCTTATTCGATACTGGTTTCTATTTCAGTATCGGATTGCAAGGTTTTATGTACCGGACATTTAGAAGCTATTTCCTTTAATCGTTCTTTTTGTTTGTCGTCTAAATCTCCAATAAATTTCAAAGTTTTCTTTAAATAATCTATTTTCCCTGCTGGCTTACCATCTAATTTTAAATCTTGACTATGTTTTTTAGAATAGGTTATATAAACATAGACTTCTTGTAAATCCCACTTTTTACGTTCTGCATAAAGCTTAAGGGTCATGGCTGTACAAGCTGCTAAACTGGCACTTAAATAATCGTATGGCGACGGACCAAAATCATCTCCGCCCACACTCTCTGGCTCATCGGCAACTAGCGTATGCTTTTTAGTCTGAATATTTGTTGTAAAATGGTCTTCTTTAAGATTTAAATGCGCCACCAGTTGTTCACCTTGAGTATCTAATATATCGCTGTCTTTAGCGTCAAAATAACGTTGCACCCATGCCCCAATAACATTACCAGCATAGACACTATCTCTGGAGTTTGTTAATAAATGATCGGCTTGATCTAAACTGACAAAACTTTTAGGATGATGTGCTGTTTTATATAATCGTTCGGCATTATCTATAGGCACAATAGCATCAAAAGGTGCATGCATTATAAGCAATGGTTTTCTTAAATTTTCGGTGATAGCTATTAAATCTGTTTTACTAAAATCGTCTACAAATTCTTTATTAATATTAAATGGTCGGCCTCCAATATTAACCTCAACATCGCCTTTATCTTCAATATCATCAAAACCATGAGAAAATAAATGCGTAACATGATCGACTGTAGCAGGAGCTCCAATAGTGGCTACCGCTTTAACCGACTCTAATTTTGAAGATGTAACTATCACTGCTGCACCTCCTAAAGAATGTCCAACCATCAATGCGGGAGCTTTGTAATGCGTCTCTAAATACGCACTTACAGCAAGCAAATCGGACACATTTGAAGAAAAATGACTATCAGAAAATTCACCTTCGCTTCGCCCTAATCCTGTAAAATCGAAACGTAATACTCCAAAATCGTGATTGGTTAACGAACGACTAATATTTTTAACCGCAGACAACGTACTTGTACACGTAAAACAATGTGCAAATACAGCAAAATAATTTGGATTCTGATTTGCAGGCAACTCTAAATACGCTTGAAGTTTTTCTCCTTTTTCGTTTTCAATGACTAGTTTCTGACTTTTCATACGGTGATTTCTTTTAGTACTATTAATAGTGTAAGCTTACGAACTACATGATAACATAGAACATCCTACTTTATTTCGTGCCCATTCTGGGCGTTTTGCAAACCATTTTTCAGCCGATTCTTGCTCTGCATAAGGTTGCTTTAAGAGTTGAAACAATTCATCAATTAAAGCATAATCGCCTTTTTCAGCATCATCTATAGCCAATTGCGCCATATAATTTCGAAGCACATATTTTGGATTAACAGCATTCATTTTCTCGGCACGCTCTGCATCTGATAGTGTTTCTTGTTGTAAACGTGTCCCATAATCTTGAAACCATTGCTGCCAGAATACTTCAGCATCTTTAGGCATTGTTTGCGGATTATAAAACGCATCTTGAATAAGATCTAAACCGTTAGACTTTTTATCTTTTTCAAATTTTGATAAATTTCTGAAGAAAATAGTCATATCTGTTTCCATCATTTGCAACACATCTTCTAAACGCTGAATCAGTTTTAAATCTGTTTCATCTTCAGTAAATAGTCCAATTTTAGATCGCATCATCTGCAAAGACTTAGTTTCAAACTGGGTTCTATAGTCATCTAAAATAGCTTGTAATGCTTCTACATCTTCAATTAAAGGAAATAATGCATTAGCCAATTGGTATAGATTCCACAATCCAATATTAGGCTGATTCCCATACCTGTAACGTTTATGCTGACGATCTGTAGTATTTGGTGTCCACCCAAAATCAAAACCTTCCAACCACCCGTAAGGGCCATAATCTATGGTTAATCCTAGAATAGATAGATTATCTGTATTCATTACACCGTGAACAAAACCTACACGTTGCCAATCGATAATCATATCTAATGTACGATTAGAAACAGTTTTAAAAAATTCCAAATACACGGCTTTTGAAGGCGCTCCTAACTCGGGATAAAAATGCTTTATAGTGTAATCTGTTAACTGTTTTAAAGTTTTAGTATCTTCTCTTGAAGCCAAAATTTCGAAACTTCCAAAACGTAAAAAAGATGGAGCCACACGACACACAACAGCACCTTCTTCATACTCAGAATTTCCGTTGTACATCACATCTCGCAACACCTGATCTCCCGTTACGGCTAATGATAAGGCACGAGTAGTTGGCACACCTAAATGATACATGGCTTCGCTGCATAAATACTCGCGAATAGACGAGCGTAAAACAGCTAATCCATCGGCAGTTCTAGAATACGGTGTAGGTCCTGCGCCTTTTAATTGTAAAGCCCAACGTTGATTTTTATATTTAATCTCGGTTAAATTAATTGCACGCCCATCGCCCAATTGCCCTGCCCAATTTCCAAATTGATGTCCGCCATAACACATCGCAAATGGCTTGGTGTTCGGTAATACTTCATTTCCTGTAAAGACATTTAAAAACTCATCAGACTGACTTTCTGTTTCCGAAATGCCTAAGGTTTCTAGTAGTTCTGGTGACACATGCAGCAATTGCGGCTGAGACGTTTTCTTGGGTGTTACGTAAGAAAAACACGCTTCCGTTACTTGTCTTCTGCCATTCTCTAAAACTGGATCTGCAGGAAGCTCTTTAGTGAATGTATCTTCTATATGTGTTTTAAAAGTTTTCAATAATATCTATTTTAATTTATCGGCATGCATAGCTCTTAGCTTAGCCAGTTTTGGACTAATAACAGCGGTGCAATATCCTTGTGTTGTATTATTTTCGTAATAATCTTGATGATACGCTTCGGCTTCAAAAAACGGTCCTAAAGCACTGAGTTCGGTAACGACATTATGATCAAAATAAGGTTGCACTTGTTCGATAACAGTTTGCGCCAAACGTTGCTGTTCGTTATTATGATAATAAATTACAGATCGATATTGCGTGCCACGGTCTGCTCCTTGTCTGTTTAAAGTCGTAGGATCGTGAGTGGTAAAAAAGATAATTAAAATATCTTGTAATGAAATGACATTAGTATCAAATGAGATTTGAACCACTTCTGCATGCCCTGTTAAACCCGAGCAAATTTCACGATAGGTTGGTATTCCAGGAGCTGTACCTCCAGTATATCCTGACACCACTTTTTCGACACCTTTCACGTGTTGAAAAACAGCTTCTACACACCAAAAGCATCCGCCTCCCAGTGTGATTTTTTCTATGGTTTGACTCATAATTTTAAGCTTTCTCTAAGGTTATAGATTCAGAATTCACACAATAACGTAATCCGCTAGGTTCCGGACCATCAGGAAAAACATGTCCCAAATGTGCATCGCAAGTATTACACATCACTTCTACGCGTACCATGCCAAAAGCGGTATCTTTTTCGTACTTAATGGCATTCTCTTGTATGGGCTGAGTGAAACTTGGCCACCCTGAACTGGATTCAAATTTTATTGTAGAATCGAATAACAGAGTACCACAACACACACAACCGTATTTTCCGGCTTCATGTGCACTACAAAGCGCTCCTGAATGTGCTGCTTCTGTTCCCTTTAATCGTGCTATTCTAAACTGCGCTGGTGTTAATAACTCACGCCATTCATCATTAGGTTTCTCTACTCGACGCTCAGGCTCTGGATTTCCATTTACTGCAAAATCGATAACATTTTTCCATGTAAGCATATGATTTTCTTTCTTTAAGTGTTAAACTTATAATACAAAGATGCCGATTTACTATTACTGATAAAAATATCGCTTGTTAATAATCTTACAATTTTTTGAAATGTAAACGACATAGTTATTAAGACTATAAATAACCCTTTTCCTTACAAATAAGTTGATGGTAATACCACGCCTTTTAAACGCATAAACCCTATCGCAATCCATTTAATAGATCACCATAGGGTTTAAAATAAGAATACAGCTTTGTTATTATTTAGAATCGTGAGCCAATTCCAACAACACCATACTGTATTCATTATTTAAAATAACATTTCCATTTTCAACCGTAACAGTAGTGTTTGAATACGCATCATGAAGATTCATGCGTTCTGGGAAAGCCTTTCCAACAGGAATAATTTTCTTTCCTTTTTCAAGATTTAAGCCAATAACTACAGCTTCTTTAAAATCGCCATTCACATATGTTCTAGAAAACACATAAGGTGACTGTGAAATCATTTTATGTCTGCCGGCTCCAACAGCGGGATGGTTTGCTCTAAAGCGACCAAGAAGTTGCCAATGAGATAAAATAGCTTTTGTTGTTGGGTTAGACTCTATATCGTCCCAATTCATAAACGTTCTTAAATTGGCATCACCTGTTGCACCATCAGCGTGTAAAACACGTGCAGATTCATCGCCATAATAAATTTGAGCAGCACCTTGCGTAAGCAATAATCTATTGGCAGATTCAAAAGGTTTTTCTCGCATTGGATCAAAAGGTTGTCCATCATCATGCGAGCTTAAGTAATTTAAAACACTGTAATCTTTTAAATCGTTGTGGAGTATACTATCGTATTTGACAAACATAGATTCATAATCCATTTGTTGAGCATTCCATTTAAACTCAAAATTGATTAATTGATTAAATGCTTTATCAAAATAATTGACTTTACGATCGCCAAAATCGAATGCCTTTTCGTTACTAATGGCATAATTATAGACTTCTCCAACAAGATAAAATCCATTATCATCCAAGACTTTATCTGGATGTTCTGTTTTAAACTGAGCAAAAGCAGTATCGACAACTTTTCTGAATTCTCGCCACACATAAGGTTCTGTATGCTTAACGGTATCTACTCGATAGCCATCTATACCAAACTCTGTAATATAGTCGGCTAACCATTTCATGATATAAAAACGCGGAGCTCTTGGATATCCTGTTTGTTCGAAAAAGGCATCTAATTCTGCTACCTCTTTTTCATAACGTCCTTCTGCCTTCCATTTTGCGATAAGTTGTGGTGGCAATTCTACAACCTCGTTACTTTCTGTTCTAATGTCTGGTAAGTTTTCAACCAAAGTACAGCTTACAGTACTATCAAAATCATGATAATCGCAAGCTGGGCCTGTTCTCACCCAACTTTCAGGCCAAACAGGATCTTGTTCTGTAACAGGACCTCTATGATTAATTACAGCATCTAATACAATTCTGATGCCTTTACTATGGGCAACTTCTATAAGCTCTTTAAGGTCTGCTTTGGTTCCAAAATCGGGATCTAAATTGGTCCAGTCTTTAGTCCAATAGCCATGAAAACCGTAAGACAAACCTGTGCCTTCATCTGTTCCGCCATGTATTTGTTCTACAATTGGTGTCATCCAAATGGCATTAACACCTAAATCTGTAAAGTAACCTGCTTTAATTTTTTGAGTTACTCCTTTTATATCTCCACCTTCAAAACCACGTAATACACCTGTTTCTTTAGTTCTACCGAAATTATTGTCGTTAGACGTGTCTCCGTTATTAAAGCGATCGGTTAGCATAAAATAGATGGTAGCAGCATCCCACTCGAAAGGTGCTTTAACACTACTGTTATCCATTGTCTTATCTGTTTTATTTTGACACCCTGTAAGCATACATCCTAATATTAAAACTACTATAAAGTTACGCATAATCTATTGTAATTTTAAGATAAATGATTGTAAAGGCTCTACCTTAATTTTAACTTCCGCACCTTGATCTGTGACATGTAACTGTGCGGTGTAGGTATTATATAACTGATCTGTTAATGTATAATCGCCGGGTTGTAATTGCCAAGCCTCAATAACTCCTTTTGGTAGTTTTAAATAAAATTCTGTACCATAATTAGCATCAAAATTATTGACAATAATTAATTTTTCATTGGCACTCCAACGGGCATAAGAGAATTGTTTTAATCCGTAATGTTCTGTATGGTATGTATTATATTCATGAAGGTCTTGATACTCGCCCATTAAAGCGTCACTAGTAATAGTAAAGTTTAATAATCGCTTATAAAAATCATATAGTTCTAGTTCTTCTTCGGTAGATTGTCCACCATCGAATTGCTTATTATTCACCCAGCGATTTAATGTTGGTACAGTTCCATAATCAAAAATAGATGTTCTAGACGGATCTCCAAATCCTAAATCTTCTGCACCAGGTTCTCCAAATTCTTGTCCGAAATAAATTAAAGTTGGCGACGTACTAATGGTTGCTGAAACCACCATAGCAGGTTTTGCTTTTTGAGCATCGCCAGCAAATTCTGGACTTGCAATACGCTGTTCATCATGATTTTCTAAAAAATGCAACATATGGTGCTCAATATCTTTTAAATCGCGCTGAATTGGCCAAATATCATCTGTTTTTCCCCAACCTTGCATGACATGTTTTAAAGTATCATACAACTGAACCTTATCGTATAAATAATCCATTTTTCCTTTACGGATATAGTCTCTATACAAACTAGGATTATACACTTCTGCTAATAAAAAGGCTTCTGGATTTTCCATTTTTATTGCTGAATTCATATAGCTCCAAAACTCTACTGGAACCATTTCTGCCATATCGTAACGGAAACCATCTACACCTTTTGCTGTCCAATACAGAGCTATCTCTTTAAATTTTATCCAAGAATCCGGCACGGTTTTATCTTTCCAAAATTCGAAATGTGCTTTGTAATCTTTAGCATCAAATCCTTCTGGTAAACTATCAAAATCATGATGTCCATCTGTAGTTATTCCATAATTAATCTTTACTGTTTCATACCAATCGTTTGGATCTGGTTGCGGTAAACGCGATCCATTTCCAGTCCATTTAGATGGATTTTCATCAAATTTTCCATCTAATAAAGCATTGCTTGTATCTCCGCCTAATGGCACATAACCATTTGGACGTTCTGGCACTACAAATGGCTGTCCTGGATTATAATAAAAATTATTATTGACATGATACACTACTGTTTTATCATCGGTCTCACCAAAATCTGTTACACCTTCTGGCTTACTTATACTTTTGTAATTTCGTGCCACATGATTAGGTACAATATCTATAATCACTTTTAATCCAGCCTTATGAGAACGTGCTATTAAAGCTTCAAATTCTTGTAAGCGATTCGCTGGATCTGCAGCTAAATCAGGATTTACATTATAGTAATCTTTCACCGCATAAGGCGAACCTGCACGTCCTTTTACAACATCGGGATCGTCGTTACTAATACCATATGCCGTGTAATCTGTAATAACATCATGATGTGGCACACCTGTATACCAGATATGAGTTACTCCTAAATCTTTAATCTCGGTTAAAGCCTTATCTGTAAAATCGTTAAACTTTCCTACGCCGTTTTCTTCAATGGTTCCCCAAGGTTTATTTGTGGTATTGGTATTTCCGAATAAACGTGTAAATACTTGATAAACGACTTCTTTTTTTGGTGCGGTAGCAGTCTCTGCTTTAATATTTTCTTCCAATGTCTCTTTCTTTTTTGAATCACAGCTGATTAAAACTAATAAAATCATTGCAATTGACACTATACGTTCTTTAATCATTATAATATTATTTTAATTTCTAACTCAGATTCCGTTTCCCATATTACAGGTATTTCCAGAATATGTGTACGTTTATTATATGTAAACGGCGTCTCTTTTTTTCCGATTTTTACACTTTGTGGTTCAGTTTGCATGTTATGAATGGTGAGCTGAATACGTTTAGCTTGATTGGCATACGATGCTCCTGTATTGGATGTAAACCTGTATTGAATCCCTTTTTTATCATTTACATATAAAAAATTAAGCATTTCATAAGCGCCCTTTTCAAAGGCTTCAAACGTTTTACCGTCATCATTATATAAATCATAGCTACTTTTTAAAACCGTATCATCATTATAATAATGAAGTATCAAATCTTTTCCGGTGTAGGCCTTAGTGTTTTGCATGGGCTTGGCCATTGGGATAAATGCACCAGCTTTAACATACGTTGGAATACTATTTTTAACTACAGCAACCGTTTTAGATTGTCCGCCTTGAATCTTTTCATCTGAATAAAAATCGAACCACACATGATTTTTCGGAAAATACACGTCATGCGTTGTTACTCCGGCTTCTAGTATTGGCGACACTAAAAAGGCATCTCCCCAGTAATAGGTATTCGCAATATTTTGAAGATTGCTATCATCTGAATTTTCAAAAAATAACGGACGCATTAATGGTGTTCCTTTTTGATTATTTTGAAACGCTAGATTGTAATTGTAAGGTAATAGTGCATAACGTAATGTTATGGCTTTTCGCGCTAAGTTTTTAGCATTTTCTGCTCTAAAAACAGGTTCGCTAGCCACTTCTTCTTGAGCATGAGGTCTATAAATAGGTTGAAACACGCCATATTGCAACCAACGCACATACAACTCATCATCTAAATTATCGCCAGCAAAACCACCTAAATCACTATGCATATAGCCTAAACCTTGCATGCCCATTTGCAAAGCAATTTCTGGCTGACTTCGTAAGCCACCCCAAGTTCGATTTACATCGCCAGACCAAGGTATTAAGCCAAAGCGTTGCGAGCCTGAATAGCCGGCACGCATTAAAACAAAAGGACGCCTTTTATTATTAAAATCCAAACTACTTTCGTAGACTAATCTGGCCCAATCATGACCATAGATATTATGAACTTCGTCTGCCGTTCCTGTGGCATGAATTAATGCTTTAGGATGCACTTCTGGCTCGCCTAAGTCTCCCCAAATACCAGACACACCCATTTTAAATAAATCATTATAAATTCCGGAAAACCAATTAAAACCAGATGTACTATAAATATCGATAAGTCCCGTATTTCCAAAAAAGAAATCGTAAGTATAAGGATTACCTACAGAATCTTTTGCCATCACATCTTGCGCTACAGCCTCTTGCCATTTGTTTGATGAGGTTAACACAAATGGCTCGGTAATTAAAACAGTATTTACACCTTGAGTTTCAAAATCTTTAATCATTTTTTCAGGTGTTGGAAATGAATCTCTATCGAAAACTAAATTCCCCATAGTGCCTTCTACCGTTTTTCCAAACCAATATAAATCTAATATCACTGCATCAACGGGAATGTCTTCCTCTTTAAATTTAGAAACCGTCATTCGAGTTTCTGCTTCAGAATGGTATCCAAAACGACTAGAAAAATTCCCTAAAGCCCAACGTGGTGGCATGGGTTGCTTTCCTGTTAAAGTGGTATACTGGTCCACGATATCTATCCATGAATCTGCTGCAATAACTTGATATGTTTTACGTCCTGAAATGGTCTCATAAGTTAACGTATTATCTTGTTTGCTATCTAAATCCAGATATCCAATTGGTGCATTATCAAAGTGAATCATATATTTTTTAGACGACATCACGATAGGCAATGTAAAATTCATTAGTTCACTATGGGATTCATAACCATAATGTGCCCGATTATATAATTGCAAACGGTTACCACGTCTATTCATCCCCAAGGCTCTTGCGCCTCCGCCATAAAGGACTTCAGAATCGTTTAGATTAAACTGAATCGCTTCACCATCTTCAAGTTTTGAATAACCATTCTTTTCAGAAATAACAGGTTGGCCTTTGTATGTATATGCAATTTGAAATGGCGACTTGGTTATACGCACAGCAATACCAGTAGAGGCTAAAAGAATCTCATTTGGTTTTTCAGAAATCGTACTAAACGCTTCATATGCTTTTAAAACAACAGCATGAGAATCTGGCTTAATTTGCTCCCCTTTAGGAACAAATGTAGTTTCTACAATGTTGCTATTGTATAAACTAAACCGATAAAAACCATCGTTAACCTCAACTTTATAGTGCTTTGCTTCGGGTTCTGCCTGAACAAAAACACGATTTTTATTCTGCGCAACAGTCCATTGCGATATACATACACAAAATATAATTCGAAATAAATTTTTCATTTTAATAAGACTTTAGAAAAGTAATTGGAATATGTAATCTGGTTTGCCATGACGCTTCGAAATACTCTGCGCCTTCAACCGTGTGTTTATAAAATTAGTCACGCTATAGTCTTCTAACGACCAAACTCCGACAGTTCTTGGTGTGATATATTTAGAGGAAAACTGGAAAATCTGATCTAATGTTCCTGATGCAATCTCGGCATCGGCAACCTTCAGGCAAACCTTAAAAAGAACAAATAACCCTATAATTAAAAATGGTATCATCTGCTAGAGTTTAGTGGTTAAAAGCACAGGTCCTGGATTGGTAAGTTTCAAACTCTGATTCCATGTTACCATTTCTCCGGTAATGATATTTTTTAATGTTTGTCCAGTTAATCCCAACTCCTCAAAACGAGATACATTTAAGTTAAGCTCATTTTCATTTTCATTTTTATTTAGAATTAAGACCACGGTTTCTTCTCCCTCTAATCTAGCGAGAACATACACGCCTTGTTCTGGAGCAAAATGAATGGTTTTCCCTTTGTGAATGGCCTGACTTTGCTTTCTATAATTTATTATTTTCCGAACAAAATCCTGCATCTCAATTTCAGATGTAGTTAACCCTTCACCTGAGAAAGCATTAACCGAATCACCTTTCCAACCTCCAGGAAAATCTGATCTTATAAGTCCATGATTGTCTGGTTTCGAGCTATTCTGCATTAAAATTTCCGTTCCGTAGTACATTTGTAAAATACGTGGCATGAGACACATATAACTGAACGCCATTTTAGTATTTGCAACATTTTCATGTAACTGTGTAAACACACGATCCATATCATGATTGTCGGGAAAAATTAAAATAGCTTCTGGCTTAGTGTATGCAAAATCCATAGCTAATCCTTCGTACATTTTAACAAAACCGGTATCCCAACCTTCCGCTTCATTTAAAGCACTAACAATGTGTTCCTGCATGGGGAAATCCATAGTCGATGTTAAATACGACTCATAACCTTCTTTATTTGGTGTACCTGATTGCCAATATCTAACCAGTAAAGGGTTTGTGCTCCACTCTTCTCCTACGATACTAAAATTTGGATATTCGTCCATAATGGATTTAGCCCAATAACTCATAAAATATTTATCTGAATACGGATACGTATCTTGACGAATGCCGCTTAAACCTAAAGTTTCTATCCACCAAATATTGTTCTGAATGATATACTTGGCCATAAATGGGTTTGTCTGATTAAGATCTGGCATACTGGGTACAAACCACCCTTCTGTCATTTCTTTTTTATCAATTTTTGAAGCGTATAAATCCTGATTTGCAGTGCGTCTATGGTTTGAGTTTTTTAAATCTGTTTGGCTTTCAAAAGCCTGTTGTTGATTAATCCAATCTTCAAAAGGTAAGTCTTCCATCCACCAATGCAAACTCCCACAGTGATTGGCCACCATATCCATTATAAGTTTTAACCCACGCTTGTCCATATCTCGAGCCAATGCTTTATAATCTTCTAAAGTTCCAAATCGTGGATCTACTTGATAAAAATCGGTTATTGCATAGCCATGATAAGATGAACTGGACATGTTATTTGTTAATAACGGTGTTGGCCAAATGGAGGTAAATCCTAAATCCTGAATATAATCCAGATGATTAATGATCCCTTGAATGTCTCCACCGTGTCGTGCATAATCATCTGCTCGATCTGTACCTGTTTCGTTAAGATTGGTATAACTATCGTTTTTAGAATTCCCGTTTGCAAAGCGATCTGGTGTAATTAAATACATAGCATCACTACTATTAAAACCAACATATGCTTCTGCTTTTTTTACACGGGATTTTAACTCGTAATTATAGGTTAATACAGAACCATCTTCCATTTGAAAACGCAAATCTATAACACCTGGTTTTGTAGAGGCATCTATATTTAAATCGATAAATAAATAATTAGGACTTTTAGCCTGATGCACATTTAGAATTGTGACACCTGGATAATTTATGTTTGGAATAGCGTTACCAACAGCTGTTGCATGTACTAATAATTGTAATTCTGTATTCTTAAAACCCACCCACCAATTAGGAGGCTCTACACGTGTAATTTGTGCATGAAGCGTAAGATTAAATACTAATAAACCAAAGAAAAGAAGGCCTGATTTATTTGGTGATTTTCGATTTTTAAATACAGTCATACGAGATTTCTCTTCAATTAAAACACATTTAAACCACTAGTATTAGGCTGTAAAACTCTCGCCATTTTCTTATAAAAACAACGAGAGTAAAACCTAATGAAGGGTACTTTTATTCGTCTTCTAAACGCAGACGCATTTTTATATTATTTGCAATAATGTCTAAATCGTCTCCTTTTTCAAGCTTAAATTCTGCTCCTTTCTGGGTGACTTTTACTTTTACTACTTGATTTCTGAAATTCACTTTAAACGAATATCCTTCCCATTGTTTTGGTATTTTAGGCTCGAAAGACAAGGTATTATCTTTAATTCGCATGCCTCCAAATCCTTCAACAATACTCATCCATGTTCCTGCCATAGATGTAATATGCAGACCTTCTTCAACCTCTTTATTATAATCGTCTAAATCCAAACGCGACGTTCTTAAATAGAACTCATACGCCTGATCCATTCGATTTAATTTTGCAGCTTGTATACTGTGTACGCAAGGAGACAATGAACTTTCGTGAACTGTATAAGGCTCATAAAAATCGAAATGACGTTCTAATTCTTCAGTTGTAAAGTGATCTTCAAAAAAGTAGAATCCTTGTAAGGTATCTGCTTGTTTTATATAAGGAGAACGCAGTATCCGATCCCAAGACCATTTCTGATTAATTGGTCTAGAAGCTTTATCTAAATCGGCTACCGTTATTAATTCTTTATCTAAGAAACCATCTTGTTGTAAATACACATTTTGCTCTTCAGAAAAGGCCAAATACATGTTTCCTGCCACTGCTTTCCATTGCTCTAATTCCTCTGGAGACAGTTGAACTTTATTCTGAATACGGTCAAAATCTGCTTCATATTCTGAAGCTACTTTTTTAATATTTTCTATTGCATAATCAATACACCACTTGGCAATATAGTTGGTATAAAAATTATTATTTACGTTATTTTCATATTCGTTTGGTCCCGTAACGCCTAAAATAACATATTGTTTTTTCGCTGTAGAATAGGTCGCACGTTGTTGCCAAAAACGAGCAATACCAATTAAAACTTCTAAGCCTTTTTCTGGAATATAACTGTAATCGTGTGTATAGCGGTAGTAATTAAAAATAGCAAAGGCAATCGCACCATTTCTATGAATTTCTTCAAAAGTAATTTCCCATTCGTTGTGGCATTCTTCACCGTTCATAGTTACCATTGGATACAAAGCTGCACCATTAGTAAACCCTAATTTTTCGGCATTTTCTATAGCACGATCTAAATGATTATAACGGTATTCTAGTAAATTACGAGCGACTTCTTGATCTTTGGTCGCCATGTAAAAAGGAATACAATAGGCTTCGGTGTCCCAATAAGTGCTGCCTCCATATTTTTCGCCAGTAAAGCCTTTTGGACCAATATTTAAACGTGCATCTTTACCAAGATAAGTATGATTTAGTTGCATGATATTAAAACGAATTCCTTGTTGCGCTTTAACATCTCCATCGATAGTAATATCTGCCATTTCCCAAATTTTAGCCCAAGCCAATTCTTGTTGCGCCAATAAATGTTGAAATCCTAAATCTTGTGCCTTTTCAAGTACCGTTTTGGCTGCATAAACTAATTGTGAAGCCTCATGATTTCTATCGACAGTATAGCCTCCAAATTTATGAATACTAAACGTGTCGTCTTGCTTTACTTGCTGTGAGTATTTAAATGAAATGCTGCGTTCTGTATGAGAAACATTAGCCTCTAATGCTAATTTTTCACTATTTATGAAACATTGCGACGCCATAAACGTACAGGTTTTAAACTCTGTTTTCATGGTATGTGCTTCAATAAAGGCCTTATTCCCGTCTTGGCTAACTGCTGTTGTTTCCCAAAACTTATCGTCCCAATTGGTATCTTCATTAGTGATGCCTGAATCTAAATATGGCTCAAACGTAATTTCGGCAGTTCCATTTAATGGTGTGATGCTGTAAGAAATGGCACCAACCTCATCCAATTCTAAACTTAAAAAACGTTTGGCTTCAACAGCAACTACTACATCGTTAGGCAAGGTTGCTTTAAAAGTTCGCGATAACCAGCCTTCTTTCATGTTTAATTCACGCTTAAAAGCTACGACCTCTTTACAAGTAAATAAATCTAACGGATTACCATTTACAAACACATTAATACCAATCCAACTTGGTGCGTTAAGGACTTTTGCGAAATATTCTGGATAGCCATTTTTCCACCAACCTACACGGGTTTTATCTGGGTAGTATACACCTGCGATGTAACTCCCTTGAAATGTTGGTCCCGAATAGTACTCTTCAAAATTAGCACGTTGCCCCATGGCTCCGTTACCGATACTAAATAAACTCTCTGACGATTTAACGCGTTCTACATCAAATCCTTCTTCAATAATCGACCAATTGTCTGGTTTAATATAATCTTGATTCATTTTGTTTAAGATAATAGAATAAGGCTTTAGGCTACCGAATATAGATATCGGTTCCTGTTCGCTTTTAAATATTCTAGTTGTTAATTAATTTATTTATAAAGTCTGTAGATATTTCTGTGAAGTCGTTAAAAATATAATCGGCTTCATGCAATACCGCTTTACTACCAATACCTATAGAAATCATGTTGGCTGTATTTGCGGCTTGAACACCTGCTACAGAATCTTCGAAAACCACACAATCTTCAGGATTAATATGTAAAGATTTTGCGGCGTTTAAAAACACTTCTGGATCTGGTTTTGCTTTACTAACATCGTTACCATCAACAATGGTTTTAAATTTAGATAAGAGGTTTACTTTTTCAAGTATTACTCTTGCATTTTTACTAGCAGATCCTAGAGAGACGCCTTGATTGTTTTCTATTAAATAATCTAAAACACGAGGTACATCTGGAAGAATTTCAGAATCGTCCATTTTATTTATAAACTCTAAATATTCTGTGTTTTTTAAAGCCATTAAAGCTTGAAATTTATCGTCGGAAACCGTGGTATTTCCCCAAGCTAATATTTTTTTAAGCGACTCTACACGGCTTACACCTTTTAGTTGCTCGTTTTGGGTTTCTGTAAAATCGAATCCTAAGCTGTTGGCTAAGTTTTTCCAAGCCAAGAAATGGTATTTTGCAGTATCTACAATTACACCATCTAAGTCGAATATAAATCCTTTTGTTTTCATGCGTTTTCTAATTCTGGTTGATATGATATAGCGTTTTTATCTGTAATTAATAAGTTGCAAAATCCTGCAATAATTAAACTAAAGCCAGCTACTAACATGGCGTTAATAGTGTCGTCTCCAATTAAATTAGAGACAAAATTTATACCTCCTATTGCTGCAATGATTTGCGGAATTACTATAAACATATTAAAAATTCCCATAATAACCCCCATTTTATTTGGGTCTACTGCGCTGGAAAGCATGGCATAAGGCATAGAAAGTATACTTCCCCATGCAATTCCGACAAGAATAAAGGAGTATTTTAAAAACTCTGGTGATGGAATAAAGTACATGGATAAAAATCCTAGCCCGCCTATAAAGAGCGAGAACATATGTACATATTTACGGTTAATACGTTTTTTAGAGGTGTAAAAAGCTAAAACTAAAGCAAAAGCCATAGAAGACAAACCATACACTCCCATGGAAGATCCCACTAAATTTGAAGATTTTTGAAACGCTGTATTTACAACATCAAAGGCTGCAGCTTGTTCTGGAATTGAAAAATCGTAAGCAGATTCTATTGGAGCTGGAGTATGATACACATGCTCGGTTAAAGCAGGATTAGCTAAACTCCACATCGTAAAAAAAGCAAACCAGCTAAAAAACTGAATCAATCCTAATTTTTTCATTGTGGTTGGCATATTACCTATGTTATTGGTAATGTCTGAGATGAAGCTACTCTTTTTAGCCTTTTCTTTTTCGAAAGCTTCCATATCTTCTGGAGGATATTCTGAGGTGGTAAACACCGTATATAAAATACTCACTAAAAACACAACAGCTCCAATACCAAAAGCAACTTTAACAGACATAGGTACAACGCCCATTGCCGCAGCATCGCTTACACCAAGTTTAGAGACCATCCAAGGTAAATTACTAGCTACCCAAGTACCTATACCAATAATTAAAGTTTGAACTACAAAACCATAAGACCGCTGAGAATCGGGTAATTTATCGGCTACAAGAGCACGAAAAGGTTCCATAGACACATTAATAGAGGCATCTAAAATCCATAAAAAACCAGCAGCAACCCATAATACAGGAGAATGCGGCACAATTAATAAGGCAATAGAACTTAAAATGGCACCTATAAGAAAGAAAGGCTTACGTCTTCCCCACCTCGGACTCCATGTCCGATCACTTAAATAGCCAATAATAGGTTGAATTAGTAAACCAGTTAAGGGCGCAGCAATCCATAACAATGGGATGGCTTCTTTATCTGCTCCTAATGTTTGAAATATTCGAGACATAAAGCCTCCTTGTAATGCAAATCCGAATTGTATTCCTAGGAATCCAAAACTCATGTTCCAGATTTCCCAAAAACTGAGGGCACGCTTTTTCATTAATAGTATATTTAAATGAATACCATTGATAAGCGATAAACTTATCAAAACTTATTAGTGAGAAGTAAAAGTTTTGATTAAGGTGCTAATATACAAAAGATTTTAAATTAGCTATGTTAAATTTTATTTCGTGGACTCTCGCTCTATTAATTCTGTTTCTATAACCACAGTACTAACTTGCTCATCTTCAACTTCGTTTTCTAATTTTTCAATTAGTAATTCTGCCGCTACTATACCTATTTTTTTGCCATGCTGACTTACAGTGGTTAAACTTGGCATAGCATGTCGGGATAAAACACCATCTGTAAATCCGATAACCTGAAGCTGTTCTGGAATTTGTTTTCCTAATTTTCTGGCCACTTTCATAGTTGTAATGGCATATAACTCGTTTACCGCAAACACGCCATCTATTTCAGGATTTTTATGAAATAAATCCATTATTTCTTGCTCTAAAATATCGATATAATCTTCAGACATTAACTTATCGTCTACTTTCAAAATTAAATCAGATTGACTTTCAATATCATAGTCATTTAAAGCTTCAATATACCCCTGAGTTCGTAATCGGCCAACATTAACGTAATCTTTGGTGGTAATGATTGCAATGTGTTTACACTGATTTTCTATGAGCTTAATAACGGCTTTTTTTGCTCCTTTTAAATCGTCTACTATAACTTTATCACAATGTATTTCATTTACAATTCTATCAAACATTACAATAGGCATACCTTGACTAATTGTTTCGTTAAAATGGTGGTAATCTTGCTGCAACATGGTTTCTTTAGAAATAGACAATATAAATCCGTCTATACTACCATTAGCCAACATCTCCATATTAATAACTTCTTTATCAAACGATTCGTTAGATAAGCCAATAATAACATTATACCCTTTTTTATTAGCGACTTCTTCGATACCTTTTATCACTTTCGAAAAAAAATGGTGCACAATTTCAGGGATAATAATACCAATTGTTTTAGTTTTTCTATTCTTTAAACTTAAAGCAATATTGTTAGGCCTGTAGTGATAGAGTTTGGCAAACGCTTTAACCTTGTCTCGAGTGTCTTCACTAATTTCCTTACTATCTCTTAAGGCTTTAGACACGGTTGCTATAGAGACATCTAATTCTCGAGCAATTTGTTTTAAGGTTACTTTCTTTTTCATAACTAGCATTTTACAATTGTAAATATAGCACAATCTTGTCATATTTACATATTTTACAGTAATTACGCTCAATATGTGTTAAAATAGAAAAAGTTACTAACACGAAAACGTTTATGTTGAGGATTTCGCAAAACCAAAATTCCAATTAACATAAAATTTACATAATTTTAGTCTCGAGAAGTAAAAGTATGAACAAACAAACTAATTCAGATTTAATTTAATTAATATTGTATGAAAACAATTTTTAACAGTGTATTACTGGCATTGTTTTTTGTTCCAACATTAGTGTTGGCGCAAACAACCGTCACAGGAACCGTTTCCGAAAACACTTCTAATTTACCCATACCTGGTGTAAATATTATTGTTAAAGGAACAACCTCTGGGACAGCTACAGATTTCGATGGTAACTATGCTCTTTCTGTAAACGAGGGAGATGTTTTAGAATTCTCTTATATTGGTTATAAATCGCAAGAACTAACCTACGCAGGGCAAACCACCCTTAATGTAAAACTTTTAGAAGATACAGCCGTTTTAGACGAAGTAGTTGTAATAGGATACGGAAGTGTTAAGAAAGAAGACTTAACTGGCGCCGTAGACATGATAAACTCAGACGATTTTAATGAAGGTCCGGTTTTATCTCCCCAACAATTAATTAGCGGTAAAGTGGCCGGTGTATCGGTAACTTCTGGCGGTGGAGCTCCTGGTGAAGGACAAAACATTGTAATTAGAGGTCAAGGATCTTTATCTTTAGTAGGTACACCACTGTACGTAATTGATGGATTTCCTATTGATAACGGAAGTGTAGGCGGCTCTAGAAACCCATTAAACTTTATAAATCCTAGCGATATAGAGAGTATGGTGGTTTTAAAGGATGCTTCTGCAACTGCAATTTACGGATCACGTGCTGCAAACGGCGTTATTTTAATTACCACTAAAAAAGGAAAAGACAGTGGTTTTAAATTCAATTTAAGTAGCTCAGCAACCGTTTCAACGCCTTTTAATAAGGTAGATGTGATGTCTGCAGAACAATTTACAACGCTAATAGAACAAAACGGAACAGATGCAAACATTGCCTTATTAGGATCGGCTAACACAGATTGGCAAGACGAAATTTACAGTAATGCTTACGGATCTGACCATGCCTTTAGCGCAATTGGGAATGCATTTGGAACACCAATAAGAGCTTCAATTGGATATTCAGACCAGGATGGTATCTTAAAAAACGACAACCTAACAAGAACAACGGGAGCTTTAAATATTAAGCCTAGTTTATTCGACGATCATTTAAAATTAGACTTAAATGCTCGTGGTATGTATACAGAAAACACATTTGCAAATACGGGAGCTATAAGTTCCGCAATCGATTTCGACCCTACACAATCTGTATATGATGCAGATTCTAAATATGGCGGATATTTCTCTTGGATTGATCCAAACACAGGAAACAAACCTAGTTTAGCACCAACAAATCCTGTGGCTTTACTTGATTTGGTTGATGATACATCAGAAGTACGCCGCTTAGTTGCCAATGCAAAAGTAGATTATAACCTACATTTCTTTGAAGATTTAACAGCAACAATTAACATTGGTATAGACAAACAAAACAGTCACGGTCGTACGGTAACTTCAGAATTAATTCCTACTCCAGACGAAACTTGGAACGGCTCACGTACCAGTTATACTCAAGAAGCTACAAACAAGTTATTTGATGCGTATGTTACTTATGCAAAAACCATTAATGAGAAAAACGCCTTAACAGCTGTTGCGGGATATTCTTACCAATCTTTTGAATATAACAACTTCAGTTACGATAGTGAAGATGAAGAAGATGGTGTAGATTACGAATTTATAGATAAATCTAAAAACGTCTTACTCTCTTATTTTGGACGTGTGAACTACACTTTAAACGAAAAATACTTAATTACGGCAAGTTTAAGAGCAGATGCATCTTCTAAATTAAATCCAGACGATCGTTGGGGATATTTTCCTTCAGCGGCTTTAGCATGGAATATTCATAAAGAATCATTCTTAGAAGATACTGCAGTAAACGAATTAAAATTGAGATTAGGTTATGGAGAAGTTGGTAACGTAAATGGCTTAGACGATTATAAGTTTATAACCAGCTATACCGGTAGTCAATCTACAGCAAACTACCAATTTGGAGACAGTTTTTACCAAACCTACAGACCTTCGGCTTTAAACGAAGATTTACGTTGGGAAGTAGCACAAACATTAAATATAGGGATAGATTATGCTTTATTTTCTAGACGTCTTTCTGGTTCTGTAAACGTATACTCTAAGAAAACAAAAGACTTAATTAGTGATTCTTTTGTAGATCCGTTTACCAATTTCGGAAATCAGATTGAAGCCAATATTGGAGACATGGAAAACAAAGGGATTGAATTTAACCTGAACGTTATCCCTGTTAGAAACGATAATTTTGAATGGAGCCTAAACTACAACATTGCTTTTAACGACAATGAAATTACAAACCTTCCAGATCAACAATACGTTGGAGGTATTAGTGGTGGTACAGGAAATACAGTACAAACACATGTAGAAGGCGAAGCACCTTACAGTTTCTTAGTATACGAACAAGTATACGATAGCTCTGGTACTCCTATTGAAGGCGCTTATGTAGATAGAAACGGAGATAACATTATTAATGATGATGATCGATATATTAACCACGATCCGTATGCAGATGTAACCATGGGTTTAAGTACAAACTTAAGTTATAAAAAATGGGATTTGGCTGTAGTAACAAGAGCAAATATTGGAAACTACGTATACAACAACGTAGCTTCCAGAGCTGGAACTTTAAACAGAGCTACAGAAAACGGAATCTTAACCAATCTACATACAGATTATTACGATACAGGATTCCAATCGTTAACAGATAATGGTTTACAAAGCGATCATTACGTACAAGATGCATCATTCTTTAAACTAGATAATATCACTTTAGGATATACGTTAACTGAAGCCATTAAAAACACCACATTCCGTTTTTACGGTTCTGTTCAAAACGTGTTAACGGTAACAGATTACGACGGTTTAGACCCAGAAGTTTATGGTGGAATAGATAACGATTTCTACCCAAGACCAAGAACATATGTTTTAGGTGTAAATATTGACTTTTAAAAAAAGAATTCATGAAAAATATAATAAATAAATTCACAGTTGGAATAGCCTTAGCGCTTTCAATAGTGTCATGTCATGACGATTTGGATCAAACACCTATCGATCCAGATAGTTTTACAGAAGAAGATGTTTTTGCTAATATAGATGAAGCCAAAGGTGCTTTAGCAAAACTCTATGCAAGTTTAGCATTAACTGGACAAGAAGGTCCCGCTGGAGATGCAGATATTTCAGGAATCGATGAAGGATTCTCACAGTATACACGTATGCTATTTAATCTTAACGAACTCACAACAGATCATGCTGTTGTAGGATGGGGAGATCCAGGATTACCAGATTTACACAACTTAAGCTGGTCTTCTGGAAACGACTTTTCTGAAGCCATGTATTACAGATTAGGTCAAGAAGTCTCTTTTTGCAACTCTTTTATAGACAATGCAGCTGCTTTATCAGATGCTGAAGCACAAACATATATTGCAGAAGCTCGTTTTTTACGCGCATATGCTTATTATAACTTAATAGATTTATATGCGAATGTACCTTTAACAACAGTTGTATCTACAGAACTACCTTTACAAAGCGACAGAATAGAATTATTCAATTTTGTTGAATCAGAATTATTAGAAATTCAGGATTTGTTAGCAGAAAGTAACGAATATGGCCGTGTAGACCAAGTCGCTGCTTGGGCCCTTTTATCTCGTTTATATTTAAATGCTGAAACTTGGATTGGTGAAGATAAATATGCAGATTGTATTACATATTCTAACAGTGTAATCAACTCTTCTTATAGCATTAACACAAATGATGTCAATGGAAATGGCTCGGCTTACGATGAGTTATTCTTAGCAGACAACAACAGTAATGGTGCTCAAAACGAATTTATATTTACAGCAAACTTTGATGGCGTACAATCTACAACCTATGGCGGAACTACATTTTTAATTCACGCAGCGATTGGAGGTAGCATGGATCCGTTGGCATATGGTGTAAACGGTGGTTGGGCAGGCCTTAGAACGACAAAAGCTTTAGTGAGTAAATTTGCTAGTTCAATTACTGCTAGAGATAGTGACGGAGATCCAATAGCTTGGTCAGATCACCGTGCAATGTTTTATACAGACGGACAGGAATACGAAATCACAACCATATCAAACACCTTTACAGATGGCTATGCCGTTACTAAATTTTCAAACGTAAATAGTGATGGTAGCCAGGCAAACGATACCTCTGGAGAATTTGCAGATACAGATATTCCTTTAATTAGATTGGCAGAAATTTACCTAAACTACGCAGAAGCAGCTTTAAGAGGCGGTGGAGGAGATTTAAATACAGCCGTAAGCTTAGTAAACCAATTAAGAGCTCGTGCTTATGGTAGCGATACTGGAAATATCTCAATCTCAGATTTATCATTAAGTTTTGTGTTAAACGAACGCTCAAGAGAATTATATTGGGAAGGCTTCCGCAGAACAGACTTAATCCGTTACGATTTATTTACAACAGACACTTATGTTTGGCCTTTTAAAGGAGGCTCTAGCGATGGTAATGGTGTAGAATCTTATAGAGATATATTCCCATTACCAACCAACGTAATCTCTATTAATTCTAACTTAGAACAAAACTCAGGATACTAATATAAAAGCATTATAATATGAAAAATCTAGTTTCAAAATTATTAAGTATAATGTTAGTAACCCTGGCATTATACAGCTGTACCACCGACGACTCGGACACGATTCTAAACGATACAGCCACAACAACACTTACAGCATCTGCCACAGATATTGTGTTACTTAAAGATAACGAAGGCAGCACAGCTTTAAATTTAAGCTGGACAGAACCAGATTACGGATACAGTGCCATACCAACATATATGGTATATTTTGATGTTGCAGGAAACAATTTTCAAAACGCAGTCACAAAAGATGCTGGAAGCGATTTAGAATACAGCTTACTTACAGAAGAGTTAAATACCATTTTACAAACTCTAGAAATCGAAGCTGATATGGAGACCGCTTTAGATGTTAAAGTTGTAAGCATTGTAGGAACTTATACAGTAGCTGCGACCTCTAATATTAGCGATATAAATGTAACGGGATATACAGATACTTTAGATTTATCTTCAGTTTGGGGTCTTGTTGGAAGCGCTACAGAAAACGGATGGGACGGACCAGATATGCCATTCTATACCACTAGTGAAGACGATATTTTTAACGCCTATGTAACTTTAACAGATGGTGAACTTAAAATTAGACAAGACAATAGTTGGGATTTAAACTATGGTGATACTGGAGCAGATGGGACTTTAGAAGAAAACGGAGACAATATCGTTGTTACCGCAGGAACATATAAAGTAACCTTTAATGCGGGTACCTTAACTTATAAAATTGAAGCTTATACTTGGGGACTTGTTGGAGATGCTACACCTAACGGTTGGGATGGACCAGACACAGCCTTAACTTACGATCCGACATCAGACCAATGGCGTGCAGTTGTATCACTTACAACTGGTGAAATGAAATTTAGAAAAAATAATGACTGGAGTTTCAACTACGGGGATACTGATGCAGACGGTAATTTAGATGATGGTGGTGATAATATTGCTGTTACAGCAGGAAACTATCTGGTCACATTAAACCTAAACGAATTAACGTATTCGCTTGAATCTATTGAAAACCTTTGGGGACTTGTTGGCGATGCCACTCCAAATGGATGGGATGGACCAGACACTGTTATGAATATGGATTATAGCACCGATGGTGTATGGTATTTAAACGACGTAACACTAACAGATGGTGAAATGAAGTTTAGAGCCAATAACGATTGGGGTATTAATTATGGAGATACTGGTGCCGATGGTATTTTAGACGATGGAGGAGACAACATCGCCATTACAGCGGGCACTTACGATATTGTTTTAGATTTATCAGACACCTCTAACCCAACATATACGTTAACTAAATAACAAATAAATAAGGGCTGTGACATTACTATCACAGCCCTTATTGTTTTTAAAGCATTCATTATGAAAAAAACTTTACTCGCTTTTATATTTTTAGTTATTACAAGCATTAACTATGCTCAAGTAACAACAAGTCCCACTACGTTTAACACGTCAGAAACAGTAACCATTACTGTAGATATTTTAAGCTCAGATACAGATTGTAATACGTTAAGTAATCCTACTAAAGTATATATGCATTCCGGTATTGGAGACGACTCTAACCCTTGGGGTTATAATGTTATTGGGAATTGGGGCACCGACGATGGTGTTGGAGAAATGACTAACAATAACAATGGTACATGGAGCATAACAATAACGCCAAAAACCTATTATGGCTTAACAGATACTCAGGCAGCTTCTGCCACAAAAATGGGCATGGTATTCAGAAATGCTGCAGGAAATCAAGAATTAAAGGCTACAGGATGTTCGGACCTATTTATTAGTGTAGGCGATTTTCAAGTGACTTTAAATACCCCAGAAGAAAATAGCACCACAATTCTATCTTCTGGAGAGAATCTAAATATTTCTGCTTCAAATACAGCCGGTAATGCTAATTATACGCTTACCGCAAACGGAAGTATTTTAGATTCAAAAACAGACATTAAAACCTATTCTTTTACGCATACTAACATCACATCGAATCAAAATTATGAGCTAACCATTACCCAAAATTCAAATACAGTTACCAAAACCTTTGCTGCACTAGTAAATCCAGGCACCATTTCTCAGGCTATGGCAGACGGATTAGAAAATGGGATCAATTACCATGAAAGCGATGCGACAATAGCAACCTTGGTTTTAGACGCGCCTCTAAAAGATTTTGTTTATGTCGCTGGAAGTTTCAATAACTGGTCGCCTTCTTCGGCTTATGCCATGAAAAAAGATCCTAATTCCGGAATGTTTTGGTTAGAACTAACAGGATTAACTGCTCAAAATATAGAGACCTATCAATATTGGGTTGTAGATGAAACACCTATAACTAATACTCCTATTATGGTTAAAACGGCCGATCCATTTTCAACCTTAGTCTTATCACCTTTCGATGATCCTGAAATATCTTCAGAAACCTACCCGAATCTTCCTGATTACCCAACTGGTCAAGAACGTGAAGTTACCGTTCTACAAACCGGAATGTCTGAATACGATTGGCAAGTCACAAATTTTGAAAAACCTAAAAAGGAAGACTTAGTGATTTATGAAGTCTTAATCCGCGATTTTGATGCAGACAGAAATATTCAAGACTTGATAGATCGGATAGATTATTTTAAAAATCTAAACGTAAACGCCATTCAACTTATGCCAATCATGGAGTTTGAAGGCAACGAAAGTTGGGGTTACAATACGTCTTTCCATATGGCTTTAGATAAGTTTTATGGCACAGAAAACAAAGTCAAAGAATTTATAGATGTGTGTCACCAAAATGGTATTGCAGTTATTTTAGATGTCGCTCTAAATCATGCTTACGGCAGAAATCCGATGGTGCGCATGTGGATGGAAGATCCTGATGGCGATGGTTGGGGCGACCCAAGTAGCGAAAACCCTTATTTTAATACAGAAGCGACACATAGTTATAGTGTGGGATCCGATTTTAATCATCAACAAACACGCACTCAATATTATGTAGAACGCGTGGTCGAGCATTGGATCACCGATTTTAATATTGATGGATTTCGCTGGGATTTAACTAAAGGATTTACTCAAAATTGTACAGCCTCAGACGAAAATTGCACCAATAGCTACCAACAAGATCGAGTAGATATTTTAAAACAATATGCCGATTATTCTTGGGATTTAGACGCCACACAATATGTTATTTTTGAACATTTAGGGCAAGATAACGAAGAACAAGAATGGGCTAACTATAAAATTGATGAAGGAAAAGGTATCATGATGTGGGGAAAAATGACAGATCCGTATAATCAACTTACCATGGGATATGCTTCAGACTCTAACTTTGAAAGAATGGGAAGTGACGCCCATGGTTTTACAGGAAAACGTTTAGTTGGATATGCAGAAAGTCATGACGAAGAACGCCTGATGTATAAAAATCTTCAATATGGTGCATCTTCAGGCTCTTACAATGTTAAAGATCTGACTACAGCACTACAACGCATGGAAACTTTAGGGGCGATTACCTTAACCATACCTGGACCAAAAATGATTTGGCATTTTGGTGATTTAGGAATGGACAATTCTATCTTTACATGTACAGACGGCTCAGTTTCTTCAGACGATTCTTGTAAGTTAAGCACAAAACCTCAGCCTCAATGGACAGAGAATTGGTTAGGAAACGAAAGCAGAACTGCAGTTTACAATACTTGGTCTAGATTAAATGAATTAAAAATTAATGAAGACGTATTTGAAGGTGATTACACCATTACCTCTGGAGATTTAACCCCTCGAATTCGTATTTGGAATTCCGATTTAGCCTCAACAGAATTAAATGACGTGGTAATTGTCGCAAATTTTGATACCACAATACAAACCGTAGAACCAGATTTTCCTAGCACAGGAACTTGGTACGATTTAATGGATGAGACAGGAAAGACTTCAATTTCGTCTACTGATGCTATTACGTTAGAACCTGGAACTTTCAAAATTTACGGAAATACGATGCCACAAAGTTTAGGCCTAGACGATACACTTTTAGGAGAGACTTTTACCGTTTATCCCAATCCATCACGACATAGTTTTCAAATCAATACCAACACCTCAAATGTTAGCATTTTTGATGTTACAGGAAAACGAATAAAACAATTTAAAGGTCACTATACGTCAACAGATACATTTGATGTTTCAGAATTAAAACCTGGACTTTATATCGTTCATATTTTAAATTCAGAAGGCCAACAACACGCGTCTAAGTTACTCAAGATTTAGAAGCTTATTTTAGTCTATACTATTAACGCCTAGCATCAATTGTTGTTAGGCGTTTTTTAAACCCAAAATGGGATAATCTTTCATAAAATAAGTAGGCTTTAAAAACTATAAAAACGGATTATTCCGTATTTTTGAGTCACAACTCCTTAGTATATGAAACTTATTTTAAAAGACTACATTCTAGATTTAAAACATACGTTTACCATTTCTCGAGAATCTATAGATGTACAACCTAGTTTAATTGTGGTTTTAGAAGACGATGGCTTTCGCGGTCATGGTGAAGCCACCTCTAACCCATACTACAATATTACAGTGCCAATAATGATGGCCGAGCTCTCTAAAGTTAGAAGCATTATTGAAACGACTATAGATGAAACACCTGAAGTGTTTTATGCTAAAATGTATCCGCTTTTAAAACACAATATGTTTGCACTTTGCGCATTAGACCTTGCTTACAACGACTTATACGCTAGGAAACAACATAAAAAACTGTATGAACTTTGGGGTTACGATATTTCTAACAATCCCTTAACCGATTACACTATAGGAATTGATACTGTTGAAAAAATGGTATCTAAAATGAAGGAGTTACCGTGGCCGATTTACAAAATTAAATTAGGCACTAATGAAGACATTAAAATTGTTACCGAATTACGAAAACACACAGATGCCGTATTTAGAATTGATGCGAATTGTGGTTGGACGGTCGATGAAACATTAAAAAATGCTATTGCTTTAAAAGCACTAGGCGTTGAATTTCTTGAACAACCTTTAAAAGCCGACAATTGGGACGGGCATAAAAAAGTATATCAAGACTCTGTTTTACCTGTAATTGCAGACGAAAGTTGCCAGGTCTCTGCAGATATTGCAAAATGCCACAACCATTTTCATGGTGTAAATGTTAAACTTGTAAAATGTGGCGGCTTAACTCCTGCCCGAACTATGCTTACCGAAGCACGATCTTTAGGTATGAAAACCATGGTGGGTTGCATGACAGAATCTTCTGTAGGTATTTCAGCAATAGCCCATTTACTACCATTATTAGATTATGTAGATATGGATGGTGCTATATTATTGGCTAGAGATATTGCAACAGGTATTACTATAGATAATGGAGTAACACACTATAGCGACTTAAACGGGACTGGAGTCACTTTACTATAACAATATATGGAAGTTAATAAAGCACCCAACGATAAAATATCCTTAATGCATAAAAGTGTTTCCTATTTTGGAGGCACTTCTTATTTAGGGCTTGCTACACTTCCAGCATTTCAAGACCAAGTAATTCAAGGTATTAAAAAATGGGGAACGGCTTACGGTAGTTCTAGGCATGCCAATGTAAAACTGAGTATATTTAAAGCAGCTGAGCACTTATTAGCTTCTCAACTAAACACAGAAGCCTGTGTTACTGTCTCTTCCGGCATGTTAGCTGGCAAACTAATTTTAGATTATTTAGCACAATCGCATACACGTTTTTATCATTATCCAAATACACATCCGGCCATATTAGCACCCAACAGTTTACCTCTATATATTGAAAACGGATTACACCCCGCATTACTAACAGAAACTGTTGAAGATATTGTAATCTGTACAGATGCGATACCTACAGCTCATGTACAAAGTATTGACTTTCGTTTTATCAATAATATTCCGAAGCAAAAACACCTAACTTTAGTTGTAGATGAATCGCATAGTATTGGCATTACTGGAGACTCTGGAATGGGAATTTTTAGTAAAATACCAACCACACATCTGTCTCAAAAAATTTTAGTGGGTTCTTTAGGAAAAGCTATGGGCTTACCTGGCGGAATTATTGCTGGAGATTCTAATACGATTGAAAACATAAAAAACACGGTTATGTTTTCCACGGCTTCAGGAATGAGTCCTGCGTATTTAGAAGCTTACCTTCAATCGGGAGCCATTTATAAGCAACAACAAGATAAACTTAAAGCTAATTTAGATTACTTTTTTGATGGACTACAATTAGATGATGCTTTTGTGTACAACACAAATTATCCAAATATTTATAATTTCAACCGTGAGTTTTACGAAGCCTTATTGAATAAAAACATCGTTATCACTCATTTTAATTATCCCACACCTCAAGATGTTTTAAGTCGGATTGTTCTATCTGCCAATCATACAAAAGCAGACATAGACTTCTTAAAGCGAGCCCTTAAATAAAGGCATAAAAAAAGCGTTTTCAACTTAATGAAAACGCTTTTTTATTAACACACTTAAAAATTAATTATTCATCCCACCACACTGGTGTTACTGGTGTCACTTTATTCGCTGCGACAACATCTGGATTTGTAAATTCTTCGGTTGTTGGGTACGTTGCTCGTCTAAACCACTCGCCAGCATAATCACCATCAGAATCTTCTTCTTCTCTTATGGATAAGCCTTTAAATACATCATCTGAAAAATCGTAACGTCTAAAATCTACAAACGTTTCTGGGTTTAAGAAATTATGAATGTATTTCTCTTTCATGATGTGTTGTAACATTAATCCTGATTCGCCTACAGCAATTGCGCCGTCTGCTAAATAGTCGGTACCGTCTACATCATACTTAGAGAGACTTGCTTCTACTCCTGCTAAATACGCTTCGTAAGCCACTGCACTTGATCCAACACTTGTTGTAGATCCTCCATTTGCTAAAAATGCAGCTTCAGCTTTTATAAACTGTGCCTCTGCATAACTTATAAGTAATAAAGGTGAATCTATACTCGTGTAATACCCATCTGCAGCAAAACCAGTATTACCTGAAGTACCGTCTGGCGCTAATCCGCCACCACCACTTACATAACCTTTCCACTCGTCTTCACCACCATTATCGCCAAATACGGGTAAACGTGGATCTATTGTTAACGCATCACTTTCGAAAGGAAAATAATCACCATTCATAGAACTCACTAACTGACTAGCCAAATCGTTATGATAATTCCCTGTACTTTTGGCTACAACTTCAATAGAATACCAAGGGTTTTGATCTTCATCATCGTAAAACATTTGAAAATCATCATCGTTAGACACGAATCCATTTTCTATAGTAGATAGAACTTCACTCGCAGAAACAGTTCCTTTTTGAACCAAATGCAGTTGATAACGTGCTTTTAAGGTATAAGCTGCTCTTAACCATTTATCTGTATCTCCTGCATAAATTAAATCATCTGTTCCTAAATACGTTCCAGAATCGTCTGTTTGTTGCAATTGTGCTATTGCCGTATCTAAAAGCGTAAAGATTTCAGTATAAATACTCTCTTGAGTATCGAAATCTGGAAATAAATTATCTTGACCATTTGTGGCTTCTGTATACGGAATATTATTCCATGTATCTGTAGCAACTCCTAGATTAACAGCTGTTAAAATATCGGCTACAGCACTATAATGAATTGCTCCTATTTCATCTGCCTTCTCTTTAATGGTTTCTACATTTGGTAGGGTGTATAAATACACGCTAGACCATAAACCAGAGGCTGTTGTTTCTCCTGAAGCTACACCGCCTTCTCCAACAAAATATTGTGTATAATTACCAAAAGATTGCTCGGCAGAATATTGTCCTGCTAAAGCTCTGTACATGACAGGTGCCATTAGATCACTAACTCTTAGCTCTTCCTCTTCTGCGGTACCTGATGGTGTGTTCACATCAAAATAATTATCACTACAGGCAGAAAGTCCAACTAAAAGCAGTCCTAACATTCCTGTTTTTATTATAAACTTTTTCATCATTTTCATCTTTTAAAATCCTAAATTAATTCCCATTGAAAAACTCTCACTAAGCGGAGTCCCTAAACCTGTAAATCCATAGACATTACTTCCAGCACTGTACTGGTTACCTTCTGGATCGTAACTCTCGTAAGGCGTCCATAATAAGATGTTATGTGCACTTACTGAAAACCCGATACGTTCCATTTTTAATTTCTGTAATAAATCGCCTTTAACATTATAAGTTAAACCAATATTACGAAGCTTTACCCATGAGGCATCTTGAACTAATATCTCTGCTGCACGGTTATAGTTATTACTAGCTCTATAGTAATCTTGATCGATATAAGCCTCTGTTGTGTTGGTTACAAACCCTCCAGCGCCATCGTCCATAACTCCATCCATAACCATAGTTTGATCTCTGAATTCAGTTTCAACTAGAATACCATTTCTTAGACTGTTACGTCTACCTGCATCATATAAATCTCCGCCTTCTTTCCATTCTACTAAGAAATTAAATCCGAAACCTTTATATGTAAAATTACTTCCTAAAGATGTCGTAAAGTCTGGGAATGCATTCCCTACTTTTACACGTTCATCTAAATTAATTTCTGGAATTCCATCTTCGTTTATATACCGTTCTCCATCAACATAAGTCCATTTATAACCATACATATCTCCCATTTTATCACCTTCACGAATTTCTGAAGTTACCCCTGCAAAACCTGAATCTGCAAATATTAACGACTCTATATCATCTGGTAAATCCAATACTTTTCCTTCGTTAGTAGACCAGTTAAACACCAGTTCCCATTTAAGATCCTTACTTCTAATGACGTCGTAGGCAATTAATAATTCGTGTCCGAAGGATTCAAAATCTCCTGCATTTCTTACAATACCCGACAATCCTGTTGAATAAGCCGCATCAACTGTAAAAATTTGATCTTTAACACGTGTTTTGTAGTATGCATAATCTAAACGAATACGGTTTTTAAAAAAACGCAAGTCTACCCCAACCTCGTAAGATTGGTTACGTTCTGGAATCATATTTGTGTCACCTAAAAGTGTACTAGATCTGTATCCTCCAGCTCCTCCGAAAGGGAAATTCCCGTCAGACACAAAATAGTGCCCTACTTGTCCAAATAAAGGGCCTTTACCCACTTCTGCCCAAGATGCTCTTAATTTACCAAAACTAAACACGTCTGTATCTTTAACTATTAAATCGTGAATATCGTAAGCTAAACTTACAGAAGGATAAAAGAAAGATCTGTTTTCTTCTGGTAATGTAGATACCCAGTCGTTTCGACCAGTAAAAGTTAAGAATAATTTGTTTTTATAATCCATTTTTAACTCACCAAAAACACCTACGTTACGCAATTGCGTGATTGTTTTTCCTGCAAACATATTAATAGTATTAGAAATGTCGTTAATTCCAGGCACATTAAGTGTTTCTCCACGCTGCCAAGTGTAATCTCTTTTTGTATCTGAAATTTGATTTCCTACGGTAAGTGTTGTTTTAAAATCGTCGCTCCACTCTTTTTCCATAGCGACTAAGAAATTAGATTCTAAACCTGTAAAATTAATATTCTGATTAACAATAAATCCACCAACTGCTGCTCCTGCATCTAAATCTGCAGCCACAAAACGGTTTCTTTGGTCTGAATAATTATCTACTTGTGCTGCATAGGTAACTGTCATCCAATCTAAAGGTGTCCAGCTAAATGTTGCATTTCCTACCCAACGATTCACATCGTCTAATAAAGGACTTGTTTCTAATAAATATCTTGGATTATCGATAACTCCGAAAGAGTAATTACGTTGTGTACCATCTGCATTGATATAATCATTAATTGGGAATGTAGCAGAATAATAAGACAGTGAACTAAATACAGATTTATCTCCACCATTACCTCTGGCACCTCCAGCATTGGTATACGCAATAGAAGTATTCACATTAAAATTGTCTGTAACTTTATACCCTCCTTTAAACCTAAAGGTTGTTTTATCGTAATATGTATTTGGTAACACACCTTCTTCACTATCGTTTCCGGCAGAGAAGAAATAATCTATTTTTTCTGTAGCACCACTAATACTAAAATTAAGCTGTGTATTAACTCCTGTTCTGAATAAATCGTACGGATCGTAAAATTTGTCGCCAGTTAAATCTACTACAGTACCATCATCTAAAGTATAAAAATCGTCACTATATTTTGGCCCCCAAGAATAGAATGATGTTCCGCCTAATCTTGTAAATCCGCTATCTGTTTCTGGTGTATACAAAGTTCTTGGAGCACCACTATAACCTTCTCTATATGTTTTTTGTAAATCTGGAGTTGTACGAATTTGTCTAAACGTAGTAGACGCGCTCATGTTTATTTTAGCTTTACCTAATTTTCCTCTTTTAGTCGTAATTACAATTGCACCATTTGCAGCTCTTACACCATACAAGGCTGTTGCCGCTGCTCCTTTTAATACGTTATAACTTTCTATATCCTCCGGGTTAATATCTGTAGCTCTGTTAGAGAATGAAAATTGCTCTGAACTACTTGGAGAGTTTGAACCTGTACTTGGTAGTACATCTCCAGAAAAGGTATCGTTGTTAAGCGCTAATCCATCTACAATAATTAGAGGTTGGTTATCTCTATCTGGGTTTACCGAAGTGACCCCACGAATTAAAATGTCTACACCACCACCTGAAGATCCAGAGGTTTGGCTAATTTGTAATCCAGCCACACGTCCTTGCAACGCTGCTACAGCATTAGATTGTCCTGCTAAATCTAAATCTGAGGTTTCAACCTTGGACACGGAATATCCGACTTCCCTTGCAGATTTCTCTATCCCGAAAGCGGTGACTAAAACTTCATTTAAGGCTTCACCTTCACTCATAACCATAGTTACATTTAAAGTTGCGCCTTCTACACTCATTTCGACTTTTTCATATCCTAAGAATGAAAAAATTAAAACATCCCCTGAATTAGCCTTGAGCGCATAATTTCCATCGAAATCTGTTGAGGTTCCAGAAGCCGTTCCTTTTAACAGAATGTTTACACCCGGTAAAGGCATACCATTATCATCTTTTACAGTTCCTTTTACGTCAATGTTCTGAGCAAATAGCATTGAAAACATAGAAGTAAAAAAGACAATAAAAGAAAGTACATGTGTTTTTCTCATATTTTAAGTTGGTTTTAATATTATGTTAATTTAACATAAAATATATAAACCTCACCCACAACAAGTACTGAATTCTAATTGAAAGCTTCATTTCTGAGCATTTATCAAAAAGCATTGAGTAAAAATAGCGATACATTAGACGGCTGACTTTTGAGAAGTAAATAATTGCTATTTTGACAAAAAGACAATCTAAAACACTGTTTTACAACAGACAAAAAAACATTACCTTTTATAAAAAAAGCATCATTTACCATAAGAAGAGCAAGCTAAAACGTCAATTATTAAGAAACAACCGCAAAAAAACTGCAAAAAGCGTACTCCTATTTTTTAGACCGTTTAAGACCTATGAAAATTTAGTACATTTATAATTCTGAAGGAATTTATCAGAATTTTATTGTCCCTATTTTAAAACCTTAGTTATATGCATTGCATTTCTATTTTCAACTTAAAAACGGTTATGTATAAAATCGTTAGCCTATTAATACTATCTACAATTGCTTTAAGTTGTAAATCTGCAAAAATATCTAAAACCATTACTAAAACAGTTTCTAGTAATTTTTACGACAATCAGTTTACAGGTATCATGATTATAGATCCGGAGACAGCAGATACTGTTTACCAGTACCAAGCAGAAAAGTATTTTATTCCGGCTAGCAACACCAAAATCGCGACTTTGTTTAGTGCATTAACATTATTAAAAGATAGTGTTCCTGCATTTTACTATCAGAAAAAAGCAGATACTTTAGTAATACAAGGCATAGGTAATCCAACATTTTTACATCCGTATTTTAAAGATAGTACAGCGTTAAGATGGGCTAAAAACTATAAGCATGTGAAAATTATAGAATCCTCATTTGCAGACGATAAATTTGGACCAGGCTGGGCTTGGGAAGATTACGACACTTACTATAGTCCAGAACGTACCGCTTTTCCCATGTATGGAAATGTAGCGAGCATCTCTAACAGCAGTCAACTAGAAGTCAGCCCAAAATATTTTAAAGACAGCGTTTTTCAAAAAACAAAAAAAATAAGTAGAGCTTACAATACCAATATTTTTTATTACGATACAACCAAAACACGAGCAGTAGAAATTCCCATTGTGTTTGATAGTCTAACCTCTCAAAACCTTTGGAAACATATACTTCCTGGAAAGATAAGTTTTTCTAAATCTAGATTTACAGAAGAACCTAATATAGCATACAGCATACCGTCTGATTCCTTATATAAACGTATGATGTACGAAAGCGATAATTTTCTTGCAGAACAAATGCTTATTATGGCGTCTAGTAACATTACAGATACTTTAAACACTGCCTTAGTTAGGAATTATATGCTAGATAATTATTTAACTGATTTAAAACAAAAACCACGCTGGGTAGATGGGTCCGGATTGAGCAGATATAATTTATTTTCGCCATTATCTTTTGTGCAAATACTATCAAAATTATATGCTACAATTCCGCGTGAACGCTTGTTAAACTTCTTTCCCGTAGGCGGAGGATCTGGTACATTAAAAAGTTGGTACGGCGGAAATCCAGAACCTTATATTTATGCTAAATCTGGAACCGTAGGAAACAATTATTGTTTAAGCGGATTTTTGTTAACTAAATCTGGAAAAATACTAATTTTTAGTTTTATGAATAACCATTATAAAACACCTACAGCAGAGAATAAAACACGAATGCAACAGATTTTTGAATATGTAAGAGACACCTATTAATCTTTAAAAATTAAGGCATTTTTAAAAACCCTATTCTCTTCATTTAAATTAATTAGAAACCCGTTTACAACAGCATAGTGTACTACATTATCCTTTTGTAATAAAAAAGAAGGATTAACACCAACACCTAAGTTAAACTCCGGTAGCTTATAATTTTCATTAACAATATTAATTGGCAATGCAGTAAATTTCTCTAAATCTTCTAAGTCTAAAACACGCACATACGTATACCCCTGTTGTAACAATTTGGTAATGGTTTTAGATTTTAAATCGGCTACTGTTTTAAAGACTTTGGTATATATTTTTCCAGGTATAAGCGTGTATCCTTTTGCATTAAAAGTATCGAACCCATAATAAGTGCTTAAATCGCCCTGATCTATAATTCGTCCAACATTGTAATAGTCTGCATGTTCCTTAATATCGGTTTCTGTATAATTAATACCTAAGTCTAAAACATATGGTGTTCCATGTAAATTATAGGTCAATTCGGTTAATTTTAAGTCGAATAACTTTCTATCATTCTTAGGGATTTTTTCATAATCTGCTATATCTATTTGTTTATACTCTCTATTGGCAATAACATATATTGCAGAAAGAATAGACACGTAATTCAGTTTTCTAATTTCTTGTTTCTCTTGGTCGTTTTTATAACCTCCAGATTCAATTAAAATGGCACTTGTTCCCCATTTCTGAATATTATCACCAAAAGCTCGTGGCTCAAAATCGTCATTATATCTACCCACTTGTCCAGGCGCATATTGCTGAATTATAGTATTCATATATACAATCACTTTCATTGCATTGCCTCTCACGTCATTAACCTCCTTTTCATAATTGTAAGCTGGTGCTAAATAAGATATTGTTGCGGGTTTACTTGTGCGTTCTGCATTGTAATACCGACTCTGATCGTGTAAATTAAACCCGAAGTCGGCATTTAAACTATCGCGTACACGTTTTAAAATTTGTCCTTCTGGAGATTGCAATCTCAAAGCATCGCGATTAATATCGATACCCAAAGCATTTCGTCTTTGAAACACCTCTGCCCCATCTGGGTTTAACATGGGTAAAAAATGTAAGGTCAATGCGCTTAATATAGCCTCTTTTTCGTCTTTAAAGTGATTTCCGTTTAAAAAATTGAAAATGTCAAATATCGCTTGTGTCGCTGTCGTTTCATCGCCATGCATTTGCGACCACAAAAACACATTTACAGGACCGCTACCAACACTTATTAAATTTATATCTCGACCTTCTATAGATGTACCGACTCTTTTAACGGTATATACATCATCAGATTTTAGGGTTTCAATAAACGGTTGAATATCGCTATGTTTTAACCGACGTGTAGTAAACTCTTGAACTTTATAATCATCGTAACCCTTATAAAGTTGAGATGTAAACGTTACGTTTTGTGCACAAACAGACAAGCTTAAAAGTAAAATAATGCTGTGTAAAATATATTTCATATGATTCATTTTATGGTGTTGGAGTGTCTTTAAATCCGCATTTCAAAGTCCCTAATTGAACAGCCTCTACAAACGATTGTCCTGGATCTGTTTTTTCGGTTCTATAGCCTTGATCTTTTTCTAACCAAAGCGGATGATTTTCAAAATTGGTATATTCATAATGACCAATAAGATAATCGATAGGATATTTTTTACTCAAATACTTCACCAATTTAATATTTGCTTTCACCTGAAGCTCTGTTAAAGGCAAATCTGCAGTTCCTCCTACATTTTCAATCCCAATTGCACAGTGATTTAAACCAATAACATGGCGAGCCATTGTGGTTTCTGGCATTAATCTATATATCGTACCATCTTGATCTACCAAAAATTGAGAAGACACATTTAAAGGACTAGCTCCTGTAATCTCTTTTCTATAATTTGGTAATATTGGGTCTTTAAACACCTGATAGGTTTTTTCTAAAGTCGGCACAACGGTCCAGTGTAACACTATCATTTTTGGGACTATTTCAGGTGTGGTTTGTTCCAATCCGTAATGTCTTTTGAGGTAATCAATGGTTAATACTTTGCGTTCCTCATTAAAAACAATCGGCTTATCTATTATTTGCTTTTCCACACCACAAGAGACTAAAAAAAGCGATAAAACAGCAATTTTAAGTCCATTTATTGAAGATATACTCATAAACATGAAGGTTTTACACTAAAAAAAATGTTATAAAATATTATAAGGCAAATAGCTTAAACTAAAAATACAACTTATAAAGAGACCACAACCTAGACATAAGTCTTTTTTTAAGTTGATAACGGATTAAGAAAATAAAATTCTATAGTTTTGAACAAAGAAAATCTAGACGTATTTTTAATAGATAATAATCATTTCCAATAGGCTTATAAGCGCTTATTTTTTGCTTTATTTAATACTTAATATGAAACAGAAATTAATTAATTTTAAGCAAAGTGGCTTACATAGGTTTATACTTAAACATCAAAAATATGCACCAATATTATTTTTTATTGGTGGTTTTATTTTCGACACTCTCACACTTGGTAGAATAGATAGATTGTATGACTTGGTTGTATTATGCTTACATATGACGTCCTTAAGCATAACCTTGTTTTTATATAATTTATCTGATGATGGCGCTTGGAAAAACACCTTTTTAGATCGCTTTAAAGACTATTTCCCTCTAGCTATACAGTTTTTCTTTGGTGGTCTTTCTAGTGCTTATGTTATCTATTTTTCTAGAAGTGTGTCTTTATCTAAAACAGCTAGTTTTTTCGTGATTTTGGTGGCTCTGTTTTTAGCAAATGAATTCTTAAAAAAACGAATTTCGAACAAATATCTTCAGTTTAGTATTTACTTTTTTATAAGTTTTACGTTTTTCACCTTTATGATTCCGGTATTTGTTAAAGCAATGAACCCTACTATTTTCCTAATATCTGGCGCCATAAGCTTAACATGCACCTTGCTTTTAATTACTTTTATTTATGCCAAGAGTCCAAGTACACGCGAAGAAATTAAACTAGGTAAATTATTGTCCATAATACTAGCTATTTACGTCACTATAAATGGGTTTTATTATTTCAAACTAATTCCTCCTGTGCCATTAGCTTTACAAGTTGGTATTGTTGCACACGATGTTACAACTACAAAAGATGCCTATTTGGTTACCTACGAACGACAAGAAGATCTTATTTTTTGGAGAGATTATAATTCTAAATTTATACATCAACCCAACGAGCCAGTGTATGTGTTTTCTTCTGTTTTTGCACCAACAGCATTACAAAAATCTATTATTCACCGGTGGAAGTGGTATAATGAATCTATAAACGAATGGGTAACGGTAGACAATATTAGCTACAATATTACAGGCGGAAGAAACAATGGTTATCGTGGTTACACCTATAAAAACAATATTAAACCGGGGTTGTGGAGCGTAGAAGTTTTAACCGAAGAAGAATTACTTTTAGGCGTAATTGATTTTGAAATCATTACAGACAGTAATCTTACTCCCCAAAGGTTAACACAACATAAGTTTTAGAATTATTAATTCGCTTTAAAGACACAACACACAAATATTTGTAAATTAGATAATTAACACTTGTAAACATTCAGATTTGTAAGTTTGGTTTGTAAGTTGTTATTTTATTTCAGGTGAAAACAGCATCAAAAAAACGTCGTTTAAATCAGGGGTTAATCTCACAGCTTAGCATGGTTGTTCTGTTTTCATACTAGAATCAGACATACAGAATAATAGACTTAAAAATCTTATATTTTTAACACGATTTACAACATTAATTAAATTTAAAACAGCCTCTAAATAATATTTTATAAAAAACATGTCTAAAAATTACAAATACGTCATTTAACCATAATAATTTATAGACAATATATAATCTTTTATTTTTTTTTATCACTTCTATAAGGATTCGCATAAAAATCACTTAAATTGTAATGTCTTTAACTGAATTATTTATGGCATTAAAAATAGTAATATCACACAAAACAAAATACAAATACGATAGATTAGTATCGTTATCACCTCATATATTTAGGCTTCGTCCTGCTCCGCATAGCAGAACTCCAATTGAAGCTTATTCAATTAAAATAGAACCAGAGGAACAATTTTTCAATTGGCAACAAGACCCTTTTGGTAATTACATGGCTCGACTAATTTTTCCTGAAAAAACAAAAGAGTTATCTATTGAAGTTGAAATTATTGCGGATTTAAAAACCATTAATCCATTCGATTTCTTTGTTGAAGAAAGTGCTGAAGAATATCCGTTTACGTATAATGAAACGATAAAAAAAGAGCTTCAGCCCTATTTAGAAATCACAGAACGCGGAAAGCTTCTAGAAGATTTCTTAAAGACTATAGATACTACACCAAGAAAAACCATTTATTTTCTAATAGATATCAATCAGAAAATTTATGAGTATTTAAAATATAACATCCGTATGGATCCGGGTGTACAATCTTGCGAAGAAACCCTTGATCACAGAACAGGATCTTGTCGTGATTACGCATGGCTATTTGTACAAACTTTACGTCATTTAGGTTTTGGTGCTCGTTTTGTTTCTGGGTATTTAGTCCAATTAAAATCTGACGAAAAATCTTTAGACGGTCCTTCTGGTCCTGAAGAAGATTTTACAGACTTACATGCTTGGGCAGAGGTTTATCTTCCTGGTGCTGGTTGGATTGGTTTCGACGCGACTTCTGGATTATTGGCTGGAGAAGGCCATATTCCATTAGCTTGTACGCCATCTTTTGAGAGTGCAGCTCCAGTCTCGGGAATGTCTGATGTTTGTGAGACAGAATTCTTTTTTGAAAATTCTGTAAAGCGTATTTTCGAATCACCTCGTGTAACGAAACCCTACACGGAGGAACAATGGAAAGCCATTTACAAACTTGGATTTAAGGTTGAAAAAGAACTTGAAAAAGGCGATGTAAGATTAACAATGGGAGGCGAACCCACTTTTGTATCTATAGACGATATGGAGTCTGAAGAGTGGAACACTGCTGCCGATGGTCCACACAAACGTGAACTTGCAAAAAATTTAGCTGCTAAAATATACGACGAATACGATAACGGAAGTGTACTACATCAAGCGCAAGGAAAATGGTATCCTGGCGAACCTTTACCTCGTTGGCAAATTGAAATTTGCTGGAGAAAAGATGGTAAAAAAATATGGCAGAATAAAAATTTATTAGCCCTGTTTGCAAATAATACGGTGTTGCCAGAAGATGCGGATAAGCTGTTTTTAGAGACACTAACCAAATATCTAGACATTACTGCCAAACACATTATCCCAACTTACGAAGATGCGTTTTACTTTATTTGGGAAGAAGGTAAATTACCAATAGATATAGACCCTACTAAAGACGATAGTGCCTTATTAGTTAAAGACAAATTAAAACAAATATTAAACGACGGAAAATCTAAACCTGTAGGTTATGTTTTACCGCTTAACAATACATCAGATCAATGGTACACTAACAGTTGGCAGTTTAGACGTAACCACCTGTTTCTAATTCCAGGAAATTCACCAATCGGATTACGATTACCTTTAGATTCTTTAATTAGAAAACCTGACACGGGAGAATTCCCAACCTATCAGCCAGATAATTTTTCAACTAAGAAAAAATTACCGAGCTATAAAAACAAAGTGTTAAGACGCATTAGAAAAGTATATGCGGAAGGTTTAACTCCAGACGAATCTAATTATTTTATAAGAACAGCCATTTGTGCCGAAGTCAGAGACGATAAATTACACTTATTTTTACCGCCATTAGATTCTGCCGAAATCTTTTTAGATCTTATTTCTTCTATAGAATCTACAGCAAGAGAATTACAAATTCCTGTGGTATTAGAAGGTTATGATCCGCCTAAAGATAACAGATTAGAATCGCTTAAAATTACTCCAGACCCTGGTGTAATCGAAGTCAATGTTCAGCCTGCTAAAAACTGGGAGGAACTTACACATAACACGCTAACATTATACCGCCTTGCAAAAGAATCGCGTTTAGGTACAGAAAAATTCATGTTAGATGGTAAACACACTGGAACAGGTGGTGGAAACCATGTCACTTTAGGAGGTGTGTCTCCTGCAGATAGCCCATTATTACGTAAACCTAGTTTATTACGAAGTTTACTTACATTTTGGCAACATCACCCAGGATTGTCATACTTATTCTCCGGAGCTTTTATTGGAGCAACCAGTCAAGCGCCTCGTATAGACGAAGCGAGAATGGAAAATTTATACGAATTAGAAATCGCATTTAGTCAGATTCCTAAAGATGGCGAAGTGCCGTTTTGGTTAACAGACCGATTATTCCGTCATTTATTAACCGATTTAACAGGAAATACACACCGTGCAGAATTCTGCATTGATAAATTATATTCTCCAGATTCATCTTCTGGTCGATTAGGAATTTTAGAGCTACGTGCTTTTGATATGCCACCTCATCCTCAAATGAGTTTAATGCAAAACTTGTTGGTAAGAACATTAGTAGCTTGGTTCTGGAAAAAACCTTACGAACACAATTTAGTACGTTGGGGCACAGAATTACATGATAAGTTTTTAACAGAACACTATGTAAGAGAAGACATTAAAGATATAGTAGACCAACTAAATAAAGCTGGATATAAATTTCAAGAAGATTGGTTTAATCCGTTTTTCGAATTTAGATTTCCGCTTCACGGCATGGTAGAAATTAATAATATTAATTTAGAATTACGTGCTGCTATAGAGCCTTGGAACGTTTTAGGAGAAGAAATGACCGGCGGTGGAACTGCTAGATACGTAGATTCTTCTGTAGAACGTGTACAAGTTAAACTTTCTCATTTCACAGAAGAGAGATTTGTATTAACTTGCAACGGTGTTAAAGTAAATTTAAACAACACCGGTGTTAAAGGAGAATATGTTGCTAGTATTAGATACAAAGCTTGGAATCCACATTCCTCCTTACACCCAACAATAGATGTAGATACCCCTTTGGTTTTTGATATTATTGACACTTGGAACAAACGTTCTATTGGAGGTTGCACCTATTTTGTTGCACATCCAGGCGGACGATCTTATGAAACTTACCCTATTAATAGCTATGAAGCAGAATCTAGACGAATTAATCGTTTCTGGGACCAAGGCCATACACAAGGTGAAATTTTTGAGGTCGAAAAAATTGAACAAGACGATAATAATGCAAGTAGAAATGTTGAAACACATGAAGGCTCTAGAAAGTTTAAATACCTAGAACAACCTATTAATTTCGAATTTCCTTATACCTTAGATTTAAGAAAAAAATAGACGATTAATGCCGATTGACAAGAATATCCTTTTTGAAAATTATTTTTCAGACTTTAAGAATTACGACGAAGTTCTTAAATCCAATATGTCTGTAAATCCAAATTGGGAAAAATTATTAAATAATCTTACCCAAATGGGTAATGAAACCATGATCTCGAAACAAAACGAGATGGATTGGTTAATGGACGAGAACGGTGTAACCTATAATGTTTACAATGACCCTAAAGGGATGCACCGTTCTTGGCAACTAAATATTGTGCCGTTTCTTATTCACGAAAAAGAATGGGAAACTATAGATAGAGGCATGCAACAACGTTCGGAATTATTGAACCTAACGTTAAAAGACATATATGGTAAGCGAGAGCTTATAAAAAACGGAATTATCCCGTTAGAAGTTATTTATGCGCATCGTGGTTTTTTAAGACAATGCGATCAAATTCAATACAAAACAGCTAAGAATTTATTAATTCATTCAGCAGATTTGGCACGCGGGCCAGACGGTCGTATGTGGGTTGTAAACGACAGAACTCAAGCACCTTCAGGAATGGGTTATGCACTAGAAAACCGATATGCTACAAGTCGTATTTTACCTGATGTGTTTAACGATATTCATGTTAAACCGCCTACATCGTTCTTCTCGGACTTTAACAAAATGCTATTAGATGCTGCACCTCAGAACAAGGAGAACCCTAATATTGTTATTCTTACACCTGGACCATTAAACGAAACGTATTTCGAACATGCATATTTATCATCGTTCTTAGGCTATCCTTTAGTTGCTGGAAACGATTTAGTAGTAAGAGACGGTAAAGTTTGGATGAAGTCTTTAAAAGAACTTAAACAAGTAGATGTTATCTTAAGGCGTGTAGACGATGTGTTTATGGATCCTTTAGAGCTTCGTGAAGATTCCTATTTAGGTGTTGCTGGCTTACTAGATGTTGTTAGAGAACAACAGGTAACTATTGTAAACCCGATTGGAAGCGGAATTTTAGAAAACTCAGGACTAATCCCATTTATGAACGCCGTTTGTAAATACTTTTTTAAAGAAGATTTAATTCTTCCGCAAATAGGATCTTGGTGGTGCGGACAAAAAAAGGAACGTGATTATGTTCTAGAAAATCTAACTAATTTAGTTTTAAAACGTATAGATAAATCAAACAGAGAAAGTATTGTATTTTGCGAATTTTTAAAGAAAACAGAGCTCGAAAATCTAAAGAAAGAAATCATTGAGAATCCTTTTGTTTTTGTGGCTCAGGAAAAAATAATGTTTTCTACGGCACCAGATTTTGTAAAGGATAAATTAGAGCCACGCAAAGTTATGTGCAGAACTTTTTCTATCGCTAAAGATGACGGATATTCTGTGATGCCTGGCGGACTAGTTAGAGTTGCTGCAGAGCGTGAAGACTTATTTGTGTCTAATCATCGCGGTGGCGTAAGTAAAGATTTTTGGGTCGTTACAGACAAACCTCAAACTAATATTCAAAACTACTCTTGGGACAACAGCTTTAAAATTTCAATCTCTGGCATTAACGATTTGCCAAGTAATACTGCTGAAAATTTATATTGGTCTGGAAGATATTTAGGTCGTGCACTTGTAACTGCAAGATATTTACGCACGGTACTTAATAAGATGAGTAACGAACAATACAATAAACAAAAAGAACAATCCGAAAGCTTAGTGTGTTTATTAAAATCTATTACACACATAACATCCACTTTCCCTGGCTTTATTGGCGAAAAAGGAAAAGCAGCTTTAGATAATCCTTTAAAGGAAATCTTATCTATTCTTGTAGATTCTGATAGAGCTGGAAGTTTTGCACAAACACTTTCTAGTTTCAATAATTCCTATTACACCTTACGTAATTTATGGTCTAAAGACATGTGGCGCGTTTTTGATGGGATTCAGAAAAACTGGAAAATGTTTGTTGCTGAAGCCGATGAAAAAACAACAATCCAGTCCATGGTTAAAATACTAGATAAGATCATTACTAGACTTATCGCTTTTATGGGACTTATTGAAGAAAGCATATTGGTAGAACAAGGTTTACTCTTATATTTTATTGGTTTACAGACCGAACAGTCTATGATGAGTATTGCAAAGTGCCGATCACTTTTAGTTATAAGCTATAACGAACAGCCGCAATACGAAATTTTAGAAGCCCTACTTTCTAGTCATGAAAGTTTAAATATTTACAGATACAGTTACCGATCGCATTTAAGTACAGAGAATGTTATCGGATTAATTTTATTAGGTCAAGAATATCCAAAATCTTTAACCTATCAACTTAAAAGAATTCAAAAAGACATAGACAGATTACCACATCCGGAAGGCTTAGGAGAGACCACAGACTGTCAGAAATTTATAACTGAAGCACATACTATAATTCAGAATTTAAATTTAGAATCGTTATTAGAACTTAAAGAAGGCACCATTATCAGACAAAATTTAGATGATGCCCTAACCGTGTTAAGTGATTTGCTTCACGAAATGTCTTTAGCCATTTCAGACACCTATTTCAATCACTCTTATCAACAAAAACAATTGGTTAATCAAAATTTCGATTTATAATTATGGAATTTAAAGTCTCACATACAACGAGCTACGATTACGATAGCGGCGTAACTTTTTGCCATAACATTGCCACTTTAAAACCTAAAACAATGGTTGGGCAAACCCTTTTAGATTACGATTTAGAGATAAGCCCTAAACCTTCTGAAATCACTGAACGATTAGATTTTTTCGGCAATACAATTACACGATTTTCAATTCAACAACATCATAAAAAATTAAAGGTTACTGCTAAAAGCATTATTGAACGAAATTATAAGCTAGAACCTAATATAGAAGATTCGGAAACAGGTAAGACCATCACCTTAAATGAGGCGTTGTCTATTCTAAAGACTAACAACAAGGAATTTATAGATATCAAACAATTTATATTAGAATCTATTTTTATTGCTCAAATCTCTCCAGAGGTAAAAGCATATGCAGAGAAATCGTTTAAACCAAACAGACCTGTTTTTGAAGCAGCCTTTGAATTGATGCAGCGTATTTTTACAGAATTTAAATTCGACTCAGAGTTTAGTACCATTGCAACACCTATACAAGAAGTTATAAAAGCTAAAAAAGGCGTATGCCAAGATTTTGCCCAAATAGCCATTGCATGTGTGCGTTCAATGGGATTACCTGCGCGTTATGTTAGTGGTTATATTGAAACATTACCACCTCCAGGAAAGGAAAAACTAGTAGGTACAGATGCTTCCCACGCTTGGTTCTCAGTATACATTCCAAAATTTGGCTGGGTAGACTTTGATCCGACTAATAATCAGATTCCGAAAAACCAACACATCACCGTATCATGGGGACGAGATTACTACGATGTTCCACCATTAAAAGGCGTAGTATATAGTACTGGAAAAAATAAAATGAATGTTGCTGTAGATATTAGACCGGCATAACTATAAGTTCTCAATACATTAAATAAAAAAACGGAATTACAATTTAAGTTATAATTCCGTTTTTTTTGTGAATATATACGTAAAATTAGTTTACTTAAGCATAACATAAGCCTAGTGTAGTGATTTCATTTAATCTTCATCGTATTCATTTTTATACACTAAGATCTTTTACAGAAGCAAGTACTATGGTTTATAATTAACTTGTCTTCAACCTGACCATTAAATTCGTTATAAATAATCAGACATTATTTGCGGTAAAACATAATCACAGTACATTTAATTTTTATAATAAATAAACCATTAAAATAATGTTCTGAAGACGAGATAAGCAAAGAAACAGTCCGAAATAAAAAAAGCATCCCGATTTTCAAAGTATGAAAAAAGGAAAGCCTTTCATTGGTTTAACAACTTAAACCATAGATAAACACTAGGTTTATCTAACAACACAACTACTTTCTATTGCAAAAAAAAGCCCCAAATTAAGGAGCTTAATGCAATTTGCGGTCTGGACGGGACTCGAACCCGCGACCCCCTGCGTGACAGGCAGGTATTCTAACCAGCTGAACTACCAGACCGTTGCGTTATTGCGAGTGCAAATATACATCCCTTTTTTAATAACTGAACTATAATCTGCAATATTTTTTTATAATATTTCTCATTTAGAAATCGGTCTTTTTAAACCAACTAAGGCACACCGCTTTAAGACCAAAAGGGATTTAAAATAAAAAAGCATCCCGATTTTCAAAAACATGAAAAAAGGAAAGCCTTTCATTGGTTTAACAACTAAACCTTAGATAAACACTAGGCTTATCTAACAACACAACTACTTTCTATTGCAAAAAAAAGCCCCAAATTAAGGAGCTTAATGCAATTTGCGGTCTGGACGGGACTCGAACCCGCGACCCCCTGCGTGACAGGCAGGTATTCTAACCAGCTGAACTACCAGACCGTTGCGTTATTGCGAGTGCAAATATACAATGCTTTTTAAACTACACAAACTTTTTTTATGTTTTTTTTCAGTTATTTTAAATCACATAAATCCGGAACGTTCTAACATAAATGTAGTCAATATATTATCGAAATTTTTATTAATATCTGCTTCAACATATTTAATTTTATATTGCGCACATTTTAACTTTAGCGCTTCAAAATAATCTGCAATTTGTTGTTCGTAATTGGCTTTTATATTATCGGCATATACATTTATATAAGCTCCCGTTTCTACATCAACAAAACGTTTAGGTGTATTATCAAAATTAAAATGCTTCTCTTTATCGCCATCAAACACATGAAATAAAATAACATCGTGTTTATTATACTTTAAATGTCTTAAAGCTTCAAACAATTGATCGTCTTTAGCCGACTCCTGAAACATGTCGGTAAATAAAACAATTAAGGAGCGCTTGTGTAGCTTTTCTGCAATATGGTGCAAATAGGTATAGGTGTCTGTAGTTTTAGCTTTAGGTAGAGACTTAACCATGTATTCCAGTTCATTTAACAACATATGATGATGTCTATCACTCCCCTTCTCTGGCGCATAATAATCGTACGTATTACTATATACGCTTAAACCAACAGCATCGCGCTGTTTCTTTAGAATGTGCATGATAGAAGCCGAAGCTAATGCTGAGAACGCACTTTTATTTAACTGATTTAAATTGAAATTTTTATACTCTGGATAATGCATTGAACTACTATTATCAAGAATTAAATGACATCGCAAATTTGTCTCTTCGTCATAACATTTAGTATACAACTTATCTGTTTTTGCATACAATTTCCAATCTATATGCTTTGTACTTTCACCCTGATTATAAATTTTATGCTCTGCAAACTCTGCCGAAAATCCATGAAACGGACTTTTATGCATACCTGCAATAAAACCTTCTACCACTTGTTTAGCCAACAATTCCAGATTAACAAATCCGCCTACATGTTGTAATTCTTCTTTTAAATCCATGAATTGTTTTTAAGACCATCTAAAAATAAAAAAGGTTTGGCAATAAGCCAAACCTTTAATTACATGTTATATGTTTATGCTATTACAAAAGCTCATCGATAGCGTCTGTATAAGCTTTTTTAGGAGCAACACCTACTTGGCGACCAACAACTTCTCCGTTTTGGAATACCAAAACAGTAGGAATGTTACGTACACCATATTTTGAAGCAAAATCTTGATTTGCGTCAACATCTACTTTACCTACAACGGCTTTACCATCGTATTCTGTACTAATTTCATCAATAATAGGACCTACCATACGACAAGGACCACACCAAGCAGCCCAAAAATCTACAACTACAGGTTTGTCACTTTTTAATACAGTTTCCTCAAAATTTGCGTCTGTTATTTCTAATGCCATTATTTTTTATTTTAATAGTTCTACTTCTTATTATGCAAAATTAGTCAAAAATTCTGCCAATCCTTACATGCTGACTATTTGTTTTATTTATTGCCAAATTGTCTTTACTGATGCGTTTTAATAAAATTAACTTAATTAAGTTTATAAAACACCTCTTCCTGATCTAGTGCATGTAATAATTCTTGCGATATGGTTATTTTCTGTGTACGACTTACCATTGGTAATTTTACTTTATCTTCTTGATCGTACACCAAGAAATTTAATAATTTAGTGCCCACATGATCATCAAACAACTGCTTTAAATTAGTCACCTTAGTTTCGGTTAAGTTAGCTATGTTTAATTGAATAGACAACTTTTTAGCATATTGATCCATAACATCGTGTAACAACTGAAAGCTATTAAACTGAATTCTCGGGTCACTCTTCTTTCCTGTATCTTTATTTACCCAACCTTCTCGTACAAATGTTTTAACGTGTACAAAACTATTTACCACAAAAAAGTGTCTAAATTTTAAATAGTCTTCACCAAAAATTCTGAATTCAAAACTATCGTTATAATCATCAATAGTAAACAATGCCCATCCTTTCCCTTGTTTACTTACTCGGTGTTGCACATCGGTAATAACGCCTCCAAAAGTAAGTTCTGCATTAAGACAATTTTCTAAATTTCTAAACATACTTAAGTTGGCATTACAGAAACTTTTCATCTCCACTTTAAAATCGTCTAGCGGATGTCCAGAAATATAGATTCCAACAACTTCTTTCTCTCTGGCCAATTTTTCCATGGTTCCCCATTCTTCAGCTGGTGGCACTAAAGGTTCATCTATTTGCACATCACTGGCATCTCCAAACAAACTGACTTGAGCAGAATTTTCATTTTCTTGATGCTTATTTCCGTATTTAACAGCTTTTTCTAAAAACGTAATTCCATCACCTTCATCTTGGAAGTATTGTGCACGATGTGTGTCTGTAAAACAATCAAATCCTCCGGCTAATGCAAGGTTTTCAAATGCTTTTTTGTTGGCTGCACGCAAATCTATACGTTTTGCTAAATCGAAAATAGATTTATAATGTCCATCTTCTTCTCTATTTTTAACAATCGTCATTACAGCACCATGTCCAACACCTTTTACGGCTCCCATCCCGAAACGAACGGCATATTCATCATTAACAGAAAACTTATAAAACGATTCATTAACGTCTGGTCCAAGCACGCTTAACTTCATACGTTTACATTCTTCCATAAAGAAAGTAACCTGCTTAATATCGTTCATGTTATTCGATAAAACCGCAGCCATATATTCTGCAGGATAATGTGCTTTTAAATAGGCTGTTTGGTAAGCAATCCATGCATAACAAGTCGAGTGAGATTTGTTAAAGGCATAACTTGCAAAGGCTTCCCAGTCTTTCCAAATCTTTTCTAATTTCTTAGGGTCATGTCCTTTTTCGCTCGCTTGATTAATGAATTTAGGTTTCATTTTATCCAGTACAGCAATCTGTTTTTTCCCCATCGCCTTACGCAAAACATCGGCTTCACCTTTAGTAAAGTCGGCCAATTTTTGCGACAAGAGCATTACTTGCTCCTGGTAAACTGTAATTCCATACGTTTCTTTTAAATACTCTTCCATTGCTGGTAAATCGTATTCAATTTCTTCTTCACCGTGCTTTCTTCTAATAAAACTCGGTATATATTCCATTGGACCTGGTCTATACAAGGCATTCATGGCAATAAGGTCATCAAAAACAGTTGGCTTTAAAGACTGCATGTGTTTCTGCATTCCAGGAGATTCATATTGGAACACACCTACAGTTTCTCCGCGCTGGAACAACTCATAGGTTTTCACATCATCTAACGGGAAATTCTCTGGATCGAGATCTATATTGTGCTTTGCTTTTACAATCTTAACAGTGTCCTTAATAAGCGTTAATGTTTTTAACCCTAAAAAGTCCATTTTTAAAAGCCCTGCATCTTCCACCACCGAGTTATCAAACTGAGTGACATATAGATCGGAATCTTTTGCCAAAGACACTGGAACGAACTTGGTAATATCGTCTGGCGTAATAATCACACCACACGCATGAATACCAGTATTCCTAACAGAACCTTCTAAACGTCGTGCAAGGTTTAAAGTTTCTGCTTCTAAATTATTTCCATCGGCCAGACTAATAAGTTCATTAACCTTTTCTAAGTCTTCAGCTCTAAATTTTTCTTTTAATCCTTTTTCATCTAAACCAAAAATTTTGTTCAGTTTAGACATATTCGGAATTAACTTCGCAATTCTATCGGCTTCAAAAAGCGGTAAATCTAATACTCTCGCGGTGTCACGAATAGAAGATTTAGCAGCCATGGTACCGTAAGTAATAATTTGCGCAACCTGATTACTTCCATATTTCTCGATAACGTAATCCATAACACGACTTCGACCTTCATCATCAAAATCGATATCAATATCAGGCATACTTACACGATCAGGATTCAAGAAACGCTCAAAAAGTAAGTTGTACAACATTGGGTCGATGTTGGTAATCCAAAGGCAATATGCCACCACCGATCCAGCTGCAGATCCACGTCCTGGCCCTACAGAAACATCCATTTTTCTAGCGGCACGAATAAAATCTTCTACAATTAAGAAATACCCAGGATACCCTGTTTTCTCGATAACGGAGAGCTCAAAATCTAAACGCTCAATAACGTCTGGAGACAACTCTTCACCATAACGAATTTTAGCACCTTTATAAGTAATATGTCTTAAAAATGCATTTTCACCACGTTTTCCTCCATCGACATCATCTTCTGCATGCTGAAATTCTTCTGGAATATCGAACTTAGGTAATAATACATTTCTGGCTAATTCAAAAATCTCAATCTTATCTACAACCTCTTGGATGTTGGTAATCGCTTCTGGAATATCTTTAAAGAGGGACTTCATTTCGTCTGAAGTCTTAAAATAATATTCCTGATTTGGCATCCCATAACGGTAACCACGACCACGACCTATTGGTGTAGATTGCTTTTCTCCGTCGCGCACACAAAGTAAAATATCGTGTGCATTCGCATCGGTTTGGTCTACATAATACGTGTTATTTGTTGCAATTAATTTAACGTCATGCTTCTTGGCGAATTCTATTAAAACAGGATTTACACGATTTTCGTCTTCCTGATTGTGACGCATTAATTCTATATATAAATCATCGCCAAACTGCTCTTTCCACCACAACAAGGCTTCTTCTGCCTGATTCTCTCCTACATTAAGCACCTTACTTGGCACTTCACCATATAAATTTCCTGTTAAAACAATAAGGTCTTCCTTATAGTGTTCTATCAGTTTTTTATCAACTCTAGGCACATAATAAAATCCATCTGTAAAGGCTGCAGATGATAATTTTGCTAAATTATGATACCCATTTTTATTTTTTGCAATAATGACAATTTGATACCCATTGTCTTTTCTACTCTTATCTAAATGATCCTCGCAAACGAAAAACTCACACCCTAGAATAGGTTTCATTTCATTTAACTTAGGCTCTTTTCCTGCTGCAATATCTTCCTCATTCTTTGCTTTAACCCCTTTATTATGATTAATAACAGCACGTACAAAATGAAATGCCCCCATCATATTGGCATGATCTGTAAGCGCTACCCCAATCATATTTTGTTTTGCAGCTGCAGAAACCAAATTAGGAATACTTATGGTAGATTGTAAAACAGAGAATTGCGTATGATTATGTAAATGCGCAAAATTAACATCAGATAATTCTGAAATGTTTTGTTTAATCTCGGCTGCAGAAAGATCTGTAGCTTGCGCTTTTTGCAAACGCTCATTAATTTTAGCACTCGCCTTTTTTAAGTTGATGTGTTTTAAACCAATCAACTGAATTTCCTGAGGATTTGCTTTATTGAAACGCTCAAAATAGTCTTTCTCTACATCTAAAGCTTCAACAGTATATTGTTGTCTTCTTATTAATTCAAAGAAACATCGGGTTGTTGCTTCCACATCGGCAGTGGCATTATGCGCTTCACCAAAAGGTTTATTAAATAAAAACTGATGCAGTTCTGTTAATGTTGGCAATTTAAATCGTCCGCCTCGTCCACCAGGAATCTGACATAATTTTGCAGTAATTTCGGTACAGGTATCTAAAACAGGAAGTTCTTGCAAAGCATTGGCAACATCTTCTCTATGGAATTCTGCCCCCATAATATTAACATCGAAGCCCACATTCTGCCCAACAACAAATTTGGTTTTACTTAATGCAACATTAAATTTTTCTAAGACTTCACTCAGTGAAATTCCTTGTTCCGCAGCTAGTTCTGTAGAAATACCGTGAATTTTTTCTGCATCGTAAGGAATATTAAAGCCTTCTGGTTTTACCAAATAATCCTGATGTTCTATACAATTCCCAAGCTCATCATGCAATTGCCAAGCGATTTGTATACATCTTGGCCAGTTATCTGAATCGCTAATCGGAGCATCCCAACGCTTTGGTAAACCTGTTGTTTCGGTATCGAATATTAAATACATAAAATCTGTTGTGCTAAAAAAATAAGGAGGTTAAAATTAAGAATTATTATGGGTTATCCGACCACTGTTTACATTCTTTTATAAACAAAAAAAGCAACACTAAATGTTGCTTTATATAAACCGTTCTATTTGAATTTATTCGGTAACAAATGGCACTTCGTAAAACACACCTTCATTAAAATCTACTTTATTCTCTCCAGAATTGGTATAAGCCGTAAACCAAAACACACCACTTACATAGCCTTCAGTAGTATTAATATCGGTAACTTCTATGGCACCTTCAGAATAATATACCACACTCTCGTCTATATTTGGTGTACTTATATTATCTACCGCATTATATAATGTAGAATAAGTAACTCCAGTTTCATCTGTAAAAGTTCCCGTTGCTGTAGCGTCTTCATCCTCACCCACAACGCCTACTAAATAGGTGCCCGTTTTTAATTCTGGTAATTCCATGGTAATGGTAGCCTCGTTGCCCGTTGCAGTGATAATTAATGTGCCGGAATTAGAAACTTCTTGCGTTAATGTTGTCCATAATTCGCCATTTCTCTTTGCTTGTAGTGCTGGGTAATTAAACTCTAAATCTTCATCACATGAGGTAAACACTAAACCAACTAAAACTACAGCAAACCAGGTTTTCATAAATTAATTCTCTTTTTCGTTAGATATTCAAAAATAGGATAAAATTTGAATACCAATTCATATATAATAAGTTATTGGAAATTAAATTTTTATAGTATCTTTGCGCCTTATTAATAACCGAGGTCGAGAACCTCAAATAATTAATTATTATGCCTGTAAAAATTAGATTACAAAGACATGGTAAAAAAGGGAAACCTTTTTACTGGATCGTTGCAGCAGATGCAAGATCAAAAAGAGATGGTAAATACTTAGAAAAATTAGGTATCTACAATCCAAACACAAACCCTGCAACTATCGAATTAGATGTAAACGGTGCTGTAACATGGTTACAAAACGGTGCACAACCAACAGATACTGCAAAAGCAATTTTATCTTACAAAGGTGCTATGCTTAAAAATCACCTTGCTGGTGGTGTTAGAAAAGGTGCTTTAACTGAAGAGCAAGCTGAAGCTAAATTTAATGCTTGGGTTGAAGAAAAAACTGCAAAAGTATCATCTAAAGAAGATGGTTTAGCAAAAGCTGATGCTGATGCTAAAGCAAAAGCTTTAGAAGCTGAAAAAGCTGTAAATGATGCAAGAACTGCTGCTGCCGCTGAGGCTGAAGCAGAAGTAAAAGCTGCTGAAGAAGCTGCTAATGCTGAAACTGCAGAAGAAACTTCTAACGAAGAAGAATAAAAAATTAATTTTTTATACTTTTAAAACCTGACAATTATTTGTCAGGTTTTTTTATTTGAAATATTATGAAAAAAGAAGAATGTTTCTTTCTAGGAAAGATTGTAAAAAAATACAGTTTTAAAGGTGAACTACTAATAAAACTCGATACAGACGAACCTGAACTGTTTGAAGATATGGATTCAGTTTTTATAGATTTACGAAATAATTTAGTTCCGTTTTTTATTGAATCTTCGCAACTTCACAAATCGGAATTGTTACGTGTTAAATTTGAAGATGTAGATTCTGAAGCAGATGCCGATGCTTTAATGAAATCGGATTTATACTTACCGCTCGATTTTTTACCTGAGTTAGAAGGTAACAAATTCTATTTTCATGAAATTATAGGATTCACTGTCGAAGATCTTAATTTTGGAAAAGTAGGTATTATTAAAGCTATTAACGATTCTACCGCTCAGGCCCTTTTTGAAATAGATCGCGATGGTATTGAAATATTAATTCCGATGAATGATGAGTTTATTTCGAAAGTAGACAAGCCTAACAAAACCATTTTTGTAGAAACACCAGAAGGTTTAATTGATTTATATTTAGAGGAATAAATCTTATTATTTATAAAAAAGATGCTTCAGAAAGAAAACAACTGAAGCACACCATTCAAACTTTTATATGAGTAAGCCATTTAAATTCAAAGAATTCGAAATTCATCAAGATCGCTGTGCTATGAAAATTGGCACCGATGGCGTATTACTTGGGGCTTGGGCAAGTATAGACCATCATCCCTTTTCTATTTTAGACATCGGAGCGGGAACAGGTATTATCGCGTTAATGTTAGCACAACGTAGTTCGGCAGAACTCATTGATGCGATGGAAATTGACGATGATGCTTACGAACAATGCGTAGATAATTTTGAAAATGCTCCTTGGGGAGACCGCTTGTTCTGTTATCATGCTGCATTAGAAGAATTTGTTGATGAAATTGAAGATAAATACGATCTTATTATTTCAAATCCGCCATTTTATTCTGAAGATTATAAAACAGAAGATAAACAACGTGACTTAGCCCGTTTTGCAGACGCGCTTCCTTTTAATCATTTAATAGATAGTGCTTCTAAATTATTAGCAGATCATGGCGTATTTTGTTTAATTGTACCGTTTAAAGAAGAAAATCATATAATAGAACTAGCATCTAAAGTCAGCTTATTTCCGAATAAAATTTTACATGTAAGAGGCAACCCTGACTCTGACATAAAACGTAGTTTACTACAGTTTTCTTTAACTAGAACCGACCTTGAAATTAACGAGCTTATTATAGAAACGGAACGGCATCAATACACCGACGACTATATTAACTTGACCAAAGATTTCTATTTAAAGATGTAATGTTTTAATGGGTAATCGTTAAATTTGAGAGATTAGACTTAACATTATTCAACTAAAAGGCAAAAGCAGTTCGCTTTTATCTATAAACATAAGTTTTATGAAACCCGATCTATTTGAAGCCCCTGATTATTACAATTTAGACGATCTTTTAACTGAGGAACATAAATTAGTTCGAAATGCCGCTCGGTCTTGGGTTAAACGCGAAGTCTCTCCAATAATTGAAGATTACGCTCAAAAAGGAGCTTTTCCAAAACACATTATAGGCGGACTAGCAGATATAGGAGCATTTGGACCTTATATCCCAGAAGCATATGGAGGTGCCGGATTAGACCAAATATCGTACGGTTTAATCATGCAAGAAATAGAACGTGGCGATTCTGGAATTCGGAGTACCGCTTCTGTACAGTCATCTTTAGTGATGTATCCCATTTGGAAATACGGTACCGAAGCACAACGTAAAAAATATTTACCAAAATTAGCAAGTGGCGAATGGATGGGCTGCTTTGGTTTGACAGAGCCTGATTATGGTTCTAATCCGTCTGGAATGACTACACATTTTAAAGATATGGGCGATCATTATCTTTTAAACGGTGCAAAAATGTGGATTTCTAATGCACCTTTTGCTCAGATCGCAGTCGTTTGGGCTAAAGACGAAACTGGACGTATTCACGGATTAATTGTGGAACGTGGCATGGATGGTTTCTCGACTCCAGAAACACACAACAAATGGTCACTTCGTGCCTCGGCAACAGGAGAGCTTATCTTTAATAATGTAAAAATCCCTAAAGACCATATACTTCCAAATAAATCGGGATTAAGCGCACCACTTGGTTGTTTAGATTCTGCAAGATATGGCATTGCTTGGGGTGCTATTGGAGCTGCAATGGATTGTTACGACACCGCCTTACGTTACAGCAAAGAACGTATGCAGTTTGGAAAACCTATTGGACAGTTTCAGCTTCAGCAGAAAAAATTGGCTGAAATGATTACAGAAATTACGAAAGCTCAATTATTAACCTGGCGTTTAGGTGTATTAAAAAATGAGAACAAAGCGACTTCCGCACAAATTTCTATGGCCAAACGTAATAATGTAGAGATGGCAATTACCATAGCCAGAGAAGCAAGGCAAATACTTGGTGCTATGGGTATTTCTGGAGAATACAGTATTATGCGACACGCTATGAATTTGGAAAGTGTGATTACTTATGAAGGCACACACGATATTCACCTTTTAATTACGGGCTTAGATATTACAGGTTTTAATGCTTTTAAATAGAAATTAAAATACAACCTGTTTTTCATGTATATTTAAACTATGTTTTCATCTCAAAAAAGATTAGATCGCGCTTATAACAATGCTAAAGTTATAACATTCGACGATACGTCTAAATTTATTCTCTTTAGTGATTGTCATCGTGGTGACAATAGTATTGCAGATGATTTTGCACACAACAGAAACATATATTATCACGCATTACAACAATATTTTAAAAACGGATTTCATTATTGTGAACTAGGAGATGGTGATGAATTATGGGAAAACCTGACGTTTAAATCGATATTCGATGCTCATAAAAACGTATATATGGTTATGAAAGCGTTTTACGACGATAACCGTTTAGATTTAATTTGGGGAAATCACGATATGGTGTATCGCAAAGACAGTTACGTCAAGAAAAATTTAAGTACGTTTTTCGATCCAAAAACGGGGTTAAATATTCCTTTATTTACAGATATAACTTATCAGGAAGGACTTATTTTAAGGCATAAAGATACCGCACAAGAAGTGTTTTTAACACACGGGCATCAGGCCGATTGGTGGAATTACGAATGTTGGAAACTAAGCCGTTTTTTGGTTCAAGTATTATGGAAACCCCTAAATGTAATGGGCATATCTGATCCCACAAGTCCTGGGAAAAATTATACCGAATTAATCAGAATTGAACGCCGAATAAAGAAGTGGATTAAAAATAATAAGAACTTAATAACCATTGTTGGTCATACCCATAGGCCTCGATTTCCCGAACCCGGACATATTGCTTTTTTTAATGATGGTAGCTGTGTACATCCTCACAGTATTACCGGTATAGAAATAGAGCACGGAGAAATATCTCTTATTAAATGGGATACATCTACAACAGACGAAGGCTATTTTAGAATTGTACGAACCGTATTAGACGGCCCAAAGAAATTGATTGATTATAAGACATCCTAGAGATTATCTTTTTAACGTATTCACAGTAGTATACAACAATACCCAAAACAACGTTTAGACTAAGCTGTTTTGGGTATTTTATTTTACTTAAATGTTATATAAAGCATCTAACTCTCTGGAGCAAGTGTAACTTTTAAACCTTCCATAGCCGGTGTCATTTGAATCTGGCATCCTAAACGGCTATTATCTTTTACGTTAAACGCTTCAGATAGCATCGCCTCTTCATCGTCTTGCATTTCTGGTAATTCGGTATCTGACTCCACATAACACTGACAAGATGCACACATGGCCATACCGCCACACACACCAATGGTTCCTTCTGGAGCAAGCTCGTAAGAACGTACGACTTCCATTAAATTCATTGCCATATCTGTAGGTGCTACAACTTCGTGTTCCACACCATCTCGATCTGTTATCTTAATATTTATATCTTGTTCTTCCATAGTAAATTACTGCTTGGTGGATTTCTAAAAAAACTCCGCCAAAACTACACTTTATTTTTTAGTTTATCGCCTTAACAACAGCTTTTGGCGATTCTTTTCTAGATCCATCAAAACCATCAATACCACTTACAGTTGTATATTTAAGTACATATTTTTTACCTGGATTAATTCGTTGATACGCAGATTGACACATTAGCGTTGCTTCATGAAAACCACATAAGATTAATTTTAACTTTCCAGGATACGTATTTACATCTCCAATGGCATAGATTCCAGGAATGTTGGTTTGATAATCTAAGGCATTATTTACTTTAATGGCATTCTTCTCAATTTCTAATCCCCAATTTGCTATAGGTCCTAGTTTTGGAGAGAGTCCGAAAAGTGGAATAAAATGATCTGCTTCAACAACAAATTCTTTTTCGATATGCTGAGATTGTGCAACCACAACACCTTTAACTTTTCCATCGCCAACAATATTAATAACTTCGGCAGGAGTAATTAAGTTAATTTTTCCTTGAGATTTTAATTCTTGTACTTTTTCTACAGAATCTAAAGCACCACGAAATTCGTTTCTTCTATGAATTAAGGTTACTTCTGAAGCGACCTCTGCTAAGAAGATACTCCAATCTAAGGCTGAGTCTCCACCTCCAGAAATCACAACACGTTTGCCTCTATATTTTTCAGGATCTTTAATAAAATACTCTACACCATGATCTTCAAATGAAACAATATTTGGAATGAGTGGTTTTCTTGGTTCAAAACTACCTAAACCACCAGCTATTGCAACTATAGGAGCTTGGTGTTTTGTCCCTTTATTAGTGGTTACAATAAACGAACCGTCTTCTTGTTTTTCTATAGTTTCTGCACGCTCGCCTAGAGTAAAACCAGGCTCGAATTGTTTAGATTGCTCTAAAAGATTCTGAGTTAAATCTCCAGCTAAAACTTCTGGAAATCCAGGAATATCGTAAATTGGTTTTTTAGGATACAGCTCAGAACATTGTCCGCCAGCTTGTGGCAAAGCATCAATTAGATGACACTTTAGCTTTAATAATCCAGCTTCAAAAACGGTAAATAATCCTGTTGGCCCTGCTCCTATAATTAGAATATCGGTTTTAATCATCTATTATAATCTTCTAAAAAGTACAACTACTTTTTTATTCTACATTTATCACTTGCTCTATATGTGGTGCATACTTTTTAATCGTCATTTCTACACCCGATTTTAGCGTCATTTGGTTTACGCTACAGCCTACACATGCACCTTGAAGTTGCACGCGTACCAATTTATCATCTTCTATAGAAATTAGAGAAATGTTTCCACCATCGCTTTCTAAAAACGGACGGATTTCATCTAATGCTTTCTCAACATTTAATTTTGTTTCTTCTGAAGTCATAAATTTATTTTTTAACTGATGAGCAACCAGCCATCGTGGTAATTTTAATTGCTTCTGTTGGCGGTAAATCATCGTTACGCTGAACCACTTCTTGTACGACATTTTGGGTTAAGGTTTCGAATGCTTTTTCTAAAGCAGTTGCAGTTTGTAATGCTGCTGGACGACCAACGTCTCCTGCTTCACGTATGCTTTGTACTAAAGGTAATTCGCCTAAAAATGGCACTTTTAAGTCTTCTGCTAAATGTTTAGCACCGGCTTCACCAAAAATGTAATATTTATTTTCTGGTAATTCTTCTGGTGTAAAATACGCCATGTTTTCAATAATTCCTAACACAGGTACATTAATGCTTTCTTGTTGAAACATCGCTACACCTTTTTTAGCATCTGCCAAAGCTACATTTTGTGGAGTACTTACTACAACAGCTCCTGTAATAGGCAGCGATTGCATGATACTTAAATGAATATCTCCTGTTCCTGGAGGTAAGTCTAATAACAGAAAATCTAATTCGCCCCAATGTGCATCAAAAATCATTTGATTTAATGCCTTTGCAGCCATAGGTCCTCTCCAAACCACAGCTTGGTCAGGTTTAGTAAAGAATCCGATAGATAAAATTTTAACTCCGTAGTTTTCTACAGGTTTCATTTTAGCTTTTCCATCAATTGTAACAGACAACGGACGTTCAGCTTCAACATCGAACATAATTGGCATTGATGGTCCGTAAATATCGGCATCTAAAACACCAACTTTAAATCCCATTTTAGCCAAAGTTACAGCCAGGTTTGCGGTTACTGTAGATTTTCCTACACCACCTTTACCTGAGGCTACTGCAACTATATTTTTTATTCCAGGAATTTGCTTCCCTTTAATTTCATTTTTAGGTTGTGCTGCCGGAGCCTCAACTTTTAAGTTCACTTTAATTTTAGCTTTCGCATAAACTAAATCGTGAATGGTCTTTAAAATGTCAACTTCGGTTCTTTTTTTTGCTTGTAAGCTTGGGTTTGCAATGGTAATATCTACAACAACTTCGTCACCAAAAACTATTACATTTTTAACAGCACCACTTTCCACCATGTTCTGTCCTTCTCCAGGAACAGTAATGGTTTGTAATGCTTTTAAAACATCTTCTTTTTGTATCTTCATTTTTAATTTATTCTTTGTGAAATTATAAAGCTAGAGACGCTTTTAGTAGAGCTAATACTGAAGGTCTTACACTATTTTCAGAAATTATTTATTTAGATTAATTCTAAGACACAAATATACTGTGAATTGTTTAATAATTGAAACACTTATTCGGCAAAGATTTGTTAATTACTCGTCTCATACTCTGCTTAATCTAAAAATATTATTGTTTAATTTTTAATCATCTCCTGATAACGACTTAAGTTATCTGTAGCTTGTAAAATTTTAGCTTTTAACTGCTTATTTAAATTAGGATTGGCGTTTAAATAAGTATCTAGGATAGTTTTTGCCTCTTCAGATTGATATTGACCTATAGTAGAATCTAACCATTTTAATGGAAAAAATAAATCGCTAGTATTTTTTACCTCTTCCAGAACGTCTAAACTTAATGGCAGATATGAAATTGCTTCTTTTTGATGTAACGGATGATGAATATAATAATTAGCCGTTCTTACCCAGTCTGTATTTTTCCTATGTGCGACATCTTTAAACGATTCAAATAACGCTTTTCTGTCTTCATCATTTAAAGACAAAGCTGGGCGTAAAAATTGGAATCGATCTTTAGCATCTTGACTGCTAATTTGGGTCTCGGCAGTATTTAAAATCTCATCGTGTTTCGGATGTGCATACAGCGCTAATTTCATGGCTAAATTTGTATAATCTTTTTCATTTAATTTTAAACTATCAATAGTAACGTCTGTATTCCAAACGGCATACAATTGGTTTAAACTTTCACCTTGATATGCTAAATTAGAAAAAGCTATATATACGCTTTTTTTAACCGCTGTAGTTAAATTAGTATTTAATCGTGCCCAAAGCGCTTTAGAAAATTTTGGCTGAAGTTTTATACGTTCATCTTCACTTAAAAAATTCCAGTACAGGCTTCCAAAACTCGAACTTATTGTACTAATTATTAATTCGTTAGTTTCGTATTGTAAGCCTTTAAAGAAAGCATTTAAAGCTGTTGGTACGGGAATGTTGCCAGACAAGGCGTTTTCGTAAGTATTTATATAATTTGAAGCCCTTACAATATCATCTTTTATTTTAAAACTACTTAAAGCGGTATGAGGATCTATAGGAAAAACACCATAACCTGCACCATTACTATTATATACAATTGCTTTTGGTTTTGGCATGCCTTGCAAAGAAGTCATGTCTTGAGACGCACCATTTATATGAAGTGTTCGTTTTGCAATAGAATCTGGATATATTAAAGCAACTTCTAACTGTTGAGGCCAAAGATTAACACTCCCATCTTCTGCTTTTTGATGTAATATAAGAGATTTAATAAGTCCTTTTTCGTATACCGCTTCGTTTGTAAACACAGGACGTCCAGATTGGTTTACCCATACATCGCTCCAGGCTTTTATATCTGCATCAGAATTTACATCGAAAATATTAACTAAATCATTCCAACTGGCATTGCCATTCGCATAGGTTATGATGTATTCCTGAAGTCCGAGCTGAAATTGTGCTTTACCTACAAGCATCTCTAACTGGTTCATCATAATGGGAGCTTTATTATAAATAATACCACCATACAGACTTCCTGCATTGTTTAAATTATCTAAAGGCTGACGAATAGCATTTGTTCCTTGCGTACGATCTACGGCATATGCTCTAGGCGCTTTGGTAACTAATGTTAGGAGATCGAAATTTACTTCAGGAAAATTTGGATTTACAACCTTGGCAGCCATAAAATTAGCAAAAACTTCTTTTAACCATACATCGTCAAACCAATCCATGGTCACTAAATTCCCAAACCACATATGAGAGACTTCGTGCGCGATTAAATTGGCACGATTCCAATGTGTTAGTTTAGGCATATAATCTTCAAAAAACAAAGACGACTCTTTATACTGGATTGCTCCAACATGTTCCATACCGCCAAACGGAAAAAATGGAATGGCTACAAAATCTAGTTTTCGGAACGGAAACTCATACTCAGTATAATCTTCTAAAAAAGTTAAAGCATTTTGATGCAAATCGAAAATAGGATCTAAACTCTCTGCTATCTTAAGACTGTCTTGCTCACGGAATAAAAAATGCTGATCATCTCTTTTAATTTTATCAAACTTACCCGCGACAAACGAAAACAAATAAGTACTCATTAAGTTTGAAGGCTCAAACACATAAGTGGTGTTTTCTGCAGTTTTAGTGGTATATTCAGGGTATGTAGAACTTAATACACTCCAAACATGTGGCACATGAAGTTCTAATTTAAAGGTTGCTTTTAAATTAGGCTGATCGAAGCATGGAAACAAAGCTCTGGCATGATCTGGCACAGATAAAGTATACAGATATTCATCGTTTCTATTTAAATATTGATCGCCTGCTTGAAACTGGATTTTAAATTCGTTTTCTCCCTTTTCTAAATACCGCTTTGGAATAATAATATGTTCATTTTCGTAAGTAGTTTCAATGAGACCTGAAACCATAAACACTTTTGGAATGACTGAATTGTTAGGGTTAAAATCTAATACTAAAGGAGCATCGACATCTTTAAGTGTAAATTGTAATTCCAAGTTAGCATCTATAGGTTCTGTTTTATCTTCTGATAAATTAAAACTTAAATGATATTTAATATTAGACAAATTAGACTTTCTATGCTGCGCTAAAGCCAAAGAGACTCCTGGTTCTTTATTAGAATACTCTTTGGTTTCTTTCTTACAAGACCATAAACAACACAATATTAGAAGAAGAACAATATTAATTTTCATAAATAGAGAGGTATTGGCCTTACAAGATAATAAAAACCACTATAATCTATCTGCTTTTTTTATGCATCTAATTCACCTAAAGCCTGAGTTGGGTCCCAATAATAAGTATCTAAATTCTGAACCTGATTGTTTTTCACTTCAACGCCTTCACTTTCTAGGAGTTGTTCCATCAGGTTTGTTCCATCAAAATGAAATTTCCCCGTAAGCAAACCATTTCTGTTTACTACGCGGTGCGCAGGAACATCGTCCATATTATGAGATGCATTCATAGCATAGCCTACAATTCGAGCACTTTTTGCAGCTCCTAAATATCTCGCTATAGCACCGTAATTAGTGACTTTGCCATACGGAATCTGCTTCACAACTTCGTAAACACGATCGAAAAAACGGAGTGTTTCTGGCTTCATTAAAAATCTTTTATCACATGAATTAAGGTCACAAGAGCAACAATTGCTGTAATTCCACCTATAAATCGATTCATGTTTTTTTGCGACTTAAACGAGGTGCTTTCTATTTTATCAAAGAAAACCATATACATATAAAGCATAACAAAAGATCCCATAGCCGATCCAAAAACATAGGCAAAAATATCTGTGTGTTCAAATGTTAACCAACCAAAAGAGGCTAAAGTCACACTCATATAAGCCTGAAAAGGTATAGGAAACATGTTTAATGCAGACATTAGCATGCCTTGAAAAAAACGACTTTTTTTACTTCTAACTTCGGGAATTTTTTCGTCACTAACATCGCCATCTCCTTTTGCTATAAAAAAGAAATATAACGATATTAATATAAAAATAACTAATGCAACACGTTGTAAAACATTAACTACATCTGGGTGTTTAGTTAAATATCTGGCAAAAATTACTGCAATTAAGGTTTGTATTAAAACAATAATACAAGCACCTATAGAAAACATAATACCGCGAGTAAACCCTTCTTTTAGACTAATTTTTGCCGCAGTCATGTTTAAAAGCCCTGGCGGAATAACTCCAACCAAAGACACTATAAACCCTAGAAAAAAGATGAGCGTAATATTCAAACCCTATTTTATTTTAAATCTAATATAGGTAATCGCTTTACCTTTCACTAAATATTGAGATTCGTAGAATGTTTGTATTTCGGTAACCTCTTCTGGACTTCCTTCTTGCTTGTAAACATCGTGATTTGCGTACAATACCTCATGTCCTTCACCATGTAACAACCCTAAAGTGTAGCCATGCATAAATTCGCTATCGGTTTTTAAATTCATTATCCCATCTGGTTTTAAAATACTTTTGTATTTCTGTAAAAAATGGGTATTTGTCATTCTATGTTTTGTACGCTTATATTTTATTTGAGGATCTGGGAAAGTAATCCAAATTTCATCAACTTCAGCTTCTGCAAACGCATGCTGTATAAGTTCTATTTGAGTTCTTAAAAAAGCAACATTAGGTATCCCATCTTCTACAGCTGTCTTTGCACCTCTCCAAAATCTAGCACCTTTAATGTCTATACCTATAAAATTTTTATTTGGAAATTTTTGAGCTAAACCAACAGAGTATTCTCCTTTACCACAACCCAATTCTAAAACCAAAGGATTATTGTTTTTAAATACTTTTTCGTTCCAATGTCCTTTTAATTCGAATGCATCTTCTACTAATTCTTCACGAGTTGGTTGAAACACATTATCAAAAGTTTCATTTTCTCTAAATCGTTTAAGCTTATTTTTACTTCCCACTTTATAAAATTTTACTTGTAAAATAGGTGCAAAAATACGGCAGACAGTCATTAATTTACAATTTTTTTGCCTTTAGTTTTCAAATTTAATAATTAATAAAGATTTTTATAAGAATTTGGTCATATTGAATTGATTCTTTTTTAAGATATTTAAACATCCTTTGAAAACCATTTTAGGCAGATTTTGAAATACTCAAAAGAGTTCAGCTCTACTTTTTTATGAAAAAACGAATACTTATTGCGCCTTTAAATTGGGGCTTAGGTCATGCTACACGCTGCATCCCGATTATAAATCAATTAATTACACACAATTACACACCCATTATTGCTAGTGATGGTATTGCATTGGCGCTTTTAAAAAAAGAATTCCCTGAGGTAGAAACTGTAGAACTCCCTGCTTACGATGTTACTTACGCTAAAAAAGGACATTTTTTTAAACTGAAGCTTTTAAAAGATTCTCCAAAATTACTAAAAGCCATTAAAGCAGAGAAAAAAGCTACAAAAGCAATCATTGAAACTCATAATATAGATGGTATAATTTCTGATAACCGACTTGGTGTACATAGCAAAAAAATTCCATCGGTGTTTATCACACATCAGCTTCAAGTTTTAAGCGGAAACACCACGTGGCTGAGTACAAAAATGCATCAGCGCATTATTGAAAAATTTAATGAATGTTGGGTACCAGATCATGAAAACGAACCTAGTTTAAGCGGAAAACTTGGTCATTTAAAAGGTATTGAAATTCCTATAAAATATTTAGGACCTTTAAGCCGGTTTGAAAGACAAAACACAAATGCCATTTACGACATCTTAATCTTACTTTCCGGTCCAGAACCTCAACGCACACTCTTGGAAGATAAACTTACTGAAGCATTTAAAACAGATTCTAGACGTATTTTATGTGTACGTGGCGTAATTGAAAAAGAGCAAACCACAATTACAGAAGGTAACGTAACCATTACCAATTTTATGACAGGAAAAACATTGGAAACGGCCCTAAATGCTAGTAAAATAGTATTATCAAGATCGGGCTACACCACTGTTATGGATTTATCTGTATTGGGTAAAAAAGCTTATTTTATCCCTACACCTGGCCAATTTGAACAAGAGTATTTAGCCGAACGTTTAGACGAATTAAAACTGGTACCCTATTGTAAACAAGATGATTTTACTGTAGACAAATTAGAACATATACATGATTACAACGGATTGAACGGACAAAATACAACTGCCAATTTTAAAGATTTATTTAACCTTTTCTAGCGTAAAAGAAAATTCACTCCCTACACCAAAGTCACTCTCTATGTATATTTTTTCGTCGTGAGCTTCAATAATATGTTTTACAATAGCCAAACCTAAACCAGAACCACCTTCTTTTCTAGATCCGCTTTTATCTACACGATAAAAACGTTCAAATAAACGCGGAATATGGTTTTGTTGAATCCCCTCACCATTATCTGTAACACGAACGATGACTTTATTTTTAATTAAATTTTCAATGCTCACTTCTGTAGTTCCTTTATCATGACCATATTTAATTGAGTTTACAATTAAATTAGTAAGTACTTGCTGTATACGTTCCTTATCGGCATTAACTAAAATAGGTTCAGTATAAGTTCTATCGAACGTGAGGGTAATACGTTTTTTTGCAGCTTTCATTTCAAACATATCAAACACATTCGAAACCAGATCTACAATATCAAACGGTTCAATTTCCAGCCTTAAATCACCAACTTCTAATTTGGTAATCATATCTAGATCGTTTACAATATAAATTAAACGCTCCACCCCTTTACTGGCGCGATCTAAATATTTTTCTCTAATATTTTTATCGTTTCCTGCGCCATCTAATAATGTTAAAATATAACCCTGAACTGTAAAAAGAGGTGTTTTTAATTCGTGAGAAATATTTCCCAGAAATTCCTTTCTGTATTCCTCACGAACTTGTAACATTTCGATTTCTATTTTTTTGTCTTTAGCATACTTATCAATCTCTTGAGTAAGTGTAGCCATATCTGTAGTAATTCGTTTTTTACGAAGCGTTGTAGATTCTAACAATGTTAAATCGTCGTAAATTTTCTTTACCCGTTTATAGATAAAAAGTTCTACGCGATATTGAATGATAGTAAAACAGCCTATAAAAAACAGTCCAACTAAAAGTAGGACATGAAAAATATTAAAAGTAGAAAATACAGATAGATAAATACTAAATAAAAATCCTAATAATAAGGATGAATAGCCTGCCGTTTTAATGGCAAACTTGTATGTTTTTTTGGTTTTTTTTGGCATTAATCTACAAACTTATAACCCACACCTTTTACGGTTTTAAAACAGTGGTCTCCAATTTTTTCGCGAAGTTTACGAATGTGAACATCTATAGTTCGTCCTCCAACAACCACTTCGTTACCCCACACTTTATCTAAAATTTCTTCACGCTTAAACACTTTTCCTGGTTTAGAAGCTAATAATGATAAAAGTTCAAATTCTTTTCTAGGCAAAACAATTTCTTCATCTTCCAAAACAATTTTATACTCGTCTCTATTAATTGTCAAGGCTCCAATTTTAACAATAGATTCGTTTACAGTATCTTCTTTTAAACGTCTTAATAAAGCTTTTACTTTACTTACTAAAACCTTTGGTTTTACGGGCTTTGTTATATAATCATCTGCTCCAGCATCAAAACCTGCTACCTGAGAGTAGTCTTCGCCTCTTGCTGTTAAAAACGTAATAATTGTATCTTTTAATTCTGGAATATTTCTAATTTGTTCGCAAGCTTCAATACCATCCATTTCTGGCATCATCACATCCATAATAATAAGTTGTGGACGTTCTTTTTTAGCTTTTTTCACGGCTTCAATTCCGTTTTCTGCGGTAATGACTTCGTAGCCTTCAGAAGACAAATTATAACCTACTATTTCTAAAATATCCGGTTCATCATCAACCAACAAAATTTTTATATTCATTTTTAGTTTATTAAAATGTTATTTAATCTTCAAAGATAAAATATATAACAATCATTCTTAAGAAACAATTTTTTAATAACAATAACGTAACCTGAATATTACACTTTAATAATTTAAGCACAACAAAATCGTAGTTTAACAAATAATGGTCTGAAATTTGTAGAGGTTTTATTACCTTTATATATTATTTTGATTAGATGGGAAAAAACTACTTACTTACATTATTAACGTGTTCCTTGTTTTTTATAATATCCTTTACCGCCCAAGCACAGTCGGTAGATGCTGATATGACGCAAAACATTGAAGAACTTTCTATTTACCCTAACCCAGTGAGTAACGGTAAATTATATATAGTTACTAAAGAGAATCTTACTAAAGACATTGAAATTTTTAATGTCTTAGGAAAACGCATCTTGCAAACTACTTTATTTGGAAAAGAGATAAACATCTCTAAATTAAACCCTGGTATTTACATCATTAAAATTAAAGAAAACAATATTTCTACAACTAGAAAGCTTGTAGTGAGATAACGATAATTGATTTTAATTATTGTTATTCGCATTCTTTTTTAAACCTATATTATAAGCGTTGCTCTTGGCAATGCTTTTTTATTTTAACTACTTTTGCAGTTGTTTTTTACTTTAAAACTATGATTAATACTCAAGACATATTTAATATTAAAACGGAAGCCCAATTTAATGAGCATGCATTGAACGTATTTCAATTTCAGTTTAAAAACAATCGTACCTATAGATCGTTTTGCGACTTACTATATGTACACCCAAGCGACGTTAAATACTACAAAGACATTCCGTTTTTACCAATCGAATTTTTTAAAACTCGAGAGATTCTAAGTAGTACAGATCCTGCAGAATGTACATTTTCTAGTAGCGGAACCACCGGAAGCGTAACAAGTAAACATATAGTAACCGATGTTTCTATATACGAAGACAGCTTTAGAAATGGGTTTAAAGACGCTTATGGCGACATTAAAGACTATGTGGTTTTAGCCTTATTACCATCGTACTTAGAACGTAACGGATCGTCTTTAATTTATATGGTTAATGATATGATAAATCAATCTAACCATCCTGAAAGCGGATTTTATTTAAATAATTTAAGTGATTTAAAATCGAAATTAGAAGAACTCGATGCTCGCGGACAAAAAGTCTTATTAATAGGCGTATCTTTTGCTTTATTAGATTTGGTTGAAGCCCATCAATTTAATCTAAAGCATTCCATAATTATGGAAACTGGAGGTATGAAAGGTCGCAGAAAAGAACTTATTAGAACCGAATTACACGACATTTTAAAGGCCGGATTTGGTGTTAACGAAATACACAGTGAATACGGCATGACAGAACTTTTAAGTCAGGGCTATTCTAAAGGACACGGTATTTTTAATTGTCCGCCATGGATGAAAATTTTAACGCGTGATCCAGAAGACGCGCTCACAATTCAAACTGAAGGAAAAACAGGTGGTATTAATGTTATAGATTTGGCAAATGTAAATTCTTGTGCTTTTATTGCTACTCAAGATTTAGGAAAAATTACAGGAAACAACGCTTTTGAAGTGATAGGCCGTTTTGACAATTCAGATATTAGAGGCTGTAATTTAATGGCCTTATAACCAGCATTTAAAACTTTAACATTTTATTAAATAAATATAGTGAAAGTAAACGCTTTAACTGGCGACTACATTAAAACCTATTAGTCTTTATGTTCATTAAAGATAATTTGGTTTTTAATGGTTAGTTGGTTTTTTTTGAAGCCGGATTATATTCTAATCCGGCTTCATTATGTTTAAACTATACCACTTTTACGATATATGTGTTACGTTTACCTTTATTGATAATAATATAACTATCGTTAATTAAATCGTCTGTACTTAATTTATAATCTTCTTTTACTTTCTCTTTATTTACAGCAACTGCATTTTCTTTTAGCGCACGTCTGGCTTCACTATTAGAGCCTAAGAAATTAGTTTTTGCTGCAAGAATTGCAATCATATCTATATCTTCCAACTCAGCTTTTGTAATCTCGGCCATTGGCACACCTTCAAACACATCTAAAAATGTTTTCTCATCTAAGGTTTTAATATCTGCTTTAAACGATTTTGAGAATAATATGTTTGATGCTTTTTCAGCATTTTCAAATTCTTCTTTAGAATGCACAAATGTTGTTAACTCTTCAGCTAATTTCTTTTGTAACAATCTTAAATGTGGCATTTCCTTATGATCAGCAATTAAAGCGTCAATCGTTGCTTTATCTAAAAAGGTAAAGATTTTTATATACTTTTCAGCATCTTCATCTGTCGTGTTTAACCAAAATTGGTAGAATTTGTACACAGATGTTTTATCGGCATCTAACCATACATTTCCGCCTTCACTTTTTCCAAACTTAGAACCGTCTGCTTTTGTAATTAACGGACACGTCATGGCAAATGCTTTGGACTCTACACCAGGATTCATACGTCTTACCAATTCTGTACCTGTAGTAATATTTCCCCATTGGTCACTACCTCCCATTTGTAGTAAACAGTTGTAGTTTTTATGTAAATGGTAAAAATCGTACCCTTGTATTAATTGGTAAGTAAATTCTGTAAACGACATCCCAACGTTTCCTTCATCTCCTGATAAACGTTTTTTTACAGAATCTTTAGCCATCATGTAATTTACGGTGATACGTTTACCTACATCACGGGCAAAATCGATAAATGAAAAATCTTTCATCCAATCGTAATTATTCACCAACACAGGAGCATTGTCTGCAGTAGATTCAAAATTTAAGAAACGAGATAATACGCTTTTAATTCCGGCAACATTTTTTGCAAGAGTTGCTTCGTCTAACAAATTACGTTCGTCACTTTTCCCTGAAGGATCACCAATCATACCTGTTGCGCCACCGACTAAAGCCATAGGCTTATGCCCTGCTTTTTCTAAATGAACCAAGATAATTATGGGTACTAAACTTCCAATATGTAAAGAATCTGAAGTGGGATCGAAACCAATATAGGCGGTTGTCATTTCTTTATTCAATTGATCTTCAGTTCCAGGCATGATATCGTGTACCAAACCTCTCCAAGTTAATTCTTCAACAAAATTCTCAGTCATTATTTCTAAAATTTTAATAATCTCTTGCAAAGATAAAAATCGTAGTATAATTACCCCTATATTAAATAATTCTTTACCTTAGATTTATGATTTTAGTTACAGGAGGCACAGGACTTGTTGGTTCGCATTTACTTTATAAACTCGCGAGCAACAACCAAAAGGTAAGAGCAATTTACAGATCGGAACACAAACTAGACATTACAAGGCGTGTCTTTTCTTATTACTCACAAGACACCTCTCTATTTGAGTCTATTGAATGGATTAAAGCCGATGTATTAAACATTCCTGATTTAGAAATTGCTTTTAAAGATATTACACAAGTTTACCATTGTGCCGCTTTAGTTTCTTTTGATCCTAATGACTATATCGCTTTAAAACGCACAAACACGCTTGGTACTGCAAACATTGTAAATTTATGCTTAAGTTTTAAGGTTAATAAATTATGTTATGTCAGTTCTATAGCTACTTTAGGAACGTCGTTAACCAACGCTCCCATTACGGAAGAAACATACTGGAATCCAGAAGAAGATAACAATGTATACGCCATTACTAAATATGGTGCAGAAATGGAAGTTTGGCGTGGCACCCAAGAAGGACTTCATGCGGTTATTATAAATCCTGGTGTTATTTTAGGAAGTGGTACATGGAATCAGGGAAGCGGAAATTTATTTAAACGTGTTTACGATGGCTTAAAATATTACACTAATGGTGTTACTGGTTTTGTTGCAGTGGAAGATGTTGTGACTATTATGATAAATTTAATGGACACAGATGTTAAAAATGAAAGTTATATAGTGATTTCAGAACATTGGAGTTACAAAAAACTATTACAAACTATAGCGACTCACTTTGGAGTACATTTACCTAAAAAAGAGGTACAACCTTGGCAAGCAAAATTGGGTTGGCGACTAGATTGGTTACGCCATAAACTTACGAGAAAACCGCGTTTACTTAGTAAACAACTGGCCAAAACTATTAATACAACATCTAACTATAGTACAGCTAAAATAACAACACTGTTAAACTATAACTGGATCCCAATCGAAACAAGTATTGCTTCTATTTGTAAACAGTTTAAAAACGACCTTTAATCTTCTGATTTTTTTTCTAAAGATTTTAAATTCTCAGGTTTTAAGTTTTTAATTTCTCTATGTTTTGTAGGAATTAAGTCCGGTTCTTTTATCTTACTTATAGAATCTGCTTTACGTTTCGCTTCGGCTTCTTCGTCCTGAATGTCTTGAAATTTTTGTTTAAGCACCTTTAGACTATCGTCTGCTTTCTCGTATATAGCCTCATAATCGTCTAAATTAAAGGTATAATATTCATTACTTTCTGCAAACTGCAAACTGTCTATATTATATTTATCGTAGATATAAGATTGTAAGGTTATCCCGTTACTATCTAGATTTTTTTTATCGAAACCTCGTGTTGCAGACAATAAACTCATATCAATAATAATATTAAGCATCTTGTCTTTAGAAATCAGATTTTTTGGTTTTTCTGGTTTAGAAACTTGATGACAAGACACCATTATTAATACGACTAATACACCTAAAATTAAACGTTTCATCTATCTATCAAAAGTTAAACGTTTTGCTGCTTTAACGTTGTTGAATTTAAAATTATGATATACCAATTCCCCATTTAAGAAAGTATCAGTAATACGCGATTTAAAGGTTGTTCCTTCAAAAGGAGACCATTGGCATTTGTATAAAATATTTTCTTTGGTAACCGTCCAAGGATTATTTAAATCTACCACCACTAAATCTGCATAATGTCCCACTTTAATAAATCCTCTTTTTTCTACTTGAAATAATATAGCAGGATTATGGCACATTTTTTCTACCACTTTTTCTATAGAAATTTTACCACGATGGTGCATCTCTAACATAGCGGGTAAAGCATGTTGTACTAATGGGCCACCTGAAGGCGCTTTAGTATAAATATTTTGTTTTTCTTCTAAAGTATGCGGCGCATGGTCTGTCGCCACAACATCGATACGTCCATCTAAAAGCGCATCCCAAAGTTGGTCTTGATCCTTTTCTGTTTTAACCGCAGGATTCCATTTAATAAACGTGCCTTTTTTCTCGTAATCGGCATCTGTAAACCACAAATGGTGAATACAAACTTCTGCAGTAATTTTCTTATCCTTTAAAGGAATTTTATTCGAAAACAATTTAGTTTCCTTTCCTGTAGATAAATGAAACACGTGTAACCTTGCTCCTGTTTTCTTAGCCAATTCTATAGCTTGAGACGACGATAAATAGCAGGCTTCTTCACTACGAATTTCCGGATGATATTTAATAGGAATATCTTCTCCGTACTTTTCTTTATAAGCTTCAAAGTTTGTTCTAATCGTTTGTTCATCTTCACAATGTACAGCGATTAACATATCTACTTTTGAAAAAATCTCTTCTAAAACTTTCGGATTATCAACCAGCATATTCCCTGTAGAAGATCCTAAGAATAATTTTAAAGCCGCTACATTTTTAGTATCAACTTTTAAAATTTCTTCTAAATTATCGTTAGTTCCTCCAAACATAAATGAATAATTAGCGTGCGAAGTTTCTGCAGCGATAGCAAATTTTTCGTCTAATTTTTCAATAGTTGTAGTTTGCGGAATGGTATTTGGCATTTCTATAAAAGACGTAATTCCACCAGCAATGGCGGCCTTAGACTCTGTAGCAATATTTGCTTTTTGTGTTAATCCAGGCTCTCTAAAATGCACTTGGTCGTCTATAACTCCAGGCATAACATACTTGCCTTCTGCATCAAAAACCTGAACTTCAGAAGATTTTGCACTTATAGATTCGCCTACTTCTTTAATAAATTCGCCTTCAATTAAAATGTCGCCTTCAAAAATTTCGCCTTCATTTACAATCTTTGCGTTTTTTATAAGTACTTGTTTTAGCTGCATAATGTTACTGTCTTTTAAATATACTTTTCAATTTCATTGAAATAACACCAAAAATAGCTTCAGAGATAATCCCTGAACTTAATTTTGATTCTCCTTTGGTTCTATCGGTAAAAATTACCGGTACTTCTTCAATTTTAAAATTCTTAATGTAAGCTTTAAATTTCATTTCTATTTGAAATGCATAGCCAACAAATTTAATTTTATCTAAATTAATAGTCTCCAAAACTTCGCGTTTATAACACACAAATCCAGCTGTGGTGTCATGAATTTTCATTCCTGTAATAACTCGCACGTATTTAGATGCCATATAAGACATTAACACACGGTTCATAGGCCAATTTACCACGTTTACACCTTTTACGTAACGGGACCCAATAGATAAATCGGCTCCAGAAACTGCACAAGCGTTATACAAACGTACTAAATCTGATGGATTATGAGAAAAATCGGCATCCATTTCAAAAATAAATTTATAACTGTGTTTTAAACACCATTTAAATCCATGTATGTAGGCTGTACCTAAACCCGATTTTCCTTGTCTGACTTCTAAAAATAAACGCTCAGGAAACTCTTCTTGCAATGCCTTTACTTTTAAAGCTGTTAAATCTGGCGAATTATCGTCGACAACAAGAACATTAAAGTCCTTTACTTGCGAAAATACGGCCCTGATTATGGCCTCAATATTTTCAATCTCGTTATATGTAGGGATTATGACTATAGAGTCTTTCACTTATAAATGCTATTAAGTTTACAAATGTACATCATTTCATAATTTCTTTTTTTAAAATATTTCTTAATAATTTGAATGTGACTAATATTATTTTAAATAATTTTGACGCATGCTTCGAGAAGTTACATATAACGAAATATTTACCATTTTAATTATGGTAGGCTTAATTAGTATTACTATTGCGAAAGCAAAATTTACGCATAGATTTAACGATTTAGCTGCTATTTTAACCACTTCTAAATATTTTAACATCTATTCTAGAGACCAAAAACTTATAGATCTTTTCGATCTTTTACTGCTCTCTAATTTTATAATTTCTACAGCAGTTTTTACGAGTATCTGTTTTAAAACCTTTTATAGCGATTTAAAGATAGAGACTAATTTAATGCTTAATATCACCCTAGGCATAGGTGCTTTTTTGTTTGTGAAAATACTTTTTGAAAGATTAATTGCTAATATATTTAGTATGGACGATGTCATAGAACATTATATTTTTCAGAAAAAGACCTATAAAAATTACTTTGGCATGTTACTCATTCCAATAAATGCGTTTTTAATTTATAGCGTAACTCCATCAAAAACAATTTTGTATATTGTACTTTCAATCTTCATGGTAATTTTAATAGTACGGTTGTCTACAACATTAAAACGTTATCAAAAATTAATAAAATCGAACCTTTTTTATTTTATTTTGTATCTTTGCACTCTCGAAATCGCACCTTATATTATTTTGTATAAATTTATTACAATGTATTAGGGTCAACTTAATAAAAAACGCTCATGAAAGTGAAAACAATTTTAGTCTCTCAGCCAGAACCTAAAATAGAAAATTCTCCATATTTTGATCTTCAAGAAAAGCAAAAAGTAAAAATAGATTTCCGCCCTTTTATTCACGTAGAAGGAGTTCCTGCAAAAGAAATTAGACAGCAAAAAGTAGACCTTAATAACTACACTGCTATCATTTTAACTAGTCGTAATGCGGTAGATCACTTTTTTAGAGTTGCTGAAGAAATGCGTTTTAAAGTACCAGATTCAATGAAATATTTCTGCCAGTCTGAAGCCGTAGCGTATTACCTTCAAAAATATGTGGTTTACAGAAAAAGAAAAATTTATGTTGGAAAACGTACTTTTCCTGAATTAACGCCTTTAATTAAGAAGTATAAGGACGAAAAATTCTTATTACCAACTACAGACAAGTTAAAGCCAGAAGTACCACAAATATTAGATGGTTTAGGAATTGATTGGAAAGAAGCTGTATTTTACAAAACGGTAATTAGTGACTTATCTGATTTAGCAGATGTATTATATGATGTATTAGTGTTCTTTAGCCCATCGGGTATAGAATCTTTATTTCATAACTTTCCAGAATTTAAACAAAATGACACGCGTATTGCCGTCTTTGGTAATACAACCATTAAAGCTGTTGAAGAAAAAGGCTTAAGAGTAGATATTTCTGCTCCTACTAAAGAAACGCCTTCAATGACAATGGCTTTAGAGAAATATATTGAAAAAGCAAACAAAGGAAAATAATATCTTTGTTTTATAATTATAAAAAGGCGATTCAAATATTGAATCGCCTTTTTTGTGGTTTGAAAAATCAATTGGCACTTTAGATTATTATGGATTGTAACGTTGCGGTCCTCCACGTCTTATTTCTTCACTTGCTATACTTTCAAACTGTTTGAAGTTTTTTCTAAATGCATTCGATAATTTAAATGCTGTAGTATAATATGCTTCGTCGTCATTCCAAGTTGCTCTCGGACTTAAAACAGAAGTTGGCACTCCTGGACAAGATCTTGGTTGTGCAACTCCAAATACAGAGTGAATATGATAATCGTGATGGTTATATAAACCTAAATCTCCATTTAATACGGCATTAATCATGGCACGTGTATATTTTAATTTCATACGAGTACCCACACCATAAGCACCACCGGTCCATCCGGTATTAATAAGCCATACATTTACACCTGCTTCTTTCATTTTTTTACTTAACATTTCTGCATATTTTGCAGGGTGTAAAGGCATGAAAGGCGCTCCAAAACAAGCTGAGAAAGAAGGTTGTGGTTCTTTTACTCCAGCTTCTGTTCCAGCAACTTTTGCGGTATACCCCGATATAAAATGATAAGCAGCTTGTGCTGGTGTTAATTTAGATATTGGAGGAATAACTCCAAAAGCATCTGCGGTTAAGAAAAATATATTCTTAGGGTTTTTACCAATGGATGGCACTTGAATATTATCTATAAAATTTATAGGATAACTTACACGTGTATTTTGCGTTATAGATGTATCTTCAAAATCTACATGGCCATCTTTATCTAAAATAACATTTTCAAGAATAGCTCCTTTTTTAATAGCATTATAAATATCTGGCTCGTTTTCTTTACACAGGTTAATCACTTTTGCATAACAACCGCCTTCAAAATTAAACACTGTATTCTCGTTGGTCCAACCATGCTCATCATCACCAATTAATTTACGGTTAGGATCTGCAGATAAGGTTGTTTTCCCTGTTCCTGAAAGCCCGAAGAATATTGCTGTATCTCCAGCTTCACCAACATTGGCACTACAGTGCATAGGCAATGTATTTTTAAATACGGGTAGAATGAAGTTTAAGGCAGAGAAAATTCCTTTTTTAATTTCGCCTGTATATCCTGTACCTCCTATTAATGCTATTTTTCTTGTAAAATTTAAAATGGCAAAGTTATGCTGACGTGTACCATCTTCTGAAGGAACAGCCATAAACTCTGGCGCACATACTATAGACCATTCTGGCTCAAAGTTCTCTAATTCTAAAGCAGAAGGTCTTAAAAACATATTATGCGCAAACATATTGCTCCAAGGTGTTTCTGTAATAACGCGAATATTAAGCTTATAGTTTGGATCTGCGCAAGCACAACTATCTCTAACAAAGACTTCTTTATGAGACAAATAATCTACAACCTTATCATACAACGCATCAAACGCTTTAGTTTCAAAAGGAATATTTACATCTCCCCACCATACGCGATCTTTAGTAATATCATCTTTAACTATAAAACGATCTTTAGGCGATCGCCCTGTAAACTCTCCAGTATTAACTGCTAGTGCTCCTGTTGAAGCTTCCACACCTTGTCCCTTATCGATGGTTATCTGATGTAATTCATCTGAAGACAATTGATACTTTACATCTGCATTTTTGATTCCGTAAGACTCTAACGAAATCGTTTTCGTAGTTTGAATGTTATCTACCATAATATTACTTTTTTTACTATACAAATATCAAAATTTTATCTGACACTGTGTCTTAAATATTTTTCATATTTATATAAATTTACTTCAGTTATATGTTATTTTTTAATTTTTACCACTTTTTAACCTAAAAAATGATAAAATCATAATTAACCAACCAACTATCATTAGTAAACCTCCTATTGGTGTCACGAATCCTATGGTCTTAAAATCAAACCCAGTTAGATTATTCGTTGCTAAACCGTAAATGGAGCCGGAAAACAAAATAACTCCTATTAATACGAGATAAAAAATGACTGCCTTTTTCTTTTCAGGCAAATAAGATGTTCCGCCGATAAATAACAAAAGTAAAGCGTGATACATCTGGTAACGCACACCAGTCTCAAATGTTTGAATAGATTCTGCCGAAATTAACGCCTTTAATCCATGTGCTGCAAAAGCTCCTATAACTACACTTAAAAAACCTAAAATTCCTCCGGTAATTATTATTTTTTTATTCATTCTTAACTGAATTTTAGAAGATTTTGCACATTCAATTTCAGTATATAAATCAAATTTATAATACCTTTTAAACTGTACTACAAAGTTAGTTAAAACAGACCATTAAAAGAAATATTTCAGGCATTGGTTATTGAAAAAAACGCATCTTTTTTATTAACAATTTACCAGATAAAATCATCCGAATACAAATTTATAACACCTTAATTTTCAATACATTAAAACGATTTAAAAAACACATCAAAAACAGAAAAATAGTCAGCCATTAAAACAGATGAACTGTGTCAAAAATACGCTTCCATACTTTGTAAAAATAGTGCTACAAATGCTGTAAAACTCAACCTTAGAGTGTTAGCAATCATCACTTGTGACACACTCAAAAGAATAACAAAACAAAAAGCGTTTATGGAACTTTCTATTACAATTAATAATTTATACGCACGCTATTGTTTCAACTAAATAGAGTTTTAATACTTTTACATTATAATTTACAACACTCACCACATGAAAGTTTCAAATCAGAACATAGAAATCGACGGTATAGACAAAGAAATTCTACGGGCTTTAATGGAAGATGCAAGAACTCCTATTTTAGAAATCGCTAGAGGTGTAGGAATTTCTGGTGCAGCAATACACCAACGCCTTAGGAAACTTGAAAAATCTGGTTTAATATCAGGATCTAAATTCACTATAAATCCTAAAATATTAGGTTATACAACCATGGCCTTTATTGGTATTTACCTAGATAAAGCCATGAGTAACCCTGAAGCTGTAAAGCAATTAAAAAAGATTCCTGAAGTTATCGAATGTCATTATACCACAGGAAACTGGAGTATTTTTATTAAAATCTTATGTCGAGATAACGAGCATTTAATGCAATTACTAAACAAAGACATACAATCTATAGTTGGGGTATCTAGAACAGAAACATTTATTTCGCTTCAACAACAAATAGATCGTCAGATTCCGATATAATTCCTCATTATACTCTTAGGATTTGAGTTATTTTTTTATGTATTACCATCAATTTTTATGGTATCTGTTTTTTAATTTTGACGCAAACAATTAAAAATCAACATCATGAAAATCACAAAATTAGTTTTGATCGCAGTATGCGCTGTAGGTCTAACCGCTTGCGATAATAAGAAAAAAGAAAGCAATCCGATGTCTGACCCTACACATACGCCTAATTCAGAAAGCATTACCAATAATGCGATGGCCGAGGAAATAGATAGTACGGACCAGATAAAAGTAACATTAGAAGCCAAAAGCGATAGTAAAGTATCTGGAACGGTTGTATTTACTGAAATAAACGATACGGTAAAAATGTTGGCTGAGCTTGAGGGATTACCACCAAGGACGGTACACGCTATACATTTACACGAAAAAGCAGACTGCTCGTCTCACGATGCAAAGTCATCTGGAGGTCACTGGAACCCAACAAACTCTAAACATGGAAAATGGGGAGATTCACAAGGTTACCATCGTGGAGATATAGGTAACTTTACAACTGATGAAGACGGAAAAGCAACCGTAACCTTTGAAACTGATGAATGGTGTATTACTTGTCAGGACACCACTAGAACGATTGGTGGTCGTGGTATCATTATACACGAGGGAACAGACGATTATACAACGCAACCTACTGGAGATGCTGGAATACGTATTGCTTGTGGCGGTATAAAATAAAATATAACATTTTGATATAAAAAAAGGTCGGATATAAATATCCGACCTTTTTAATTTTAATAGTATAATATTAATTTCTATTTCCGAGAATTTGCAATGCCCAGTATAATAAGGAAGCTAAAGCACCAATTGCAGCTACTAAATACGTTCTTGCAGCCCATTTTAAAGCATCTTCTGCACCATCGTATTCATTAGGGGCTAACATGTTTTTATTTTTTAACCAAGCCAAAGCACGATTACTCGCATCGTATTCTACAGGTAAAGTTATAAAACTAAAAATAGTAGCCATTCCCATCATTAGTAAACCAACTACAGATACCCAGAACCCTATTCCGGCTCCTGCTGCAGCACCTAGCATAATACCACCTATAACTAACCATTGCGACATTTTAGACGACACACTTACAATAGGTACTAATTGCGAACGCATTGTTAACCAGCTATAAGCTTGTGCATGCTGTACCGCATGGCCACATTCGTGTGCAGCAACTGCAGCTGCCGCCGCATTGGCTTGAGAATATACAGGCTCGCTTAAATTCACTGTTTTATTTCTAGGATCGTAATGATCTGTTAACCGTCCTGGAGTCGACAATACTTTTACGTCGCGAATACCATTATCGGCTAACATCTTTTCGGCGATTTCTTTTCCTGTCATTCCATTTCTTAAATGGACTTTTGAATAGGTCTTAAATTTAGATTTTAATTTATTGCTAACTAACCAGCTTACTAAAGCAATAGCACCAATAAGTATATAATATGTAAACATTCTTCTAAGTTTTAATCAGGTTAAATTTACTATAATATATCAAATAATGCGCCAAATTAATATTAAGAAATTTTGTCAGTGCTTATGCATATTGTAATCCCCATTCAAAAGCTTCCGTAATTTCGCTATACACAATTTTACCAGAAACAATATTTAATCCCATGGCCAAAGACTTATCTTCTATGCAAGCTTTTTCCCAACCTTTATTGGCTAGTTTCAACACATATGGCAAGGTTACGTTTGTTAAGGCTAAAGTTGATGTATAAGGCACAGCTCCCGGCATGTTCGCGACACAATAATGTACAATATCATCTATAATATATGTTGGATCTTCGTGAGTGGTTGCTTTTGTAGTTTCCATGCATCCCCCTTGATCTACAGCCACATCGACTAACACCGTTCCTGGACGCATATCTTTTAGCATATCTCTAGTAATTAGTTTTGGTGCCTTTCCGCCTTTAAGCAATACTCCACCAATAATTAAATCGTGTGTCTGAATGTGTTTTTTAATATTATAAACACTAGAATATTCTGTAACCACATGGCTAGGCATAATATCGTTTACATAGCGTAAGCGTTTCATATTAACATCCATAATGGTAACATGAGCGCCTAATCCTGCAGCCATTTTTGCCGCCTGAACACCAACCACACCAGCACCAAGAATCAGGACTTTTCCAGGCGTAACACCAGGAACACCACCTAGTAAAATGCCACGTCCTTTAATGGGTTTCTCTAAATATTTAGCGCCTTGCTGAATCGCCATACGACCAGCAACTTCAGACATTGGTGTTAACAAGGGTAAAGTGCCATCTTCGTCTTCTACCGTTTCATACGCAATACAAATGGCATTACTATTAATCATGGCTAGCGTTAATGCCTCGCTAGATGCAAAATGAAAATACGTAAACACAATCTGATTTGGTTGAATTAAAGCATATTCCTCCTGAATTGGCTCTTTTACTTTTACAATCATTTCGCTAGATTGATACACCTCTTCTATAGTTTCTAAAATGATAGCACCAACTTCCTGATACACGGCATTAAAAAAACCACTACCCTCTCCTGCTGTAGATTGCACATACACGGTATGACCTTGATTGACTAATTCGAAAACTCCGGCAGGCGTCATACCTACGCGATTTTCGTTGTTTTTGATTTCCTTTGGAACACCTATTTTCATATTTACAGATTTTAAGTGTCATAAAATTGAATAATTTTACGAACACCCACAAGCTTCACAAGACTGAATATCAAATTATTACCAAAAACAAAATCACCTCTATGTTTATAGAGGTGATTATATATATTTCTAAAAAAAGACTATTAAATTTTCGTGAATCCGAAAATATCAACAATGTATTAGCCTACAATATTGATAATCTTTCCAGGAACCACAATTACTTTTTTAGGCGTACGGCCTTGCAATTGTTCTTGAGTTTTCTCGTGAGACATTACAATCTCTTCCAATTCGTCCTTCGTTAAATCTAACGACAATTCTAAAGTGAAACGCATTTTTCCGTTAAACGAAATCGGATATACTTTACTGCTTTCTACTAAATGACTGGCATCGAAAACCGGGAATGGCGCTTCTGAAATAGATGCTGAATTCCCTAACTGGCTCCATAATTCTTCTGCGATATGTGGAGCATAAGGCGATAACAAAATTAAGAACGGTTCTAACACCGCCTTACTCTCACATTTTTGAGCATTAAATTCATTTACAGCAATCATAAATGTAGACACCGATGTATTAAACGAGAAGTTCTCGATGTCTTCTTGTACCTTTTTAATGGTTTTATGAAGCGTTTTAAGATTGTCTTTTGTTGGTTCGGCATCGGTTACCACTAAACCATCTTCATCAATATATAATTTCCATAATTTTTTAAGAAAACCATGTACTCCTGTAATTCCTGCTGTATTCCAAGGTTTCGCCTGCTCTAAAGGCCCTAAAAACATTTCGTATAAACGTAAACTATCGGCACCGTATTCTGCACAAATCTGATCTGGATTCACGACGTTGTATTTAGATTTCGACATTTTTTCGACCTCACGACCTACTTTATACACACCATCTTCTAAAATAAATTCGGCATCTTTAAAATCTTCTCCAAACTCGCCATCAGTTTTTAATCCTTCAATATCTAATTCATCTGAAGCATTTACATACTGAACCTTTACGTGGATTGGTGAAAATTTAAGTCCTTCTACAACTACCCCAAAATTCTGATTATATATATCTTTTTCAATAATTTTATATAATTCTTGAAAAGCAATTACAGTTTCTTTTTGCTCGTCGTTTAATATATCAAAAAACACAGTATCTTCAATAACACTAGCTAAACCTTTGTTGAAGCCATTACCCATTCCGAAAGTCTTCTTATCTTCCGCGGAAATTTTAGAACTTAGAATAAAGTTATACAAATCTTCAAATTTCTTGACGCTATCATAAGAAACATAAAGAGATTTACTTAAGCTAGGTTCTTTAGACTCTTTTGAAGTTGTAGATGTGTGATGTGAAAAATCAACTCTATACACAAAAGCACTAGTTCCCAAAATCATCCCTTGGTTAATCAGCTTTTTAAAAGGTTCTTCAATGTTTACAAATCCGCGGTCTTTTAAGAATTTCACCCAAAAACGAGAATATAATAAATGACCGGTTGCATGTTCGCTACCACCAATATATAAATCGACACTTCCCCAATAGTTAAGCGCATCTTCGCTAGCAAAGGCATCGCCTCGTTTTGAAGCCTCTTCCATATAACGGAAGAAATACCAAGAGCTTCCCGCCCAACCTGGCATGGTGTTTAACTCTAATGGAAATACAGTGGTATGGTTTATCTTTTCGTTGCTAACAACGGTATGTGTTTCTGTACACCAAGCCCAAACATCGGCACGACCTAAAGGTGGCTCACCGGTTTCGGTTGGTAAATATTTTTCTACTTCTGGCAAACGAATTGGTAAATGTTCGGTTGCAATCATTTGTGGTTTTCCATTTACGTAATACACCGGAAATGGTTCTCCCCAATAGCGCTGACGACTAAATACGGCATCGCGTAAACGGTAGTTTGTTTTTCCTTCACCTTGTCCGATTGCTTCCAAGGCTTCAATGGCTTTTGGAGTTGCTTCCTTATAAGACAAGCCGTTTAAGAAGTAGCTATTTGTAAGTTTAGTATTTCCTTTTTCAGCGAACGCTTCTTCAGAAATATCTACACCTTCAAAAATATTTGGAATTGCAATATCAAAATGCTTTGCAAAATCATAATCACGTTGATCACCACAAGGCACAGCCATTACAGCTCCTGTTCCGTAGCTTGCCAACACGTAATCTCCAATCCAAATTGGCACTGGCTCCTTAGAAAACGGATGCTCGGCATACGCTCCAGTAAACACACCCGAAATGGTTTTTACATCGGCCATACGCTCACGTTCGCTACGTTTTGCAGTTTTCTCGATATACGCTTCTACAGCTTCTTTTTGTTCTGCAGTAGTAATTTGTGAAACTAACTCGTGTTCTGGAGCCAAAGTCATAAAACTTACACCAAAAATGGTGTCGGGACGTGTTGTAAAGACTTCAATACTTTCGTTATGGTCTTTTACATTAAAAGTAACACTCGCTCCAACCGATTTTCCAATCCAGTTACGCTGACTTTCCTTTAAAGAATCGGTCCAATCTATATCATTTAACCCTTGTAGTAAGCGCTCTGCATAAGCAGAAATACGCATACTCCATTGGGTCATTTTTTTACGTACAACAGGATGTCCACCTCGTTCTGATACGCCATTTACAATTTCGTCGTTCGCTAAAACTGTTCCTAATGCAGGACACCAGTTAACTTCAGTTTCGGCTAAATACGTTAATCTGTATTGTAATAAAACGTCTTGTTTTTGTTCAGATGAAAATGAATTCCAAGCTTCAGCAGTAAACGGTTCTATATTATCGTCGCAGACCGCGTTTACTGTTGCATTTCCTTCTGCAGAAAACACAGCAATAAGAGAATCTATAGATTCGGCTTTTCCAGAATCTAAATTAAACCAAGATTCGAATAACTGAATAAAAATCCACTGTGTCCATTTGTAATATTCTGGATTAGAGGTGCGCACTTCACGAGACCAATCGAAAGAAAATCCGATTTGATCTAATTGACGACGATAAGTTGCAATATTGGTTTCGGTAGTAATTGCAGGATGTTGTCCTGTTTGGATGGCGTACTGTTCTGCCGGTAAACCAAAACTATCGTAACCTTGTGGATGCAAAACATTAAAACCTTTATGGCGCTTGTAACGTGCATAAATATCTGAAGCAATATACCCTAACGGATGCCCAACGTGTAATCCTGCTCCAGACGGATAAGGAAACATATCGAGAATGTAATATTTAGGTTTTTCAGATTGATTTTTGGCTTGAAACGTTTGGTGTTCTGCCCAATATTGTTGCCACTTGGCTTCTATGTCGTTGAAATTATATTTCATGTTTGTGTATTCCGCTTAATAAAGGCGCAAATTTAAGGTTATTATAACAATGTTGAAAGTTTAAACGTTGTTATCCTTAAGGAAATAGATTTCTTTTATATTTTTACAAACAAATTCACGCCTTATATGAGCTCATCTTTTGAAAATTATCAAAAACGTAGATTAATATCGTCTTATTTTTCTGTGGTATTGAGTATTGCTTTAGTTCTATTTTTACTTGGTTTACTAGGCATGCTCGTGCTAAATACTAAAAAACTTGCCGATCACTTTAAAGAGCAAGTTGTAGTAACCATTTATTTAAAAGATACGGCAAAAGAGGTTGAAACAAAACAGCTTGAAAAAAGTTTATCGATGGCTGAATATGTAAAAACAACCGAATACGTATCTAAAGAACAAGCAGCAGAATTTATGAAGGCTGAAAACGGTGAAGATTTCATGAATTTCTTAGGATTTAATCCGTTACAAAATTCGATTGATGTACATTTAAAAGCCGATTTCGTAACCTCAGAACATCTTAAAATTATTTCAGACGAAGCGCTTGCTAAAACCTTTGTTGATGAAGTGCGTTACGATAATGATTTAGTGAACTTAATGAACGAAAATGTAAAACGCATTAGCTTTTGGATTTTAGTGGTTAGCGGCATTTTTACATTAATAGCTGTATTGCTTATTAACAGTTCTATTAGATTATCTGTGTACTCTAAACGTTTTACAATAAAAACCATGCAAATGGTAGGAGCTACCAAGCACTTTATTAGAAGACCTTTTGTTTGGAAAAGCGTTAAACTTGGTGTTATTGGGGCTGTTTTAGCTTTAATAGGTATGGCTATTGTCTTTTATTATTTAAATAAAACATTCCCGGATCTACAATTATTAAACAACCCTATTCTTATTGGCGGTTTGTTTTTAACCATATTTATATTAGGAATTTTAATCACGTGGATTAGTACATTTATTGCTACCCAACGATTCTTAAATTTAAAAACTGATCAACTATATTATTAATATGACGCACATAAAATGGCTTTGCTTTTCTCTATTATTTGTATGCTTATTAAGCTGTAAAGAAGAGCAAAAAAACCTACCCGAAGATTTTGATTTTGGAGAAGTAAAAGACCACACATATACCAATTCGTATTTTGGATTAAGTTTTGATTATCCAAAAGATTGGTCGCAACAATCCAAGCATGATATTAAAGCTATTACAGATAAAGGTGAAAAATATTTAGCACGCGAGAACACTAAAATGGGATCTATTTTAAAAGTGTCGCAAATTAACACCGCTTATTTATTTTCATTGTTTAAATATCCGTTAAAATCGACTCAAGATTACAACGCATCTTTAAGTGTAATTGCAGAAAATATTGCAGGAAGTCCAGATGTAAAACGTGGCCGCGATTATTTATTCAATTCTAAAGAATTATTAAAACAAACACCTGCACAATATCAGTTTGAAGAGCAATTAGACACAGAAAATCTGGGCGGAGAAACATTCGATATCTTAAAGGCAAAAGCCACTTATGGTCCATATAAAGTACAGCAAGAATTTTACTGTATTGTACGTTATGGCTTTAGCTTATCGTTTATATTGTCTTATACTAACGACGAAGAAAAAGCCGTGTTACACGACATTTTAGATACTGTAACATTAGAGTAATTTTAGAATAGCTTTAAGGATTCTTTTTAAATAAAACCGTTAATTTGCAGGAGCAGTAAAGCAAACGCATTATTACAACACCTATGGGAGAACAAAAACAAAAAAATCTAACTAAAGATGAATTTATCTTTGGAAAGAAAAACTATAAATTTATGCTTATTGGATTAGGTATAATTGCTTTAGGATTTATATTAATGTCTGGAGGAGGAAGCGACGACCCCAATGTATTTAACCCAGACATCTTTAGTTTTAGAAGAATTAGATTGGCTCCAACCTTAATTTTAATTGGATTTGGCGTTCAAATTTATGCCATTTTACTAAATCCGAATAAGAAGTAATGGAAACTATAGATGCAATAATCTTAGGTATAATTCAGGGACTAACAGAATTTTTACCCGTATCGTCTAGTGGTCATTTAGAAATAGGAAAAGCGATTTTAGGCGATCATTCTGTACCAGAAGAAAGCCTTTTATTTACCGTAGTCTTACATTTTGCTACAGCTTTAAGTACAATTGTTATATTTAGAAAAGATATTTTAGATCTTATAAAAGGCGCTTTAAAATTTGAATGGAATGACGATTTACAATTCATCTCAAAAATTGTACTGTCTATGATTCCTGCTGTAATTATCGGTTTGTTTTTTGAAGAACAATTAGAATCTCTTTTTGGCGGAAACTTACTTTTAGTTGGCGCCATGTTGTTAGTTACTGCTGTGTTATTATTTTTGGCAGATAAAGCTAAAGATACCGGAAAACCCGTAACATTTAGTAACGCCTTTATTATAGGCATCTCTCAGGCCATTGCCATGTTACCAGGCATATCAAGATCTGGAGCAACCATTTCTACTTCTGTATTATTAGGTAACGATAAAACAAAAGCAGCGCGTTTTTCATTTTTAATGGTAGTGCCTTTAATCTTCGGGAAAATAGCAAAAGACATTCTTGGTGGCGAATTAAATTTTGAAAACACAGACATTACTGCGCTTTCTGCAGGCTTTATTGCAGCCTTTGTTTGTGGATTATTTGCTTGTACATGGATGATCTCTTTATTAAAGAAAAGTAAACTTTCTTATTTTGCAATCTATTGTGCTATTGTAGGATGCATTGCAATAGGATATACTGTTTTAAATTAATATGAAAACATTAGACGATTACTTAAACGGACAAGTTTTATTAATAGACAAACCTTTACATTGGACGTCTTTCCAAGCTGTAAATAAATTGCGTTGGGAAATTCGTCAAGCGTTCAATATTAAAAAAATAAAAGTGGGTCATGCGGGAACACTAGATCCTTTGGCGACTGGACTTTTAGTGATTTGCACTGGAAAAATGACGAAGCAAATCGACACTTTTCAAGGGCAGATTAAAGAATATACGGGAACTATTGTTTTAGGAAGCACCACACCATCTTACGATCTAGAAACCGAAATTAACGAAACTTTTCCGACAGATCATATTACTCCGAAGATGATTCACGAAGCGACCAAGCCATTTATTGGAGATATTCAACAATACCCGCCAGTGTTTTCTGCCATTAAAAAAGACGGGAAACGCTTATATGAATTTGCTCGCGCAGGTGTGGCTGTAGACATTAAACCCCGAACAATTCATATTGCTAAATTTGAAATTACAAATATTTCAGACCTCAATGTAGAGTTTAGAGTCGTTTGTAGCAAAGGCACCTATATTAGATCGTTAGCAAACGACTTTGGAAAAGCATTACAATCTGGAGCACATCTATCTGTTTTACGTCGTACCAAAATTGGTGATTTTAACGTTGCAGACAGTTTAAGTCCAGAGCAGTTTATAGCTCAACTTAAAGACTAAAATCTTATAAAAAACGTATATTAGTTTTTTGTAAGCCCTTTTACCTCCTATTTTTGAAATTAACAGACACACATAAAGCCGCCTTAATCACTGCACTCATTGCAGGAACAGTTTTACTTGTAGTGTTTAATATACAGCTTACAAAGCGTGAATTTTTCCTTTCTGAAACATTTTACGACATGCAACCTGAACAAAAAACAGAACAGGAGCTGTTAGAAGAAAAAGAACTTGCAGAACAAACAGACCAAGCCAAAGCAGAGACTAATAAAGCCTTTAACGAAACACAAGAAACCAAGCGTTTTTCTCAAGCTTATAATCCTATAGCACCACCAAAAGACTACGAAAATTCTAGAACTACTGAAACTAGTGAGATAACCGATAGTGAAGATGCGATAGATCCGACAAATTCAACATCCGAAGACACCGAATTGGATGCCGAAGAATTGTCTTCTTTTAACTCTGTAAATAGTATTTTAAAAGCGCGAACACAAAAGAAGCAAAAATCTAATGCTTCAAACGGTAATAACTCGACTAATAAAATTGAGATGAATGCTTCTACAAATAAAAATAGTAGTATGCATTATTCGCTAGTAAATAGAACGCATACGTATTTACCAACGCCCATATATTTGTGTGAAGCTAGCGGAAAAATTATTATTAATATAACTGTAAGTGATGCTGGAGATGTGGTAGATACTTATGTAAATAATTCGTCTACATCTAAAAACGAGTGCTTAATTGACAGTGCATTAGAGTACGCCAAAAAAGCACGTTTTAATATAGATGCATCAAAACCTTCACAAATCGGTTCGATTACCTTTTATTTTGAAGGCAAAAATTAAGCCTTTAACAATCCTATTAAATCAGAAATAGTACTTTGTCCCTTATTTAAGTTATACCATGTCTGTAATGATTCCTTAAATTCTGCTGTTAAAACACCATGTTCGGCTTTATAATCTGCAACTAACTTTGTAGCTGTTTTTGGTCTAGGGCCAAAGGTATTAACAACTTCCCCTGTTGTGTTATCTATCATAATTAACTTCGGAATTGATTTTCCGCCGTTTGTTAAAAACAGATTCATTAACTCATCATTATCATCACGAAGCACGACTTTATAGTCAATATTAGCATTTAATTCTGCTACTTTATTAATTACAGGCATAACGTGAGCAGCGTCTCCACACCAGCTCTCTGCAATCACTAACCAAGTTATATCACCGTTAAAAGTTTTAATTGCTTCTGTATCTGTTTCAGAAACCTTTAACGTTTTATCCCAACGCTTCATTCTACTTTCATTCACTTTAGTATAACCAACAAGAGCTGCGGTTTGCTCATGACCCGTTGCACCACCAGTTTTTGATAATTCTTTAACCAAATCCCTAAACTCCTGATAAGTCATGGCGTTTTCTAAACTCTTTTGAATGACTTCATTCTTAACTATAGTACGTGTTGCTTGCATAAGATTCATTATTTTACCTTACAAATTTAATTCTTAAATGTATTTTTTTAGGTAACAGTTGTTACATTAGTAGCTCAAATTGAAAAACCTTACAAAATGGAAAAACACAGATGTGGTTGGTGTAAAAATGACGCCTTATATGAATCTTATCACGATTTAGAATGGGGCGTGCCCGTAAAAGATGATGCCACCCTTTTTGAATTTTTGATTTTGGAAACCTTTCAGGCGGGATTAAGTTGGATTACTATTCTGAGAAAACGAGAAAATTTTAGAAAAGCGTTTGATAATTTTGACTATAAAAAAATAGCCCATTACACAGAAAGTAAGCAAGCAGAACTTCTAGAAAATACTGGGATTATTAGAAATAAATTAAAAATAAAAGCAACCATAAGTAATGCACAAGCCTTTATAAATATTCAAAAAGAATTTGGAAGTTTTAGTACTTATATATGGGATTTTGTAGCAGGAGAACCTATAAAAAACAGCTTTAAAAACTATAAAGATTCTCCAGCAAATACTCCTTTAAGCGACGCTATAAGTAAAGATTTAAAGAAGCGCGGATTCAAATTTGTGGGGTCTACAGTAATCTATGCGCACATGCAAGCCACTGGTATGGTAAACGATCATGAAACAGATTGCTTTAGATATAATGAAGTTTAATTGAAATTAAAGATAACTTAGATAAGTATCTCTAGAAATGGAACGTGCGCCAAGACTTTCTAAATGGTAAGTATAAATTTGGCAATCTATAACTTTGTAATTGGTATTTTGCACAAATGTTATAAATGCAGCTTTACTTGCATTACTAACTTTAGAAAACATGCTTTCTCCACAAAATACATCGTTGCCTAAATCTAACCCATAAAATCCACCAACAAGTGCACCATCTTCCCAAACCTCTACAGATTTTGCAAACCCCATTTCGTACAAATCTATATAGGCTTTGGTCATATTTTCGGTAATCCACGTACCTTCTTGTCCGTTGCGCTTTATGCTAGCACAAGCTTCTATAACCTGAGAAAATGCTTGGTTAACCGTTACTGTAAATTTACAATTTCTAAGGACCTGACGCATACTTTTAGATACTCTTAGCTCTTCAGGGTACAGAACAAATCGTGGGTCTGGCGACCACCATAAAATAGCTTTATCATCTTCAAACCAAGGAAAAATCCCTCGCTTATAAGCCAATAATAACCGATCTGTAGATAAGTCTCCACCAACAGCTATTAAACCTTCTGATGTGGCTTCATCTATACTCGGAAATTCTATTTTATGGGTTAAAAATTTCATACCTCTAATTTAAAAAAAGAATCCATATAAAAGCAAAAACCCCAATATCGTTAGATATTGAGGTTAATCACACTTTGAATTAGTCATTGTATACCTTTAAACTAGAAAGGTAAATCGTCGTGATCGTCTTCATTTAAGCTAGAAGCTGGTTCAAAAGCATCTGCAGGTGGTCCTGGAGGTACGGCTCCTGAAGCTGCATCTTGTACGGCTTCAATTCTCCAACCCTGAATAGAGTTAAAATATTTAGTCTCTCCTTGAGGATTAACCCAGTCTCTACCTCTTAAATTAATACTCACTTTTACGTTCTGTCCTACTGTGTAACTGTTTAGTAAATCTGTTTTGTCTTGAACAAATTCTACTAATATATGTTGAGGATATTGTTCTTCTGTTGTAACTACCAACTCTCTTTTTCTGAACCCATTACTTCCGAATGTTTGGGTTTCTCCTATCATTTTTACTTTTCCTTGTACTTCCATTACATTTAATTTCTATTAAAAAACTCTCTTTATATTTATGCTTTAAGATAAAAAAACACTTTTAAAACTTTCAATTATAATAGGTTATAATTTTAAAAACTTTAGTATCTATTTATCAAATTCATTAACGCCATTCTCACATTCAGTACAACTTAAGGCATCTAATATACTAAGTCGTAATTTACAACATTAATTACAACCTAATTAAAGATTTTCTTTCAACAACGTATGTTTTTCTGAATTATTTTGAATGTGTTTTTTGTCTAAAACACCATAATTGGTAGATTTTACGACTTATATTAAAAAACTAAATAGAGATATATTCTAATAAACCGCTACTTCATCACTCAACAATTAAGCATTTAATATTACTAATATTAATTACTTAGGTTCAAAATTACATCCATTTACCCTTTTAATATTTTACAAAGGTAACTATTCTATCAATTAACAAAAAATGATTTGGACACTTGATCGCACAATATTATTAACAGATTTGCATTATATTACCACTAAAATTAGTTTCCATGCTTTTTACCAAACATAAAAACCTTATTCGTTGGATATTTATCGGATTTTCGTTTGTTATAATCTCTCTTATTTTATGGAACACTTATATGTTTTTTCAAAGTTTTAAAGCTGAAGAACGTATAAAAATGGAAAATTGGTCTGCAGCGCAGCGCGATTTAATAAAAAGCACAAATTTAGATGGAGATATAGGCGAATTACCGCTTCAAATTTTACAGAGCAATACGACCACACCAATGATAATGGTAGATTTAGATGGTAATATTGAACATAATAATTTAGATGAAACAAAAGCCGAAGACTCTGCTTACATTAAAGATCTTATTCTAGATTTCGAAAAAGAAAACAGTCCTATCGAAATTATTTACGACGGTCGTGTACTAAACACCCTATACTACGGAAACTCTCCACTTTTAAACAAATTAAAATATTATCCCATTGCATTTGTACTTATACTCGTGCTATTTGCAGGATTGGTGTACAGTTTTTATCGCAGTACAAAAATTGCCACTCAAAATAAATTATGGTCTGGAATGGCCAAGGAAACGGCACACCAAATAGGTACACCATTATCGTCTTTGATTGGTTGGACAGAAATTTTAAAAATAGAAGAGGTTAATCCCGATTATATTCAAGAAATTGAAAAAGATATTAGCCGTTTAGAAACCATAACCGAACGTTTTAGTAAAATAGGATCCGTACCAACTTTAGAACAGGCTAATGTGGTTAAAGAGACAATTGATGCTTATGATTACTTAAAATCACGATCGTCAAAATTAATAGAATTTAGTATTGATATTCCAAATACTGAAATCCCTGTATTGCTAAATACCCAACTGTATAGCTGGACCATAGAAAATTTAGTTAAGAATGCTATTGATGCTATGAAAGGGAGAGGAAAATTATCTGTAAAAATTGAACCTAGCGAACACCATGTAAGAATTTATGTTTCCGATACAGGAAAAGGACTTTCTAAAAATCAATTTAATAGTATTTTCGAACCCGGTTTTACAACAAAAAAACGAGGTTGGGGATTGGGGTTATCTTTGGCTAGACGTATCATTGAAGATTTCCATGATGGAAAAATCAAAGTGTCCCATTCCGAGATAGGTAAAGGGACAACCATGCAAATTACTTTAAAAATTAACAAAGCACTTGGTTAAAATGTGCTGTTACATAGCTGCACTAATTGCAGCAGCGGTTTTTTCGAATTCGTCTTTAGTAAGTGCTGTCTTTTTTGAAAAGAGCGCATCTTCCATAGCATTTAACGGAATTAAATGAACGTGTGCATGTGGCACTTCAAGACCAATAACTGTCATCCCGACACGTTTGCAAGGCACTGCTTTTTCTACAGCTTTAGCAACTTGCTTAGAGAACTTCATAAGTCCCATGTAAAGTTCATCATCTAAATCAAAAATCTTATCGACTTCTTGCTTCGGGATACATAACGTATGGCCTTTAGCATTTGGATTAATATCTAGAAAAGCCAAAAAATCTTCGGTTTCTGCTACTTTATAACATGGAATTTCTCCAGAAATGATTTTACTAAAAATTGAAGCCATAATATTTTATTTAATATCGTAAATATAAAAAGATTCCTAGAGGTTTAATATGAACCAAAAATAATTTCGGTTTAAACTTTAGAAATCTAAATCTCCTACAAACAGAAAAAATTATCTTGAAATTTCTACAATGTCAAATTTCATAATACCGTTAGGCACCTGTATTTCGGCAACATCTCCAACAGTTTTCCCTAATAAACCTTTCCCAATTGGAGAGTTCACAGAAATCTTTCCTGTTTTTAAATCGGCTTCACCATCTGCTACTAAAGTGTAATTCATTTCCATACCATTAGTTTGGTTTTTAATTTTCACTTTAGACAGTACTAAGATTTTAGAATTATCAAATTGCGACTCATCAATAACACGAGCCCCAGATAAAATACCTTCTAATTTAGAAATTTTCATCTCTAACATCCCTTGTGCTTCTTTAGCTGCATCGTACTCGGCATTTTCACTTAAATCGCCTTTATCTCTGGCTTCTGCAATGGCTTGAGACGCACGCGGACGCTCTATATCTTTTAATTGTTTTAGTTCGTCTCTTAATTTTTTTAGTCCTTCTGCAGTGTAATAAGATACTTTACTCATAACTTCATCGTTTTAATTAAAAAAAATATGTTTCACAAACCTCAGCTTATAAAACATAAAAAATCTCGCGGTACGAGATTAATACACAAATATACAAAATATTTACAGCAAACTACTTTTTGTTGTAATTTGCAATCCGAAATTATGACTATGAAAAAACTTTTTTTAGCGACACTAACCGTATTACTAATGATGAATTGTAGCACTAGTGACAGTTATGAAGATAACCCCTACATTCCAGACTATAAATTTGACACAGGAACTTTAATCAATACCAGTTTACCAAAATACAATGCTTTAAATTTTCCTGGTAACTATATTATTTTAGACAGTTATGGTGTAAATGGTGTGGTTTTATATTACGTGGGATCTAGCATGTATACTGCATTTGAACTTACAGACCCAAATCATGTTGTAACGTCTTGTTCTGTTTTAGAAGTTGATGGTATTCTTGCCACTTGTGGTTGCGATGATGACGATAATTCTTATAATATTGTAAACGGATATCCTAGCACCGATACCGTTGGAGAATATACCTTAAAGCCCTATTTTGTTAAAGTAAGTGGCTCTACAATTAGAGTGTATAATGAATAAAGTAAAAAGGCGATTCAATATTAATGAATCGCCTTTTTACTGTTTAAAATTTTAAAGTTGCACCTACTAAAAAGTTTGTTGTGGCTTGCGGATAATATCCTGCACCTTCAATAGTGGTTACTGAATTGGCGTTACTCCAAGTATCATCATACGTGTAATAATATCCATTAGACACATATTTCTCATTTAGAATATTATTTACCACTCCGCTTAGTATAATAGACTTAAAAATAGACTCCATTTTAAATTCGTAAGTGATATTTAAATCGTTTACAAAATAACTATCTAATTTAGATGTTTCTGAATCTGTATTGCCCATAAATTGTTCTCCTACAAATTTACTTAATAACGAAATTTGTAATGCGGTATTAGGCTGATATACGATTGCATTCCCCATAACTATATCTGGAGAAAATGAAATATTTGTCGATCCATAGTCCTGTAATACACCATCAAAAGATCCGTAAACCGATTTATTTTTATTGGTGCTAAACGTGACATTAGGCTGAATTGAAAAGGCTTTAGAAATTCCGATAGCAGATTCAATTTCCAATCCTAATCGGTAACTTTCTCCACTATTGGTTCGAATAGGGTTTCCAACATCGTCTATGCTTCCAGACAGTACTAATTGCTCGTTATACTGCATATAATACACATTCGCATTAAATTTAAAACGTTGCTTTTCGTGTCTCCATCCCAATTCAAAATCATTTAATTGTTCTGGTTTAATATCTGGATTATTCTGAAAATCGTCTCTGTTCGGTTCTCTGTTAGCACGAGCATAAGAGAAATACATGTTATTATTAGTGTTAAGCTCGTAGGTTATTCCTGCTTTAGGATTGAAAAAACTATATTGCTCGTCTATATTTAAAGGTGTAAGATCTGAGTCTATTCCAGAAGTTTTATAATCTACAAAACGCAGCTGTAAATCTCCAAACAAACTCCACTGTGTATTTAATCTATATGTTGCTTTAGCAAATACACTTAAATCTTTTTTCTTTCCATTGCCATCGTAATAATGATCTCGTATTTCACTATTACTCGCATATTTAGACCAAATAATTTCTCCAAAATGATCGCCATCATACGTGCTGTAAGATCCTCCAAAAAAGGCATTAACATGATCGTTTTTAAAATTCACATTCGCATTAATTACATAAAAATCATTATCTAACCAACGACGACGAATAATATCTGTGGTCTCTAATGTTGTGCTTCCAATAGTTACATTATTTAACCCATAATCTGCAAACGATTCATCTTCTTTATATTGCTCGAAATATCCGCTTCCTTTGGTATAATTAAGTCCTAAATTAGTAGACCAATTATTATTATAACGCTCGTTCCAATGTAATTGATAGTGATCTTGTTGGTAATCGTCTACTTCATTATCATAGAATTGTGTATTGCCATCATCGTCTGTATATATCCCAGCAGAATTGTAAGTTCTGTCGTCTTTAAGTGTTTCTTTATCAATCCCATTCCAAGATTGATATGTGTTTTCATGTCCACCAAAAACAACGGCTTTTATTAATGTATTATCATCTACATAGGCTGCTTGTAGAAAATAGGATTTTAAATCTGTTGAAGCACGATCTACATAACCATCAGACTTTATAACAGACAAACGTCCAGCTATTTCAATATGATTATTTAACAATCCTGTGCTAAATTTCGCATTATGTTTTCTTGTATTAAAACTTCCAAAACTGTTAGAAATTTCTGCACTTGCTTCGTTAGAAACGGCATCGGTTAACACATTAATACTCGCCCCGAAAGCTCCAGAACCATTGGTAGATGTTCCTACACCACGTTGTAGTTGCAAACTTTCTACAGAAGATACAATGTCGCCTAAATTTACCCAAAAGGTTCCTAAAGATTCTGCATCGTTATATGGAATTCCGTTAATAGTAACGTTAGTAGATTGTGCACTTACACCACGCACACGAATCCCTGTGTACCCTATTCCTGCTCCAGCATCGCTAGTCGTAACTACAGAAGGCAAGTAATTTAATAGAATTGGCAAATCCTGTCCTAAATTTCGTTTTGCGAGTGTGGCTTTATCTACATTAGAGTGTGTTATTGGTGAAGTAGCTTGTACACGTACAGCTGTAACCAAAATTTCGTCTAAAGTTTCGGTAGATACAGCAATTGAATCTTGCACTTTTTCTTCTTGAGAAAAGGCTGAAATAGCTGAAATTAAACAGCAGGCTAAAACAATAAAATGTTTCATTCGATAGTATATTAATCGAATAAAAAGAGGCCCTTATTCTATATTTTTAAAATTGATAACATGTTTGAGCATACGCAAACACAATTCGATAACTGTTACTTTATATTATAAATCGGAACATGCATTTGCATTACATGAATAGATTTAGAAGTAAAAATAACATTGATAATCTTATCGCATTCGCAAAAAACATCTTTCAGACATTTTTTATGCTCGATTCCTAAACAGCATTACCTGTTCTAGGTTCAATGGGTATGATCTCAGCCGATATTAGGCACCCCTTTATGAGAACGGTACAAATGTAATAACTATTCCTGAAACATCTAAGTTTTTAGATAAAATTCTAATCTAAGTTTGGCTTACGCCTAGAAGCCTTACGTTCAGACACTACACGCTTACTTTTAAGACGTTTTTTTATAGCAGATTTCGGAATTTTAGTCGGTTTCCTAGGTTTAGACACCTTTAAACCCTCCTTGATAATATGCAAAAAACGACTGATAACTAATTCCTTGTTTTTATGCTGACTGCGGCTTTCACCACATTGCAATAATAACACCTGATTTTTAGTTAATCGCGGCTGAAGATTAGTTATGAGTCGTTCTTTTTGCTCTGCATTTAATACGACAGAATCTAAAATATTAAAACTTAATTCTACTTTTGAAGACACTTTATTTACATGTTGCCCTCCAGCTCCGGAACTGCGTACGGCTTTAAAGGATAACTCTAAAATAAGTTGAGCATCATCAATCATAAATTTAATTTTGGTGCATTGGTTTTAATAAATCTGCGACCGTTTTTACTGGATTAAATGTGTTTAATGGCACTTCTACAAAAACTGTGTTCCAATTTGCCATAGCACCATTCCATAATCCAGGTAATTCTAAAGCTAAAAGATCTTGACCTTCTTTTGTTTTCTTGGTAATAAATCCCGTTTTAGGATCTACAAATTTTAATAAATCGAACGGTTGCCCTTGATAATTTTTAGTCCCACATACTAAATCTACGGGATTAAAATGTGTCGATCCGCTTAAGATGTCTTTCTGTATTTGATTAGATAAATCTATTTGTGCAGATTCTACAATTTGTAAGGATAAGTTACCATTATGGTCTTCTACCCAAAATGGACCTCCACCAGGTTCTCCTTCATTTTTAACCATTCCACAAATACGGATGGGTCTATTTAATTTATCTTTTAAATATTCTATCTGGTAGCTATTTGAATAATTTTCAAAATCCATTGCAATATCAGCATTTAATTTACGTTTTAAAAACTCTGCAATCTCTATTAATTCAGCTTCATCTGCTTTACCTGTTTCTAAATCGTTTAAATATGTAAAGGCTTGTTCCTGAAGCTCTAAAAGTACTCCTGCAAGCACCTTTTTATATTCAACAATATTGTCTTTGTATTTTGAAACAACAACATTATCTATATTTTTTATAAAGATAACATCGGCATCTAAATCGTTTAAATTTTCAATTAAAGCACCATGCCCGGAAGGTCTAAATAATAATGTGCCATCTGCTTCGCGAAATGGTTCTTTTTCTGGCGTAAGCGCAATAGTATCTGTAGATTGTTTTTGATAAGAAAACGAAATATTATAATCTAATCCTGTAGTTTCTTCTACTTGAGGTTTAATCTTTTTAAACTCAGCATCAAACTTATCATTATGTGTTTCTGAGATTGTAAAATGTAAGTTAGCTTTCTCATTTGCTGAGGCATAAGACGCTGCTTCAAATAAGTGCTCTTCAAAGGCAGTAGAAATATGATCGTCGTATTTATGGAAAGGTAACAATCCTTTAGGAAATGCACCGTAATCCAAATACTTATCATCTAGCATAACATGTACAAAAATCCATTTTTGTTTGTCTTCACTAAATGTTGTATAATCTGGATATTTATTAGCAATAACATCCATTACAAGATGATAAAAAGGCAACTGCTCTAAACCATCAAAAAATGAAACTAGATTTTTATCGTTTGTTTTTTCAATATAAGCACTGAAAGATTCTGTTCCTTCTGGATTGAAATTAGACACAAAATTGAATAAGTTTTTAAACATTCTTGTGGCAGCTCCAGAAGCAGGTACAAATTTTAAAACAGATAAATCGTTATGTTTTGCATCGTAAGCATCTACATAGTTTTTTCGTTCGGCATCGTCAAATTTTAGAATACCATGATTAATAATCGCTGGAGATTCTAAATCTATAAAAGGAATACCATTTTGAAATTGTTCTACTTGTCTATCTATTTTTTGAAGAGTAAGTCCCTTCTTATCAATTTGTTTTAAATCTTGTTCTGAAAAATTCATGTGTGTTTTAATATTAAATTGTCGATATGTTTTACGGCTAAATCGAAACGTTCTTGGTAAGTTCCTTTTAGTAAAACATAGGGTTTATTGTAATCGATTAACGCATTTTGGAAAGCATTAAACATAGTTTCTCTTTCGTTTGGTTTATCTCTAACGTCGTCTGCTTCCCAAGGGATGTCAATATACGTTAAAAAGTACAAATTATAATAATTTTGAACTGCCGAAGCTGTTAAAACTTCATTGTAAAACCCTTCGTAATAGACTTCTGCATATACTTTAGTTTCCAATAAATTAGTATCACAAATTAATAGATTTTCAACGGTTTTGCTTAACTCATTCTCTAAAAAAATTTGCCCTTTTGCAATTGGCATGACATCTTCTGACGTTAAAGTTTCATTTTTTTTTAACTTCTCTAATGCATATGTTCTAGAATACTCGGGTACAAATACGGTATTATAATGCGCAGCTAATTGTTTAGCCAACACCGTTTTCCCTGTGGATTCTGGCCCAAATAAAACTATTTTTAAGTTGTTTGACGGGCTTTGCCTAAGGTATTCTTCCATGCGTAATATCCTGAAATTGCTATAAATGTAAATCCTAAATATTGTAGACTTGTAAATGTAAATCCTTTATAAAAATAAAGCGGTATAGAAATAATATCGGCAACAATCCAAAAAATCCAGTTTTCTAATTTCCGTTTTGCCATAAGCCACATACCAACAAAAAACAATGCGGTTGTAAGCATATCTACCCAAGCAGTCCAACTGTTTAATTTATCGAAAATGTGGTATACTAAATACACAAAGACCATGGTGGCAAAAAAAATAGCAACTCCAATTTTTTGTTCCTTAGCAGTCATCTTAGAAATTGGAGTTAACTCATTGTCTCCTGTTTGGCGTGTCCACACATACCAACCATAGACACTCATTATAAAATAATAAGCGTTTATCATCATATCTCCCAATAATCCCCAGTGTAATAATAGATACACAAAAATTAGTGTGCTAATCATTCCTGTTGGAAATACGAGTATATTGTTTTTTTTAGAATACCAAACCGATAAGAACCCAAAGATTACAGCAATAATTTCTAAAACAATATTTATGGTTTGATACCCTTCATATTGACCGAATAAAAAATTAAAAATTTGGGACATAGTCGCTTCTATCGCTCTTCACTATTTTCATATTTGCAATTACCCCATCTTGATTTTGAAAAGATGTTCTTAAGGCATCTGTAAGAAAAGGCATAACTTTATCGAAATCGCCATACACTTGTGTGCTTAAGGGATTTTCTAAAACAGTGAATTCTGATGCTCTTAACTCTTTTATAAACTCCTGTATTGGTGGCTCATAATCTTTATTTAAGGGCATTAAAGTTAATTCTACAGATATTTCCATAATTAGTATATTTTATATAAACACAAAAATACTAATGATTTTAGTATTGAAGGTCGATAAGGAAATATATTTGGGATTTACCAACGTTTAAGTTCGTTGAATAATGCTTCATTTTTTTCTAATGCTGTACCAATCACTACAAGATTTGCTCCTGCATCAAAAGCCAGTTGCATTTGTGCTTTTGTTTTAATACCACCTCCAACAATTAAAGGCACGCTTAAATCATTGCTAACGGCTTTAATAATTTCTGGAGACACTGGGCTTTTTGCACCACTACCCGCTTCTAAATAAACTAAGCGCATACCTAATAATTCTCCCGCTAAGGCTGTATTTACAATATTCTCTATGTGTTTAGAAGACATAGGTTCTGTTTCTGTAACCTTTTGTACCATTGTGGTTTCTCCGTTTTCAATTAAAAGATATCCTGTAGGTATAATTTCTAAACTGGTTTCTTTTAATCTTGGAATAGCCTCTACGTGCTTTCCTATTAAATACGCAGGGTTTCTTCCAGAAAGTAAGGATAAGAATAATAAAGAGTTTGCTTTATCGGTTATCTGTACCACATCGCCAGGAAATAAAACAACAGGAAGATTTGTATAACGTTTAATCTCTAATACTAAAGGTTCTGTAACATCTACAGGAACTGTACTTCCTCCAACAAAAATATAATTAGCAACAGATTGATTTACTTTCTTTACAAAGCCTTTCACATCCTCGAGTCTAATTTTCTCAGGATCAATAAGCACTGCTAATTGCTTTTTATTATTAAAAATGTTATTTAAAATATTATTTAATACGTTCATCTTCTATGTTACAGTGTATACACAAGTAAAATCTTCCAACTCTAAAAAATAGATATCGAAACGACATTTGTGTGCTTTATAATCTATCCAGGCAACAGTTTTATGTTCCTTTAAATCGAAAGGGATCACCAAAATATGATTGTAAAAACTTAATCCTGGTGTAGCATACAATTTATACAAGGCTTCCTTTGCTCCCCAAATAACGGTAAGTTTTTTAACATAATCAATTTCATCTTCATTTAAGTAGCAAAATTCATAATTTGAAAATTTATGCGCTATTAATTTCACTTTTTCTCGATTTTTCTCAATATCTATTCCTGTTTTATTATCGCTAATGATAACGCCAGAAAATGTAAATGAATGTGTTATAGAAATATATTTCCCATCTTTTAAATGCGGTTTGCCATGTTGGTCGTAATATAAATCTGAATCTGTATACCCAAAAGCAGCTAAAAGATGTCTTACACTTAAAAATCCGCGTTGATGCAATTCGCTTTTCATGCCTAAAACACGCGATAAACTTTCAGGTTTTAACTTAACTCCCTGAAACAATTCATCATAAGATTCTGTAATTTTCCAAACCTTAACAGTAGTTTGTGAGTTTGGATGTAGTGTTTTGTATACTGGCATTTATATTTCTCGTACTTATTATGTAACTTTGCACTCTTAAATTCAGAGACAAATATACAATTATGAATACAAAAACGATTCCATACGTACCTTATAAAGTAAAAGACATGTCGCTTGCGGCTTGGGGAAGAAAAGAAATAGAATTAGCTGAAGCAGAAATGCCAGGTTTAATGAGCCTTCGTGAAGAATACAAAGACAGCCAACCTTTAAAAGGCGCAAGAATTGCAGGATGTTTACATATGACGATTCAAACTGCAGTTTTAATTGAAACATTAAAAGCTTTAGGCGCAGAAGTAACGTGGAGTTCTTGTAATATTTTCTCTACTCAAGATCAAGCTGCCGCTGCAATTGCAGAAGGTGGTACTGCTGTTTATGCTTGGAAAGGTTTAACAGAAGAAGAATTTGAGTGGTGTATTGAACAAACATTATTCTTTGGTGAAGACAGACAACCACTAAACATGATTTTAGATGATGGTGGAGATTTAACCAATATGGTTTTAGATAAATACCCAGAATTAGTAGATGGTATTAATGGTTTATCTGAAGAAACAACTACAGGTGTTCACCGTTTATACGAACGTATGAAAAACGGAACGTTACCCATGCCTGCTATTAACATTAACGATTCTGTTACAAAATCTAAATTCGATAATAAATACGGATGTAGAGAAAGTGCTGTAGATGCAATTCGTCGTGCTACAGATGTTATGTTAGCTGGAAAACGTGTTATCGTTTGTGGTTATGGTGATGTTGGTAAAGGTACAGCAGCATCTTTTAAAGGAGCTGGTAGTATTGTTACCGTTACAGAAATAGATCCTATTTGTGCGTTACAAGCTGCAATGGATGGTTTTGAGGTTAAGAAATTAGAATCTGTAGTGACTACTGCAGATATTGTAATTACAACGACTGGAAATAAAGACATCGTTCGTGCCGAGCATTTTAAAGCGATGAAAGATAAAACTATCGTTTGTAACATTGGACACTTCGATAACGAAATCCAAGTGGGTTGGTTAAACGATAACTATGGAGATACTAAAAACACAATTAAACCTCAGGTTGATAAATATACAATAGACGGAAAAGATATTATTTTATTAGCAGAAGGGCGTTTAGTAAACTTAGGTTGTGCAACAGGTCACCCAAGTTTTGTAATGAGTAACTCGTTTACAAACCAAACGTTAGCACAAATCGAATTGTGGACTAACAGAGATGCGTATAAGAATGAAGTATACATGTTACCTAAGCATTTAGATGAAAAAGTAGCAAAATTACACTTAGCTAAAATTGGTGTTGAACTGACTGAATTAAAATCAGATCAAGCTGAATATATTGGTGTAACTGTTGAAGGTCCTTACAAACCTGAATACTACAGATACTAAATACATATTGATGTTGCTTAAAACACTTAAGTAACTCCTTATTATTTATAAAAATCCCAAATAGTGATGTTTGGGATTTTTTATGCTTTAAACCAAAATGTATTGAAGTAAACACACCTAAGTTAAACGAAACTCAAAAAGTCCTTGCAATAATTTGCAAGGACTTTTTTTAATATATTGTAAAGAAAATTATTTCTTAAACCTCGAAAGGAATTATAGAAACGTAAGATTTGTTATCTTTCTTCTTTGTAAATTTCACAACACCATCCACTTTAGCGTGTAATGTATGATCTTTACCTCCATACACGTTTTCACCTGGGTGATGTGTATTTCCTCTTTGTCTTATGATGATATTTCCTGCGATTGCGGCTTGACCACCAAATATCTTAACACCTAAGCGTTTTGATTCTGATTCTCTACCGTTTTTAGAACTACCTACCCCTTTTTTGTGAGCCATTGTCTTAAGGTTTTATATTGTTGATAATAGTGAATTTGAAAATTACTTTTCAATTCCACCGTCTAATTTGTCTTGTAATACTTTTAATTCATCCCATTTACCATCTGCAGCTAACTGAGCTTGTTTTGGCCAAGTTTCTGTAACGATGTGAGATAATCTTGAGCTAGCAGCAGTTAATACTTCGCTTAATTTCTCAGCTGGAGTATTTGCAACTTTAGCGAAAGTATCGATTCCTGCATTTACTAAAGCTTCAGCAGCTTTAGGTCCAGCACCTTCGATTTTCTTTAAATCATCTGCTTTAGTAGCAGTTGTTTTTTTAGCCTTCTTTGCTGGGGCAGCTTTTTTAGCTCCAGAAGCAGCAATACTTTCAATTACGATTTCAGTAAGAGCCTGACGGTGTCCGTTTTTAACACGGTATCCTTTACGTCTCTTTTTCTTGAAAACAATAACTTTATCACCTTGAAGGTGTTTTAAGATTTTTGCACTTACTTGTGCTCCATCTATAGCCGGGGCGCCTAAAGTTACATTGTCACCATCTCCTATTAGAAGTACATTATCAAAAGATACTGCATCTCCTTCTTCAGAAGCTAAACGGTTAACAAACACTTTTTGGTCTTTTTCAACTTTAAATTGTTGCCCTGCTATCTCTACAATTGCGTACATAGCGTAACGTTTTATTTATTAATTTTGTTCAAAAATGAGTGCAAATATACACCTAATTAATTAAACTACAAACGTTTTATTAAAATTGAAATAATTTTATGTGCTTTTTAAATGCATAACACCAAAACTCCTACACTTTACTTACAACGCACTCCTCCTTTTCAGTAATTACACCTCAACAAATTTACTTAAAACATTAAAGTCAAATACAAAACATCATAATTAACAAAATAATATGTTTTACACCAGACAATGTTGTTGTAAGGTTTTCATTTCTTATTTTCGTTAAATATGTAACTTTCCTAATAGCTACTAGACATATCAATAAATTAAAAATCAACTTAACACAAACTCACAATGAAAAAAAGCTTATTTACTTTAGCTTCTTTGTTGCTTGTTGGCCATCTAGCTACAGCACAAAAAGTTGAATTTGAAGAGTACGACTTGGACAATGGATTACATGTAATCTTGCACCAAGACAACACAGCACCAGTTGTAACAACTTCAGTAATGTACCACGTTGGAGCCAAAGACGAAAACCCAGAACGCACAGGCTTCGCTCACTTTTTTGAACACCTTTTATTTGAAGGTACAGAAAATATAGAACGTGGAGAATTCATGAAAATTATCCCTGCTAATGGTGGAAAATTTAATGCAAACACGACAGACGACAGAACCTATTATTACGAAGTTTTCCCTTCTAACAAAGTAGAACTTGGTTTATGGCTAGAGTCTGAGCGTTTAATGCATCCCGTTATTAACCAAATTGGAGTAGACACTCAAAACGAAGTTGTAAAAGAAGAAAAACGTATGCGTGTAGACAATCAGCCTTACGGAAAATTCTTAGAACAAGTTAAAGTTAACCTATTTACAAAGCACCCATACCGATGGACTACTATTGGTAAAATGGAACACCTAGATGCTGCTACTCTTGAAGAGTTTCAAGCCTTCAACAAAAAATATTATATTCCAAACAATGCTGTTTTAGTTGTTGCTGGAGATATTGATAAAACCAAGGTAAAAAAAATGATAAAGGATTACTTTGGTCCAATTCCTAAAGGCGCGCCAATTGTAAGAAACTTACCAAAAGAAGATCCGATCACTACAGCAATTGAAGCTAAAGCTTACGACAGCAACATTCAAATTCCAGCAATAATTCAAGCCTACAGAACACCTTCTTATAAGGAACGCGATGCTTATGTTTTAGAAATGATTTCGTCTTATTTAAGCGGTGGTAAATCTTCCAAACTTTACAAAAAATTAGTCGACGATAAAAAAATGGCTTTACAAGTAGGTGCTATGAGTATTAGCCAAGAGGACTACAGTGCTTACATTGTTTACGGTTTACCTTTAGGAGACACAACTCTTGCCAATTTAACTAAAGAAATTGATGAAGAAATTGTAAAAATTCAAACCAATTTAATTTCTGAACGCGATTACGAAAAATTAATCAATCAATTTGAGAATCAGTTTGTAAACTCAAATTCAAGTGTAGAAGGTATTGCAAGCTCTTTAGCAACGTACTACTTACTTTACGACGATGTAAATTTAATTAACAACGAAATTAATATTTACAGATCTATAACAAGAGAAGACATTCAAGCTGTTGCTAAAAAGTATTTAAATCCTAACCAAAGGTTATTATTAGAATACTTACCAGAAGACAAAAAGCAATAATCCAAAACGTACACAAAAAATGAAAACAAAAATATCAGTATTATTAGTATTGTTTTTAATGTCTGTTGGCGTTCACGCTCAAATAGACAGATCTAAACAACCTGAGCCGGGACCTGCTCCAAAAATCACTTTGGAAAACCCACAAGAATTTCAATTAAAAAATGGTATTAAAGTCCTTGTGGTAGAAAACCACAAACTACCTAAAGTAACTTTTTCTTTACGATTAGACAATAAACCTATTACAGAAGGTAACAAAGCCGGAGTTTCTAGCTTACTGTCTTCTATGTTAGGTAACGGAACAACATCAATTCCGAAAGATAAATTTAACGACGAAATAGACTTCTTAGGAGCGCGTTTAGGTTTTGGTTCTCAAAGCGGATACGCATCGTCTTTAACAAAGTATTCATCTCGTATTTTAGAATTAATGGCAGATGCTGCTATTAATCCGCTATTAACAGAAGAAGAATTTCAAAAAAGTAAAGACCAACTTATTGAAGGTTTAAAATCTCAAGAAAAAAGTGTAGACGCTATCGCTTCTAGGGTCGGAAACGCTTTATCTTATGGTAAAAATAATCCTTACGGAGAATTTACTACAGAAGAAACCGTAAACAACATTACGCTTCAAGATGTTAAAGATTTTTATACTACATATTTTATTCCTAACAATGCATATTTAGTAGTTGTTGGAGATGTAGATTTTAAATCCGTAAAAAAAGCCATTACTAAAGATTTTGGAAAATGGAAAAAAGGAGCTGACATTACAACAGCAACACCTGCTACTACAGCAAATGTTACTGCAACACAAATAGACTTTGTAGATGCGCCAAATGCCGTACAATCTAATGTTGTAGTTACAAACAATGTCGATTTAAAAATGAACGACCCAGACTATTTTGCTGCTAAAATTGCAAACTACATTTTAGGAGGTGGTGGCGAAGGGTATTTATTTAAAAACCTTCGAGAAGAACACGCTTATACTTATGGCGCATATTCTTCACTTAGAGACAGCCGTTATAACGCTGGGCGTTTTGAAGCAAGCTCTCAAGTAAGAAATGCCGTTACAGATAGTGCTGCTGTTCAGATTTTAAATGAAATCAAAAGAATTAAAACAGAACTTGTAGACCCTAAAGATTTAGAAAGTGCTAAGGCTAAATATGTAGGAAGTTTTGTTATGGCTTTAGAAAAACCTGAAACCGTTGCCGAATACGCCTTAAACATTAAGCTGAATGATTTACCAAAAGATTTTTATGAAACGTATTTAGAAAAAATAAACGCGTTAACACCTGCAGACATCCAGAAAGCAGCTAACAAGTATTTTAAATCTGAAAATGCACGTATAATTATTGTAGGTAAAGGAAGTGATGTATTAACTAACCTTGAAAAAACAGGCGTTCCAATTAAGTATTATGATAAATATGCGACACCTGTAGAAAAACCGACTTACGAGGTTGCATTACCTGCAGATATGACAGTAGAAAAAGTACTACAGAGTTACATCGCTGCAATAGGTGGTAAAGACAAACTTGATGCTGTAAACACAATAAACATTGTAGCTGAAGCAGAATTACAGCCTGGAGTGATGATGAATTTAGACATTAAAAAAACATCAAAAAAACAATTTGCACAAGAAATTGTTGCTATGGGTCAATCTGTAATGAAAACCGTAATGGATAGTAAATCAGGTTATGTTGTTATGCAAGGACAAAAGAAAGAGATGACAGAAGAGGAAATCACAAAATCAATCTCTGAAGCAGCTCCATTCCCTGAATTAAACTATTTAAACAATGGCGTTACTTTAGAAAGCATAGAAAATATAGACGGAGAAAACGCATACAAAATTAAAGTAAGCGAAGAATTATCTGCATTCTATAGCGTTGAGTCTGGATTAAAATTAAAAGAAGAACGATCTACACCAATGGGTAGTGCTTCATTATTTTATTCTGATTACAAAGATGTAAACGGAATTAAATTTCCTTATAAATTATCTCAAACTATGGGACCACAAAAATTCGATTTCGTAGTAAAAGATTTAAAAATAAATGAAGGTATTACAGACGAAGATTTCAAATAATCAGAATCTACTACTTTATAAAAAACCGAAGCTAACACTTCGGTTTTTTTATGCCTTTTTATTAGCTAAATACACCCCTAATAAAATAATTAAAGAAGCAAAAGCTTGCAACATACTAAACCCTTCTCCATCTAAAAAACCCCAAGTTAACGCCACTATAGGCATTACATAAGTCACAGACGAAGCAAACACCGGAGTCGATATTCTAATTAAGTTATTAAATAATACTTTAGCCAAAGCCGTTCCAAAAAAAGATAAAATAAACACATACATTAAAGCCATTTTAAGCTCTGGATGGTTCAAATTAGAACTTTCAAAAAAATCTGTAAAATATAATATTATTAACGCAGGAATTACAATCACCACATAATTACCCGTTGCAATAGTTAATGGTTTTAAATGCTGTAAATACCGTTTTATAATATTAACATTAAACGCATACATTACAGTAGCCAAGACAATATAACCAGCATATAAATAGTTTTGATGCGGATTAAGGTCTGCGCCTTTAACAACCAACAAAGCCGTACCTACAAAACCCAAAATCACACCAAAAACCTGGCGTTTAGTAGATGCAATCTGAAATACAGCAAAACCCACCAAAACCGTTTGTAATGGCACTAAAGAATTTAATATAGAAGCAATCGCACTATCGATTTCAGTTTCAGCTATAGCAAATAAAAACGCTGGTATAAACGATCCAAAAACACCAGAAAGCATAACCCATTTCCAAGCTTGTTTATCTATGGTTTGGATTGATTTTAATCCTACAGTAAATAAAATTAAAGCTGTAAAAATGGTCCTTAATGCACCTAACTGAAAGGCTGTAACTCCTATGAGTGCTTTTTTCATTAATATAAATGAGCTTCCCCAAATTAATGACAACACAAAAAGATAACCCCATTTTTTGGTATTCTCGCTCATAAATCATTCTATTAAAGCTGCAAAAATGAAACTTTTAACATAAATACTCACATAAATTATTAAATTTGTTCACCTTATATAAATTATTATTCCTATGAAACATTTTAAACTTGTTTACACTTTAGCATTAGTTTCAATCTTAGCATTTTCTTGTAAAGACAAAGCTGCAGAGCCTGAGATAAAAACTGTTGAAACGGCTGCAACTGCAGAAACCACAACAAACACTTTAGACCCTAACGCCACTTACGCTAAAGCGGAATTCACTATCGAAGGAATGACTTGCCAAATTGGTTGTGCTAACACCATAGAGAAAAAATTATCTAAATTAGATGGTATTAAATCTGCAACAGTGAGTTTTGACAAAAAACTAGCTATGGTAGAATATGATGTTGCTAAAGTAAACGCCACTACTCTTGAAGAAACTGTAACTAAAGCCGGAGACATGTATAGTGTAAAAGACATGAAAACTGTTGAAGATTTTGATACAACTAGTACTGAAGAAACAGAAACGTCTAAAAAAATGACGTGCAAAGGAGACTGTGAAGGTGAATGTAACGGAGACTGTAAAGGTAAATCTGAAGACATAGCAATGGCTTGTTCTGAACATGGAAAAGAAGGATGTTGCGCGACTAAAGCATAACTCTAACTATCACATAATTAATAAAAAAGCATCTCTATCGAGATGCTTTTTTATTAATATATAGGAATCAAATTAAAAGGTTTTATTTTAGCTTTATAGCTGATAACACTTAGATTTAAATCTTAATCTGCTTTACAATAACTTCTTGCGTTAAAGTATGCACTTTAGGTCCGAACTGATTAAATATAGCGACATCTGCTGCATCAAGACCATAACCCACAGAGACGTAACCTCCTTTTAAACCTGTTTGAGTCGCATCGAACACATACCAACGTCCACCAACATAAGCTTCAAACCACGCATGCATATCCATGGGTTTTAAATGATGTAGATAACCAACCACCATACGTGCAGGAATACTCAAACTCCTACATAAGGCAATTCCTAAATGTGCTAAATCACGACAAACACCAGAACCTTTTTGGTTCACTTCAACTGCCGAAATAGGATAAGCACTACTCCCAGGAATGTATTGAATTGTATACCGCAACCATTGTTCTATAGCATATACTTGTGCGTAACCTAATGGTTTATCTGCAGTAATTGTATTTGCTAAATCGTTAAAACGGTCGGATTCACAATATCTGCTCGGCAATAAATAACTTAGTACATCTGATGGTAAATCTTGAATATCTACAAAGGGTGCACTAAAATTCACATCTACAAACTGAGACGTTTTCACATCAGATTTGGTGTGAATGGTAAAATGCCCCTTAGGCGCTACAAGTCTTTGGCACAAGTTACCATAAGCATCTGTAAACTCTACAATAGGCACACCTGGTGTTATTTTAAATTCATCGCATTCAATCCACTGTTCAGCCCCACTACGAGGACGCAACATTAAAATAAATGGAGATGGTATCTCTACATCAAAAGACAAACTACAACTAACACGCAACCACATAAGTAAATCTTATTAAAAGCTTTTTACATTAGACAAACTGCTAATTATTAAATATAAAACATTAACACCACACATGTATTAACTTATATGTTATATTACTACTATAAAGATGATTTAACAATAATAAATATCATCCTTTCGAGCACTTTTAATAAATACAGAGCCGTAACCTTATCTATATAAAAAAAGCATCTCTTAGAGGTGCTTTTTTTGTAATTGTATTTAAATATTAAACTAAATTTTCTTTAAAAAATAACAGTGTCCTATTCCATGATAGTGTAGCTGCTGCTTCATCGTAACGCGGTGTGGTATTATTATGAAATCCATGATTAACTTCAGGATATACAAACGCTTCATATTGTTTATTATTATCTTTAAGCGCAGCTTCATAAGCTGGCCATCCGGCGTTTACACGTTTATCAAGCTCTGCATAATGCATCATTAGTGGCGCATTAATTTCGGCTGTTTCTTCAGCACTAGGCTGACTCCCATAATACGGAACTGCTGCACCTAAATCGGGAATTCTAACAGCCATCATGTTTGAAATCCATCCTCCAAAACAAAAACCTACTACTCCAATTTTCCCATTACATTGTTCATGATTTTTTAGATAATTAAAAGCTGCTATAAAGTCTTCTAACATTTCATTTTTATCACGCTGCTTCTGCATCTCCCTACCTTCATCATCGTTTCCTGGATACCCACCAAGAGGCGTTAATGCATCTGGCGCTATAGATATAAAACCTTCTGTTGCCGCGCGTCTACCTACATCTTCTATATACGGATTTAACCCTCTATTTTCATGCACTACAATAATACCTGGTAATTTCTCTGTATTAGATTTTGGTTTAGAAAGCAATGCTTTGATACCACCGCCACCACGCGGTGAATTGTATGTGATGTAAGTTGAGTCTAATCGCGGATCGTCTTGAGGCACTAAAATAGAATCCACATAATTGGGCATCATAAAACTGAGAAGCGATTGCATAGTTAATCCACCAACAGCATAAAGCGACAATTTCTTCATAAAATCTCTGCGCTGTATTTTGTTGTGGGCATAGTCGTCGTACAAATCAAAAACCTCTTGATTTATATCTTCTTTTTTTATTTTTTTCATCCTAATTCTAAAGTTTGTAATGTATTAAACAGCTTAACTGTTCAAAATTTACAACTTATTTTATAAAGTTCATTTAGGAATCTAAAAAATTCAATGCTACTGTTCTTATTCTGGATCTAACTGAGAACTAATAAATGGAATTCTAGGAGCCAAAAAATATCCTGTTAAACTTGCAAAAAGTATGGGAATAAAATACGAAAATCCGGTTAGTGTTGCTAACAAAATAGGCGTACTCATAGGCGTTCGCGTTACACAAGCATTAATTGCTGCCATACAACTTACAATTGCAAGTGTTAAATTAGTTGAAGGAAATACATGATGAATAATTAAACCTAAAGTCGCCCCCACAAAAAACAACGGAATTATAAATCCGCCACGCCATCCGGAAGTCACCGTTATAGAAATGGCAACAATCTTACCTATTAAAATGGCTACCAAAAGTTTAACAGGTAAAGGCTCTGATAATATTTCATTAATTTCATGATGTCCGAAATAACGTGTTAATGGGATATAATACGCGATTACACCTAACAATAACCCTCCAATAAGTGTTTTAATATAAATTGGCAATTGTTTTTTATCAAAAAGAAATTTAAAACCTTTTATACAATAAATAAACCCCCAACCTATTGCTGTGCCAGCAATAGCAAATAACACAGCATAAGCAAAATCGAAAGTCCCTGCAAATTCATACGCTTCTAAATTCCATACCGCGCCCAGGCCAACATGAATAATAATAGCAAACACCACATAACTAAAACTACTCGCCACTAAAGCTGGAATAATAGCCTTATAATACTCTACAGCATGTTTATGATGAAGAATTTCTAAAGCGAATAAACTTCCGCCTAAAGGAGCACCAAAAAGCGCCGTAAAACCAGATGCCATTCCAGCAATACTTAACGATCTTAATTCTTCACCTTTAAGACGAAATATTTTTCCTAACCAGCTTCCTGTAGATCCTGTAACCTGAACTAAAGGCGCTTCCGGACCTAAACTTCCGCCCGACGCTACACAAAGTAAAGAAGACAAAACCATAGATGGATTATTTTTAGGATCAAGTTTCCCTTTATTAAATCGGATGTTGTTTACCATTAAGTGAATTTCTCCTGGATCTCCAATAAAATGAATAACCAAACCCGCTAAGTATCCACAAATAGCCATAACAGGAATCACAGACCAACCTTCGAAAAAAGCTAATTTATGAGTAAAAAACTCTAAAACTATCCAATATAATCCGGCAATACAACCTCCAATTAAACCTACTAAAGCCCAAAGCAAGAAGGTTCGACTAAAGACAAATGGATTGAATTTTATAGGCTGATCTAAAATATTTAGATACGTAACTAGTTTTCTTTTTTGTTTGAGTTTCACAGCGAATGCGTTTTAAACTTTTACTTGAAATAGCAAGTCGGCAAAGTTCAAAAAAGATTCTCGTTAAATAAGAGAAAATCACAGAAAAGATATATTTATCTGAATAAAGATTCTGAAAGCAGCAGTTTTATTTCTTTTAATGTATTAACTAGATTAAGATCAATTAAACAACTACAGAATTTACTTCCAAGACACCGATTCCATAATACGCTTGATATCCCTTTCAAGATATTTTGCAGCTGGCAAAATAGAGTCGTAATTAGGTTTAGCGTAGAAATACAAAGAGCCTGTCAAGAAGTGCTTAACACTATCTGTAACATAAAACTGAGATTGAGAAGCGGCGTTACCTCCTACTTCGTAGAACATACCATACACTTTACGTTCATCGTTTATATAAACTTGCTCAACAATTTCGTCGGCCTTTATAGTATGTTTTTGTGTAAAATTTTGCGCGTCTTTGATAAACTCCATAAGGTTTTTAGAGTCTTCATTAATATTCTTATACGTTAAGAATATGGTTCCTTTTAAGTTAGAATACTCAATATTTACACCATAATTATCTTGACCAACCATCTTTTTCACACCCATTTGAGATGCAAATTCATTTTTCTGAAATGTAAAAGGCACCTCTAAATCTGCCTCGCTATAATTCGCTTCTGGATAGCTTAACCTTAAAAACGCATTGGGTTTAGGTGTTGGATCGTCTGCACAAGACGTCACTAAGGTTAACAATAAAAGTATAAGTGTATTCTGAATGTATTTTAACATATTATAAAATGGTAACTTTTACGCGTTTAATGCGTTTTTTATCTAAAGCTTCGACTGTAAACTTATAATTTTCAAAATTAATTTTCGCTCCTAATTTCGGAAAACTTCCAGAATATTCTAACACAAAACCAGCAATAGTCTCAGCTTCACCTTTTTTCTGTTCAAAATTAGTATCGTCTTCAATTTTAATAATCTTATAAAAATCTTTTAAAGGTGTTTTTCCCTCGAACACATAATTATTATCGTCTAGTTTAGAGTATACTAAATCTTCATCGTCAAACTCATCGCTAATTTCACCAACAATTTCTTCAATAATATCTTCTAAAGAAATTAATCCCGAGGTTCCGCCATACTCATCTACAACGACTGCTAAATGGACTTTTTTCTCCTGAAACTCTCCCATTAAATCGTCCAACTTTTTGTTTTCCGGAACAAAAAATGGCTCACGAATTAAAGTCTTCCAATCAAATTGCTTTCTATCTACATAAGGCAGTAAATCTTTAACGTAAAGAATCCCTTTAATGTTGTCTATATTATCTTCGTAAACAGGAATTCTCGAATATCCGTTAGATACAATTTCTGGAATAATCTCGGTATATTTTAAATCTACATTTAATGCAAAAATATCTATCCTAGGGCGCATAACCTGCTTGGTATCTGTATTTCCGAAAGATACTATACCTTGCAATATTTTCTGTTCTTCTTTAGAAGTATCTGCCTCACTAGTAAGCTCCAAGGCTTGTGATAATTGATCGATACTTAAATTAGATTTTTGCTTTCCTAATTTATTATGAATCCCTAGAGTAATACTACGCATAGGCAAACTTAAAGGCGAAAACAGCACATCCATAACTTGTAAAGGAACGGCCATAAACGACGCAAATTTTAGTTTATTTCTGCTAGCATAAACCTTTGGTAAAATTTCGCCAAATAATAAAATAAGGAAGGTTACTAATACAACTTCAAGAATAAAACGCATCACTTCTGAGGTAATACTATGAAATATAAAATCGCCTAAATAAGCAAAGAGAATAACAATACCAATGTTTATAAAATTATTAGCAACAAGTATGGTGGCTAGCAATTTTTTGGGACGTTCTAATAGCTTAGAAATAATTTTGATGGCTTTAGAATCTTCTTCTATGCCTTCATCTATATCGGTAACAGTTAAAGAAAACATGGCTACTTCTGCGCCAGAAATAAGTGCAGAACATATCAGTAAAACACATAAAAGTACGATACCAATAATTAATGGAATATTTATCGTGGAAATTAGAGCTAATAAACTCGAGGGGTCAGGGTCCAATTGGAATAAATTTAGTTAAACAATTAAAACGGCAAATCGTCTTCTACGCTAGACGTATTTTGACTTGTTGCGGGTTTGTTTTCTGTTGGTTTAGCATCTTGCGACGATTGTTGCGCATTCGCTAAACTCTCTTTTTTTGTCGTTAAAAAAGTAAAATCTGTACATTGAATTTCTGTAGAGTAACGCTCTTGCCCAGACTCGTCTTGCCATTTTCTAGTTTTAAGACGTCCTTCAACATAAATTTTATCTCCTTTACTTAAATACTTTTCACAGATTTCTGCGCCTTTATTTCGTACTACAATATTATGCCATTCCGTATTTGTAACACGCTCATTAGTTTGCTTACTCATATACGTTTCGTTGGTCGCTAGAGGAAAACGTCCAACACAACCACCTCCTTCAAAGTAGTGCATTTTAACATCATCTCCTAAATGCCCAATAAGCATTACTTTATTTAACGTTCCTGCCATAAATTATTTTTTTAACGAACTGCAAAATTACACTTTGTAGTTCAACTTTTTTAAAATTAATAAAAAAATTATGAGTTATAAACTTCTGAGGCTAAAAATTAAAGGCCTCAATAAAGTTTCCAATAAGAATAGGTACTGGAAAATCTTCAACTTCCGTCACAGGAATTCCGCCTTTTATATTGGTATCTACATCTACAATCCAAAATCTTGTATATAAATGCTGATGTGATAATTTATGAACAATTTCGTCTTTATTATATAATGACACTTCGTAGGTATGATCTTTTAGAACCTCTAAATTATCCAACTCTAACTGAAGCTGAGCTTGTGTTAAAGCTGATTTAGACTCTATTAAAGGAAACTGATACAAGTTTTGCCAAATGCCTTTACCTTGGCGTTGCTCTAAAAATGTGGTCTGACTTGGGGTTAAAAACACTAAAAAATTAAAATACTTTTTAGTCACTTTAGCCGCCTTTATTTTAACGGGTAAATCTGAAATTACATCTTTTCCAAAAGCATAACAACTAGTTATGAACGGACACACAGAACAATCTGGACTTTTGGGCTTGCATTGCACAGCACCAAACTCCATAACCGCCTGATTAAATGTTGCAGGATCCTTTTTATCAATTAGTTCTTGAGCTAAAGCTTTAAACTCTTTTGCACCTTTAGATGAGTTTATTGGGGTATATATTCCAAAATAACGCGACAATAGTCTATACACATTACCATCTACAACGGCAGACACCTCATTATAACAAATAGACGCAATAGCACTAGCCGTATAATCGCCCACGCCTTTCAGTTTTAATAGATCTTTGTACGTTTTGGGAAACACACCATCTCGTTCATTTACAACATATTTTGCTGCAAAATGAAGATTTCTAGCACGAGAATAGTACCCTAATCCTTGCCAAAGTTTTAAAACTTCGGCTTCATTTGCATGTGCAAGGTCGAAAACGGTAGGAAATGTCGTTACAAAATCTTCATAATATGGTAATCCTTGCTTAATTTGAGTTTGCTGTAAAATAATTTCAGACAACCAGATATAATACGGATTAGTAGTCTGTCTCCAAGGAAGTTGACGCTTATTCACTGAATACCAATCTGTTAAAGTTTTACTAAAAGACATATCTAAAAATTAGGTGCGACAAAAATAATCGTTTATAATCTTAAATTTTAATGAATTAGGTTTGAAATATTGAATATTAAATGACTATATTTGCATCCCTTTATAATTAATTGATAACTTTAATACATAATAGATAATGACTAAGGCTGATTTAGTAGCGAAAATTTCTGAGAAATTAGGAATCGAGAAAGGTGATGTTCAGGCAACTGTAGAAACTTTCATGGAAGAAGTAAAAACTTCTTTAGAAGCTGGAGATAACGTATATTTAAGAGGTTTTGGAAGTTTTATAATTAAAACTCGTGCTGAAAAAACTGGTAGAAATATCTCTAAGAATACGACAATTAAAATACCAGCTCACAACATTCCTGCATTTAAACCTGCAAAAGTATTTGTAGAAGGTGTAAAAACTAATGTAGACGTTAAAGAATAACAAGAAACTTAATATTAACTAAAAAAAAAACAGATCTATGCCAAGTGGTAAGAAACGTAAAAGACATAAGGTAGCGACGCATAAGCGTAAGAAACGTAGACGCGCTAATCGTCACAAAAAGAAAAAATAATCCCAAAAAGTAGTTTTATAACTACTTTTTTGGTTTTTAATTGAATTGTTCTTTGACATGAGTTTCCCCGCGTTATACCTTGCGCAAAAAAAGGAAGCTCCACAGATTAAATCCTGTGAAAAATAATGTATAATCCATCTGTACAGTTTGGTTATAAGTTTAAGTTAAACGCTGATAAGTTTTTAAACTTTTCGGCTTTTAACTTTTAGCTTTATACTTAATAGTATGGATAAAAATTAACGAAATGGATAAAGAATTGATCGTAAGATCTGGTCCCCAACATGTTGATTTTGCCTTATTAAAAGATGGAAAACTTATTGAATTACATAAAGACGAAGGAGGTAACAATTTTTCTGTTGGTGACGTGTTTATCGCCAAAATAAGAAAAACTGTTCCTGGACTAAATGCTGCTTTTGTAAATGTAGGCTACGAAAAAGATGCCTTTTTACATTATCACGATTTAGGTCCTAAACTCCCTTCCCTTTTAAAATTCACAAAACGTGTAAGCACAGGTAAACTAAACGATTTCTTTTTAAAAGATTTCCCGTTTGAAAAAGAGATTGATAAGAATGGAAGCATTGTAGATGTTTTAAAATCGAATCAATCGCTATTAGTACAAATTGTAAAAGAACCTATTTCTACAAAAGGCCCTAGAATAAGCTCAGAGCTTTCTATTGCAGGTAGATATATTGTTCTTGTTCCTTTTTCTGATCGAATTTCAATTTCACAAAAAATTGAAGATAAGGAAGAAAAAGATCGCCTAAAACGACTGGTAAAAAGCATTACGCCTCCAGGCTTTGGGATTATTGTACGTACTGTAGCAGAAGGCAAGAAAGTTGCCGAATTAGATAAAGACTTACAGAATTTGCTTGGTCGTTGGACCGCAATGTGTAAGAAGCTAAACAAAGCACATCACCCTAGTAAAGTTTTAGGAGAATTAAATAAAGCCTCGTCTATTTTACGAGACATTTTTAACGACACTTTTACAAGTATTCAGGTAGATGATGAAGAACTTTATCACCAAATTAAAGATTATGTGCAACTTATTGCACCTAATAAAGAATCTATTGTAAAATTGTATCAGTCTAATGTTCCTATTTTTGAAAAATTTGGAGTAGAAAGACAAATTAAAACGTCGTTTGGAAAAACGGTTTCTATGGCAAAAGGCGCCTACTTGGTAGTAGAACATACCGAAGCCCTTCACGTTGTAGATGTTAACAGCGGAAATCGCTCTAACAAAGCCAATTCTCAAGAAGACACAGCATTAGAAGTTAATATGATTGCAGCCCAAGAAATAGCGAGACAACTTCGTTTACGCGACATGGGAGGCATTATAGTTGTCGACTTTATAGACATGACCAATGCTGAAAACAGAAAAACACTCTTCAATTACCTTCGAGATGAAATGAAGGATGATAGAGCGAAACACAAAATATTACCTCCAAGTAAATTTGGATTGATACAGATTACAAGACAGCGTGTGCGTCCAGAAATGAACATAAAAACACGTGAAGAAAACCCTAACGGCGTTCAAGGCCAAGAAGTAGAAGCACCAATTATTTTGGTACAGAAAATCACGCAAGAGCTTGAACGACTATTAAAAAAAGACTATAAAAAGCTGGTTTTAAACACACATCCTTTTATAGCGGCCTTTTTAACAAAAGGCATTCCATCAATACGTTCAAAATGGTTTGTTGAACACAAAAAATGGGTGAAAATTATGCCCAGAGATGCTTACACATATCTAGAATACCACTTTTTTGATAAAGATGGTAATCAAATCAACTAATAAAAAAGCCTTACTTTATTCAAGTAAGGCTTTTTTTATGCTGTAAAATATGAGTTAGACTAAATAAAATAATACTTATTTAATTAATTTAGAAATCTTGTATTCTCTTTTCTTCTCATTGTACTCCTCTTCATTAATTAATTTGGAATTAAGTAACCAATTTAACTGATTCATAAACGTATCTTCTGGAAGATCAGAATCAATTCTTGAATATTTTTCTCGTATCTTATTTTTAGATACTACTATTAACTTATCTGCAAAGGCCTCGACCTCTTCTCGGGAAGGCGAATCCAAAAAAAACTTTAAATTAGAATACCCTCCATTTAAAATTAGAAAATTATTAAGTGGCGCCTTAAAACACGTTATCCCCAATAATACAGAAAATAAGCCACCCCAAATTAACCCATCGAATTCTCCATTTAAATTATCTTCAACAAAAAAAACAATCCAACTCGTTAATGCTATTAAAATAAAGCAACTCCCTACAATTCGTAGTCCGTTTCTAGAATGTTCTTCTACAATTTTATGATGGCCAATAGATTCTATGTCTACAGTCCATTCTTTAGAATTTAGAAAACTTTTTTCCTTAATTAGTAATTCGCTATCATTAATCAATTCAAATTCCTGCGTTTTAGAGCCTTTCTTTTGTGTGATTTTCAATTCAATTTATATTTTAACCCCATATAATTTCACAATTTATGTTGCAGGATTAGGTATATCTTCATGTACTTTATTAATTTTAGCAATAATTTCGTCGCTTAAATGCAGATGAATACTATCTATATTTTCTTTTAATTGATCCATTTTAGAAGCTCCAATAATATTACTTGTTACAAACGGTTGTTGTGTAACAAAGGCTAAAGACATTTGCGCTAAACTTAATCCATTGTCTGCTGCAATTTTTAAATATTGTGTCGTGGCTTTAGTACAATTCACGCTACTATATCTTGAAAAACGCGGAAATAAATTCAACCTAGCATCGTCTCCTGCTAAACCTTCAACATATTTGCCAGACAACACTCCAAAAGCCATTGGCGAATACGCTAATAAGCCTAAACCTTCGCGCATAGCTATTTCTGCTAAATCACTTTCAAAACCTCTATTTATTAAAGAATATGCATTTTGAATGGTCACCATTCGTGGTCTATTGTTATATTTAGATTCTTCTATATAACGCATAGCACCCCACGCTTTTTCATTAGAGATACCAATATTACGAATCTTACCTGCTTTTATCGCTTTATCTAAACTTTCTAAAACTTCATTAAAATTATCTATCCAAGGATCGTCTGGATTGTGTTTATAATCTCGCGTTCCAAAAAAATTAGATTGACGTTCTGGCCAGTGCAGTTGAAATAAATCTAGATAATCTGTTTGTAGGCGTTTTAAACTTTGATCGATTGCATCTTCAATTGCTATTGGAGCGAATCCATTTGTTCTTATATGAGCTGTATAATCTCCGGTTCCAGCTATTTTAGATCCTAAAACAATATCGCTACGTTTACCCGATTGTTTTAACCATTTTCCAATAATACGTTCGGTCTCTGCATAGGTTTCTTTTTGGGCTGGTACTGGGTACATTTCTGCTGTATCAAAGAAATTAACACCTTGATCTAAGGCGTAATCCATCTGTTTAAAACCTTCTTCTTGAGTGTTCTGATTTCCAAAAGTCATGGTACCCAAACATATTTTACTCACTTTTATATCTGTATGCGGTAGTGTAGTATATTTCATTTTTTAATAATGTGCTTTTATGAATTATTCTGGCTTGCTGCTTGTAAAGCTTGCATAATTTTACCGCTTTCTTCCATTTTCCCTTGATCGCGATAAATTAAAGCTAACAAATATTGATAATCTGGATTACTAGCTTGAAGCTTTAATGCTTTTAAAATTACATTTTCAGCATTAGATAATTGTTTGTTTTGATAATAAAATGTAGCCAAATTATACATCGATCTTGTATCTGTTGGGTCTATTTTAATCGCTTTATTTAAATCAGATATCGCCAAATCATTTTGTTTTAATTCAAAATATAAAAGCGCTCTTAAATAATACGCTCGTCCTTCATTAGCCGATTTTTTCATCCATATATTTAAAGTCTTTAAGGCAGAATTAGAATCGCCTTTTAAACTGTAAGCTGTTGCCAAGTTAGAATACACTGGCAATAGCAAACTATCCTTTTTAAGGGACATCTCGTAATTTTTTATGGCATTGTCCAAATCATTACTTTGCAGGTAATAATCTCCTAGTTGTAAACGTCCGGTAGCAAAATCTGCATTGGTAAACATCATGGTTTCTAACTCGTGTCTGGCATTACTTAAAGCAGATTGATTTACCGCAGCTAGTGTTTGTGTATCTATACCTGTTAACAACTGCACCGCTCCTATTCTCACTAATCGCGTATCGTCATTTAAAAGTTTAGACGCTATAGCTACACGATCTTGCGGACTTAACGTTCTAAATTTCTGAAGTGCATTATAACGCACCATAGCAGAAGGATCTTCTAAGCTTTTAAGAACGGCTTCAAATTGCGCGTTATTGGTAATATCTATATTTGCGATTACAGTAGATCGAGCTATTGCAGGATAATTTAAGTTGTTTATGAAAGTATCTAAACGTTCGCGTTCTTGCGGATTTATAGTGGTTTTATTACTTATTAATAAATCGTCTGAAAAGTGATCTAAGCGATCTGGACCATACCAATCTACCACTTGATCTGCCGCCCATTGGTCTGATTTATCTTGGTGACATTGTGTACATGCGTTTGGCGTACCATACTCCACACTTTGGTCTGGACGTGGCACTCTAAAACTATGATCGCGTCTAAAATCGTTCCCCATATACACAGCACCTGTCATATGGCAATTTACACATTGTGCACCATCGGTATCTTGCGCATGAAAGTGATGCGAAGGCTCGTCGTAACTTGGTGCATGACACTGTAAACACAATCTGTTATCATTAAATTTCACTTTTAAAGTATGAGGATCGTGACAATCTGAACATTTAACACCGTCGTGATACATTTTACTTTGAAGAAATGAACCATACACATAATCTTCATCTTCTATTTGACCATCTCCATGGTAGAAGTCTGAAGAAATGTTTTGAAGCATATATTGATCCTCGAAAGCTGTTCCCGGAATCATTTTTTCTGTTAATCGAGCGCGTCTAGCATGGCAAGGCGCACACATATTCATTTGACTTAACTGAGAATTACCAGGGATTATATATGTATTTTCTGTATGTACACTATCTTGAACATGTTCAGCCCAAAATACATGGCGTTCTGCTGGACCGTGACAACTTTCGCAGCTCACATTAATAATCGAGTAAGTGGTGTTATAAGAATCGGTTTCTACATCGTAATCTTTTTCTAGATTAGTAGAGTGACATTCGGCACACATAGTATTCCAGTTCTGAGCAGTTTCTGTCCAGTGTAGCCAGTCGTGCGGATCTATTTCGTCTCCTTTATATTGATGAAACCAAACATTTTTTTCGGAATCCCAAGTGACACGCAGCACTTGTTTTTTTCCCTTGTCAAAATCTATTAAATATTGCTGAAGCGGTCTAACACCAAAGGCATAACTTACTTTATAGTCTACTTCGCTTCCATCAATTTCTTTAACATGAATCATAAAAGCATCATCTGCTTTTGTAAAGTGATAAGACACCCCATCAATTACTTTTTTCACATCATTAAAATCTCCTAAAATCGTAGAGTCGTTAGCCACTTGCATTGCTAAATCGTGATCGGATCCTGTCCAGTTATCATAAACACCTTTATGGCATGCCATACATTGTGAATCGCCCACAAAACCATCTTTATGCTGCGATTTAAAATCTTCTATAGCAACATAATCTGATTGTTTAGTTTTAGAATTACAACCTGTAAGCACCACTAAACAAACCACCCAAAACAAATGCTTCATATCCTTAAAAAAATGTAGAATTAACTTATGCTACTAAGTTAAAATTAATTTCTACGTTAAGGAAAAAAAGAACCGCTAAATGTGCTTTGAATTAGTATAAATTACTAAGCACATTTAGCGGTCTGTATATTATTTTTTTGAGCTAAAACTGAATTAAATGTCGTTTAACAACTTAGAAATTTCATCTAATTTTGGTGTTAACACCACTTCAATTCTACGGTTTTTAGCACGACCTTCTGCAGTTGAATTTGAGGTAATTGGCGCAAATTCTCCTCTTCCAGCAGCTGTTAAGTTTTCTGGATTAATAGCTGTATTTTCTCTTAAAATATTCACGATTGCAGTGGCACGTTTAGTCGATAAATCCCAATTTCCAGATAATTGTCCGCTACCTTTATAAGGTACATCGTCTGTATGTCCTTCAATTAACACAGCAATATCTGGATTAGCAGACAAAACGGTTCCTAATTGATTTACTGCACGACGACCTTCTGTACCTACAGCCCAACTTCCCGAACCAAAAAGTAATTTGTTTTCCATAGAGATATACACTTTCCCATCACGTTGTTCTACAGTTAATCCTTTACCTTCAAAATCTGTTAGCGCTCTAGAAATGGCATCTTTTAAAGCATGCATGCTTTCGTCTTTCTGAGCTATAACGCGTTCCAATTCTGCAACACGCTGAGATCTTGACTGCAATTCTTTCTTTAATTCTTCTAAACGGGTATTTTCTGCAGCTAAAGCTTGCTCCTTAGCTTCTAATTGTGCTAACAACTCTCTGTTTTGTTGCACGTTTTTAGCAATTGATGCGGAGCTGTTTTTCTCTAAAGCATCATAAGATGTTTGTAAATTATCATAATTAGATTGTAACGCACTATAATCGTTTTCTAATTTATCGCGTCTGGCAGCTGTCTCTTTATAATCTTTCTTTAGCGCATTTAACTCTGTTTCTAATGCAGAAATCTGGGAAGACATTTCAGAGTTTTCATCCATTAAAGATTTATTCTCTTGCTTTAAAACCTCGTGTCTTGCCTCAAGGTCTTTATAAACATTTGGTGCCACACAAGAGCTCGCCAAAATTATAGATAATACAGGTAAAACTAATTTATAATTCATTTTTATCTTATTAAACGGTTATTAATATATTAGGCAATCTCGACCAAAATCGGACAGTGATCGCTGTGTTTAGCTTCAGGAAGTATAACCGCACGTTTTAAACGCTCTTCTAAAGGATTCGCGACCAAACAATAATCTATACGCCATCCTTTATTGTTGTTTCTTGCATTCGCACGATAACTCCACCAACTGTAATGGTCTGGTTCTTGGTTAAAATATCTAAACGAATCTATAAATCCGCTATCCATAAATGTTCCAATCCACTCGCGCTCTACAGGTAAAAATCCTGATACGTTTTTATTCCTTACAGGATCGTGAATATCTATAGCTTCATGACAAATATTATAATCCCCACAAATTACCAAATTAGGAATATCTTGTTTTAATGTCGTGATATAATCCTGAAACATAGCCATGTATTCAAACTTGTGTTCTAAACGCGCTATGTTAGTCCCCGATGGCAAGTATAAACTCATTACAGACACATCATCAAAATCTGCTCGTATATTACGTCCTTCGAAGTCCATAGACTCAATTCCCGTGCCAAATTCAACATGATTGGGTTTTGTTTTACTTAAAATCGCAACACCACTATACCCTTTTTTTTGAGCACTAAACCAATAATTATAAGCGTAGCCTGCTTCAATAAAAACATCTAAATCTAACTGCTCTTCATTAGCCTTAATTTCCTGCAAACAAACAACATCTGGATCTGCACTTTTTAACCAATCTATGAATCCTTTTTTTAAGGCGGCACGAATACCATTTACGTTGTAAGATATTATCTTCATTTTTGCTATTTTATTGCACAACCTATTCAATATTTACTAACAATATGCGTTTAGTAAACGCGGTGCGCTTATTTTTCTTAGAATTTCAGCTAAAATAAATAATACGTTACTTTTACACTATTAATTTAATGCCCTTTTAACAGAAAGCAACAGTAAAGTTTAAAAAGGCAACGAATAAGACCATATTGTTATATTATTTACCCAAATGGTTGCTTAACACCAAAATATTTTAAACGTTACGCTGTTTAAAGACTACATGAAATTTATAATTACTTTAATATGTTTTTGCTCTAGCCTTTGTGTTTTTTCACAAGAGCTAAATACCAATTACAGAACTAAAAATGTCGCTATTAAAGATACTATTGTAGTAGATAGCGTAAGCATAAACCCCAGTTGGTTTACGTTAAAAACAGCTACAAACACGGTTATAGACACAAGTTTGTATACTATAGATTTCCCCAACGCTTTATTAGTATTTAAACAGCCCATTGCTACAGATTCTATTCAGATATCTTATTTAAAGTTTCCAGACTTCTTAACAAAAACCTATAAGCAGTTAGACGAAAGTATTATTCTAGCGAATATAAACAATCAGCAAAAATTATATAAACTCTCACAATCTAATCAATCATCCAAATACATTCCTTTTGATGGATTATCGACTTCCGGAAGTATTTCTCGAGGAGTCACTGTTGGAAACAATCAAAATTCGGTTTTAAACAGCGAATTAGACTTACAGATTACAGGAAAACTAAATGAAAACATATCGTTGCGAGCCTCTATTCAGGATGCAAATATTCCTTTACAGGAGAGCGGTTACTCACAGCGTTTAGATGAATTTGACCAAGTGTTTATTGAAATTTTTAGTGACAATTGGAACATTCGTGCTGGAGATGTAGATTTAGAAAACACCAAAACCTATTACGCTAATTTTAGCAAGCGTGTGCAAGGATTATCTTTAAACGCCAACATTCACAGAGATAACTCTACAACCAATTTATTTGCCGCTGGAGCTGTAGTTCGCGGACAATTTACTCGTAGTACATTTACTGCAGAAGAAGGTAATCAGGGACCATATAAATTAAATGGCCCCAACGACGAGCTTTACGTACTAATTGTATCGGGAAGTGAAACTGTTTATGTTAATGGTATTGCTTTAGAACGTGGCGAGAACAACGATTATATTATCGATTATAATGCTGGCGAAGTTATCTTTAACTCGACCTTTCCCGTAACATCAGAAATGCGAGTAACCGTAGATTTTCAATATAGCGAGCTTAATTACTCACGTATTATTGGTTATGGTGGTGGACGTTACGAAACCGATAATTTTAATATTGGAGCTTCTGTATATTCTGAAAGTGATTCGAAAAACAATCCCGTTCAACAAAATTTATCTACAGATCAAGTCGACATTCTATCTGAAGCTGGAGACGATTCTACCAAAATGATTGTGGCTTCAGAAACACCGGAAACCTATAGTGAAAATCGCATTTTATATAAAAAAGAACAAATTAATGGAGAAGATGTTTACGTGTATTCTAACGATTCTGAAGATGAACTTTATAGTGTAACTTTTACTTCTGTGGGCGACAACTATGGTAATTATGTACTAAGTAGCATAAACGCAATTAACGATATTTACGAATATGTTGCTCCTGAAAATGGTATTCCGCAAGGAAGTTATGCACCCGTAACCCAACTTATAGCCCCTTCAAAATTACAAATTGCTGTACTTAACGGAACCTATAAACCGTCTAAAAAGACAAATATCTATTTTGAAGGTGCAGGAAGCATTAATGATCTAAACTTGTTTTCTGATTTAGATGATGATGACAATAATGGCTTTGCTGGAAAATTAAAAATTAGTCAGAATATCATTCAACAACAAGACCGATGGAATTTAGATGCGTATGCTGACTTTGACTATATAGAGCAAAATTTTGAAACGATAGAAGCACTTTACAATACAGAATTTGATAGAGATTGGAATATTGAAACCACGACAGGAAATCAGAACTTACTTATTAGTGGTTTAGAACTTCGGTTACCAGAACAAGTATTGTTTACATATCAATTTGAGCATTTAAGCTATAAAAATAATTTTAATGGAAATCGCCATGTAGCTTCTGGATTTCTGCATTTAAACCGATTTCAATTTTACACCAGTTCTAGTTATTTAGATTCTAAGTCGGATACAGATACCTCAACTTTTTTAAGATCTTCTAACACGGCTACCTACAGTTTTAACACCTCTTGGATTGGCACAAAAATAGCATTAGAAGATAATCAGCAAAAAGATAAAACCACAGACACTTATCTTGAAGACAGCCAGAAATTTACAAGTTATGAGGTTTTTACAGGAATTGGAGATAGTCTAAAATTATTTGCAGAAGTTGGGTTTAAACACCGTGTGAACGACAGTATTAGAAACAATAACTTACAGCATGTAAATACTTCTAAAACATATTATGTAGATTCTAGATTGATTCAGAACGCAAATACAAACTTGTCGCTTTACGTGAATTATAGAACATTGAAAAATGTTGATGATGACGATGAAAACTCTTTAAACTCTCGCCTAATTTACAGTCAGAATTTCTTTAAACAAATGGTGCAATGGAATACTGTTTTTGAAACAAATTCTGGAACTTTAGCTGAACAAGAATACACCTATGTAGAAGTTGAAGCCGGACAAGGCTCTTATACTTGGATTGATTATAATGAGAATGGCATACAAGAATTAGAAGAATTTGAAATCGCACAGTTTCAAGATGAAGGTAAATATTTGCGCGTCTTATTACCCAACCAAGTATACTTAAAAACACACCAAAACAGGTTCAGTCAGACATTGACATTAAATCCGCAAAAGTGGATAAATTCAGACAACACCTTAAAGTCTATACTTTCTAAATTCTATAATCAAACCGCTTATTTAATAGACAGTAAGACTGAACGCGATGGTAATAATTTTCAGATTAATCCATTTAAAACAGATGAAGATAGTCAGCTTGGTTTACAATTAAACATTAGAAACATACTTTCTTTTAATCGGGGTAAACAACACTACACCACCTCTTACACATTCTTAGAAAATAAGGTCAGGAGCATTTCTACAATAGGTTATACAGCCAGTAATATTAAGAGCCACCAATTAAATTTCAATCATAAATTTGCACAAAATTGGTTGATAACCTTTTTAAGCAGCCAAAGTAATACAGAAAGTATTAGCGAGAATTACGTGAGTAAAAATTATAATATTGACGAAACACAAATCAATCCAAAAGTAACCTACTTATTAAATGAAAACACACGCTTTGAGATATTCTATCAATTTACCAACAAGGAAAATACGATTGATAGTTTTGAAACCTTAAAGCAACAAAAATATGGCACGTCTTTTTCTGTATCTAATCTACAACAATCTGCGATTAGTGGCGAATTTAATTACTTTGCTAATTCGTATTCCGGAGAATCAAATACACCTGTAGCTTACGAAATGCTTGAGGGTTTACAGGCCGGAAAAAACTTCACTTGGACACTTCTAGTTCAGAAAAAAATTACCAAGTTTCTAGATTTAAACCTCTCTTACTTTGGAAGAAATACAGAAACTAGTAACACGATACATACCGGAACCGTACAATTGAAAGCCTATTTTTAACAATAAAACGTTCTATATCAAGTAACTGTTAGGAACGAATTATAAAAAAAGCCTAGACATACAGATGTTTAGGCTTTTTGCGTGGTAGATTTGAGAAATTGTAAATACCATAACAAAATTTAATTCATTTATAATGGGGCTGGTTATCTACATTTTATACAGCAAATATAATTCATATTTATTTTAGCTAGTTGCGGAAAAACCGTACTTATTGAAGAAAAATTAAAATTCTAAAAACAAAAAAATCCTTAAGCGTTAACTTAAGGATTTAGTGTATAAGGTTGTAAACAAATTACATTTTCATTAACCAAGTACGTACATCTACTTCTTGCTTAATAATATTGCGTAAATCTTCTATTTTAACACGATTTTGCTCCATAGTATCTCTATGTCTAATAGTTACCATATGGTCTTCTAACGTATCATGATCTACAGTAATACAGAATGGTGTTCCATTTGCATCTTGTCTACGGTAACGTCTTCCAACAGCATCTTTTTCATCGTAAGTCACATTGAAATCCCATTTTAAATCTTCTACAATTTTTCTAGCAACTTCTGGTAAACCGTCTTTTTTAACCAATGGTAAGATGGCGGCTTTAACTGGAGCTAATACTGCAGGTAATTTTAAAACGGTACGTGTTGTATTATTTTCTAATTCTTCTTCAACTAGCGAATTTGAGAATACAGCTAAAAACATACGGTCTAAACCTATAGACGTTTCTACAACGTAAGGTACATAACTCTTGTTTTCTTCGTGATCGAAATATTGAAGTTTTTTACCTGAATGCTTTTCGTGCTGACTTAAATCGAAATCAGTTCTCGAGTGAATTCCTTCTAATTCTTTAAATCCGAATGGGAATTTAAATTCGATATCTGCTGCTGCTTCTGCGTAATGTGCTAATTTATCATGATCGTGGAAACGGTAATTATCTTCTCCCATTCCTAATGATAAATGCCATTTTAAACGCGTTTCTTTCCATTTTTCGTACCATTCTTTTTGAGTTCCTGGCTTCACAAAAAATTGCATTTCCATTTGTTCAAACTCACGCATACGAAAAATAAATTGTCTTGCAACGATTTCGTTTCTAAACGCTTTTCCTGTTTGAGCAATTCCGAAAGGAATCTTCATACGTCCCGTTTTCTGAACGTTTAAAAAGTTCACAAAAATACCTTGAGCAGTTTCTGGACGTAAATATAAATCCATTGCAGAATCTGCAGACGCTCCCAATTTAGTTCCGAACATTAAATTAAATTGCTTAACATCGGTCCAGTTTCTAGATCCTGATAATGGACAAGCAATTTCTAATTCTTCAATTAAAGCTTTAACATCGGCTAAATTTTCTTCACCTAGAGATTTCCCCATACGTGCTAAAATACCATCAATCTTTTCTTGATATCCTAAAACACGTCCGTTAGTGCTTAAAAATTCTTCTTTATTAAAGGCTTCACCAAAACGTTTTGCAGCTTTGTTAACTTCCTTTTCTATTTTTGTTTCTATTTTGGCGCAATAGTCTTCAATTAAAACATCTGCTCTATAGCGCTTTTTAGAATCTTTATTATCTATTAATGGATCGTTAAAGGCATCGACATGGCCAGAAGCTTTCCAAGTGGTTGGATGCATAAATATTGCGGCATCTAAACCTACAATATTATCATGCATTTGCACCATGGCTTTCCACCAATAGTCACGTATATTTTTCTTTAACTCCACACCGTTTTGTGCGTAATCGTATACTGCACTTAAACCGTCGTAAATTTCACTACTTTGAAATACATATCCGTATTCTTTAGCATGAGAAATTACCTTCTTAAATTGATCATCTTGATTTGCCATAATGCAAAAATATAAAACGCGAGAAAACTTCGTGTATCTTTTATTTAAAGTATTGCAAAATTTTGTAAATTAAAGGTTTTAGGTGATATGTTTGGAGCGTTATTTAATATTTTCTTTCCTAGAGTGTGTTACAGCTGCCAAAATATTTTAGCAGATGGCGAACAAACGCTTTGCACAGATTGCAGACATCGCTTACCCATAACTCAGTTTCATTTTAATAACGACAACAGCGTAGCTAATGTACTTTATGGCCGAGTTAAAATAGAACAAGCCACGGCCTTATTGCGATTTGAGAAAAAAGGAATCACCCAAAAACTCATGCACCAATTAAAATATAAAGGAAAAGAACCTATTGGCGCTTTTTTAGGCGATTGGTTAGGCGGCGAATTACAAACTTTAGATGCTTATAAGAGTATAGATGCCGTAATTCCGGTACCGCTTCATAAAAACAAACTTAAAAAACGTGGTTATAACCAAGTTGAAAAATTTGGAATTCAGCTAGCTGAAGCTTTAGAAGCTAAGTATTTAGACGATGTATTGATAAAAATAAACAATACTAACTCTCAGGTTTCCAAAAACAGATTAAGTCGTTGGACAAACTCTGATGCCGTCTTTAGCGTTCAGCATTTAGAGAAAATAAATAATAAACACCTGTTACTTGTAGACGATATTATAACTACTGGAGCAACAATGGAAGCTTGTGCTAATTTACTTCTGCGTGGCGAAAATGTTAAAATCAGTATCGCAACAATGGCAATTGCTTAAACTGTTTTCGATTACTGCTAAATAAATTGTTTCTTTGTGTAAATTTTAATGAAATAATGAGTAAAACGCTTTCTAATTTTTTGTTCATAAGTGTCTTGTGTTTATTTATCGCAAACTGTGCCAATAGAGGAAATCCTACTGGTGGAGAAAAAGACACCACACCTCCAAAGATTGTAAAGTCTGTACCAGAAAATTTCTCTACAAACTTTAATGCTAGAGAGATTAAAATTTATTTTGATGAATACATTAAAATGAACAATCTAAGTAAGCAGCTTATTATTTCGCCACCTATGAAATCTACTCCAGAGATTACACCTCTAGGAACGGCAAGTAAATACATTACCATTAAAATTTACGATACGCTTACTCCAAACACCACTTATGCGATTAACTTTGGAAGTAGTATTGTTGATAATAACGAAGGCAATCCGTTTTCGTATTATAAATATGTGTTTTCTACAGGAGATTATATAGATTCTTTAACTGTTGCAGGTGTTATAAAAGATGCGACCTTAAGCAAACCTGATAATTTTGTGACAGTGGCTTTATATGAAGTAGACTCTACCTTTACTGACTCTATTATTTATAACGAAAAGCCAACCTACATTACCAATACGTTAGATAGTATAACCACATTTGTTTTAGAAAATGTAAAGGCTGGAAAGTATCTTTTAACAGCCATGAAAGATGAAAATCAAGATTATAAATTTCAGCAAAAAACAGATAAAATCGCATTCAATAACACATTTATCGAACTCCCTACAGATTCTATTTATCACCTAACCTTGTTTAATGAAGATTTAGACTTTAAAGCATACAAACCTCGATTACTTTCTAAAGGAAAAATTGCTTTTGGTTTTGAAGGGGATTACAAGAACATGGATATTGATGTGCTTACAGATGTGCCTTCTGATTTTGAATACACCATTACAAAAGACAAAGAGGCCGATTCTTTAATGTATTGGTATAAACCAAAATTAGAAACAGATTCACTTCAGTTTAAAATAAGCTATAACAATAAAGTTGTAGATACTTTTGATGTTAAAATCACAGACAAATATCAGGACTCATTAATTGTAAAAGGGGAACCTACTGGACAAATTAACTTTAACGACACATTTGTATTAACTGCCTCTACCCCATTTAAAACCCTAGATAAAGAAAAGATTTCTTTTATTGATAAAGATTCTGTTTTAGTGCCTTACACTACAAAAATGGATACACTGAACAACAATATTACTTTTGAGTTTGAAAAGGCTGAAAACTCCAGATACCGTTTGCAATTTTTACCAGAAGCCATTACAGACTTTTTCGATAATAAAAACGACACCATCCAATTTTTAATGCAAACAAAGGGGTATAACGATTTTCCGAATGCACGTATTACACTTAAAAATGCCAAGTACCCTGTAATTGTTCAATTAACGGATGATAAAGGTGAAGTAAAAAAAGAAGTATATAGCACAGAACCTGAACCAATAGACTTTAAGTATTTAAAAACGGGAAAATATTTTCTTCGCGTTATTTACGATGAGAATGGCAACAAAAAATACGATACAGGTAATTATTTAAAGAAAATACAACCAGAGCGTATTAGTTATTATCCGAGTCCAATAGAAGTTCGTGTTGGCTGGGATACTGTACAAGAGTTTATTTTAAAGTAAACGCGTCTCTATCATTTAAAAAATTAAACTTATTTCTAGTAGCACTAATCTCGTCTTTATTTAAGGCAACTATGCGGTAACCTATTTCGTGTTCGACAAATGTAGAAATGGTTTCTCCTAATGCATTATAGGCAGCAGAATGCCCAGAATATTCATGTCCTTTTGCATCTGTTCCCACACGATTTACGCCAATACAATAACTCATATTTTCAATAGCGCGTGCTTGTAACAACGCATTCCAAGCAGCTATTCTTGGTTTAGGCCAATTCGCAACATAGAACAACACATCGTAGTCATTATTATATCTTGACCAAACCGGAAAACGCAAGTCGTAACACACTAATGGGCAAAGTGACCAACCTTTATAATTAATTATTGTACGCTCTGTTCCAGCCGTGTAAACGGTATCTTCGCCTGCTAAAGTAAATGTATGTCGTTTTTTATATGAAGTCAGTTCTCCGTTAGGATACACGAATACCAATTGATTGTAAAAATTACCTGCTTCAGAAATAATTAAACTCCCCATAACAGCAGTTTCTTTTTGGGCAGCTAATTGCTTCATCCAAGCTACCGATGTTCCCGAAATAGGTTCGGCAAGCTTAGCGGCATTCATAGAAAATCCAGTAGTAAACATTTCAGGAAGTACGATGACATCAATATCGTCTGTAATAGAAGCTACAATATCTTGTATGGCTTTGCGATTAGCTTCAGGTTGTTCCCAAACTAAATCGGTTTGAATAAGCGCTATATGTAATTGGTCTTCCATTAAAAAATCACAAATTTCTTTTTTCCTTGCGCTTGCTTTTCGGCCTTTTCTTTGGCTTTTTCTTGTTTGCGCTCTGCTTTAGCAAGTGCTTTTTCTTCGGCTTTTTCAGCTTTCTTTTTGGCTCTAAACTCTTTAGCGCGTTCTTGATATTGATTACGAATGTTACGCTGATCGTCTAACGTTAAACTCTCGGTTACATTGTACCCATTTAACAAAATGGAGTTGCCTTTCACTTCGTAGGCGTTACCTTTATACTCAATTTCTTGAGCATTTAAAGCCACGAAAAAAAATAATGAAAACGCAACAGTTAAAAGTAAATGTTGTTTCATATAAAATAGATTTGGGATTACAAACTTACTAAATACCAGTGTATTTGCCTATAATTTTGAGACTTATACGTTTTTAAATTATTTATATCCTTTAAAAATGAGTTGGTATACAAGCGTAAATACCAATCTAAAAGTGTACATATATATATGCTTTTTTATCTTTGCAGGAACTAAAAACAAACTCATGAAATTATTCAAAATTCTACTCCTTTTTCTAACACTTCAAGTGAGTGCACAACAAGGAGGCATGTGGATTCCTTCCCTTTTACAAGGCATGAACGAGGCCGACATGCAATCTTTAGGAAGTAAACTTTCTGCTAAAGATATTTACGATGTTAACCATTCAAGTTTAAAAGATGCTATCGGACATTTTAATGGCGGATGTACAAGCGAAGTCATCTCTAAACAAGGTTTATTATTAACAAATCATCACTGTGGTTACAGTCAGATTCAATCGCATTCATCTTTAGAAAACGACTATTTAAAAGATGGTTTTTGGGCCAAATCTTTTGATGAGGAATTACCTAACAACGGACTTTACGTAGAATTCATTGTCCGCATAGAAGATGTCACAGCACAAGTTCTTGAAGGCGTAACCAAAGATATGACACCAAGAGAAAAGCAAGCTAAAACAGACGGAAATAGTAATCGTATTCAAGCCGCAACAAAAAAAGAGGAATGGCAAAACACCAAGATAAAATCATTCTTTAAAGGCAATCAATATTTCTTATTTGTTACCGAACGTTTTAACGACATTCGTTTAGTTGGAGCTCCACCTACAAGTATTGGAAAATTTGGATCTGACACAGACAATTGGGTATGGCCAAGACACACTGGAGATTTTTCAATTTTTAGAATTTATGCCGATAAAAACAATCGTCCAGCAGCGTATTCTAAAGACAATAAACCTTACAAACCAAAACACTTTTTACCAGTCTCTTTAGACGGAATTAGCGAAGGAGACTTCACCTTAGTGTTCGGTTTTCCAGGCACTACTGAAGAATATTTACCAGCAGTAGCTATTCAAGAAATTACTGAGCAATTAAACCCAAGTAATATTGCAATTCGTGAGGCAGCTTTAAAAGTAATAGATGCTAAAATGAAAACAAGCGACGAAATTCGCATTCAATATGCGTCTAAACAAGCTCGAATTGCAAACTATTGGAAAAAATGGATTGGCGAAAATACAGGTATAAAAAAGAGTAATGCCATCGCTAAAAAGAAAGCCGAAGAAGTCACCTTTACCGAAGCTTTAAAAGCAAAAAATCTTGAAGCGGAATACGGACACATTCTTCCTGAACTTGAAACACAATATGCAGCGTTTGCTCCAGTAGATATTAAACGTAATAATTTTGTTGAAATTTTTGTGAGAACAAACGAGCTAATGTCCATGATGTTTAGACTTACACAGCTTGAAGCTGCTGCAACTAAAGATGAGGCTACTTTTAACAAAGCTAAAGAAGCTATGCAAGGCAGAATTAAAAGCACATTAAAAAACTTTAACACAGAAGTAGACCAAGGTGTTTTTGAAGCAATTATGCCATTCTACACTAAAAATGTAGATACTTCAATTTATAACAGCACAGCATTTACAAACTTAGATAGTGCTTTAGCCGTACTTGAAGGTACTCCTACAGAAGTGATTGAAAAATTAAATACAGATGCGGCTTACGTTTACGCTAAACCTTTTATTGAAGATTTTTACACAAATATAGAACCCGATTTCCAAGATAAAAACTCTGCGATTAATGCCCTAGAAACCGAATATATGAAGGCGCTTATGGAAGTCGTTCCTAACGAACGTTACTATCCGGATGCAAACAGCACGCTTCGTGTAACATACGGACAAGTGCGCGGATACGAACCTCGAGATGCTGTGTATTACAACCCAGTATCTTATTTAGACGGTGTTATGGAAAAATATGTGCCAGACGATTATGAGTTTGATGTACCTCAAAAATTACAAGATTTATATACCACAAAAGACTACGGACGTTATGCCGATAAAAACGGGAAACTTCCTGTCTGTTTCTTAGGCACAAATCATACAACTGGAGGAAACTCTGGAAGTCCAGCTATTGATGCTGAAGGAAATTTAGTTGGCCTAAATTTCGACCGTGTTTGGGAAGGAACTATGAGCGACATGAATTACGATCCAGAAATTTGTAGAAACATTATGGTCGATGTACGTTACGTATTATTTATTATCGATAAATATGCTGGTGCAGAACGCTTAATTAAAGAAATGAAGTTAGTACATCCTAAAAAATAAGGCTTCATTTTCAAATCATTTTAAGATTTTAAACCCCTCTTTTTAATTTAAATCGAGGGGTTTATTTTTCTTTTAAGCAATCCAAAAAGGTCACATAAAAGTAATATTTAAGTAACATTACTTTCTTTAATTTTGACCATGTTTACATTTCAAATAACCTCAACATTTTACTGGTTAAAAAACAATTTCACGAGTAAATCAATCTATCTTTTTCTGTTTGTTGTCCTTAATACAACACTTCTAAACGCTCAGAACAATCAGAAGAAGTCCCTTACTAAGATAGATGCCGTTTTAAAAGATTTAAAAGATCAATTACAACATGCCACAAGTGCTAACAATACAGAAGCTATTGTAACAGCTCGTATTCAACTCGCTCAGTTTTACGAGAATTTAGGTATTGAAAACGAAGCCATAAAAAACTACCACGAAGCCCTAGATTTACACACACAAACAGATACGACTTCTGTTTATATTGGCAATAAAATTGGAGCCATTCATCTCGCTTTAAAACAATATAAAAACACCCTACAATATGTAACTAAAAGTTTAGAGGTTGCAGAGCTCATAAACTTTGAAAAAGGAAAAGCAACAAGTTATGCGTTATTAGGAAGTGTTGCCGAAAAAGAATCTGATTACGCTTTAGCTTTAAAGTATCAAGATAAAAGTTTAGCTATTTTTAAATCCCTTCAAGACCATACCGGTTTGGCTATTACTTACGAGAACATAGGTAGTATTTACGAAGACCTTGAGCAGTTTGACAATGCGCTTCGTTATTTTTTAGAAGCCAAGTCACACGCTAAACACATTCCTAGCAACAACCGCATAAACATTATTAACAACATTGGAGATACGTACAGAAAACAACGCTCTCCAGAACAGGCTTTACCTTATACACAGTCTGCACTGCAAATGGCAGAGCAGACTAAAAACACACATCAGGTAGAAGCTGCGCTTAAGGATTTAGCTTTAATTTATGCCGACTTAAACGACCACAAAACCGCTTTCGATTATATGATGGCATACAAAGATTTAAATGCCAGTGAGAGTGAATATAAAAATGCTGAATTAGTTAGTATTTTACAAATTCTTTACGAGGTTGAAGAACGTGAAGCCGAAGTAAAACTACTTAATAAGCAGTACGAATTAAACCAAGTAAGACAACGTGTGATTTTATTATCTAGCGCATTCCTTATTCTACTATTAATAGGTTGGTTTCTTTACTTTAGAAAACGTAAAAAACAACAGGCTAAAATCCAAGATTATAAAAATAGATTATTGCAAGCCAATCTCGAAAAAAAGACAAATGAAGAAGCAGCGCTACAACGAGAAATAGATTTTAAAATATCGGCACTCACAAATTACAGTCTGCATTTGTCTCATAAAAATAAAATGATGTCTGATATTTCTAGAACTCTAATAAATATAAAAGATAGACATACTACATTAATAAAATCTAAACTCGAACTGTTAATAAAAGAGATCGATTTAGACTTATCTCAAGAACAAGAGTGGACAGAATTTATTGGATTCTTCGAGCAAATTCATCCAAACTTTTTTCAAACGTTAAAACAGGCTGTTACAAAAGAATTATCGCCCTCAGAATTGCGTTTATGCATGCTGTTACGTCTTAATTTATCTTCAAAAGAAATCGCATCTATACTCCGAATCACACCTGATAGTGTGCGTATTGCGCGTTATCGCCTTAGAAAAAAGCTTCCTTTAAACCCAAAAGACGACCTTCAGATCTTTATTCTGAACTTATAAATTCAATGTTTCAAAAACATTATCAACTTGTAATCTCAGTGTTAATGTTGCTTTAATATATAGGCCAATCTGCACAGTTTATCATGTTTTGTTAACGCTTACTTTAGATAGAAAATACGTTCTGTATCTACATTTGTATCAAACAAAAATTAACAAAAAAATCATGAAAAATTGGATTACTTTAATGCTACTCATTGTAACCTCATTTAGTGCATTAGCCCAAACCGGACAAGTTCAAGGTCTCATTACAGATGAAAATAAAATCACAATTCCTGGAGCTTCTGTATTAATTGAACAACTTAATAAAGGCGCAGTATCAGATTTCAACGGAAAATTTACACTTGTAAATGTAGAAGCGGGTACCTATACTTTAGTGATAAAGTATTTAGGATATTCAGAATACAGCCAAGAAATAACGGTGTCGCCTAAACAGACAACTAATTTAAACATTGTACTTACAGAACAGGCTACAGAGTTAGACGAAGTACAAGTAGTTTCTTTTGGTTTTGGAAGTCAGGCCAGAGCGCTTAACACACAAAAGAACAAACAAAACATTACTAATATTGTTTCTACAGATCAGATTGGTAAATTTCCAGATGCCAATATCGGAGATGCTGTAAAACGTATTCCTGGAATTACCATGCAGGTAGATCAAGGGGAAGCTCGTAATATTATTGTTCGTGGTTTGGCACCACAATTAAACTCGGTAACATTAAACGGAAGCAGAATTCCATCTGCAGAAGGCGATAACAGAAACGTACAAATGGATTTAATTCCATCGGATATGATTCAATCTGTTGAAGTGAATAAAGCAGTAACTCCAGATATGGATGCAGATGCTATTGGAGGTTCTGTAAACTTAATAACAAGAACATCGCCACAAGGATTCAGATTTTCTGCTACGGGAGGTTCTGGAATTAATTTAATTAATGATAAACGTATATTAAACGGATCGTTCTTATTAGGAGATCGTAGTAAGAACAACAAGTTTGGTTGGGTCGTTTCTGCCTCTTATAACGATTCGCAATTCGGTTCTGATGATGTTGAAGCAGAATGGGACGATGAGTTTGAATATAACACAGGAGAACAAGATAGCGAAGGCGAAGATATCTTACAAGAATTAGAAGTTAATCCATATGCTAATATTTCAGAAATTAGAGAATATCAAATCCAACGTGTACGTCGTAGTTTTTCTGCCAACTTCGATTATAAACTAAACGATAATAATACCCTTTACTTTAAATCTATTTACAACTGGAGAGACGATCGCGAAAACAGATTCCGTTTAGAACAAGAAATTCTTGATGGTGAAGATATTTTTAGCGGAGATTTTAATGTAGATGCAGACGGAAATTTAACAGCATTCCCTGTTGAAGCTAAACGCCAAACAAAAGGAGGTATAGATAACGACCGTTCTAAAAACACACGTTTAGAAGACCAACGTATGCAAAACTATAGCATTGGTGGTGAGCATTTGGTAAACAACTTACAAGTAGACTGGATGGCATCTTACTCTAAAGCATCTGAAGAGCGTTTAAACGAGCGTTATTTAGAATACGAAAGCGAATATGGCGTAACGTTTAATAACAACACTAACAAGCCAAACTTTACTCCTATTGACACCGACGAATCTGATTTTAGTTTATACGAATTCGGAGAATTATCTGAAGAAAATCAATACACAGACGAAACAGACTTTAATGCTTTAGTAAATTTTGAAGTTCCTTTACACCTACTAGACGAAGAAAACGGTACTTTAAAGTTTGGAGCAAAAACCAGACTAAAATCTAAAACACGTGATAATGATTTTACAGAGTTTAGCCCAGAAAACGACGATTTAGAATTCTTAGGAAACATTCCTACCAAAGACTACACAAGATCAGATTATAGTGCAGGCTCTCAATACCAATTAGGATATTTTGGCACACCAGAATATTTAGGAAATTTAGATCTTTATGATGCCGATTTATTTGAATCTGAAGACAAACCAGACGAATATGCTACTGCAAACTACGATGTTAAAGAAAATGTTTACGCAGCTTATGTAATGACTAACCAAAACATAACAGACAAACTGAGTTTTCTATTTGGTTTACGTTTAGAACATACAGATGTAGATGCCACAGGAAATGAGATTGTTTTTGATACAGAAGGCGATTATTTAGGGACATCTCCAGTAACGAGTAAAAACAATTACACCAACCTGTTACCGGGCTTGCATGTAAAATACGATGTTACAGACAACACTGTATTGCGTTTTGCTTGGACCAATACAATTGCTAGACCAAACTATGTAGACATTGTACCATTTAGAGAAATTAATAACGAAGACGAAGAAATTGTATTAGGTAATCCAGATTTAGATCCTACAACATCTATGAACTTCGACATCATGGCAGAGCACTATTTTTCATCTGTAGGTTTACTTTCTGGTGGTGTATTTTATAAAGATATTCAAGATTTTATTTATACGTATCAGTTTGAAGATACAGATGGTTACGAAGTGTATCAACCGTTTAACGGAGACGAAGCCTCTGTATTTGGGTTTGAAGCTGCATTCCAACGTCAATTAGATTTTTTACCGGGTTTTCTTAAAAACTTGAACATTTATTTAAATTATACGTATCTTAAATCTGATGCTTCTGGAATTAGAAATGAAGATGGAGAAGAGCGTAACGATTTAGATTTACCAAATACAGCTCCAAACATGTTTAATGGTTCTTTAGGATACACAAACAAATACTTTAGCTTACGTTTATCTGCTAACTATTCTGATGCTTATATTGATGAAATTGGTGGTCGTGCGTTTGAAGATCGTTATTATGACGAGCAGTTCTTCTTAGATTTTAACGCCCGTGCAAACCTAACTAAGCAGTTAAGTTTATATGTAGATGTTAACAATATTACCAACCAACCTTTACGTTACTACCAAGGTGTAAGCTCTAGAACCATGCAAATGGAATATTACAAAACACGCATTACATTTGGATTGAAATACGATTTATTTAAAAAATAAGATATGAAAAAATATATATTTGGCTGTTTACTAGCAGCATCTTTAACAGGTTGTAAAAACAATTTACCTGAAATTAAACCAACATTAGTCACTGAAAAAACACCTCACGACACAGACGATCCTGCCATTTGGATTAATAAAGCTAACCCAGAGCAAAGTATTGTTTTCGGAACAGATAAAGACGAAGTTAATGGTGGTGTATATGCATTCGATTTAGACGGAAAAATAATTAAAGAAAAAAGCATTACAGGATTAAGCTATCCTAACAATGTAGATGTTGAATATGAATTCGCTTTAAACGATTCCACTCAAATCGATATCATGATGTTTACCGAACGTGAGAAGCATCAAATCCGTTTATTTTCAATTCCAGATATGACACCTTTAGATAACGGCGGTTTCCCTGTTTTTGAAGACGAAACAGATCTTGAATTAAGACGCCCAATGGGAATTAGTTTATATAAAAACCCAGAAAACAACAAAGTCTACGCTATTGTTGGTCGTAAAAAAGGACCTACAGAAGGCTATTTGTATCAGTACGAATTAACAGCTAATATGAGTAGCGTTAGTGTAAAACTTGCTAGAAAATTTGGAACATTTAGCGGAAATAAAGAGATTGAAGCTATTGTTGTTGATGATGCTTTAGGACATGTATATTATTCTGATGAAGGCATTGGTGTTAGAAAATTCTACGCAGACCCTGCACAAGGTAATGCGCAAATTTCAATATTTGGAACAGATCGTTTTAAAGACGATATTGAAGGTATTGCATTAACAACTTACAGTGATGGAGAAGGATTCTTAATTGTATCTAACCAACAAGACCACAGCTTTAATATTTTTAAACGTGGCGATAATAGTTTTGTAAAAACCTTAAACCTAGGCACGCTAGAAACAGATGGCTGCGATGTCACTACAGCAGCACTTGGAGCGAAATACCCGAATGGTCTATTTGTATCTATGAACGACGAAAAAGATTTCTTTTACCACAGTTTAGATTCTCTTAAATTGAGATAAATTAAATTGTACTATAATATAAAAATCCCGTGTTAACATTCATGAACACGGGATTTTTTATACGGTATATTCTAAACTTAAAAAGACACATTTAATAACTCTCCACTTAATTGCAGTAAATACAATTCGGCTATTTTAGCATCATATTTAGCATTGTTTCGACTAAACTCTGCAGTCAACAAGTTTAATTGTGCTTGTCTAAATTCAATAGAAGTCGATTGCCCCAATTTAAATTTCTCTTGCGTTCTTTCAAAATTGTTCTGAGACGTAATAATGTTATTTTCTTGAATGTAATAAATCTTCAATTTATTTTGATAATCGCCCCAAGCATTATTAAAGTCGCGATCCAAACTAATATACAACGATTCTTTTTCTAACTTTTGGTTATCTAAATTGATTCTTGCGTTTTTAACACTAGTAATTGTACTTCCGCCATCAAATAAATCCCAACTTAAAGTTAGACCTCCATACAATCCAGTATTCGTAGATTCCGATAAAAATGATGCGGCATTATTATTGTTTTTATTCCATCCGTAAGATCCGGTTAAGCCTACTGTTGGCAAATACCCCGATTGATTGGCTTTAATAGTAAATTCATTAATAACAATATTTTTATCGACTTGTAAAAGCGCAACATTATTGGCTCTCATTTTATCGTGTAAATCTTCTTTATTAATATCTAACATAAACGTAATTAAAGTATCTACTTTAAAATCCAAGTCCAACTCTGTCCCTAGAACCACATTTAAATCACGTTTTGTATTTAATAAATTTTGTTCAGAATTCATTAAATTAATACTGTCGTTATTAATATCTACCTGAGCATTTAAAACATCCAACATAGTCCCTTGCCCATAATCAAACTGATATTGTGCTCTTAAAATACGATCGTTAGAAATCTCTAAAGTTTGTTTTAAAGCATTTACATTTTCTGTTACCTGAGCTACATTGTAGTACACTGTAAATAATTGTGCAATGGTATTCTCTATCGTTTCACGGGCTTCAAGTTCAGATAAATGATATTGTTCTTTTAATTGCTTATAATCGTAATACCGACCTAAGCCATCAAAAAGAGTATAATCCAAATCTATAGACGCACTATAATCCGAGCTTTCTGCACCATTTAGCTTAGTTACACTTCCATCAGAAAAGACAGCTTCAGTATTATCTAAATTATACCCAGCTCCGGCATCTCCAGATACGGTTGGTAAATAACCCGAATTTAAAATGCTTTTATTGTTTTCAGCAATTTCTTTATTGTTGTTGGCTATTTTAATACCGTAATTATTGCCTAAAGCAATCGTAGTAGCCTCGTTTAAGCTTAATACTTTTTGTGCGGTAACTGATGTAAAAACAAGCAACATCAGTAACAGTAATTTATATTTAATGTACATGCTCTTCATTTTGTTCTTTAATAGCGCGTTCTACTTCTTCTTTAGTTACATTTTGACCTGTGACTAACCATTTTGTTTTTTGTTTAATGCTATTACTAAACGATAAAAACAAAGGTAAAACCAACAAGGTAAGTATGGTTGCATAGGCGATACCAAACGTAATGGAAATGGCCATAGGTTTTAAAAACTGTGCTTGTCTACTTTTTTCCATTAGTAAAGGCGCCAATCCTGCCATGGTAGTAATAGTGGTTAAAAAGATAGCTCTAAAACGCGATTTACCAGCTTCTTTTAAAGCATCGTCAAATTTTAACCCTTCCTTTAAATTGGTATTAAACTTACCAATAAGCACCAATCCGTCGTTTACCATAATACCAATTAAAGCAATAATACCTAGTAACGATAATACATTTACAGGAAAACCTAGTAACCAATGTCCCCAAGCAACTGCTGTTAAACTAAACGGAATAAGGAGAATTAAAAGTAAAGGCTGACTTAAGCTTCTAAACGTAAATGCAATGGTGATATATATAAGAAGAATAATAACTATTCCAGCACTTCTTAGCGATCTGTTTAATTTTGAAGCCTCGCGATTCTGTCCTTCATAAGACGCAGAAATGGTTGGGTATTTAGCTTGTAAATCCGGCATAACCGTTGTTTTAATATCATCTAAAATATCTGTTGCACTGGTATTCGGGTCTTTTAAATCTGCAGACACTTCTATTTCTCGTCGGCCTTCCAAATGATTTATTGCCACATCGCCACGCACTATAGAATAGTTTGCAATATCTTTTAAAGTGACACGCTCTCCAGTAGGCGTTACAATACGCATATCGTCTAAATCGTTTATAGATGCTCTGTTTTCTATATCGTAACGCACCCAAACACGTATCTCGTCTTGCCCACGCTGAAAACGTTGTGCTTGCACTCCAAAGAATCCAGCTCTAATCTGGCTCATTACAGAACTTAAATCTAATCCCAATAAATAAGCACTTTCCTTAAGTTCTAATCTAATTTCTTTAATTCCTGCAGGATCATTATCGGCCACATCTTTTAGTAACGGATTGGTTTCTAAAATAGATTTAAGCTCTAATTTGGCAGCCTTTAATTCTTCTATATTGTTACTTAATAACGAAACAGCCACCGGACTTCCTCCGAAGTTTCCACCAGAACCAAAAATTAATTTCTCAACACCTATTACAGGACCAACTAATTCGCGTACACGATTCGCAACTAATGAAGAATTGATCACATCTGGACGCTCTTCACCTGGCAACATATTTATATTTAAAGTGGCGCTAGAAGCACTATTTATATTTTTAATGGTATTTTCAAAAAGCATCTTATCCGAATCGCCAAGATATTTTTCAGTAAACTCTTCGTTTACCAAATATGCTTTTTCTTCAATAATAGCCATAATAGAATCTGTAACACGAACGTTTGTACCGTTTGGCATTTCTAATTCTATAGAGACACGATCACTCGCGATACTTGGAAAGATAGTCACTCCAATAACACCGCCACCAATAGCTCCAAAAGTTAAAATTAATACTCCTAAAAATATACCAAGTGCTAATATTTTAAACTCGAACATAAAGTTAAGTACCGGTACATAAATCTTCTCTCTTAAAAAGATCATGATGCGATCTCCAAAAGCATTAATTCCTCGCATTTTAGCAAAAAACAAACCTGTTTTAGTTTTAGGACCATTCTTTCTGTCTTTATGTCTTTGTAACGCTTTAGAGTGCGCTAAATGCGCTGGTAAAATAATAAGAGCTTCTATTAAAGACACAATTAAAGTTAAGATGACTATAACCGAAACTTCACTAAAAAATTCTCCAATTCTACTTTCTAAAAACAAGAATGTTGAAAAGGCTAATAAGGTTGTAATAATAGCTGATACAACCGGAGGAATAACTTCTAAGGTTCCATCGATTGCTGCATTTATAGGATCTTTTCCTTTTTCAAAATGCTGATAAATATTTTCAGCAATAACAATACCATCATCTACCAAAATACCGATCACGATAATCATTCCGAAAAGTGAAAACTGATTGATTGTAACATCAAACTGCCCGGCGAAAATTAACATTCCAAGAAAAGATATTGGTAACCCGAATGCAACCCAAAATGCTAACCTCGTGTTTAAAAACAGAGATAAAAACAATAACACCAACAGCATACCTGCGACGGCGTTTTCTGTTAATAATTGCGTACGTTGTTTTAGTGTAATAGATAAATCTCTAACCACATCTAACTGAACGTTATTATGCGACTGATTAAATTGAACAATATAGGCATTTACCTTTTCTGCAGAAGACAATAAATCTTCAGTATCGGTACTTGTTACACTAACATTTACAGATAATTCTCCGTTAAAATAAGTTGCTTTTGGAGTCTCAGAGAATCGATCTCTTAATACAGCGACATCTTTAAGTCGAATGGTTTTCCCATCTGAAAAAGCACGTACAACAACGTTAGAAAGCTCGTCGCTATAATAAGCTCTGTTATTGGCACGAATTAAAAACTCTTCAGCATTGGTTTTAATATTTCCACCTGTCACTAAAATATTAGAACCACTTACTGCAGCAGCAACTTCGTTAAACGTAATATTATAAGCTAAAAGACTATTTTCATTAACGGCAATTTCAATTTCTTCTTCTGGATATCCCGACACTTCTACTTGTGAAATCCCTTTAATAGCTCTTAAATCGTTTTCTACCTGCCGACCAATTTGTTTTAATGTTGCCAGTGGAATGTTTTCACCACTAATGGCAAACGAAATGGTTTCTCTAACATTTTCTACTTTAGAAACCACCAAAGGTTCCATACCTGAAGGAAAACTAGGCACACGATCTACCGCATTTTTAATCTCTAAAAGCATAAAATCGATATTCTCGCCTTTTTCAATTTCAACAGTTATCGTTCCACTATCTTCTGTTGATGTGGATGTAACGCGATCTACACCCTGTAAGCCTTTTAAATTATCTTCTATTTGAAGTACAATACCTTCTTCTATTTCCTGAGGTGAAGCTCCAGGATATGTAATTTGAATGGTAATGATTTTTGATTCTATAATAGGGAAATACGACGATTTTAAAGATAACAGTCCTAATATTCCAAAAATGGTAAATCCTAAAATAAATATCGTTACAGCAATATGATGCTTTATAAAATAAGCTATTATTTTTCTCATATTGCTTAGTTGTTTTTAGACTCTTGTTCTGTAAACACTTTTACCAACATACCAGCATAACCACCTTGTATAGGACGAGCTACTATAACGCTACCGTCTGGAACGTCTTTTAAAACCACTTTAGTATCACTAAAATGTATGGGTTTTACAGGAATAACATCTAACACTGAATCTCTAACTACAAAAATCTCTTTAGTGTCAAGCAGTAAATTTCTATCTATTTCTATAGCATTTTCTTCGTCTTTAGCATCTACATAAGCTTCTAAATACATTCCTTCCTTTAAATTTTCATCTTGTACATCAATAAAAACTTGAATGGTTTGCGTTGTAGCATCTACACTTCCATTAACACGAGATACTTTTCCGGTGTACGATTCGGTACCTTCTAAATTCTTTAAAGCGACAGCCTCTCCAACTTGTAATAAACCGGCAAAAGATTTACTTATAGCCACTTCCATTTCGTAAACCGACGGATCTATAAATTCTCCTAATTTTTGTCCGTTTCTAATTAAAGTACCTTCGTTGACTAAAGCTTCTGTAAGAATCCCTTTAAATGGTGTTCTAATCACATATTTTGATAAACGCTGTTCTAAATTTTTAACATTATAATAATTAGAAACAATACTTCTACCTGTTATAAAATAATTTTCTTTTTCTGAAGACATTTCAGGAAGCTTAGGTGTTGCTTTATTTAAATCGAAACTACGTAAATAGGCTTCCCATTTCGGAAACACTTCTGGAAAGTCTAATCTTAAATCGGCCATTATAGCTGCAATAGAATTGTACAAATCACTTTTAGCAGATTGCACCGTAGAATAATATTCGGAATCTTCTATACGAATTAGGGTCTGACCTTTTTTATAGGTTTGCCCAGCTTTAAATAAGACGTTACCAGGTTTAAAGATCCCTTCCACCTCTGCATATAATTCAAATCTTCGTTTTGCTGTTAGATTTCCGTTGGCAGGAATTACAATAGGAATTGTACTATTTTTTACGGTATCTGCAAAAACCACTTTCACCACTTTCGGAGCTACAGGTTTTACTTTGTTTTTATTATCAATTAGATATTTCGCTAAAAAAAAAGAGGCAACTATTAAAAGTATGCCCAAAACAGTAAGTATAATTTTTCTCATATGGAGGCTTTAAAAAGTATTTGACTTCAAAACTATCCCTAAGTTTAGTTAAGTTTTGTTAAAAAAAACCTAAAAACCATATAACTTATTAAAATACTGCACTTTTTGCCTTGTATTATATTTGTGTATTTTTAAAAAGAAGTAAAATACCACAGATCATATTTATTTATAACAGTTTACAATAATGGTTAATAGATCACTATAATGTTAGATTGTCATTTTCATTGAGTACATGCTAATTATTTAAAAAGATTTGAATTAAAAGGTAATGATTTTCTTTGTTCCAACTACATAAATAAATTCGGCGATGGCATATTTAGATTTTATGAGTTTAAACACTTAAATGAAAATTGAAAAGTTAAATCTGGGCAATATGTAAATGGTAAAAAATTCATTGATACGATGAAAAAACTGAGGTCTATATTATAAATTCTATCATACTAAATAATTAATATTTTATTTGAATTTTACTATCAATTTTAAAATAGGTTAAAACGAAATGTAACTCGTAAAAAACACTGCTTTATTTTTGGTTCAAGTCAAAATTATTATACTGATATCCTTAATAACGATTTCAAAATTTAAAGACAGTTATTACAACACAACAATTAACAACATGTTCAAAAATATTAGAACATAAAATACTTATTATCAGTTAAATAATATTAAATTCAAATAACAAAACAAACTATTCAAAACACTATCAAAAACAGAGTTACAATTTAAATTTAGACGATTTATAAAATAGCACTTTTTTTATTTTTTTTAAGATTTTAAAACTTATATAATTTCCATTTTTTTAAGTAAAAAACTAGCATTCATATTCTGACAAATTCCATCTTTAAAGGTGTAGTCAAAATACAACTCGTCGTTAATAATTTCAGCATCAAAATAATGATTTTTAACCTGAGATAATTCTTCAGAAATTTCACATAAACTCAAGTCATGAGTTGCAATTATTCCTGTGGCATTAGACGCTACTAATTTTTCAACAAACTTGCGCGAACCAATAGCTTTATCTGTACTATTCGTGCCTTTTAAAATTTCATCTAACACTATAAAATAACGGTCGGTTTGGATGGCATCTACAATATATTTTAAACGTGTTAATTCTGAAAAGAAGTATGAGCTATCGTCGGTTAACGAATCGCTTGTACGCATACTTGTTATTAATTTAATGGGATTGTAAGCACTACTTTGGGCGCACACAGGAAGTCCAACATTAGCCATCACAATATGAAGTGAAACTGTTCTTAAAAACGTACTCTTTCCTGCCATATTTGCTCCTGTAATAATAAAAAACTCTTCGTTGTGAATATTTAAATCATTATCCACACGTTTTTCTGTCTTTAATAAGGGATGACCTAAATTTTTAGCTGAAATAACGTCTTGAGTTTTATCAATTTTCGGATATACAAATTCAGCATTATTGAATGCGTAATTTCCTAATGAATTATACGCATCGAAAAAGGAAATGACTTCAAACCAATCTGTGGTTTTATGCGCATATTTTTTAATCCATTGTTCAATGGCATATGCATTTTTGACATCTAACAAGAAAAACCCATTTCCAAAAATGGCAGAAATTAGATTATTCCGATTATCCAAACGATCTAATAACTTCGATAATTCTGAAAATATAGCTGAAGCCTTTTCTCCTTCTTGAGTAATTTGGTTTTGTTTTTCAACTAACAATTCTGATTGAAAGGTTTCTTGTTCAATGTTATCAAGCAAAGCCGCATACTGCTTAAACGTTTCCTTTAGTTTATCGGTTTGCGAAGCAATAACATTAATAGATTTTAAATACACACCAGTAGTTACTAAACCAAGCAATAACCAAAGACCTAAATAGTTAGCAGATACTATATTTAAATATACTAAAGAAAAGACAACAAGAGTTACAATAGTAAAAAACCAAGGCAATATTTTTAGAATACTACCAAATTTAGGTTTGTAATTAGACAACCAACTATTTATACTTTTTGCAGGTGTTTCAACTTTAATTAAACTTGCTATAGCACTATAATTTTGTCTCCAAATAGCTTTATCTGACAGTTCCTTAATCGCATCCTGGCGCGTATTGATATTATGAATATCATTTGCCTTAAGTGCTTCAGAAAGTTTCTCCGCCCCTTCTTTAATATATGTTCTATTTATATTCTGAAAGAAAGAACCTCGTCCAAATAAATCGATATCTAAACAATATTCATGCAACGGATCTTGAAACTCTAAACCATCTAAACGATCGACAAAACCTTCAGTTTTTATTTTTATTTCTTCTTCATTAATCGCTACAATAGCTTTCTCTAAATTACGCTGATGTTTTATATTGGTATACTTCAGCAATAAAAACAAAAACAAACCAATCCCCACAACAGCAATAGCCACGGCAACTTGCCAATTAGAAAACATTAAATATACGCCATAAGCCGCACTTAAAAACACTAATAAACGCACGATACTTAACAATCGCATTTGCTTATTTAAAGCCGTTGCTTTGACTTGATGAATTTGAGCTTGTTCTTTATAAAAAGTGATTGGAGATTTCATTTAAACTTGTATACGAATTAAATAACAGATAAAACTAAACAAAAAATCCCAAGCTGTGCGCTTGGGATTCTTAATATTATAACAATTAAAAGGTTTAGATTACCCCTTTACGTTTGCTTTCATGAATTCTCTGTTCATACGTGCAATGTTATCTAAAGAAATGCCTTTAGGACATTCTACCTCGCATGCTCCAGTATTTGTACAGTTTCCAAAACCTTCAAGATCCATTTGCGCAACCATGTTTTTAACACGTTCTGTTGCTTCAACCTGACCTTGTGGCAATAAGGCGTACTGAGATACTTTTGCACCTACGAATAGCATTGCTGAAGAGTTTTTACAACTCGCAACACAAGCACCGCAACCAATACATGCTGCAGCATCCATAGCTTCATCTGCTGCAATCTTAGAAATTGGTAGTGAGTTCGCATCTTGCGTATTTCCAGATGTATTTACAGAGATGTAACCTCCAGCTTGCTGAATACGCTCGAAAGCCATTCTATCTACTACTAAATCCTTTATTACTGGAAATGCTGCTGCTCTCCATGGTTCGATAGTAATGGTATCGCCATCATTAAACATTCTCATGTGTAATTGACAGGTTGTGATGCCACGGTCAGGACCATGAGCTTCACCATTAATATATAAAGAACACATACCACAAATTCCTTCACGACAATCATGATCGAAAGCTACTGGCTCTTCACCAGAGTTTACTAATTGTTCGTTAAGAACATCCATCATTTCTAAGAAAGACATATGTTCTGAGATATCAGTTACTTTATAATCGACCATTTGACCCTTTGAACTCTGGTCTTTTTGTCTCCAAATCTTAAGCGTTAGATTCATATTATCCATAATGTCAATCTTATTTGTATGAACGTTGTTTCAGTTCAATATCTTTAAATTCTAATTCTTCTTTATGTAGAACCGCATCTGCAGGTTCTCCTTTGTATTCCCAAGCTGCAACGTAAGCATAGTTAACATCGTCACGTTTTGCTTCACCTTTTTGCTCTCCATCTAATTCTACAGATTCCTCTCTAAAGTGACCTCCACAAGATTCTTCTCTGTTTAAAGCATCTTTAGCGAACAATTCTCCCAACTCTAAGAAATCTGCAACACGTCCAGCTTTTTCTAATTCAGGGTTCATTTCATTTGCAGTACCAGGAACTTTTACTTCTTTCCAGAACTCTTCACGAATCGCTTTAATTTCGGCCATAGCCTCTGTTAAACCTTTTGCGTTTCTAGACATTCCTACTTTATCCCACATTACTTTTCCAAGACGTTTGTGGAAATAATCTACAGATTTTGTTCCCTTATTGTTAATGAAGAAATCGATACGATCTTTAACTTCTTTTTCAACAGCGTCAAATTCTGGAGTGTCTGTTGGGATTTTCCCTGTTCTAATATCGTGAGATAAATAATCTCCAATAGTATATGGTAATACAAAATAACCATCAGCTAAACCTTGCATTAAAGCAGAAGCACCAAGTCTATTTGCACCGTGATCTGAGAAGTTAGCTTCACCTATACAGTAAAGACCTTCTACAGTCGTCATTAAGTTATAATCAACCCAAACACCACCCATTGTATAGTGTGTTGCTGGATAAATCATCATCGGTGTTTTGTATGGATTCTCATCAACGATTTTCTCATACATTTGGAATAAGTTTCCGTATTTAGCTTCAACAATAGCTTGTCCTAATTCGTATATTTTAGCTGCAGAAGCATCTTTAATACCATGAATTTTAGCTTGCTCTTTTCCGTAACGGTCAATTGCAAATGCGAAATCTAAATATACCGCTTCGCCTGTTGCGTTAACACCGTAACCAGCATCACAACGTTCTTTAGCAGCTCTAGAAGCCACATCTCGAGGCACTAAGTTACCAAAGGCAGGATAACGTCTTTCTAAGTAATAATCTCTATCTGCTTCAGCAATATCTGTAGGTTTTAATTTCCCTTGTTGAATCGCTTTAGCATCTTCTAATTTAGCAGGAACCCAAATACGACCATCGTTACGTAAAGACTCAGACATCAATGTTAATTTAGACTGATAATCTCCCGAACGTGGAATACATGTTGGGTGAATTTGTGTATAACACGGATTTGCGAAATACGCTCCTTTTTTATGAATTTTCCAAGCTGCAGTAGCATTAGAACCCATAGCGTTGGTAGATAAGAAATATACATTTCCGTAACCTCCTGTTGCAATAACAACTGCGTGAGCCGAATGACGTTCTATTTCACCTGTAATTAAATTACGAGCGATAATACCTCTAGCTTTTCCTCCAACTTTTACAACATCTAACATTTCGTGACGATTGAACATTTCAATCTTTCCACGAGCAATCTGACGGTTCATTGCTGAATATGCTCCTAATAATAATTGTTGTCCTGTTTGTCCTTTAGCATAAAATGTTCTTGACACTAATACACCACCAAACGAACGGTTATCTAATAATCCACCGTAATCACGTGCAAAAGGAACTCCTTGAGCCACACACTGGTCGATAATATTACCAGAAACCTCAGCTAAACGGTGTACGTTTGCCTCACGAGAACGGTAATCTCCACCTTTTACGGTATCGTAAAATAATCTGTAATTTGAATCCCCATCTCCTTGATAGTTCTTCGCTGCATTTATTCCTCCTTGTGCTGCAATAGAGTGCGCACGTCTTGGAGAATCTTGATAAGCAAATGCTTTTACGTTATATCCTAATTCTGCTAACGTTGCCGCAGCAGAACCTCCTGCTAAACCTGTACCAACAACAATAATATCTATATTACGTTTGTTCGCTGGGTTTACAAGATCTATATGATTTTTATAATCTGTCCATTTATCTTTAATTGGACCTTCTGGTACTTTTGAATCTAAAGCCATTTGTATTTAAGATTAATGGTTAAAAAAATGATAAAGTGCAATAAAGATAAATCCTAAAGGGATTATTATTGAGTATGCTTTACCTATAGTTTGCAATGTCTTTTTTCTTCCGGCTGTTCCTCCCATAGATTGGAATGCAGATGTAAAACCGTGTAATAAGTGTAATGCTAAAAACACAAAGGCAATAACATAAGCACCCACACGAATAGGACTTGCAAATTTATGAACTAATTCTTCGTAATAACGGTAACCTTCTACACCTTCCATAGTACCAGACCAATCGCCATTAACAAACTTTGTATTAATTTCTGGAAACCAAAAATCGATAAAATGTAAGATGATGAATGCTAAAATAGCAACACCACTCCAAATCATATTTCTACTCATCCAAGTAGAATTTGCTGCACCGTTGTTTTGTGCATACTTTACACCATTTGCTTTTCTGTTTCTAATTTCTAATACAAACCCCATTACAAAGTGAAATACAACTCCAAATATTAAAACCGGCTGCAACGCAAACTGAATTAAAGGATTTGTTCCCATAAAATGGGATACTTCGTTAAAAAGCTCAGGACTAAATACCGATAAAATGTTGATGGCAAAATGCTGAAGCAAGAAAAACATAAGAAAGAAGGCTGAAAGCGCCATAGCGACTTTTCTTCCTATTGATGAATTTAAAAATCCGCTCATTTTTTTATAATTAGTTTTATTCCCAACAAATTTAGCTTAGAATAGTTTTATAGGCAAAAACTCAGACATTTTAATTTATATTTAGAATCATTTTAAAGAAACAAATAATACACTTAAAAACAAGTGTTTACAATTAATTTTAAAAGTATTCAAACGTTGAACCAAAAAGATCTTAATTTGAAACTTCAAGAAACTCAAATTTTAGCACAATTTGATCAAATCCGGATAATCTTTTAAAACGCTTACCCAACACTACTTTTTAATTGTATCATTTTTTCAAAAAAAAGCTTTAACATCTTTTTAAGGATTCTATTTATATCAATACTTTTTATATCCGTAATTTTGGAAAAATTTCTCATTTAAACTTCAATTCAAATGAAATATCACCACATTAATTCAGATTTATTCATACAAAATAGAGCTCATTTTTCTGCTCAAATGAAACCTAGCAGCTTAGCTGTTTTCAACTCAAACGACATCTACCCTATCGGAGCAGATAGCGCATTACCATTTCAACAAGATCGCAATATATTCTATTTAAGCGGCGTAGATCAAGACAGTAGTATTCTTGTTTTATTCCCAAATTGCCCGAACCCAAAACATAGAGAAATTTTATTTTTAACAGAAACAAACGAACATATTGCCGTTTGGGAAGGAGCTAAATTAGATAAAGACGCAGCCTTTAAAACTTCTGGTATTAAAACAGTGTATTGGCTACAAGATTTTGAACGTGTTTTTAAAGAAATCATGACGCAATGTGACACCGTTTACATTAACACAAACGAACATTACAGAGCCAATGTAGAAACAGAGACACGAGAAGACCGATTTAATACTTGGTTAAGAAAAACATATCCTGCACATAGTGTTGCCAAAAGCAATCCTATTTTACAGCGTTTACGATCTGTAAAACACCAAATTGAATTAGACATTATTCAAGAAGCTTGTAACATTACAGAAAAAGGATTCCGTCGCATATTAGATTTTGTAAAGCCAGGCGTTATGGAATACAATATTGAAGCCGAATTTATGCACGAGTTTTTAAACAATCGCTCTAAAGGATTTGCTTACACACCAATTGTGGCCTCTGGAAACAATGCCAATGTATTACACTATATAGAGAACAATCAAGAATGTAAAGCTGGAGATCTAATCTTACTAGATGTTGGTGCAGAATATGCTAATTACTCCTCAGACATGACCAGAACAATTCCTGTTTCTGGAACTTTTACAGATAGACAAAAACAAGTTTACAATGCGGTAAATCGTGTTAAAACAGAAGCTACAAAAATGCTACGTCCAGGAACTATCTGGGCCGATTATCATGTAGAAGTTGGCAAACTAATGACATCAGAATTACTTGGCTTAGGATTATTAGATAAGGCCGACGTACAAAACGAAAATCCAGATTGGCCTGCTTATAAAAAATATTTTATGCACGGAACCTCTCACCATATGGGATTAGACACGCATGATTACGGAATTTTAACAGAGCCTATGAAAGCAAACATGGTGTTTACTGTTGAACCAGGAATTTACATACCTGATGAAAAATTCGGTATCCGTTTAGAAGACGACGTCGTTATCCAAGAGTCTGGAGACCCTTTCAATTTAATGAGAAACATTCCGTTAGAAACCGATGAAATTGAATCACTTATGAATAGTTAATTCAAAATTAAAATATATTTTTATATTAAAAATCAGATCTTTTTTTAGGTCTGATTTTTTTTGTTCCAAAGTGCTTAACCCTTCAAACCCACACCTGTATGAAAAATATTGTTTTAGCAGTTACTCTTTTTTCTGTTTCACACTTTGTACAAGCACAAACAGCAACTGTAGAATCGTCGCTATTTAATATACAAACAGGCTTTTTAGGCATATACATTAACAACGAAGCGCGACTAACTAGTAGTATTATTTTAAGAAGCGAAATTGGATTAGATGCAGGAATATGGGAGAATGATTTTTATGATACATCAGGATTTCTTCTCACTCCAGTTTTAACAGCAGAACCAAGATGGTACTACAATTTGAAGAAACGCGCTAATAAAAACAAACGCATAGACCATAACAGCGGAAATTTTATATCTATAAAAACCAGTTATCACCCAGATTGGTTCACAATTTCTAACCAAAACAACATTAACGTCATTAGCGACCTTACCATAATACCAACTTGGGGTATTCGCAGAAATATTGGTACGCGTTTTAATTACGAAACAGGAATTGGAATTGGTTACGGACGCTACCTTATAAGTACAGACGACTATTATTATGGCGACAGAGATGTAGTCGCTGTAAATTTACATTTGCGTATGGGATATTTATTTTAAACTACTCAAGATCTAAACCAAAGAAAAACGACACCAAAATGGTGCCGTTTAACCCTATTATAATTATTAAGAACATTGATTAAGACCAAAACCTAAAAAAGCATTGGAATAACTTTTAAACTGTAGTATTTAACTGGCATTCCACTCGTAATAATTAGAATCGTTGTTTAACTCAAATCCGGTTTTTGGATATAGATTATTTCCTACTGTATTTGATTTGCTTGTCTCCAAAAACATCCCGCAAGCTTTTGTGTGTATCACTAATTTTTTCGCTTCTTCAATTAAATTAACAGACACACCTAAACCTCTATAATCTGGGTTTACAAACAAATCGTTTAACAACCATAATTTCTCCATTCTCGTAGAAGAAAACAAAGGAAATAACTGAACAAAACCAACAATAGTATCGTTCTCTTTTTCTGCTATAAAAATCTCTGAGTCGTTATTTTGTAGCCTTTCTAAAATAAAGTGTTCTGCTTGTTTTAAATCTGCTTCTTTTTTATAAAAAACGCGATACGCATTAAATAATTCGGCAACAGATTTTACATCTTTTTCAATAGCTTTTCTATAGATCATATTATCTTTTTAAATCGGCGTGTTAAGCTATTGACATTTCAAAAACGTAACGGTGTAATTTTTGTAACGTTTCTAATTTATCACTGGTGTTTATTAATAATGAAATGTTATTATTACTACCTCCATAAGAGATCATTCTTATGTTTATATCTTGTAATATTTGGAATAATTTATGCGTATCTGGATGGTGTACAATATTATTCCCAACCAAACACACAATTGTTCTGTGAGTATCTACACTAACCTTAGAGAACTCCTCTAATTCTGCAACAATATCTTTTAAAAATGTGGCATCATCTATTGTTAAAGACACGGCAATTTCGGACGTTGTAATCATATCTATAGAGGTATGATATTTTTCAAAAATCTCGAATACTTTCTTCAAGAATCCTGATGCCTGAAGCATACGTGCCGATTTAATTTTTATCGCTGTAATGCCGTCTATAGCTGCAATTGCCTTTATACCTTCTCCTTCTGCAGAATCGTCTATTAAAGTTCCATGAGCAGACGGATCCATAGTATTTTTAATACGCACTGGAATTTTTAAATCACGTACAGGCATTACTGTTTGCGGATGTAAAATTTTTGCACCGAAATACGCTAATTCAGCAGCTTCATCAAACGATAAATGAGAAATCGCATCTGTGTCGTGCACATATCTCGGATCGTTATTATGAAAACCATCAATATCTGTCCAAATCTGAACTTCTTCAGCCTCGACTGCAGCTCCTATAATACTTGCAGTAAAATCACTTCCTCCGCGTTCTAAATTAGAAATGTTTCCGTCGGCATCTAAACACACAAAACCTTGCGTAATAAACACCTCTGTTTCTGTATTTTCTTTTAAAATAGTGTTTAAATTTTTCTTGATATAGAAAGCATCTGGTTCTTGCAATCTATCTGTACGCATAAAATCGAAAGCAGAAATTAATGTCGCTTTTAAACCGTCTTGTTGCAAAAAACGACTAAACATAAACGTAGACAATAATTCTCCTTTAGCCACAATTTTATTATATAATAAAGTAGAATGTGGTAATAATGCAAACGCTCTTAATTCGTTAAACACAGCAGTAACATACTCTAAAGATTCATCTACAAACTCTTGCTTAGAAAACAAATCGTTTACAACGTCTATATATTTATCATTCAAAGCTTCAATTAAAGTTAAAGCTTCCTGAGATTTCCCTCCTAAAATAGTGTTAGATATTTCTACTAAAGCATTTGTAGTTCCTGACATCGCAGACAACACCACCACTTTTCTTCCACCTTGCGATACGATACGCTTAACGTTGGCCATGTTTTTAACAGATCCAACAGAAGTTCCTCCAAATTTTAATACTAGCATAATTTCTAAATTTTAAAGTTCAAATATAAATAGAGTTGAATGAATTAAAATAAAAATGAAAAATTTGTTCTAAATTTACACAAAATGTTAAATAATTAACAAATGAGAACCATCGCCTCTTGTGTTGAAGAAATTCTACTCGCCCAACCTTTTTTAGAAGAAGCCATTTCTAGAAACATTGTAAACTATTCAGCTCTTGCCACTGAATTAGTTGAACCCATTTCTGAAATGCTAAGAAAACCTGTAAAATCCGGAGCCATTATGATGGCTTTACGCCGATACTCGCCTCCTAAAGATTTAGGAAATTCGGTACGACTAAAACGCGTATTAAATAGTTTGGGAGATATTACCGTACGCTCCAACCTATCTAATTATACCTACAAAAACTCAACGACTTTGTTTGAGAGCCATGCGAAAGTCATTCAAAAAATAGGCGATAAATCGAATATATTTTATGCATTTACTAGAGGAATTCACGAAAGCAACATTGTAATATCAAGTTCTGAACAAAAACACATTGAAGATTTATTTACTAACGAAAACCAAATCGGACTTCAAAACCATTTATCTGCTATTAGTATTAGTCTGCCGGCAGACAATACTAAAATCGCTGGATTATACTATCAGATATTTAAACGTTTAGCTTGGGAAGGGATTACACTTTACGAAGTGGTTTCGACAACCAACGAATTTACAGTATTGGTAGAAGATCAATTTGTGAACAAAGCGTTTTCAGCCATAAAACGCCTACACAGTTAAAGATTAATCAGATATTAGAAACTTATAATTATTAATAAAAAAAACCGTTGTTCTGAAACATTTCAAAGCAACGGTTTTTTTTATTATTATATACTTCTAAATTATTTCAGACTGATGCATGCTGTATTTGCATGTTTGGAACTTCAATTTTATCACTATACATTTCCCAGACTTTAAAGCCACCTCCAATATTAAAGATATCCGTTACACCGTTATGTCTAAGAATAGACTCCGCTAAATATCCCCGTAAGCCTTTTTGACAAAACACAATCACTTTTTTCTCTTGCGCAAGCACGCTATCAATATTTTGTCTTAAACTATCTAGCGGATAATTAACCGCTCCAGGAATGGTTCCTTTTTCATATTCATTCTCATTTCTAACATCCAATAACACATACTCGTTTTTAAGCGTGTTGTCCATAAAAACATCTAAATCTTCAACCGAAATTTGTTCAGTTTTATTGTTTAAGATATTTTCAACAACGTATCCCGCAACAACTACAGGATCTTTAGCCGGCGAAAAAGGTGGTGCATACGCTAAATCTAATAGCGGTAAATCGGAAACTTTTAACTTGGCATAGATTGCTGTACTCAACACATCAACGCGTTTATCTACTCCATATTCACCAAAAAGCTCTGCGCCTAAAATCTCATCTGTTTTCGGACTATAATACAATTCTATAATTAAATCTTTCGGATTTGGGTAATAACTAGGCGTAGAACCTGCAAGCACTAAAACAGATTTAAAATCTATACCTTTTTTCTTTAAGGCCGAAGCGTTCATACCTGTTCTTGCTAAAGTATAATCAAACACCTTAACTATTGCTGTTTTATAAGCACCTTTAAACGCTATATTTCCATTAACAGCATTCGATCCTGCTGCACGACCTGCCTTATTGGAATGCGTTCCTAATGGGAAATAATCATCTTCGTTAGTTTGTACGTTTTTAATTGAAATATTATCGCCAGCGGCAAACACATCTTTAATAGAGGTTTCCATAAAGGCATTTACTTTTAAAGCGCCATTACCAATTGCTTCTGCTCCTTCATCTAAAAGTAACTGGGTGTTGGGCTTAATTCCAGCACTTAGAACCACAAAGTCGGTTGGAATACGTTTTCCATCGCTTGTAATCACTGCTAAAATTTTACCATCTTTATCGATATCAAATTTAGACACAAAAGTGTTAGACAAGACTTCTATCCCTTTTGAAACAAGAACCGCCTCTCCAAATTTCGCAAACTTTTTCTCCCACATATTTAAAATAAACGGAGCACCTTCTATTAAAGTGACATTTTTCCCGGCTTCTTTTAAATTTTCAGCAACTTCAACACCTATCAATCCTCCTCCAACAACTGTAATGTGTTTTGAATTACTAGTAAGTCCTTCGTTTGTAATCTTATCAAAATCGACCATAGAGCGGCACGTAGACCAACCTTGTGCCAATTTCACATTATCTATTGGTGGCACCACAGAACTTGCTCCTGTCGCAAAAACAAGCGTATCGTATCTGTAACCATCGGTTTCGGTGTAAACAATTTTCTCTTTGGTATTTATTCTTATGATTTCTTCGTTTAAACGGACATCAATATTAAATCGTGTTTTAAGCAACGCTGGTTTTACGACTAATAAATTATCTCTGCTCTCTATAACTCCAGAAAAAACATAAGGCATACCACAAGTCGCATAACTTATATTAGCCCCTTTTTCGAACAAAATAATTTCGGCTTGTTCATTTTCTCTTCTTGCTTTCGCTGCTGCAGATGGTCCTGCAGACAGCCCACCAATTACTATAATTCTTTTCATTGTACCTCTTAGTTTCTACACAAATTTGAACCAAATTCTTTTAATAAAATGTAACGTTAGTCACTCAAGCGATTTCGTAATCCAATAAAAACTAATTATTATGTAAAAGACCACCTACTTTATATTATTAGATGAAAATTAGGCAATGATTACTACCTTTGTTTTAACATTTATTACATATGATTTTACAACATAAAGGTTCTCCTATATATTTTAGCGACCAAGGCAAGGGCACTGCAATTATTCTACTTCATGGCTTTTTAGAAAACAGCAGCATGTGGAAACGGATAGCTCCTGAACTGGCAAAAAAACATCGTGTAATTTGCATTGACTTACTAGGACACGGAGATACAGCATGCATTGGTTACATTCACACCATGGATATGATGGCCGATGCTGTACAAACTGTTTTGAATCATTTAAAAATAAGACGCTATTATATTGTGGGCCACTCTATGGGTGGTTATGTATCATTAGTTTTAGCTGAACGCTTACCCGATAATATTAAAGGCTTGGTACTAATGAATTCGACCGCTAAAACAGATTCTCCAGAACGATTAGATTTACGAAATAGAGCGATTGAAGTTGTAAAACGCAATTACAAATCCATGGTAAAAATGTCTATCGCTAATTTATTTAAACCAGAAAACACTAAAACATTTGCCAAAGATATTGATTGGCTAAAAAGTGAAGCATTAAGAACACCACTACAAGGTTACATTGCCGCACAAGAAGGCATGAAGGTAAGACAAGACTTAGAAGTTTTATTCCATTTTTCTCCTTATAAAAAAATGATTATTTACGGTAATAACGATCCTGTTTTAGATCCAGAAACCATTATTAAGCAAACCCTTAATACAGATGTAGAATTGGTAGCATTACCGGGAGGACACATGAGTTACATAGAAAATGAAAGTGAAACCCTACAAAATTTAACAAATTTCATCGAATAAATATGCTTTTTATCGATTATATGATTTTTTTTTATAAGTTTAATTACTCTAAAAGATTAACTTATGGAAAATCCGACTCAAAAAAAAGGATCACTACCTAAACTGTATTGTAATATTTTTGGTCATAGTTACGAAGTAACCAAACAAGTTACACATCATGTTAAGGAATACAAGTGCAAACACTGTAATCGCGAATTAACAACTTACAGCAACGGCAACTTAGTTGAATTGACTCCCAAATTTAAAGAAATCAATACTATCTTAAACAGAATACATAGCTCAAAACAAGCACGATTAAAAAATCGAACGTATTCTGAGCCATCATTTCACTAATTATTAAGATTCTTGATTAGTCTGATCATTTAAAGCATTCCAACCTTGTGCTTTTAAAGGAATTTTGGTTTCTGCACGAGTAACCAAATGCATTCCGGCATGTTCTTCGGTCATAAAACCAATGACTGTTAAATTAGGATTGGCTTTTATTTTTGGAAAATCGTCTTGAGATATTGTAAACAGCAATTCATAATCCTCCCCTCCGCTTAAAGCGACAGTAGTAGCATCAATATCAAATTCTTCACACGTACTAATTAATTGCGGGTCTAACGGAATTTTGTTTTCGTATAAATCGCAACCCACTTTACTTTGCTTACACAAGTGTATAATTTCTGAAGACAACCCATCACTTATATCAATCATAGACGTGGGTTTAACTTCTAATTCTTTCAGTAATTTAACAATATCTTGACGTGCTTCAGGTTTTAACTGACGCTCTATAATATAAGTATACGGCTCTAAATCTGGCTGGCTATTCGGGTTCACTTTAAACACTTCTTTTTCGCGCTCTAAGACTTGAAGCCCCATATATGCACTACCTATATCTCCAGTAACCACTAACAAATCGTTAGGTTTTGCTCCATTACGTAACACAACATCTTCCTTAGACACGGTTCCTATTGCCGTCACAGAAATTAATAATCCAGTTGTAGACGAGGTGGTGTCTCCGCCAATAACATCTACACCGTATAGCTTAGCAGCAGTTTCAATACCCGCATACAATTCTTCAATAGCTTCTAACGGAAAACGATTAGACATGGCTATAGATACTGTAATCTGGGTTGCATCTGCATTCATAGCAAACACATCAGATAAATTTACAATTACAGCCTTATAACCTAAATGTTTTAACGGCATATAACTCAAATCAAAATGCACACCTTCTACCAATAAATCTGTAGTTACAACCACTTGCTTATCTTTAAACTCCAAGACAGCAGCATCGTCACCAATACCTTTAATTGTAGACTCTTGCTTAATTTCAAAATGCTTAGTTAAATGATCTATAAGTCCAAATTCACCTAATTGACTTAAATCTGTACGTTCTTGATTTTTATCTTCTATCATGCTGCAAAAATAAGAAGCTTATTTATAAATACACCTACATGAACCACTTGATTTTATAATTTATGGCTTTAGAAAAATATTATTACACAACCAGTCTTAAACTCAAACAGAACTTTACATAAAAAGATAAAAGTTATAAACTTATGACAAAAGTCATGTTTTTTATCATCAGATTACCACTTAACCAAATACAACTACAAACATTACACCATAAAACCGTAAGATTTCATCCCTAAATAAAGGAAATTTGAATAAAAAAACACACTATAACAAAATGAATTTAGACTAAAAATTGTTAAGATAAAACCCAATAAAATACTTGCATTCAAAAATTAAAAAAAACATAAAAACCACGTTTACAGAATTTTAAGCATATAAATTTAAAGATAAGCAAGCATACAGCTTGCTCTTTATAATGAATACATAAAAGTTTATTGGTTGTGAAATAAAAGTAAATTTCGTTCTATACACCAATTAAAAATGCAATAACTAAAATCAATCTTAGTATTAGTTAATATAATGTAAGGTTGTATGGTAAAACCCTACTTAAATTGTATATTTGCAATCACTTTAGAATTAATATATTTAATTTATGATAAAAGTATCAGATACAGCCAAAAAGAAAGTCATTGAACTAATGACAGATGATGGTTATGACGCAACTAACGACTATGTACGTGTAGGTGTAAAAAGCGGTGGTTGTTCTGGATTGTCTTACGATTTAAAGTTTGACAAAGAACAACTAGAAGAAGATAAAGTCTTTACAGACAATGGTGTAAAAATTATTGTAGACAAGAAAAGCTTTTTGTACTTAATAGGAACAACTCTAGAATATTCCGGAGGTTTAAACGGTACAGGCTTTGTGTTTAACAACCCTAACGCAAACAGAACTTGCGGTTGCGGAGAAAGTTTTTCACTATAACAAAATAAGTTTTAAAGTTACTAAAAGGCATACGCGTTATGACTTCTAACTTTTACACTTTATAATATTAAACAAACATGAGTAAGTATACAGAGGACGACTTAAGAGAAGAATTAAAAACCAAAGAATACGAATATGGTTTTTATACTGATATTGAATCAGACACTTTTCCTATTGGTCTAAATGAAGACATAGTAAAAGCTATTTCCCTTAAAAAGGAAGAGCCCGTATGGATGACCGAATGGCGACTTGAAGCTTTTCGTGCATGGCAAGAGATGGAAGAACCAGATTGGGCTAATGTGAATTATGCTAAACCAGATTTTCAATCTATTGCATACTATTCTGCACCAAAATCGGTAGACCCTAATAAAACTTTAGACGATGTAGATCCAGACTTACTAGCTATGTATAAAAAGCTAGGAATTTCTGTAGACGAACAGAAGAAGATGAATAACGTGGCTATGGATATTGTTGTAGATTCTGTTTCTGTTGCAACAACATTCAAAAAAACATTGTCTGAGAAAGGAATTATATTTATGTCTATTTCAGAAGCGATCAAAGAACATCCAGAATTAGTAAAGAAATATTTAGGAACAATTGTTCCTCAGAAAGATAATTATTACGCTGCTTTAAACTCAGCTGTATTTAGTGATGGTTCTTTCTGTTACATTCCTAAAGGCGTTCGTTGTCCGATGGAATTGTCTACATATTTCAGAATCAATCAAGGTGGTACAGGTCAGTTTGAACGCACCCTCTTAGTTGCAGACGAAGGAAGTTATGTAAGTTACCTTGAAGGTTGTACTGCGCCTAGTCGTGACGAAAATCAATTACATGCTGCCGTTGTAGAGCTAATTGCTATGGACGATGCAGAAATTAAGTATTCTACAGTACAAAACTGGTTCCCAGGAAATGCTGAAGGGAAGGGTGGTGTTTACAACTTTGTAACCAAACGTGGTTTATGCGAGAAAAATGCTAAAATCTCTTGGACACAAGTAGAAACAGGTAGTGCAGTAACATGGAAATATCCAAGTTGTATTTTAAAAGGAGATAACTCTGTTGGTGAATTTTACTCGATAGCAGTAACAAATAACTACCAACAAGCAGATACGGGTACTAAAATGATCCATTTAGGTAAAAACACTAAATCGACTATTATTAGTAAAGGTATTTCTGCAGGTAAATCTCAGAATTCGTACAGAGGATTAGTTCAAATTGGTTCACGCGCAGACAATGCACGTAACTTCTCGCAATGTGATAGTTTACTAATGGGTAACGCATGTGGTGCACATACATTTCCTTACATTGAAGCTAAAAATAAAACCGCACAGATAGAACACGAAGCTACAACAAGTAAAATTGGTGAAGATCAAATTTTCTATTGTAACCAACGTGGTATCGATACAGAAAAAGCCATTGCTTTAATTGTAAATGGATTTAGTAAAGACGTCTTGAATAAATTACCAATGGAATTTGCTGTCGAGGCTCAAAAACTATTAGAAATTAGTTTAGAAGGATCTGTAGGTTAATACAACACACGTCTTAAATATGAAAAAAACACTTGTTTTACTACTTTGTATTTTACTTTTTGTAAGCTGTAAAAGTGAAAGCAAATCAGCTTCAGAATCAGCGTTAGCAGAACAACATACTGCTCAGCTAATTCAAGGTGATTTTGTGTATTATGCAGATGCTGCGGTGTTACAAACTAAAGACGATATTTATGGCGTTATTATTAATGCCAAAATGCACGAATTAAACACCAAAGTAAATGTGTTTAAAAAAGAAGATACAGATATGGTTCCTGTGCAAATTAAAGGCATCATAACAATAAAACCAGAAGGTGAAGAAGGTTGGCCATTGCAAATTGAAATAACAGATATTATAACTGTTAGTCAGCCCAAAGCACAAGACGAAAACACAATAAAAATTTAGAACATCAATAACTAAGATATAGAGTAATGTTAAAGATTAATAATTTACACGCAAGCGTAGAAGATAAAGCCATCTTAAAAGGTATTAACCTAGAGGTTAAACCTGGAGAAGTTCATGCTATTATGGGACCTAACGGATCTGGTAAAAGTACATTATCATCAGTAATCGCAGGAAAAGAAGAATATGAAGTAACTGATGGTGAGATTTTCTTTGACGAAGAAAATATTGAAGAGTTATCTGCTGAAGAACGCGCACACAAAGGTATATTTCTATCGTTTCAATATCCAGTAGAAATTCCTGGCGTTTCTGTAACTAATTTTATAAAAACTGCAATTAACGAAACTCGTAAAGCTAAAGGTTTACCAGATATGCCAGCTAACGAAATGTTGAAGTTAATTCGTGAAAAATCTGAATTATTAGAAATCGACAGAAAATTTTTATCACGTTCTCTTAACCAAGGATTTTCTGGAGGAGAAAAGAAACGTAACGAAATTTTCCAAATGGCTATGTTAGAACCTAAATTAGCTATTCTTGACGAAACAGATTCTGGTTTAGATATCGATGCACTTCGTATTGTTGCTAGTGGTGTTAACAAATTAAAAAGCAAGGATAATGCTGTTGTTTTAATTACACACTATCAACGTTTATTAGACTATATCGTTCCAGATTTTGTACACGTATTGTACAACGGTCGTATTGTAAAATCGGGTGGTAAAGAATTAGCACACGAATTAGAAGAAAAAGGTTACGATTGGATTAAAGAAGAAGTGAACGCTTAAATAGTAGTGAACTGTATTTAGTAAATAGTTACGGTGTTACACCATAACTTAAATGCAATACACTAACAACACAAGACAAATGGATTTAAAAGAAAAATTAGTGTCTTCGTTTATGGCATTCGAAAATAGAATCGATGTCGATGCCCCAGTGCATGAAATACGAAATGAGGCTATCAAAATATTTGAGACAAACGGATTCCCTACTAAAAAAGACGAAGCTTGGAAATACACATCATTAAATAGTGTTTTAAAAAAAGACTATAGTGTATTCCCTAAACATGAAAATGCGTTAGAATTTAGTGAGGTAAAGTCGTATATGTTGCATGAAATGGACACCTATAAAATTATTTTTATAGATGGAAAATATTCTTCGCATTTATCTCAAACCACACACGACGGATTTGATGTATGCTTAATGTCTAGCGCACTTAACAATCCTAAGTATCGCTTAGTTATTGAAAACTATTTCAATAAAATTGCCGAAAAAGATGGCCTTACGTCATTAAACACGGCTTTCGCTACAGAAGGTGCATATATTCATATCAAGAAAAATAAATTGGTTAATAAACCAATTCAAATTTTACATTTCTCTACAGGTTCTGAAGAAGCCGTAATGCTTCAACCAAGAAACTTAATTGTTGTAGACGAAAATAGTCATGTACAAATTATCGAGCGTCATCAAAGTTTAACAGACAATCCGGTTTTAACCAATTCGGTTACCGAAATTTTCGCAAATAAACGTGCCATTGTAGATTATTACAAACTACAGAACGATAATAAGCATGCATCATTAATAGATAATACATTTGCTAATCAGAAGCAAGAAAGTCATGTATCTGTACATACCTTTTCTTTTGGAGGTAAACTTGTGAGAAATAACTTGCACTTTTATCAAAACGGAGAACGTATAGATTCTACTTTAAATGGAATTACTATTATTGGAGACAAACAACACGTAGATCATAATACGCTAGTACACCATATTGAACCAAATTGTGAAAGTCACCAAGACTATAAGGGTATTTTTGCAGACAATAGTACAGGTGTATTTAACGGACGAGTAGTTGTTAATAAAGAAGCGCAAAAAACAAATGCATTCCAGTCTAACAATAATATTTTATTAAGCGACAAAGCGACTATTAATAGTAAACCACAATTAGAAATTTTTGCAGACGATGTAAAATGTTCTCACGGATGTACTATTGGTCAGTTAGACGAAAGTGCGATGTTCTACATGCGTTCTCGTGGTATTCCAGAAAAAGAAGCTAAAGCCTTATTAATGTACGCTTTTAGTAACAACGTCTTAGAATCTGTTAAAATTCCTGAAATTAAAACACGTATTACTAAAATTATAGCAGAGAAACTAGGTGTAAATCTAGGATTCGATCTTTAAAATTAGAAGCTAATTCCAGCTTTCGGCAGTCGCTTTTTTCTCGCATACTTGAAAAAGAGCTCCAACAACTGCCTCTATCTGGGCTAAAACAAATATTATGTTTAACGTTGAACACATCAGACAAGATTTCCCAATACTTAACAGAGAAGTTAATGGTAAACCTTTAGTGTATTTAGATAATGCAGCAACATCACAAACCCCTAAACAGGTTATCGATGTTATTGTAGATTATTATAGCAACTACAACGCAAACATACATCGTGGTGTACATACTTTAAGCCAAGAAGCTACAGATGCTTACGAGCAGGCAAGAATAAAAATTCAGAAACATGTGAATGCTAAACACACACATGAAATTATTTTTACTTCAGGAACAACTCACGGAATTAATTTAGTTGCTAATGGCTTCTCTAGCCTATTAAAAAAAGAAGACGAGGTTATTGTTTCTGCCCTAGAACATCATAGCAATATTGTGCCTTGGCAAATGTTATGCGAACGTACAGGAGCAACACTAAAAGTTATTCCTATGAATTTGGAAGGCGAGTTAATCATGTCTGAATATGACAAATTGCTTTCTGAAAACACTAAATTGGTTTTTGTTAACCATATTTCGAATGCTTTAGGAACCATTAATCCTATAGAATATATTATTGAAAAAGCGCATGCTGTAGGCGCTGCTGTTTTAGTAGATGGTGCACAATCTTGCCCACATATTAAACCAGATGTGCAAGATTTAGATGTCGACTTCTACGTGACTTCTGCACATAAAATGTGTGGTCCTACAGGAGAAGGTATGCTATACGGGAAAGAAACTTGGTTAAAAAAATTACCGCCATATCAAGGAGGTGGAGAGATGATTGCTGAAGTGACTTTTGATAAAACCACTTACGCAGACCTACCTCATAAATTTGAAGCGGGGACACCTAATATTTGTGGCGGGATTGCTTTTGGAGCTGCCATAGATTATATGAACGCTATAGGCTTTGATGCCATTGCCAAATATGAGCATGAACTTTTAGATTATGCCACGGAAAAACTTCTAGAAATAGAAGGCTTGAAAATTTACGGAACATCTAAACATAAAACCTCTGTAATTTCTTTCAATTTAGAAGGCATTCATCCTTACGATGTGGGTACTATTTTAGACAAATTAGGAATTGCTGTTAGAACAGGTCACCATTGTGCTCAACCTATCATGGATTTCTATAAGATTCCGGGTACTGTAAGAGCTTCATTTGCGTTCTATAATACAAAATCTGAAGTAGACGCTTTAGTTTCAGGTGTTAAAAAAGCTAAAATGATGTTATCTTAAATACTGTTTAACTTCTTTTTTGTAATTTTCTAGTATCAATTTTAAGTTATGAAACACATTACACTAGTATTAAGTATTATTCTATGTACAGCTTGCGGCGTAACTAAAAATAGTGCTGTTACAGCTCAGAACGATGTTTTAATAGAATACACAGCCATTACTAGAGGTTCTTTTCTAGAAATAAAACTACAAGATCAAGTCATTCTTGTTAAAACCGCACAGCAAGGTCCGGATAAGACAAGAACAATCTCTAAGGCAGAATGGGATATTTTAATGGCAGATTTGCATGCTATAGATTTAAATACATTACCCGCTTTAGAAGCACCTTCCATGAAACGTGCACATGACGGAGCTGCAGCTGCCAAGCTAAAAGTGATTGAAGACGACACTGTTTATAGCACAACAGAATTCGATCACAACAACCCGAATGTAAACATTAAACCTTTAGTTGATTATATTTTAGAATTGGCCAAAACCGTAAAATAATATATTACAATAAGTAATTTTGATAAAATTAGAACCGTGACGATACAAGACATACAAAACGATATTATAGACGAATTCTCAATGTTTGAAGATTGGGAAGAACGTTACCAATATATGATTGATTTAGGTAAAACCTTACCATTAATCGAGACAGAATATAAAACAGACGACAACCTGATTAAAGGCTGCCAGAGTAAAGTTTGGGTACATGCAGAAATGAAAGATAATGCAGTTATTTTTACCGCAGATAGCGATGCCATAATCACCAAAGGGATTATAGCGATTTTAATTCGTTCATTTTCAAATCAGCACCCTAAAGATATACTAGATGCCAATACAGATTTTATAGATAAAATTGGTTTAAAAGAACATTTATCACCTACGCGTGCAAATGGTCTAGTTAGTATGATTAAACAATTAAAAATGTATGCCATTGCATACCAAACACAACTTAGTTAAATGAGTGAAGAATTAGATACAGCCGTTTTAGGCGAAAAAATCGTTAAGGTTTTAAAAACCATATTCGATCCGGAAATTCCAGTAGATATATATGAGTTAGGATTAATTTACGATGTATTTGTAAATGAAGATGCGGAAGTTAAAATATTAATGACGTTAACAACTCCTAATTGTCCTGTTGCTGAAACTTTACCTTTAGAGGTTGAAGAAAAAGTAAAGTCTTTAGATATGGTAAAAGATGCAGAAGTAGAAATCACATTCGATCCACCATGGAGTCAAGATTTAATGAGTGAAGAAGCTAAATTAGAATTAGGCATGCTTTAATGTATGGCAGAAGATATTATAAATAGAGTCGCAAATAGTAAACTAAAGGTTTTAGATCTTGAAGACTATTATCCGCCAGGAGCTAGAATTTTAATAGATATTAAAGACTGGCTTCTAGAAGGTTTAGTGCTTCGTGAAACAGATTTTAGAGCTCAAGTTACAGCGCATAATTGGGAGCAATACCAAAATGCATATGTGGCTTTAACATGTAGTACAGACGCCATAGTACCCTCTTGGGCGTATATGTTAATTACATTTGAGCTAGAACCGTATTCTAAAAGAACAATTTTAGGCAACTTAAACCAATTAGAAACTGCAATCTATCAAGATATCATCTCTAATTTAGATCTTTCTGACTATAAAGATGCTCCTGTTATTATAAAAGGGTGTTCAAAAAAACCTGTCCCAGAAAGTGCTTACGTGATGATTTCTAACAAATTACGACCATTTGCCCGATCCATAATGTTTGGAGAAGCATGTTCAAGTGTGCCTTTATACAAAAGAAAATAAGATTTTACTTTCATTTTGAAAATCTAGGTTATAAGTTTGCAACTTAAATTATGAAAATAATAAAATTATGAAAAGAATTTTAACAATTTGCCTTTTATTGGTAGCTACAGTATCTTTTTCTCAAACTAAAGAAGAATTACAGAGTCTAAAAAGTGTTAAACAGGATTCTATAAATGCACTTCAATCTGAAGTAAACGCATTAAAATCACAAATTGATTCTTATCCAGGATGGCATTATGGTGCTTTTGGTACCATTGGTGCTAACTTATCAGAATTCAGTAATTGGTACCCTCAAGAAACACCAAACAATTCTGCAGGAAACATTACAATAACTGTAAATCCTTACGCTAAATTAAACAGAGACACCTTTTTCTGGTACACTAATGCAAACATTAACCTTAGCTGGGTAAAATTTGATGATAAAGATGACGATACCGACGATGATGACTACAGTCAAGCAACAGACGTATTTACTATAACATCACTTTACGGTTATAAATTAAGTGATAAATTAGCTGCTTCTGGTTTAGCAGAGTACAGAACAACTCTTTTAAACAACTTTAACGATCCAGGATACTTAGACTTAGGTGTTGGTATTACGTGGACACCAATTTCAGAATTAGTAGTAGTTGCTCATCCTTTAAACTACAACTTTGTATTTAGTAATGGTGATTCAGAATACGAATCTTCTTTAGGTGCTAAAATTGTAGCAGACTACAATAAAGCTTTTGGAAAGTTAAAAGTAAAATCTAATTTATCTTTATTCCAATCTTACGAAGATTCTAATTATTCAAACTGGACTTGGACAAACGGACTTTCATACACGGTTTGGAAAGGTATCGGACTTGGTTTTGAATTCGGATTAAGAGGAAACAGACAAGAAGCATATAACTATGCTATTTCTGAAGGAACATCAACTACATTAGATGATGTAGATAATGATTTACAATCATACTGGACATTTGGTCTTAGCTACGGTTTCTAATCTTAAAGAAAATATTTATTTCAAAAAAGGGCTTCAATATGATATTGAAGCCCTTTTTATTTTTTATAATGTTATACTTTTCTCCACTGTTACTTTTACAGATTTACTTATTGGCGTATTACTTTTAACAGCAAATTCGTCAATAGGAATTAACGGATTCGTTTCTGGATAATATGCTGCTAAATTTCCTTCAGGAATATTATAAGGAATCACTAAAAATTGAAAGACGCTACGCTCCTGGCCTTTATAATTACTTTTTAAATTAACCACATCGAACTTTTTATAATCGTAACGTTTCATATCTGCCTCGTTCATAAACAAAACACGTCTTTCATTATACACACCGCGATAACGGTCGTTTAAACCATAAATGGTGGTGTTAAATTGATCGTGAGAACGAATACTCATCAATAAAAATTCATCCGCTTTTAAATCGTGTATTGGTAATTCAGTGATTGTAAATTTTGCTTTCTGATTTGGTAGACGACTAAAATCTAAATCCCGAACATTATTAGGCAAATAATAGCCTCTACCTTTCGATTTAGTATTTACATTTTCAAAACCGCGAACAACTTGCCCCATTTTTTCGCGTAGCAAATCATAATCACTACTTAACAATGTCCAGTTAACAGGATGATTACCTTTAAAATAAGCATCAGCAATACCTCCAATAATATCTGGTTCGCTTTTTATATCTTCAGAAATGGGATGTAAAAATCCTTTAGATTGATGCACAACTCCCATACTATTTTCGACTGTAAAATGACGTTGTTTTCCATTGATTACATCTTGATCAGAGCGACCTAATGTTGGTAAGATTAAAGCTGTTTTCCCTACAATGCAATGGCTTCTATTTAGTTTGGTACTAATTTGAACGGTAAGCTCGCAATTTTGAATTGCTTTTGCAGTGTATTCTGTATCTGAAGCCGCAGAAACAAAATTACCACCTAAGGCCATAAACACTTTTGCTTTCTTGTTATACATGGCTTGTATGCCCTTAACCACATCGTAACCCATATCTTCTGGCGGATTAAAACCAAAAGTGGTTTTAACCGCTTCATTAAACGTTTTAGATACATAATGCATAATCCCCACAGTTCTGTCGCCCTGAACATTACTATGGCCACGTACCGGGCAAGTTCCTGCTCCTGGTTTACCTAAACTTCCTTTTAACAATAACAGATTAACACATTCTTTAATATTATCTACGCCATTTTTGTGTTGAGTTAATCCCATAGCCCAACATATTATAATGTTCTTAGACTTGGCTAGCAGTAACACCACCGCATCTACTTCTTTTTCGTCTACTCCACATATATCTAACAATGCTGCTTCCGAATAAGTGTTTAACTCTGATAATACAGCCTCATAACCTTCAGTATATTGTGAAATAAATTGATGGTCGAAAACCATTTGATCTACAGCATCTAAGGTTGCTAATTTTTTCTGAATTAATTTCAATAACGCAACATCCTGATTAATTCGAACCTGTAAATGATGGTCTGCTAATGTGTGCCCGTTTCCAATAATTCCTGAGACTTCTTGCGGATTTTTAAACCGTACTAATCCAGCTTCCGCTAACGGGTTTATACTTACTACATATCCGCCATTTGCTTTACATTTTTCTAAAGCCGATAACATTCTGGGGTGGTTAGTTCCTGGATTTTGTCCGATAACTATAACCACATCGGCTTTATCAAAATCCTCCAGCTTCACAGATCCTTTTCCAATGCCTAAAGTTTCCGAAAGTGCAACACCACTAGATTCGTGACACATATTGGAACAATCTGGCATATTATTAGTTCCAAAAGCTCTAGCAAATAAGCCATATAAAAAAGCGGCTTCATTGCTAGAACGCCCAGAAGTATAGAAAATAGCTTCGTTAGGAGATTGTAATTTGTATAAATGTTCTGCAACCACCTGATAGGCATCTTTCCAGCTTATGGGTTCGTAGTAAACCGATCCTGGTTTTAAAATCATGGGTTGTGTAATACGTCCACTTTTGCCGATTTTATAGTCGGTCCATTTTGAAATATCTTCGACAGAATGTTGTTTAAAAAAATTAGCATCGACCTCTTTATTTGTCGCTTCTTCAGATAAAGCTTTTGCTCCATTCTCGCAATACTCCCCTAGTTTAGACCGTTTTTCGGGATCTGGCCATGCACAACCCGGACAATCGAACCCATCAATCTGATTCATATGCGATAAGGTCTTTAGAGACCTTACAACACCCATTTCCTTAAAAACATGACCCAAAGCTACTTTTACAGCAGTTAATCCAGCTGCATGATCTTCGGCTGCTTTTAATTCTATTCCTGTAAATGCATTGGAACCTTCTGTACTAACATTTCTATGGCGAAGTTTTGACATATTATTTTAGATAATTCTTTTTGTTACGTACAAGTTACAGAAATATATTTTTGAACGGTTAGTTTAACATCACAAAAAAAGGCATAAAAAAATGCGCTAAATAGCGCATTCTTTATTATTCTTCTTCACTCAAATCTAAATCATCGTAATCCGGATATAAGAAATGATTATAAGGGAAACGTGTAACATGAATTTCTCTAACTTCATCGTAAACACGCTTTCTAAAATCTTCTAAATTTTCTTTATTTAATGCAGAAATAAACAAGGCATTATCGCCAAGTTTATTCATCCATGTGCGCTTCCATTCGTCTAACGAATAGTGTGTAGAATTTCTAACTTCTTGCAAGTCGGTTTCATCAAAAGGTTCTGCTTTATACGCATCAATTTTGTTAAAAACCATTATCGTTGGTTTATCTGCACCTTGTATTTCACCTAAAATCTTTTCTACTGAAGCAATATGATCTTCAAAATTAGGATGCGAAATATCTACAACATGTAGTAACAAATCTGCTTCGCGAACTTCATCTAACGTACTTTTAAAAGAATCTACCAATTGCGTTGGTAATTTTCTAATAAATCCAACGGTATCGCTTAATAAAAACGGTAAGTTATGTATCACTACTTTTCTAACCGTAGTATCTAGAGTCGCGAATAATTTGTTTTCTGCAAACACATCACTCTTACTAATAACGTTCATTAACGTCGATTTCCCAACATTGGTATACCCTACTAAAGCCACACGAACCATAGCACCACGGTTTCCGCGTTGTACAGACATTTGCTTGTCTATGGTTTTAATTTTGGCTTTCAATAAAGCGATACGTTCTCTTACAATACGTCTATCTGTTTCTATCTCGGTTTCCCCAGGACCACGCATTCCTATTCCCCCTTTTTGGCGTTCAAGGTGTGTCCACATCCCTCGTAAACGTGGTAATAAATATTCGCATTGGGCTAACTCTACCTGCGTTCTTGCATAACTAGTTTGTGCCCGTTGTGCAAAAATATCTAAGATTAAATTGGTCCGATCTAAGACTTTACAATTTAATATTTTACTTATATTTCGTTCTTGAGCAGAAGACAATTCATCATCAAAAATAGCTGTTCCAATATCATTATCTTCAATAAATTGCTGAACATCGGCCATTTTTCCTGTCCCAATAAATGTTTTAGGATTTGGCACTTCCATTTTCTGAGTAAATCGTTTTACCACTTCACCACCTGCAGTAAAGGTTAAAAACTCAAGTTCATCTAAATACTCTTTAGACTGTTCTTCGTCTTGATCTTTAGTGATAACACCTATTAATACTGCTCGTTCTAAGTTTATATCCTTTTTTTCTAGCATAAATTGATTTAAAGCACAAAGTTACGGAATTGTACGCTGATTAATTTTTATATTTTTAAGATTCCTTTTTACATTTGAAGTCTTACCTTGCCATAGAAATTTACATATTTGCATGAAAACTATTGCCTTTTTTAATTTAGAAAATTTATTCGACATCACCAACGATCCTAATATAAACGATAATGATTTTTTATCGACATCGGATAAGCGCTGGAACTTAAAACGATACGAAAACAAATTGTTTAAATTAGGCTTTGCAATCTCTAACATTGGAAAGCAGGAAACAGAAACTCATCCTGCTATAGTAGGTGTTGCAGAAGTAGAAAATGCTAAAGTGCTTCAAGATCTTTTAGATTCTGAAAATTTAAAAGACATCCCTTACAGTTTTGTACATTACGATTCTCCAGATGAGCGTGGTATTGATGTGGCTTTAATTTATGATACAACACAATTTGAAGTTACAGATTCTGCGCCATATTCTATTATGTTGTTTGATGATAATGGCCTTGCAGATTATACCAGAGATATTTTACGTGTTTCCGGTGTTTTTAATGGTGAACCTATGCATTTTTTAGTGAACCATTGGCCTTCAAAAAATGAAGAATCCAATGCACCTAAACGTATGGAAGTCTCTAATAAAGCCACTGAAATTATTGAAGGTTTAAAAGCAGAAAATCCCGATGCAAAGATTATAGTGATGGGCGATTTTAACGATAATTCTGCCAGTGAAAGTGTACAGGCTTTAGTAAATAATAATGCGCTTTTTAATCCGATGGAAAGTTTAACGTCTTACAATCGCGGAAGTATTAATTATAGATTTAAATGGGATGTGTTCGATCAATTTATGTTAACACATAATTTTCTAGACCATAAGCCGGGCACACATAATTTCCAAACCGCAGATATTTTTGATGCCGATTTCTTAAAACAATATAAAGGAAAATATAAAGGACAGCCCTTTAGAACCTACGTCGGAAAAACATACAAAGGTGGGTATAGTGACCATTTTCCAGTCTATTTATTGTTAAGAGACGTTCCCAAAGCCGTATAATTTACTTTTCTGTTAACACTCTAAAATCATCTAATTGGTAAGAGCCATCTAGAGCTTCGTTTGTGCCAGAACCTGTAACTTTAAAGGCGATATAAAGTGTCCCGGAATACATAGATAAATCTATTAATCCTGAATCTTTAAAGGCATACCATTCATCATATTTAGTGGGAACTTTTGCGTCTATTTCGGTCCAAGTTGCATTAAGCACATCTGTACCATTAAAATCTGTAGAGATTAAAACATCGACAGTATTTCGCACAGAATCTAAATGATGTTGAGCCATTTTAAAGTTTAGTAATGCGTTCATATTGTCATCTACAAATATACCTGGAGAAATTAACCACGCCACATTAGAGGTATCGTTAGCACCAAAAGTTCCAAATTCTGCATACCCATTTTTACTATAAATTTGTTCGGTCCACAAGACTTGACCGCGTTCAGAAAAGTTAATCCAACCTTCGGTATCTAAAATAGCATCATCAGTAGCGTCATTGAATGTTTCTTCAAAAATCACGGTAAAATCATCTGCATTTAATGGTGTACAGCGCGAATCTGTAAATTCTACATCATCTGTATCATTTAAAACCAACACAAAATCGTCTCCGCCATAACTTTTAGAAATTAAACCTTTTATAATGCCATTTTCAGCAGGCAAAATTTCATTTTTAAAAGCAGCAAACGAGCTTGTTTCTAAAATAAATTCCTCGTAACTAAAACCTTCACAACGTTGAATTTTACGCTGTGTATCAAAATCATCTATAGCATTAAAATACGATTGCCCTACTAAATGTTCCGGAAACTCTACATTATGAATTTCGACAAACATTCCAATATAATTTTCATTAATATCTGAAAAATTGAGTTCTAATGGCACAATCTCTAAAGTTTCTGAAGTCCGAAACATATGCGTTTTTATCTGATGTTCTGTAAGCACATCTACCCGACTGCCATCTTCAGCCCCACCAATGGCTAAAATTTCTGAAGCCGTTTCTCCCAAATATAAATCTTGTAATACAATATAAACTTCACGACCCAAATTAAACTGATTATACGAATCGACTTGATTTAAGATTATATTTATAGCTGATGTTGGCTGACTTGGTTGATCTTGAAGATAGATTTCTTTATAAAAATTTCCCGTTTTATCTGACGACGTTACATACCCTTTCACCACACTATTTGAGGCAAATTGCACAACTTCACCAGCCACAAATTGTTCTTTTAAAGCTTCTATAGAGATTTCTTTAAACGTACCGTTTTTAAGACCATCCTGAATTTGAATAACCTTGTCTTGCTCTGTTTCATTTAATTGATTAGGTACCGAAAAATCGTCATCTTGAACACAAGACACTAATATTGCCACAAGTAAAACACTCCAAATTTTATGTATATAATTTCTCCTTTTCATCCTTCAAAAATTTAATGTTTACTAAAATCTAATATTCACATTCGCAAAATATGTGGCACCTCTTCCGTACCAATATTTGGGTCCGAATACACGAATTGGATTTTCGTTATCTGCTTTTAACTCTCTATAGTTGGCATTCCGACCTTGTTCAAATCCGCCTGTTTTATATATATTATCTAAGACGTTATTAATGCTTACAAATAATCCGAGATAGTATTTATCGAGCTTCCACGACTTACCACCAATAAGATTTACTACGACATAATCATCAAACCGCTCTTGTTTTAAGAGTTGTTTTGCAACAACTTCATCGTAATCATTAAAGGGCAGCCCATCATCGTCTAAATAGAAATTAGAGGTTCTTGTTAACGGACTCACATCTACATAAGTATTTGTCATATAATTTACGGTAGCACCAAACCACCAATATTCGGGATCGCTATATTCAAAACCAAAAGAAAATGCTGCTTGTGGCCCACCTGCAACTTTATAGTTTTGAAGTTGAGCTTTGCCAAAATCTATAGAGCCATCTTGAGTAACAAAACTTGAAGAGGTTAAATACAAATTGGGATTATTGTTATAGGTATATTGACCAAAAGAGGCTGCACTTTTTAACTTAAACGAAGAAGTTATTTTTGCCTCAACACCTAATTCCAGACCAAAATGTAAGGTATTAACATTGTGTAACACTTCCTGTACAAATGCAGAAGTCTCGTTAAATTCGATTCCCGCAGATGTTAATCCATCTGCATAATAAAAACCGATTTCATTACTCCCACGTTTATCAATATAAAAACCTGTTAACTTAGAAGTGATTATTCGTGAACGATAAATATAACTTGCGTCTAAAGCCAAAATATGTTCTTCTGAAATGTCTTTAACTGTATTATTATTTTCTCTTGGATTAGAAAAGGAGTTTTTAATATTAGGCGCTCTACTTAAATATGCGGTATGAAAATTGACCACATGTTTGGCTGAAAATTTATAGGTAACACCGCCTTTTAAACCGTATCCGAAAAAATTTAAAGCCTCACTCTCACCTAGAGAATTGTCTTTAAAAGCTTCATTTTGAAACAATCCGTCCCGTTGATAATTTGTATGATTTACATGAAGTGCCACAAAATAATCCATGATTTTATGCTTGATTTGAATTTGAGCAAAGCCTGACATAACTTTAGCATACATGGTATAGTTATATTTTATTTTTCCACCTTTGCCTACTAATCTATTAGGATGTTGTAAATCGTATTGCCAACCATCAAAAGCATCTACATTTAAATAACTAGACGCTCCTAGAAGATCTTGAATTTCGGCAAAGTTATCAGATACTAATGATGAGTAATTAAGTGAACCACTAAATAACACGTGTTCATTAAACGTTGTATTTAGTATGGAATTTAGAGTGATTTGATTATCATCTGTCCGATCTTCATAGTGTACATATGCCGCTTCTAGCCCTTGGTTTGCATTAGTAATATTAGCATCGTACATGCGATTCCAATCCATTTGACCATTATGCTTAAATTCTTGTTCGGCAAGATAAGCGTTACCATAATCGGGACCAGAAGTATCGGCCAGATAGTAACTCGGGAGTTTCTGATAGTATGCTGGACTAGGGTTTCCACCGCCAGGATAATCCAACCGGCTATGCCCTTGTTTCCCGAAAGTATAACTGAGGTTTGTTTGAAGTTCTGTGTCTGAATTTATATTCCAAAAATGGCTGAGTATAAAAATAGGTTGGGCAACATCTTTAATTCTAGAATTTCGTTTTTCACCATTGTGATTGCCCCAATATTCATTATACTTTATATCTCTTAAATCGAATACTTCTTGAGTATTTGGCGACGATTTTCCGCGCCGATTAGGCGTATAAAATCCTGTGAAATTTAAACTTTGAGTTGCATTTAGTTGTTTTTCAACAGTTACAAAAAACGAATTAGCATCGTAAAATGTAGCATCTTGATACCCTTCATTTCCCCAACGCCTACCAATAGACAAGGCATAAGCCCAACCATTCTTAATTAAGCCTGAGGCATAACTTGCCATCAATCGGTTTGCATAACTCCTGTTGGAAGAGGTATAGGTTAATCTTCCGCCAGTGCGGTATTTAGAAGCGCGTGTACTGATATTAGTTGTGCCTAAAACACCTCCAAAATTAAGCGTAGAAGCTGCTAAACCATAACTAAACTCCTGATTTCTTAAGACATCATTTATACCTCCCCAATTACTCCATTGCATTCTTCCGTTAAACAAAGTGTTCATTTCTATGCCGTTTATTAAAAGTTTACCTTCACTAGAGTCTAAACCACGTATTTTAAAAAATGAACTACTAAATTCAAAAGCAGCAGTACGCTGGAAAACATCTTTGGTGGCTTGTAATAACCCTGAAATATTATCGGCTGCACTTGTATCGTCATTTAACTCATCATCAGATAATACAATAGTGTATAAATCTTTATTTGCAGTCTTATCTACCCGCAAAAACATATCGTCTATATGCAACGACTCGCCTGTATTAATAATTATAGGGTACCGTTTATCTAGATAACCAGGTTTAGAAATTTTTAAAATCTGATCGCCTAACAAATCAATATCTATTAATTTAAATAGTCCCAAACTATCTGTTTCAGCAGCTAGGTTAGTACCTTCTATTGATATAGAAACGTGATGAAGTGGCTGTAAAGACATGGCATCTTTAACGCTTCCAGATATGTGTTGTTTCTGAGAAAAAACACATTGGAAAAACCATAAAAAACAGAGTATTGCTAGAATATAACGCTTCATAGAACAAAATTAAAATCTACAATTTTCTAGCTATCAATAACTTAAGGAGTTTTAAATTAAAAAATTTATTTTTAAAAACCTATATTTAAGAATAAATTATTTTTATGAAAACATATTTTAAGAGGTTTTTATGGGTACTTTGTTTAATGCAGATAATAGCTATTTATGCCCAAGATCGAGAATTTACAATACATACTGTAGCCTTTTATAATCTTGAAAACATGTTTGATGCAGAAGATGACCCCATAACATTTGACCAAAGTAGTCCGATAATGGAATTGGCAGAAAATCGTACAATTATTTATGCTAAAAAAACAAGAAACATGGCCCGAGTAATTTCTGAGATTGGTTTAGAAATTACGCATAATACACCTGTAATTTTAGGCGTATGTGAGGTAGAAAACCGTGGTGTTCTAGAAGATATTATTAACGATTCGTTATTGGTAGATCGAGATTATGGCATAATTCATTTTAATTCGCCAGATCGTCGCGGTATTGATGTTGGATTGCTATATCAGAAAAAATTATTTACGCCAACGGCGACATCTAATTACACGCTTCATTTAAAAGATGAAATAACAGGAAAACCAATTTATACCAGAGACCAATTAGTTGTAAGCGGACTTTTAGAAAACGATTTACTATTCATTATTGTAAACCATTGGCCATCCAGACGAGGTGGAGAGACTAAAAGTAATTCTAAACGTGTTGCTGCTGCTAAACTTAATAAGCACATTATAGATTCCTTGCAAACGGTAAATCCCTATGCTAAAATAATTAGTATGGGCGATTTTAATGATGACCCTACAAACGATAGTTTTAAAGCGGTTTTAAAAACTAAAAAGCATAAAGCTGAAGTGGGTTTAAAAGGCTTATACAATCCCATGGAGCAACTTTATAGCAATGGCTTTGGTACAACAGCCTATCGCGACAAATGGAGCCTATTTGACCAGATTATAGTGAGTGATGCGCTCTTAGACAAGGATTTTAGTTCGTACAGGTTTTATAAAGCAGGTATTTTTAATGCTCAATATTTAATTACACAAACGGGAACATATAAAGGTTATCCTTTTAGAAGTTTTGGATACGAAGGATTTACTGATGGATTTAGTGACCATTTCCCGGTTTATATCTATTTAATTAGAGAGAAATAAACATAAAAAAAGCGACTAAAAAGTCGCTTTATATATTATTATATGCCTAACCACATATGCCATGGAATTCTAGATAACAAGAGAATTAAACCAATGGTATAAAATATAGAAATGGTTTTAAATTTAGCATTAGACGATAATTTCGCTTTGTGTTTAGAATATCCCATTGTAATGAATACTAATGCGATAATATTAATAACCGGATGTTCTACTAAATACAATCTACTCGTTGCATCTTTCATAACTCCACCCATACCTAATTCACTAAACAAAGATAATCTTGGAGAAACCACATATAATATGATTCCGATTAATAATTGAATGTGAGATACAATTATGGTAAATAAAGCCAGTCTAAAATCTTTAGGCCCATATTCCTTTTTACCAACAAATTTAACTATACTATTAATTGTAGCGATAGTTAAAACGGCTAATACTAAAAAAGCCCAATAGGAATGTAAATTTAGAATGGTACTATACATGAATTTATAATTTTGTTTCAGGTTACAAAAATAGTGATTTTAATTCATTAAAAAAGCGCTTCAATTGAAGCGCCTTAAAACTTTTATAAGAATAGATTTTTTACTCCCATATATTTTCTGCGGGTTCACCTCCCCAAATTAAAGTAGCAATGTATGGATTATCAATAAACGGGTTTCTATTACCTTGAGCTGCATATATAACATTATTACGTTGTTTTTCAAACTCCGATACTGGATCTGCGATATTCCAAGCTAAAAACAGTTCCAAACTACCAACCTTAGTGAAAGTCTCACCGTAACGAATATTTAAATACATAACCATTCTAGCAACATCTCCTCTCCAATCATCACCTGGATAATACGTGTTATCTATTAATTGATTACTTCCAGATCCATCTACATAGGAGTAATTACTTCTCTGGCTGTTTACTGTTGCATCTGCAGTTCTTAAATGGTGTAAATCTGTAACAGCAGTTTCTGAAGACAATTTAGATTGTGGGTAAATATGCTCTGTATTAAACGTTTGTGGCGAATAACTATTTGTTCCAGAAGTATATTCTTCCCAATATCTACTTTCACCAGTATACATTAAAATAACATTATCTTGATTTGTTAAATCTGCATCTGCATTATATAAGTATAGATGTCTTTGTGTGTAGGTAAGTATAGTGGTATGCATCTCTATTGTATGAGTAGAAATTTCCTCGAACATTAAATCACTATCTTCTGTAAAAATAACACCATTATAATAATCTCCTAAAGATGAAGAAATATTAAAATTTAAAGTTGCTACTACATTTATAGTTACTGTTGCTGTAGCACATTCTTGTACATCATCATCATCACAAATAGTATATGTAAAGGTATCTTCTCCAATAAAACCATTTGTAGCAGTGTAAGTAATTGTATTGTCTTCATTTATAACAACCGTTCCGAGTGTTAAAGTTGTGTCTACAGATTCTAACGTTGCGCCATCAATAATAGAATCATTGTTTAAGAATTCATCAAGTATAGTCACTGAATTCTCTATAACGACAAACTCATCATCTACAGCAATTGCTGTGCCTTCATCGGTGACGGTAACGGTTACAATTCCCGTCACACAATTTGGAGAACTAAATCCATCACAAATGGTGTATGTAAATGTATCTGTACCTGTAAAATTATCTGCAGGTGTATAGGTCAATTTATCAAATAACTCCGTGATTATGGCCCCTTGATTAGACGTTGAATCGAAATCTGACAGTGTAGCATTATTTAATAGCGTATCATTACTTAATACACTAATAGTTACTGCTGTATTTTCTAGTGTACTTACAGCATCATTAACTGCAATAGGAAGTTCGGTAGTTAAACCATCATCGCTACTGCTGCAAGTAAAAAATAATACGAATAAAAATAAGTATGAATATTTCATAATAAGAATTTAAGTAAAAAAACCATGTATTTCTACATGGTTTTTTACTTATTATAAGTTGAAAATTGGATTATTCATTAATTACCCAAACTCCGTCTGTTTTTATTAAAGACATACTTTCGGTAGTATTAGAACCATTATAGATGTCGTAAGTCATTAAATATTTTTGATCATCAGCAGCCGTTGGATCATTATAGTCTAATAAGATTCCCATTGCAGTTTCAATCATTTCTAAGCTCCAATATGCAGAATTACCTTCTCTTCTATCAAAGTTACCATAGTTACCCATACTAGAAGCAGGAGTTTCATAACCTGAAACAGAAGATAATTGAGATGACATATATGTATAGTCTGCAGAAACTAATGTGTAAGTTATCGTATTATCAGGAACCCAAGTTGTACCGTCATGACCAAATTGTAATGTTGAAGAAATAACAGATGAAACTGCATTCCAAGATGTACCATCAAAAGTATAAGGTACTAAATTCATCTCGTTATCAGCTCCGCTTACATATAACTCATACATAGTTACTACACTATCTCCTTCCATTGCGTAAGGATATAATGATTTTAAGTATATAGAGATATTGAATTCTGCTACATCCTCGTTTGAGAAGTTAGCATAACTTTGATCCATTGCGATATAATCATCATAAGCAAACTCAAGAATCATTTCCCAAGAATCTAACATTACAAAACTATTTGTTACTTCAGTAGTAGAACCTGACGCATAGTATAAATAAGTTAATTCAACTAAATCACCTCTTACTGCATCTGGGTATTTGTACATAAGTAATGTAGTCATATCTCCATCACTATCAAAGTTACCATAAGAGAAACCTAATGTAGCGTAATCATCTTCTGTTACTGTGTAAGCAGTTGTAGATTTGATGCTGTTTGATTTATATAAATCATAAGTTACAAATGCTGAAGATCCTTTTCCCCAAATTGGGTAAGTATCTGATAAGAATCCAGGAATTAATTCTTTTGCTTGATCATCTGAATCGAATGTTCCATAGGTTAATCCTAAAGCGTCATAATCGTCATCAACTAAAGTGTATTCCACACTCCCAACGATTGGATTATCAACACTATCAAGGTCGTTATAAATATCTTCCATAGGATCACAACTCGTGAACATTGCGCCTACAGCTACTAATAAAAATACTAATTTTTTCATTCTATTTTTTTTTAAAAGTTAAGCTTAGCTCCAATACTAAACGTTCTACCTGCACCGTAATATACAAGAGCTGTGCTAGATGTAGAACCAGTACCATCGTTAGCATCAGATACGTACTCTACATTAAAGATGTTGTTCATTCTTCCTAATAAACGTACATCGAATGGTCCCATATCAAAGTTGTGAGATAAACCTAAATCGAATAATGAGTAAGCTGGAACTTTCCATGCATCTGGAGCACCTTCTGTACCTCTATCACTAGGGTCAAAATTTGCGTATAAGTTATCGTAGAAGTTATAATCTAACATTAAGTTAGTGTTTTCCATGATTTCATAGTTAGCACCTAAAGCAAAAGTTGTTTGAGCAGCATCACCAACATGTAAATCTTCAATATATAAATCTACAGTTTGAATTAATTCTTGTTCTTCGTTATAAATTTCAACACCTTCTAGGTTGTTATCCCATCTCCAGTCTCCTAAAGACATCATACCTGTAAGTCTTAATTTATCTGTTGGTCTGTATGTGAAGTCAACTTCTATACCTTGGTGAATTGCATTTACCCCTAAAAGGTTAGCTGTTGCGTTTGTACCATCACTTTCTGTATATGTATATGTTTCAGTTCTATCATTCCATGATGTTCTGTATAAGTTAATGTTAGCAGATAATTTTTGAGATCTGTAACCATAACCTAATTCCATACTAAAGATTTTTTGGTTTTCAGCATCTGGGTTAATGTTTTCGTTATCGTAACCAATAAATACACCATCAAAACCAGCTGCTTTTTCGAAGTAACCAATGTTAGCAAAAACATTGTGATTGTCTGTTAAGTTGTAATTTGCACCCCCTTTAGCCATATAACCAAAAAAGTCGTACCAGTCTGTTTCTTGATCTGGATCGCTATCTAAATAGTTAAAGTAGTCGATACGCTTGTAAGATGTATTAGATCCTGAAAGTGATACGAAAGCAGAAAGATCATCTTTAGAATATTCTAATTGACCGAAAACACCTAACCAGTTTACTAAACCATCATTATAGTAAGACCATTTATCTCCTACTTTGTAAGTTGCATTAGGGTTATTTACATCTGCATCATCTGCATAAAACTGACCTCCTAATAAGTCTGTTACTTCAGAGAAGTGAATTCCTTTGTAAGTTCTTAAATCTACACCTCCAATTAATACGATATCTTCTGTAATTTGAGTATCTAAGGTAGATAATAAACCGTACCAGTTGTGGTCGTTACGAGACGCTCTTAAAATAGTTTCTGAACCATAAGCTCCTAGTGCTTCATTTTCGTCTACAATTTTATCGAAATCTATAGGACCATATAATCCAGTTCTGTAGTCACTAACACCATCTGTACCAAGACCGAATTTGTTAGTTCCAGAGTAACCACCTCCACCACCAGATCCGAATGATGCGTATAATACTGTAGATAATGTTGTTTTATCTGAAATATCCCAATAGTGATTTAAAGATATTTGTGGTTTGTGGTAAAAGTTATCTTCTTGGTGAGTTACCTGACCATTTTTATAACCCCAGTCCGCGTTAAAACGTTTTCCGCTATCTGTTGCTCTATATGTAGAGATTAATTGTCTGTTTTGTCTTTGTCCGTGACGTTGAGTCGCTCCAAAAGCAGTAAAAGCTAATTTGTGATCTTCACCAATTTGCTTAGAAATGTTTACGAAGTAAGATACGGCGTTAAATTCTGTACCATCTACATATCCATTACCATCTGTTTTATAAGCAGAAACTGTAGCAGCAAAACCATTATCCATTAAACCTGTAGAATATGTTGCTCCGAATTTTAAGTATCCATCGTTACCAATAGAAGTACCTACAGAACCACCTTCTTCAATATCAGTAGTTTTAGAGATAATGTTAATTGTACCTCCAATAGAAGGAACCGCTACTTTAGAAGCACCTAAACCACGTTGTACTTGCATAGAACTAGTTACGTCAGCAAGACCTGCCCAGTTACTCCAGTAAACAGCACCGTTTTCCATGTCGTTTACAGGTACACCATTAATCATAACAGCTACGTTGTCTGATTCAAAACCTCTTAAGTTAATACGACCATCACCAAAACCACCTCCGGATTTAGTTGCGTAAACTCCAGGCGTTGATTTTAAAATTTCTGGAAATTCTTGAGTTCCTAATTTTAATTCAATTTCTTCTGATCTAATTGTAGAAACAGCAACAGGAGTTTTTCTGTCTACTGCTACAGAAGCAATAATTTGAACTTCATCTAACCCAAATTCGCTAGATTCTAAAACAATTTTACCTAAATCTACATTCCCGTTTACAGGAATTTCTTTAGATAAATAACCGATGTAAGATACAACTATTACAGCATCTGTTTTACTTGTCTGTAAAGTAAACTTTCCATCGAAATCACTTGAAACACCATTTTTAGTTCCTTTTTCCACGACGTTAACGCCAGGTAAAGGCAAGTTGGAATCAGGATCTACTGTAGTTCCTGTAACAATACTTTGAGCGAAAGACACAGTACTACAGACCATGATAATTGCAAAAAATAAGTTTTTTGAAATGTTCTTCATTTTTGTTATTTGAGATTAATTTTACATGTGCAAAAATAGACCTATTTACTAATCTATTATTACGTAAATGTTAAGGTTTTTAACAGAATGCAATGTACTGATAATCTAACAAATAAAAAAAACGAAGAACTTTTGGAAGAAAATTTGCGTCTTTACAATTTATTGACGCTCTTTTTTATAATAATTTAAAAGATTAAGAGTAGAGCTGTCATGTTCGTAATTTTCGACATCATCAAACTCTTTTAAAATTTTATTAGCAAGCTGTTTTCCTAGCTCTACACCCCACTGATCGTAGCTAAAAATGTTCCAAATCACTCCTTGCACAAAGATTTTATGCTCGTACATAGCAATTAACTTCCCTAAACTTGCTGGTGTAAGCTTCTTTATAAATATAGTATTTGTAGGTTTATTCCCCTCAAATACTTTAAACGGAAGTAATTTAGCTTGCTCTGTTTCAGATAAATTTTGCGATGCCATTTCTGCTAAAACCTCAGCTTTCGTTTTTCCATTAAGCAAAGCTTCTGGTTGCGCTAAGAAATTAGACATTAATTTATCTTGATGATCTGCATTACCATGTAAAGATTCTGCATACCCAATAAAATCTGCTGGAATTAATTTTGTTCCTTGGTGAATTAACTGAAAAAAGGCGTGTTGTGAGTTTGTTCCTGGTTCTCCCCATATTAAGGTACCTGTTTGGTAATTTACACGATCTCCATTTCGGTCTACGCTTTTACCATTACTTTCCATAATCCCTTGCTGAAGATAGGTAGCGAATTGTGTTAAATATTGGCTATACCCTATTACAGCTTCACTCTCTGCTTTAAAGAAGTTGTTATACCACACACTAATTAAAGCTAAAACAACAGGGATATTTTTATCGAAATCTGTAGTTTTAAAATGCTCGTCCATATCGTGAGCTCCTTCTAATAAACTTTCAAAGTTTTTATAACCTACGGCTAAACTAATGGTTAAGCCTACAGCACTCCATAAGGAAAAACGTCCTCCAACCCAGTTCCACATAGGAAAAATGTTAGCTTCGTTAATTCCGAACTCTTTTACTTTTTCAATATTAGTAGAAACAGCTACAAAATGACTCGCAACAGCATCTTGATTTGCATGCTCTAAAAACCAAGCGCGTAATGTATTTGCATTAGATAATGTTTCTTGAGTTGTAAAGGTTTTAGAGACCACAACAAACAATGTTGTTTCTGGATCTAACACTTTAATAACTTCGTTAACATGATCTCCATCTACATTACTTACAAAATGTGTAGTTAAATGGTTTTTGTAAAACTGTAAAGATTCTACCACCATGGCTGGACCAAGATCAGAACCACCAATTCCAATGTTTACAACATCTGTAAATGGTTTCCCTGTAAATCCTTTTAATTCGCCACTAACGACTTTATTTGTAAACGCCTCTATTTCTCCTTTTACACGATATATTTCCGGCATTACATCTTCGCCATCTACCATAACTTTGGCAGATTTTGGAGCTCTTAAAGCCGTATGTAATACTTCTCTTCCTTCTGTTTCATTAATAACATCTCCAGAAAAATAACCTACCATAGCATCTTTTAACTTCACCTCATCTGCTAATTGAAGCAAATATTTCATGGTTTCTTCTGTCAGTCTATTTTTTGAAAAGTCTACATAAAAGTCGTCCCAGATAATGGTGTTTTTACTTGCGCGATCAGGATCGTTAGCAAATAATTCTTTCATGTGTGTATTTTGGATGTCTTCAAAATGTTTTTGAAGATTTTTCCATGCATTTGTTGTTGTTGGGTTAATTGTTGGTAAGGCCATAGTTAATATGCTTGTGTTATTAAATTTTGCTCTTCTTGTAGTTTATTATCTTCAGAGAACTTTATTGCGTCCATTTGGATTTTAATAGGCTTAATATACTTTAAATATTTCTCTTTTAAGTCTTCAGAAATAGGTTCTGCAGCTGGTAATTTTTGTTTAAAAGGATCTACTTGTTCTCCATTTTTCCAGAAACGGTAACACACATGCGGACCAGAGGTATTTCCTGTCATTCCAACCCAACCAATAACATCTCCTTGTTTTACAAAATCTCCAACTTTAACTTTTCGTTTTTGCATATGGAGATACTGTGTTTCGTAAACTTTATTATGACGAATTTTCACATAATTACCGTTTCCTCCAGTGTAACTTGATTTAGTAACTTTACCGTTTGCTGTCGCTACAATTGGTGTTCCTATATTAGCAGCGAAATCCGTTCCTTTATGCGGGCGCACTCTGTTTCCATATAAAGCAATACGCCTGTTTAAATTAAAACGAGACGAAATACGCTTATACTCTACTGGTGCTTTTAAGAAGGCACGACGTAATGTTTTAGCCTGATCGTTATAAAAATCTGTAGTACCAAGAACGGTATCTGTTTCAAATTCGAAAGCGTAAAACGGTTCAGTGTTATGCTCAAAATAAGCGGCTTTAATTTTATCTATTCCGGCGTAAATGGTATCGTCTATATATTTATCTGTGTAAATAACTTTAAAACGATCGCCTTTTTGAAGTCTTGTAAAATCTATAGTCCACGCGTAAATGTCTGACATTTTATAAGCTAAAATTAAACTTAGACCATCATCGGCTAAAGTTTGAGAAATATTACTGTTAATAATTCCAGAATATTCCTTTTCTACATACTTAATAGGTTTTCTACTGGTATAAGCATGAATACTATCTTGAAAATTCACAACAACATATTCTTCTTTGTTTGGCTGATAAATGAAACATTTTGGAGTCTCTAAAGAATCTTTAGCACACAATAAGGTATATGGTTTACCGATTTGAATTTTTCTAATATCGAAACTGTCTTTTGCTTTTTCTGCAATTTGATAAATTTTAGAAAATCCTATATTGTTTCGTTCTAAAATATGTCCAAAACTATCTCCGGATTGTACGGTGTCACGTTTTACAATATATTCGTTTAAATTAAAACCAAATTCATAGACATCGGGAATAACGATCTCTTTTTCTGCGACAGCTAAATCTGTTTCTAATTGTTGTTTAGACTCATCTTTACAACTTGTTAAACCTAGTGCTGCTGTGAACATAATGACACAACCTTTCACCAATCTTCTCATTTTTGTTTGGTCCATAAAATCTGGAAAAGTATTTTCTTTTATTTTTTTTATTGATATGACGCTATTACACATCAAAACATCAGGCTATTCCTAACGTAAATTATCCTATAACAAACACAGATAATAGCAAAAATGTTGCACAAAGATTATGCCTATTTAGGAATTCTGCTAAATTAATAAATTAGTTGTGGTTACACAGTCCAAAACTGTTAATAAATATAGGGAAACAACTAATATTCTTATTTATTTTCCTGCAGATAAACAGAATTTAAAAGCATTTACTAATCCATAATAATATTAAATGGATGTATAAGTCCTTTAAAAGCCAATAAATCTGCTCTTAAAGATCCAACTGCTAAGTCTGCTTGTACCCGTAATGGTAATTTATTTTTATCGTTAGAGACCCAAAGCGTTAAACTTTCTTCTTCTTTAAACACACGGCCTGCCATAACATATGGTCTAAATTTTAAGGTTGCTACTTTACCAAATTCTGTTTCAATAACATCTTCTCCCAAATATTTTAATTTGAAGGCGTAGTTCTCTTCATCAAAAAACATATCGATAAGAACCTCATCATTTTTCTTAAGGCCTTTTATATCTAATTTATTACGTAAATAATAAAAAGTAGAGACCATGTCCTGAACATCAGGCTTAGTTGCTAAGGTTTTTTGGGCATTCTTCTTTTTGTTATGTACATGAGCTAAACGCTGAGATTGATCGAACTCTATTTCTATGTTTTTTATATGCCCACCTTCATCAATTTTTCTAATAAATTTATATGGCAAATAGCGCTCTTTATCTATAAACGTTTCATAACGATCTTCAACTTTAAAAAACCATTTTATTGGTCCTGTTGTCCAGCCTTTTCCTATAATATGATATACAGGCGTTCCTTTATAGTTATTATCTTTTACTTCTATTGTAGCATATCCGGCTTTAAAAAAACCGCTGTAACTCATTTCAAATTTAAACCATTCTCCTGCATCAAAAGCACTCTCGCTCTGCGCTTCTAGGTTAAAAGACACAGCACTAATTAAAACTAAAAAGAGAAACATTTTTTTCATACGCTTTTTAAATTGCAACTAAAGGATTTAATTATTTTAGTTGATATTAAACCACTTTATAACAATTTCTATTCCAAATGTATTAAAAGAAAAAATCTCTATCAAAATTTATAATCATGTTTTCGTTTTTAAATTATTATGAACATGTTAAACTTACACTTTTAACTGGTAATTAAGATGTTAAATAATTAGAACCAAAATCCTATATTTAAAAACCAAACACTTTCTTTTGTTTCTGGAGAAAACGAATATGTAGCTTCTATAGGCCCCAAAAAAGAATCCCAACCATAGCCAAGTGCGTAACCAGTATAATCTGGAGAAGTAAGCCATTCGCCTGAAGAAAAAAGATTATTTTCTATGTTTGCTAAGTTAGCAGATGCAGTAAGATGATGCTTCAGAGCAAACTCATAATCTATTTTAAAGGTGCTTTTCACAAAAGCATCTCCAGACACAGACAACCAATCGTAACCATAAAATGATTTAAAATTGTTAATTAAGTTCCCCCCATACCCTCCTAAAGTAAAGTTTAAAAATGGACTTTCATTTCCGCCAATACTAAATCCGCCTTCTGCTAAAAGCGAAGCTGAAAATTTATTACTCAATTTAAAGGCGTAACCAATATCTGCTTTTGCTATAGAAAACTGATCAAAATCTGTAGTATTAGATGTTGCATAAAAATACCAATGAAAATCTGCATTAAAATACACTCCATTTTTAGGAAAATATTTATTGTCGTAAGAATCGTAATTCACTTTTGCGAACCCACTATAATAACTACGATTCTCAAAAGTACTTTCAGAAGATTCCGGAGTATCTGTAATGGTTTCTGAAGAAATATTTAAATATTTATGTTCTGCTCCAAAACTAAGTGCCATATCATTTACAAACTGCGTTTGAATATAAAATTGATTTGTAATATCTCTTAACTCTATATCAATTTTATTAAGATCTGAATCCTCATCTCGTAATAAAATATCTGCAGAAACATTTCTGTTAAATTGATTAAATCGAGACCGTACTCCAATACTCCAATAGAATCCTTTATCAATATAATATTCGAAATTATAACGTAAATTATCACCTAAAACAAGATCAAAAGACATGACATCGTTATTCGTTAAAAGTCGTTTTGTAGTTACATTTACCAAAGCGGCACTTTTATATAAATCGTCGTAATGCAATGCTAGTTTTAAGGCTGTTTTCTTTGTGGTTTCTTTTACATGCGTAATTAAATCGTAACCTGGCTTATTTTTAGAAGGTCTTAAATCGTAAGTAAAATTATCGAAGTTACTTGTAGCAATTAAGTTATTTACACCACTAGAAAAATCGCTATACTTCACTTTACTATTGCTTTTTAATTTCAGTTTCCCTAGAATATAAGCACGTGTATATGTTTCATTTCCATGAATTTGAATGCCGTTAATAGAAATAGAATCTAAATGTTTTATTAAAGGCTGCTGTTTCCGGTGCGTGTGTTGTTTACTCACTACATCTTCTAGAGCTTCTATATTTTTATTGGCGGCTAAAACGCCATTTTTAATAATGTCTTCGCCTTGATCGAAAGAAATAACGTTAAAATTTGTAATATCTGGTTTAATATAGATGTCTGTTTTTTCTATTTTCTTGACCATATCACTCAGCGTCTTATAATTCTGAATTTGATATAAGATTTCTGTAGCCGATTTTAAATCTTTACTCTTAGATAATGCATCTTGAACATCTACACCAATAATTAAATCGACACCTTTGGCTTTCATTTCATCTAAAGGATAATTATTTACAACGCCACCGTCAATATACACACCGTCGTCTATAGTTACAGGTTGAAATAATGTTGGTAAAGCACCACTTGCCATTACAGCTTGTGCTAAATTCCCTTTATCTAAAAGTACCGCTTGTCCGGTTTCCATATTTGTAGTCATACAGAAAAACGGAATGGGTAATTCGTTAAAATCGGATATATTTTTTACATGTAATGTGAGTTCAGACAATAAGTTGAAGGTGTTTTGTCCGCGAGATAAAGCCGTTGGCAAACGTAATTTAAATCCATCGAACGGCAAGGTTAAGGCATAACGTTCAGAGTTCTCTCGCTCGTAATAGGTTTTAGCTTGGCGTGGAATATTATCGATAATAATATTATCAAAATTTACAGATTTAAAAATAGAGTCTATTTCTTTCCCGCTATAACCCGAAGCATAAAGCGAGCCAACAATAGCTCCCATACTTGTTCCAGAGACATAATCTATACGCACTCCCAAACTATCTATAACTTTAAGCACTCCAATATGTGCTAAACCTTTAGCACCACCACCACTTAATACAAGTCCAACTTTTAAGTCGTTAGTACGCCTGTCTTTTTGTTCTTGAGCCCGAACAAAAACACTCATTAAAAAAATACTTAAAAGTAAAATTACGCGCATGTAATTATGAGTTGTGATAATGGTTATATATTTTATTTGCTCTAGAAAATCCAACTACGGCTTCTAAATCTTTTAATGGTGCATTAGATATACGTTTTACCGATTTAAAATGACTTAATAATTCTACAATAGTTTTTTCTCCAATCCCCGGAATGGTTTCTAACTCTGTATTTAAAGCACTTTTACTTCGTCTATTTCTATGATGCTCTATCCCAAATCTATGTGCTTCGTTACGCAATTGCTGAATAATTTTCAGGGTTTCGCTTTTCTTATCTAAATACAATGGAATTGGATCGTCGGGATAAAACAGTTCTTCTAAACGTTTTGCAATTCCGATTATTGCAATTTTTCCGCGTAAACCTAAATCTTGTAATGCTTTTAATGCTGAAGACAACTGCCCTTTACCTCCATCTATAATAATAAGTTGTGGTAACGGCTGCTCTTCTTCTACCAAACGCTTATACCGTCTAAACACGACTTCTTCCATAGAAGCAAAATCATCTGGACCTTCAACAGTTTTTATATTAAAATGTCTATAATCTTTTTTACTAGGTTTTCCATCTTTAAACACCACACAAGCCGCCACTGGATGTGTCCCCTGAATATTCGAATTATCAAAACATTCTATATGTCTTGGTTCTACATGCAAACGCAAATCGGTTTTCATTTGCGCCATTATACGCGTTACATGCCTATCCGGATCGGTAATTTTAATTTGTTTAAAACGCTCCATTCGGTAATACTTTGCATTACGTAGGGACAAATCTAAAATACGTTTTTTGTCGCCTAATTGTGGCACGGTAACTCGAACTTCTTCACCTAAATTCACTTTAAAAGGTACATATATTTCTTTTGAATTAGAATGAAAACGCTGACGAATTTCTGTTATTGCTAATTCTAATAAATGTTTATCTGTTTCATCTAGTTTTTTCTTAACCTCGAGCGTATGAGACCGAATAATAGATCCGTAAGAAATCTGAAGAAAATTAATATATCCAAAGCTTTCATCGCTCATAATAGAAAACACATCTACATTGCTAATTTTAGGATTAATAATTGTAGATTTTGCTTGATAGTTTTCTAAAACTTCAATTTTGTCTTTGACTTTCTGAGCCGCTTCAAAATTTAAATCGGCAGCTAAGTGTTTCATCTGATTTTTAAACTGAGACAAAGAATCTTTAAAATTTCCTTTTAAAATCTCGCGAATAGCAATAATATTTTTATCGTATTCTTCAACCGATTCGAAATCTTCGCAAGGCCCTTTACAATTTCCTAAATGATATTCTAAACAAACTTTATATTTACCCGATTCTATTTTAGCTTCAGACAAATCGTAATTACACGTTCTTAACGGATACACGCCTTTTATTAAATCTAAAAGGGTATGAATGGTTTTAAAATTTGTGTATGGCCCAAAATATTCAGAGCCATCTTTTATCACTCTTCGGGTAGAAAACACTCTAGGAAAACGTTCTTTTTTAATACAAATCCACGGATATGTTTTATCGTCTTTAAGCAGAACATTATACCGTGGCTGATGTTTTTTAATAAGATTATTTTCCAACAACAACGCATCGGTTTCTGTCTCGACTACAATATGCTTAATTTCTACAATCTTTTTTACAAGGACTCTAGTCTTTCCGCTATCGTGATTTTTGGTAAAATAAGACGACACACGCTTTTTTAAGTTTTTGGCTTTTCCCACGTAAATAATGGCACCATTCGCATCAAAATATTGGTACACACCTGGCGAACTAGGTAAGGTTTTTAACTTAAGTTGTAAAGCGGTTTCATCCATAAATCAAATATACTATAACAATATTAAAACCCATTTTCATTGTATAAATTTTAGCATATTATATGGTACTTTTTATTCAACATTAAATATCTTTCGCCCTTTTAACACCAACATGGATAAACGAAATATAGGTCGGGTAGATAAATTTGATTTTCCTAAATTAGATTTATATAATATAGATGTAAAAATAGATACAGGAGCATATACTTCTGCGATACATTGCTCCGAAATTAAAGAAGAAAACAACACCTTACGTTGTATATTTTACAGTAAAGGCCATCCTAATTTTAGTAGTGAAGAAGTGGTATTTACAGAATACACGTTTACTAACGTAAAAAGTAGTAACGGCATAAAAGAAAACAGATATAAAATAAAATCTGATGTAATAATTTTTGGTAAAACCTACAAGATCAACTTAACTTTAAGCACTAGAGACGATATGCGATTCCCTGTACTTATTGGAAGACAATTTTTAAAACGGAAATTTCTTGTCGATGTAGATCTTCAAAACTTATCATTTAATTTAAAAGGCTAATGAATATTGTAATTTTATCAAGAAACGCAGAACTATACTCTACAGACAGATTAGTTGTTGAAGGTGAAAAGCGTGGACACAAAATAGAGGTTATTGATCCTTTAAAATGCGACATTATCATAGAAAAAGAAAAACCTACGATTTACTATAAAAATCGTTACTTAGACTATGTAGATGCTATTATCCCACGTATTGGAGCTTCGGTTACCTTTTATGGTTGTGCCGTAGTGCGCCAATTTGAAATGATGAATGTATTTACCATTGTGACTTCAGATGCGATACAACGTTCTCGAGACAAACTAAGATCTTTACAACGCCTTAGTAAAGCAGGTATTGGTATGCCAAAAACGGTATTTACTAACTATTCTAGAGACGTAGAAGAAGTTATAAATCACGTTGGCGGAACACCTGTAATTATTAAATTATTAGAAGGAACGCAAGGTTTAGGTGTGGTTTTAGCCGAAACTAAAAATGCTGCAGAATCTGTCCTTGAAGCCTTTAATGGTTTACAAGCGCGTGTTATTGTTCAGGAATTTATTAAGGAAGCTAATGGTGCCGATTTGCGTGCTTTAATAGTAGACGGGCAAGTGGTTGGAGCTATGAAACGCCAAGGAAAAGAAGGCGAATTTAGATCTAATTTACACCGTGGTGGATCTGCCAATATTATAAAATTAGATGCTGCCGAGTTAAAATTAGCCATAAATGCCGCTGCCGCTTTAAAACTCCCAGTTTGTGGAGTAGACATGTTACAATCTGCACGCGGACCTTTATTATTAGAAGTAAATTCTACACCAGGTTTAGAAGGTATTGAAGGTGCTACAGGTAAAAATATTGCCAAAAACATCATTACTTTTATAGAAAGAAACGCTAAACGATAAAGCATGGTAAACAAGGATATTTTACATGTGTTGGGTCAAAAAATTCTCCCTGGAGAAAGTGCAGAAATCAGTTTTGATGTTGCCAATTTACACACCTCTTCTAGTGTAGATGTCCCGATTTTTATCGAGCGTTCTAAACGTCCTGGACCCACCGTATTATTTACGGCCGGTATACATGGAGACGAAGTAAATGGTGTAGAAATCGTTAGACAACTTATTGCTAAAGGCATAAATAAACCTAAACGCGGTAGCATTATTTGCATCCCTGTTATTAACATTTTTGGTTTTATAAACTTAAAACGAGAATTCCCCGACGGTCGCGATTTAAACCGTGTATTTCCGGGTAACGATAATGGTTCGCTTGCAAGTCAGGTTGCCTATAAATTAATTCATGAAGTAATTCCTTCTGTAGATTATGTAGTCGATTTCCATACAGGAGGCGCTGGACGTTTTAATGCACCACAAATTAGAATTGAAAAAAACAATTTAGAGTTAGACGAACTCGCTAAATCTTTTGGAGCTCCTTTTGTTATGTACTCTAAAAATTTAAGTAAATCTTTTCGTTTTACATGTTCTAAATTAGGCATTCCCATGTTGCTTTACGAAGGCGGAAAATCGATTCATTTAGATCCAAATGTAACCAACACTGGCGTTAACGGAGCCAAACGTGTTTTAGCATATTTAAACATGTTAAACACCAAATTAAAAGCAACTCCTCCTAAAAAAGAATGTGTTTTCATTTTAGAAAGCAGATGGCAACGTGCTAATTATTCTGGTATGTTTAGACCTGCGTTAGACTTAATGTCGGCCAAAGTTAAAAAAGGAGATATTATTGGAAACATTACCGATCCCTACGGCAAGTTTAACGATTTTGTAAAAGCAGAAATTAGTGGTTACATCATTAATGTAAACGAGTCGCCAATTGTATATCAAGGTGATGCACTTTTTCATATTACAAGAAAATTGAAACAATAATTCATGACTAAATCTGAGTTAAGAAAACATTACAAAGCCAAACGCGAAGCACTATCTTTAGAGACTTGCGACGATTTAAGTATAGATATTTCTAATCAGCTTTTAACATTGCCTATTTGGGATAAATCGTTCTACCATGTATTTTTAACCATAGAAGAACAAAAAGAAGTAAACACCGAATTTATTCTGAATATCCTTTCCGGAAAAGATAAAAATATAGTTATTTCTAAAAGCGATTTTAAGACCGGATTAATGCATCATGTATTACTTACAGATGCCACAACTATAAAGAAAAACACGTATAATATCCCTGAACCTATTGATGGTATTCCTATTCCCAATTCGAGTATTGAGGTTGTTTTTATACCGCTTTTAGCGTTCGACAGTACAGGAAATAGAATTGGATATGGCAAAGGCTTTTACGATCGATTTTTAGACGCTTGCAATCCAGATGTTATAAAAATTGGAGTTTCTTTTTTTGAGGCTGAAGCTGAAATCTCTGATGTTTACGACAGTGATATTCCTTTAAACTACTGCGTTACTCCAAATCAAGTATACACGTTTTAAACCTAAAAAAAGCCCGCAATATATAATACTGCGAGCTTCTCTATTGGTCTTAAATTTACCTTATTCTGTTAATCCTCTATTTTTCAACATCGGTTTAATATCTGGATCTTGACCTCTAAACTCATGGTACAGTTTTTCAAAATCTTCAGTATTTCCTCGAGATAAAATCATATCACGAAAACGCTGACCATTTTCAGGTGTTAGTCCGCCGTTATTTTCAAACCATTCATATGCATCATGATCTAACATCTCTGTCCATAAATAGGCATAATATCCAGCGGCATAACCGTTACCCCAAATATGTAAGAAATACGAAGAACGGTAACGCGGTGGCACAGCACTTAAATCTAAATGTGTACGTTTTAAAGCCTCTTGTTCAAAAGCATCTGCATCTTCAATCTTGTTGTCTGTAGTAATTGTATGCCATTGCATATCTAAACTAGCCGCAGAAACCACCTCTGTTAAAGCGTAACCTTGATTAAACGTAGAAGCTTTCTTAATCTTATCTATTAAAGCTTGAGGCATAGGCTCTCCTGTTTTATAATGCTTGGCGTAGTTATTTAAAATACTAGGATACAATGCCCAATTCTCATTAAACTGCGAAGGGAACTCTACAAAATCTCGTGGTGTATTTGTCCCTGACAAACTCACGTATTCCTGATCTGCAAAGAAACCATGTAAGGCATGTCCGAATTCATGAAACATAGTAATAACATCATCAAAACTCACTAAGGCAGGTTGTTCTGCAGCAGGTTTTGTGAAATTACAAACATTGTAAATCACGGGCTTAGTCCCTAACAATTTAGATTGATCTATAATATTACTCATCCAAGCACCACCAGATTTATTATCACGTTTAAAGAAATCGCCATAAAACAATCCAATCTGGCTACCATCTTTATCAATAACATCGTAAACACGAACATCTTCCTGATATACTGGTAAATCTTTACGCTCTTTAAAAGTTAAACCATATAATTGATTCGCTGCATAAAACACACCATTTTCTAACACATTCCATAGCTCGAAATACGGTTTAATTTGACTATCGTCTAAATCGTAACGTTCTTTTCTAACCTGTTCTGCATAAAAATTCCAATCCCAAGCTTCTAAATCAAATCCGCCGTTTTGTTTATCGATCAAACTTTGTATATCGGCCGCTTCAACTTTTGCTTTAGCTGTGGTTGCCGGCACTAATTGATCTAAAAAGTCTTGAACAGCTTTCGGTGTTTTTGCCATTTGGTCCTGAAGCTTCCATGCTGCAAAGTTTTCAAACCCTAAAATTGAAGCTTGTTCTGCACGGATTTGGGCTATACGTTCTATAATGGCTCTGGTGTCGTTTTCGTCAACTTGTTCTGCACGGTTCCAAGAATTTTTAAATAAGGTTTCACGAGTTTCACGATTCGTTAAACTTTGTAAACTTGGTTGTTGGGTGGTGTTTTGTAACGGTAACGTCCATTCCGTTTTATCTTCGTTTGCTGCTGCATCTATTTCTGCTTCAGACAAACCTGCCAACGCGTCTTTATTTTCTACAACTAAAGCACCTTCTTTTGCTGCAGCCATTAACTGATTGGTAAATTTGGCACTTAAAGTCGCTACTTCTCCATTGAGTTCTCTTAATTTTAATTGATCTGCTTCTTCCAGATTTGCACCCGACAACACAAAACGTTGGTAGTAATTTTCTACCAAGTGTTTAGATTCCGAATCTAATCTAAGCGATTCTCTATTATCATATATAGATTTAACGCGTTTAAACAATTTTGAATTTAAATAGATCGCATCTTTATGCTCTGCAAATTTAGGTGCCAAAACTTCTTCAATCGCTTGTAATTCTGGATTTGTATTTGCTCCAGACAATAAATTAAATACGTTTCTAACTCGAGATAATAACTGACCACTCTCTTCTAAAGGAATAAAGGTATTCTCAAAAGTTGGAGCTCCAGGATTATCTAAAATCTCTTTCATTTCACTTAATTGAGCTCTCATACCGGCATCCATAGCAGGAAGAAAATCTGTATTTCTTATCTTATCGAAATCTGGAGCTTGAAAAAGAAGTTTACTCGGTTCAAAAAAAGGATTTGTTGCTGATAACTCGTCTTTTACTTCTTCAACTTTTTTAGTCTCTTCCTGACATGAAGTTGTTAAAATTACAACGGCGAATAAAGCAAACACTGATAATTGTTTCATAGGTTTTAAACTTTATTTAAATAATATATTAAGTGTTTTATGGATGCGCTTTCAATGATTTTCTAAAACTACATCTATTTTAAATATCACATACTGATTAATGCACGATGTAATACTTTTTAAGCTTAAGGATTAATTCTTCGGAAATGCTTTTTTATTGAATACCAATAACATTACAAATCCGGTACTAATAGCGACATCGGCCACATTAAAGACGGGCTCAAAAAACGTAAAGTAACGTCCTCCCCAAAAGGGCAACCATGCTGGCAAATATCCTTTCCAAAGCGGAAAGTATAACATATCTACCACTTTCCCATGCAATAGCGTTTCGTAACCTCCATCCGCGGGTAAAAATGATGCAATTTGTCCGTGACTGTCGTTAAAAAGAACGCCATAGAATACAGAGTCTATAATATTCCCTAAAGCACCTGCAAAGATTAAAGCAATGGCTAAAGTTAATAAATAGTGTCCCTTACTTTTTACGGTAGCATATAACCAATATCCTATCCCGAAAATGGCAAAAATCCGAAAGACTGTTAAAGACGTTTTGGCTGTTCTATCTGTGATGGACGAGGTAAAATCACTTATTTTAGTTCCCCAGGCCATGCCTTCATTTTCAATAAAATAAATTCTGAACCAGTTAAAAACGGTAATATCTTCCCCTAAAACAAAATGTGTTTTAATATAAATTTTACTTATTTGATCGATGAATAGTACAACGACAATAAGTAGACTCGCTTTTTTTAAGGACATGCTTTGGGTTTTCAGCAAAAATAAGAATATTATTCTGTTTTAATTACACTAATACTGCCTTGAATAGACTTTAAATGCAATTGATTTTCTCCTGGAATTAAATTTTGAAGCGCTACAGCTCCATGTCTAGACGTAGCATGCACCGTTGCATAATTAGTTTCGACATAAATAGCGCCATTAATAGTATTAACTGTTGCAGAACCTAGAAATGATAACAATTTACACTGACCTTGATTTAGCTCGATAAAAGCAGAAGTAAAAACACCTTCAACCTCAACACTTGCAATGTCACTTATTACAACAAGATTTAGATTTTCAGGAATTTGAATATCAAGTTCAATAGACATCACTTTATGTGCGCTTAACTTATCGTTATCTGCTTCAAATAAAGGCTGAAATCTAGTTACAATATAAAGAGAATCCTGTTGTGTTCTGGTTACAACTAACATCTCTTCACTATGCTCGCCTTCCATTTTAGTCTGTATTTTAATCTGACTAGATGTTGAAGCCACAATTTGAATATTAAAACAATTTGCACCGTCTATATATAGTGTAGAGATATTTTGAGCATCAATTATTTTATCGACCCGTTTTTGAGCGCTCAATAAGGAACAACTTAAGCCAATAATAATTAATAATATAGATTTCATAAAAAAGTAAAAAACGCCTTTACATCAAGATGTAAGGCGTTTTATTTATAGTTTTTAAGTATGCTTATTGCATATTTTTAGCTTCAATACTAAGTGTGGCATGTGGTACTAATTTTAAACGTTCTTTGTTAATTAATTTACCTGTAACACGGCAAACTCCATACGTTTTATTTTCTATTCTAATTAAAGCGTTTTTTAAATCGCGAATAAATTTTTCCTGACGAATTGCTAACTGCGAATTCGCTTCTTTACTCATTGTTTCGCTTCCTTCTTCAAAGGCTTTAAATGTAGGAGACGTATCGTCTGTTCCGTTATTTAAATCGTTTTGATATGCGCTTTTTATTAAGTCTAAATCATGTTTAGCTTTTACAATTTTATCCTGAATTAACTCCTTAAATTCTGCTAAATCCTTATCGGAGTATCTTACGTTTATGTCTACGCTCATATTGTTAGTGTTTTTCAATAAACAACTTGGTTTCAATATCATCAAAAACAATTTCGATACCGTCGTTTATAAGATCCATAATTTCAAGTTCGGCGGTTAGGGTCTCTGCCTTAATATATTCTAAATTTGTTGCTACAGCATTTACAATCTCATCGTGTTTTTGAAGTTTAACCGAAATACGGTCTGTTACTTCGAAGCCAGAATCTTTACGTAAATTTTGTATTCTGTTAATTAATTCTCTCGCAATTCCCTCTTTTCTTAATTCCTGAGAAATCGTAATATCTAAAGCTACAGTTAAATTACCTTCGTTAGCAACTAACCATCCTTCAATATCTTGCGATATAATTTCAACATCTTCACGACCTAAAGTAATACTTTTTCCATTAACATCAATGTTTATAGTACCTGTTTGCTCTATTTTTTTAATATCTTCTGAAGTCATTTTCGCTATTTCACTAGCTATCAACTTCATATCTTTTCCAAAGCGCGGTCCTAAAACTTTAAAATCTGGTTTTATTTGTTTTACTAAGATGTCTGATGCGTCTTCTAACAGCTCAATATCCTTAATATTAACTTCATGCTTAATTAAATCGGCAACCGCTAAAATCTCTTCTTTCTGTTCCTTAGTATCTATAGGAATCATGATTTTCTGTAACGGCTGGCGTACTTTAATTTTTTCTTTAGCACGTAATGATAATACCAATGACGAGATAACTTGTGCTCGACCCATTTTACGTTCTAACGATTTATCTATAATCGCTTCATCGCATACCGGAAACTCAGCCAAATGTACACTTTCAAATGTTTCTTTTTGTGTCACTTGTGTTAAGTCTCGGTAAAGTTTATCCATGAAAAATGGTGCAATTGGCGAACCTAATTTTGCAATGGTCAGCATACATGTGTATAGTGTTTGATAAGCCGAAATCTTATCTTGCTGATAATCGCCTTTCCAGAAACGTCTTCTACTTAAACGCACATACCAGTTACTTAAATAGTCTTGTGTAAACTCAGAAATGGCGCGTGCTGCTTTTGTTGGCTCGTATTCTGCATAATATTCGTCTACACGCTGAATAAGTGTATGTAATTCTGATAAAATCCAACGATCTAATTCCGGGCGCTCTGCTAATGGAATATCTGGTTCGCTATACGTGAATTTATCTAAATTAGTATATAAACTGAAGAATGAATAGGTGTTATATAATGTTCCGAAGAATTTACGTTTTACTTCTTCTATTCCTTCTAAATCAAATTTTAAGTTGTCCCATGGGTTTGCGTTTGCAATCATATACCAACGGGTAGCATCTGGACCGTAATTTGAAAGCGTGTCAAAAGGATCGACCGCATTCCCTAAACGCTTCGACATTTTTTGTCCGTTTTTATCTAACACTAATCCGTTAGACACTACGTTCTTATAGGCTACAGAATCGAACACCATAGTTGCAATCGCGTGAAGCGTATAAAACCACCCACGTGTTTGATCTACACCTTCTGCAATAAAGTCTGCTGGATACGATTCTTTTCCATCAATTTTTTCTTTATTTTCAAACGGGTAATGCCATTGTGCATATGGCATAGAACCTGAATCGAACCACACATCTATCAAGTCGCTTTCGCGTTTCATTGGTTGTCCTGAAGCAGACACTAATGTAATTTGATCGACAATGTTTTTATGTAAGTCTAATTGTGCATAGTTTTCTTCAGAATTATTTCCGACTTCAAAACCTTCGAAAATATCTTTTTCTAAAACACCAGCAGTAACAGCTTTAGCCATTTCTGCTTTTAATTCGGCCACAGAACCAATACATATTTCTTCTTTACCATCTTCAGTTCTCCAAATTGGTAATGGAATTCCCCAATAACGAGAACGCGATAAATTCCAGTCGTTAGCATTTGCTAACCAGTTTCCGAAACGACCTGTTCCTGTAGATTTTGGTTTCCAGTTAATGGTATCATTAAGTTCTACCATACGCCCTTTAACGTCCGTTACTTTAATAAACCAAGAATCTAATGGGTAGTATAAAATAGGTTTGTCTGTTCTCCAACAATTTGGATAACTGTGCTTATATTTTTCAACCTTAAAGGCTTTATTTTCTTCTTTTAATTGAATAGCAATCTCAACATCTACAGAACGCTCTGGCGCTTCACCATCCTTATAATATTCGTTCTTTACATATTTACCTGCATATTCTGCCATTTCGGGTCTAAACTTCCCTTGTAAATTGACTAACGGCACTAAATTTCCGTTTTCATCTTTTACCAACATCGGTGGAATTTCTGGTACGGCTTGTTTAGCAACCAAGGCATCGTCTGCACCAAACGTAGGCGCTGTATGTACAATTCCTGTTCCGTCTTCTGTCGTTACGAAATCTCCAGCAATAATTCTAAAGGCATCTTCTGGATTATCGTTTGGTAAAGCGTAAGGCATTAATTGCTCGTACGAAATACCTACTAAATCTTTTCCTTTAAATTCTTTTACAACGTAAAACGGAATCTTCTTATCGCCATGTTTGTAATCTAACAATGCAGGCTTAGCGTCGACTTGAAAAAACTTACCTGCAAATTGTTTTGCAAGCAATGGTTTTGCCAATACCACATTCATAGGTTCGAAAGTGTATTGGTTATAGGTTTCTACTAAAATGTAGTCAATTTTATTTCCAACAGTTAAGGCGGTGTTACTTGGTAACGTCCAAGGCGTGGTTGTCCAAGCTAAGAAAAAGATATCACCTTCGTCTTGTAAAAAGTCTGGCAACGAATCTGCATTCGCTTTAAACTGTGCAACGATAGTCGTATCGGTAACATCTTGATACGTTCCTGGCTGATTTAATTCGTGAGAACTTAAACCTGTACCAGCTTTTGGAGAATATGGCTGTATTGTATACCCTTTGTAGATTAACTTTTTGTCGTAAACCTGCTTTAGTAACCACCAAACACTTTCCATGTATTTTGGTTCGTAAGTAATATATGGATCGTCCATATTTACCCAATATCCCATTTTTTTGGTTAAATCGTTCCAAATACCTGTATAACGCATTACAGCTGTACGGCAAGCCGCATTGTAATCTTCTACAGAAATAGTTTTCCCGATATCTTCTTTGGTAATCCCAAGTTCTTTTTCTACTCCAAGTTCAATTGGTAAACCGTGAGTATCCCAACCTGCTTTACGTTTAACCTGAAAACCTTTCATGGTTTTATAACGCGGAAAAATATCTTTAATAGAACGCGCTAAAACGTGATGCACACCTGGTAAACCGTTTGCAGACGGAGGACCTTCAAAAAACACAAAGGGTTCGTGTCCTTCTCTTGTGGTAATGCTCTTTTCAAATATATTTTCCGATTCCCAAAAATCAAGAATTTCTTCTGCGACGTTTGGTAAGTTAAGACCTTTGTACTCAGGAAATCTCATGCTCATGCGTTCTATTTTCTTATAAGAACGCGAAATTAATGAATTTTAAGAAAACAGCGGTGTTAAACCACAAAAAAACCGATTGAAAATAATCGGTTTTAAAATTTACTTTTTTACTTGTTTTTATATTCGTTTTGAAAGCGTTTTGCCTTTGTTAAAAGCAAGTCCTGCTCTTTGGAATCTATATTAGAACTGGATATAATTTTGCCCTTGTAAAGATATATTTTCTTTTCATCGGCTGCAGATGATTTTACCGTTGCAGCAACTAACGCATTGTCTTTAAAATAATAACTTTCAGTTCTAAAATTCCCGGTCTCTTCAATATTTTTAATGCGATACAAATCTTTGGTTTTCGCATCAAAATTTACATAATATTTAAATATTCCTAAATCTTCTTCTCCATTAGCATCTGTTAATGCACCGTCTTGAAAAGTCTCTTCTAAAGATTTATCTTGATCTATTTTAGACATATAACTATCTAAACGGTTAACTAAGTCGTCTTTATTAACCTGTTTACTTGATCCGCAAGACCAAAGCATTACACCTATTATAAATAATAAAATTCCCTTTGTTTTCATATTCGTTTGTTTTGATAATTGCAGATAGACTTCTGCTATAAAACCAAAGGTAAAAGGAAACCCCCGAACAGATTGTCGGGGGTTTAAAAATTTTTAACTCTAATGCTTTCAGTTACCAGATTTTAACTCTGTTTTCGGGTTCGATAAACATATTATCTCCTGCTTTAATACCAAAGGCATCGTAAAATGCATCTACATTTAAAAGCGGTTGTACGGCACGATTCATTCCTGGAGAATGCGGATCTGTTTTAATTTGATTCTTTAAAGCATCATCTCTATATAAACTTCTCCAAACGGTTGCCCAAGACATAAAGAAACGTTGTTCTGCAGTATACCCATCTATTGGCTCTGGTTTACCGTTTTCTTTAAAGCTCATTTGTAAAGCATCGTAAGCAGCGTTAACACCACCTAAATCTCCGATGTTTTCACCTAAAGTAAATTCACCATTAATAAACGTTTCTGGCAACACTTCTAAACTGCTGTACTGATCTGCTAAAGCTTTTCCTAGTTTTGTAAACTCTTCTAAATCTTTATCTGTCCACCAATTGTTTAAGTTTCCATCTTTATCGTATCGAGATCCTGAATCATCAAAACTATGAGAAATTTCATGTCCGATTACAGCACCAATTCCACCATAGTTTACAGCATCATCTGCTTGGTAGTTGTAAAAAGGCGGTTGAAGAATAGCCGCAGGGAATACAATCTCGTTATACGATGGGTTGAAATATGCGTTAACTGTTTGTGGAGACATTCCCCACTCAGACTTATCTACAGGCTTTCCTAATTTATCAATATCGTCTTGAAAATTCCATGCTCTTGCATTTTGCATGTTTTCAATATAACTTCCTCCTGCTTCTGGACCAGCAATTTCTAAAGCAGAATAATCTTTCCATTTGTCTGGATAAGCAATTTTTATAGTAGTTGCTTTAAGTTTTTCAATCGCTTTTACTTTAGTGTCTTCACTCATCCAAGACAATGCAGAGATTCTATTTTCAAATGCTTTAATTACATTTTCGATCATTTCTTCTGCTTTCGCTTTCGCTTCTGGCGGGAATTTTTTATCTACATATAATTTCCCTAAAGCTTCACCTACCGTTCTGTTAATAGTTTGTAATGCTCTCTCGTCGCTAGGACGTTGTTTTTTTGCACCACGTAATGTTTTGCTATAAAACTCCCAACTTGCATATTCTAAATCTTGGCTTAACATACCTGCAGACCTATTAAGTATAGACCAACGTAAATATGCTTTCCAATCGCTAACATTATCTTTAGCCAAGATAGACTGAAGTGCTTTTATATACTGAGGCTGACTAACAATTACAGTGTCTAAATTTTTAGCACCAATCCCGTCAAAATACGCAGACCAATCTATAACTGGAGCCATTTTTTGTAAATCTGAAACTGCTGTAGGATTGTATGTTTTTCTTCTATCTCTTAATTCTACTTTATCCATTTTAGGCTCTGCTAAACTGGTTTCGAAAGCTAAGATTTGTTTGGCTTGTGCATTTGCAGCCTCTTCAGAATCTCCTAAGAATTGAAGCATACGAGTTATGTAAGCGACATATTGCTCTCTTTTTTCTTTAGAATCTGCATCGTCCTTTACATAATAATCACGATCAGGAAGACCTAAACGTCCTGTTCCTAAATTGGCTACGTTTTTATTACTGTCTTTTGCATCTGAACCGACTCTAAAACCAAAAAATCCAGCACCACCTTTAGGCTCCATTTCAATAATGTAAGCTTCTAAATCTTTAACAGAGTTAATCGCATCTATTTTAGCTAAAACAGGCTTTATAGGATCTATTCCCGCTTTATTTCTAGCAACGGTATCCATAATTGTCTCATAAAGAAATACGGCCTTTTCTTGATCTGATCCGGGAAGCACGTCTATCTTTTCTAGATCTTTGTCATCGGTCATAGCCGCTTTTAAAATACCTAAAACATCTTCGTCTGTTTTTTGTCTTAACTCATCAAAACTTCCCCATCTTGATCTGTCATCTGGAATGGTATTGTTTTTAAGCCAATTTCCGTTTACGTGTTTAAAGAAATCATCGTTAGCTTTTACAGAATTGTCCATATAATCTAAATTGATTCCTGGCACAACTTCTTCTTTAACTGTCACCTCTGCTGTTTCTTTTTTAGCCTCGTCTTTACAAGCTGTTAAGCTTCCAAAAGCAATGGCACTAAGCACAGATAACTTTAAAATATTAGTCTTCATTTATTTAAGTTTGAATTAGTCTTTTTTAGTCATGTTCCTTGGAACACTTACAAATTGTAGTCGGTCTTTAAACCGAAATGTTACTACTAAATATGAATTTTAACTAAAATCACACAATTAAGTCTACTAAATCTTCAATTTTAGAAATTAATTGAATTTTAATAGCCTTAGGTTTTAAAGTGATTTTATTATACTTAGACACAAATATTGTTGAAAACCCAAGTTTTTCGGCTTCCTGAATACGTTGTTCTACACGTTGTACAGGACGGATTTCTCCGGACAAACCAACTTCTGCAGCGAAACAAAAATCTTTAGCCAGCGATTCGTCTTCGTTTGAAGATAGAATAGCAGCAACAACAGCTAAATCTATTGCAGGATCATCGACAGTAATTCCGCCAGTAATATTTAGAAAGACATCTTTTGCTCCTAATCTAAACCCGGCACGTTTTTCTAAAACAGCCAACAACATATTTAAGCGTTTAGCATTAAAACCTGTTGCAGAACGTTGTGGTGTTCCATAAACAGCTGTACTCACTAAAGCCTGCACTTCTATCATTAACGGACGCATACCTTCTAAGGTTGCGGCAACTGCATTTCCGCTTAATTCTTCGTCTTTTTTTGAAATTAAAATTTCCGATGGGTTTGACACTTCTCGTAATCCAGAACCTTGCATTTCGTAAATGCCGAGTTCGTTAGTAGACCCGAATCGGTTTTTATTCGCTCTTAAAATTCTAAACACATGATTGCGATCGCCTTCAAACTGAAGTACAGTATCTACCATATGTTCTAAAATTTTTGGGCCGGCTATATGTCCATCTTTAGTAATATGCCCAATTAAAACTACAGGTGTAGAGGTCTCTTTAGCGAACTTGATAAGTTCTGTAGTACATTCTTTTATTTGTGAAATACTTCCGGAAGACGATTCGATATAATCGCTATGTAAGGTCTGAATAGAATCTACAATAACAATATCGGGTTGCAAAGCTTCAATTTGTTTAAAGATGTTTTGCGTTTTTGTCTCGGTTAAAATATAGCAATTGCTATTATTTGGATTAATGCGTTCTGCACGCATCTTAATTTGTTTCTGGCTTTCCTCACCAGATACATACAATGTTTTGTAGGGTAATTTCAACGCCACTTGCAGTAGCAATGTACTCTTACCTATGCCGGGTTCTCCTCCCAAAAGCGTTAGAGATCCGGGTACAATTCCGCCACCTAAAACGCGATTAAATTCTTCATCAAAAGTATCTAATCTCGCTTCCTTAGAGGCATCAATTTCATTAATTAATAACGGTTTCGAGCTTTGTTTTACAGCACTTGAAGATGGCGTTTTCCAATCGTTTTTCTCAGGTGTCTGGATTACTTCTTCAACAATAGTATTCCAGGCTTTGCACGAGTTACATTGGCCTTGCCACTTTGCGTATTGTGCGCCACAACTCTGACAGAAAAATGTGGTTTTAACTTTCGCCATTAATATCCAAAATCTGCTTTAAGTCGGTTTGCTCGCTCTATCATATCATCTTTAGTTAAACCTGCAATCTCATCAAAAATATAAGACGATTGGTAGGTTTTCATCGCTTTCTTAGGCTGATTGGTTTCTTCGTAAAAACGTGCTAAATAATATTGACCCAACATCGTTTCCGGATATGATTCTCTTGCCATTTTACCCAACTCTTGAAAATCCTTAAATTCAGATTTCTTTTCAATAGCTGCGGCTATAGCTTTAAAATCGTTTACCAAAATGGTTTTATCTACACCGTACAATTCTTTAATAGATTCGTATTTATTTTTCAAATAATCTATAGCAGGCTCGTCTGAAGCCATAATGTCTTTTTCAAACTCTCTTGAAGTAATCGGTTGATATACATAAAATATATTCTCTAACGCTTTAGGTACAGCCTGAGCTACTATAGAATAATGTGTTAAGCCTTCAAACTCGTCGTACTGATATTTTAAGTAGTCGTTTTCTTTATTTTTTATAGCTGTATTTAATAAGTGTGTTCCTTTTTTAACAGACTCTATATCGTCTGTAGTAGTCGCTAAATAGTAAAAGGTTTTGCGATCCATTTTACCTAAACGATCCGGAATATATTTTGTCATATTCGGAGCCAATTCTGGACTAATTACAATGTAAGACTGAAACAATGGTTTGTCTTTTAATAAATAGTAATTAATAAAATTTGCCGTAGCGCCATGACCAATAGCCAATTTAAAATCTTCGGTTCTATATTTTTCTTGAATAAATGGCAATAATTCCATTCCTATAAATTCGAAAAATTTTGCACTACTATCAATTGGCAGAGAGTTTTGTTCAGAAAACATAGTGTCATTATATCTATGTTCAATCTGGTTTATACCCACTACAATTACTTCAGGCACATCTTCCCAATACGAATAATAGTCTACATTACCCGCAACAACTTCAAACATGTAATCGCCATCGAACACTATTACAAGCGGATATTTTTTATCAACATTTTCGCTGTAATTTCTAGGTAGTTGAATTTTTAATTTTCTGGTCGAGCCAAGTTTTTCTGATTGAATCGTTTCATATATAGCTTGCGCAGAAACTAATTGACATGAAAACAGTAATAAAAATAGGTAAAGTATTCTTTTCATCATAAGCGAGGTTAGTCCTACGCAAGGTATGAAAAATACTTTTTTTGTTGAAACAAAATTTCTATGTTAATAAAATATTCTTTTTTAAGGCTATTTTAAATTGAATTTTCTATTATAAACGGGAAGAAATAACAGTGACAAACCACCGCAAACTATGATTAATAACGTCTGTGATGACCACATAATCCAGCCAAACGCAATACTTGGGCCTTCTGCAATTCCGAATAATGAAAATGCAGCATATACCGCAACGGGATAAGACCCAATACCTCCATTTGTAGCTGCAATACTAAAACTTGCAGAAATAAATGCAATTAAAATGGCTCCAAAAGCAATAGGTTGCAACCCGTCTAAGGCAAAAGTTGTAATATAAAACATGAGTACATACATGGCCCAAATAAATAAGGTATGTGCTATAAAAGGCCATTTTTTCTTCATTTTAAAAATACTTAAAATACCTTCTAATAACCCTAAAACAAAAGTTCTAATTTTAACCGCTAAAGTAGAATGACTTGTTCTGATGTAAATTAAAAAAGCGATACCAAACACGGCAAGCCCAACCATTCCAATAATTACTTTAGATACATTGAATTTTGAAAGGAAGAAATTAAAAATAAAATCGAATTGCAAACATAAGGTCACCAAAATAATACTAAACATGACAATTAGATCTGCTATACGCTCTGCAACTACTGTCCCAAAACCCCTATCAAAAGGGACGCCTTCATAAGTTGT
>NZ_LMAK01000068.1 GCF_001439665.1 Formosa algae
AAAAGCTGTCCCGCCAATACCTTTAATAAAGATAAAGTAAGAAATTGCTGTAATGGCTAAACCTCCAAAAAGTGCGCCTACCCATTTTGCTTTTTTGTCGAAATTAAATGAAAGTAATAAACGCGTAACCCATTGTACCATGGCACCTACAGAGAATGCAATGACTACAGAGAGGAGTATACCAAATATAATTTGTGTGGCTTTAGATGTGTTGATGTAGTTTACAAGGTCTGAAACAGATCCACCGTCATTGCCAATTTTAATAAGTGCTATGGCTACAGATGCTCCTAAAAGTTCAAAGACTATAGAGACTGTCGTTGAGGTTGGCATACCTACAGTGTTAAAGAAGTCTAGTAACAATATGTCTGTAATCATCACGGCCATAAAAATGATCATGATTTCACTAAACATAAATTCGCCTGGATTAAAGATTCCTTTTCTGGCGACTTCCATCATTCCACTAGAGAAAATAGCTCCAATAGCAACACCTAAACTTGCAACTATCATTATTGTTCTAAAAGAAACAGCTTTAGAGCCTATTGCAGAGTTTAAAAAGTTAACAGCATCATTACTTACGCCTACAACTAAATCTGCAATGGCCAGAACGCCCAAAGCAACAATCATTAATAAATATATATTCTCCATTTTTAAATCTCAAATTGATTGCAAATATCTATAGTGTTTCTCACTGATGTGTTACGTAAATGTTATGATTTTTATTAAAAATAAGACGTGATATCTAAGGTTAAAAAGTATTGAATTTGGCATTTTAGAGCCAAGAATTTTCAAAACTTGATAAGACTTAGACGTGTTTTTTTTAAAAGATGTGGGTATTTACGAGATTAGGTTAAGAAATTATAGCTTTTGCACATTAAAATTACGATTTCACTTTTTAAATATTGGTTGATTTTTCAATTGAAAAGTAAAAGATACTGTTTTAATTTTAGTTAACTAAATCATCCTAAATAAAGATAAAAGTGTCTTGTTTAAAAATGAATTGGTATCTGTGGCGTGAAATTTAGGTCTTTGTCTTTTTCTGTTTGGAATGACTCGTTTTAAGTCTACATATTTTGTTTTTTAAAGCGCACTAACTTGAAGCATTGAGGTTAAGTGTAATGCTTGTAATGTTAAATAAATACAAGGGTTTAAGGCTTGATTTGCTTGTGAAAGAAGTTGTTGTGACTATTTGAAAAAAATAAGAACTGCCTTAGAAAGGCAGTTCTTTTTGTTCATGATAAATAGTCGACAAAAACTAATAGATTATATGAATATTTGCAAAGAACGGCAATGTATTTCACCTCTGTGTGAAGTATATATTATGTTAATATTAATAGATTTTTTATATTGTTAACATTGTAAAAGCCATAAAATCAACAAAATAAGCTCCAATGTTAAATTAATGTTACCAAATGGTTGTTTAAATGTTAACTATTCGTTATCTTTGAAATGTGAAACAGTAAAACCCAAAGGAGATGAAAACGAAAATAATATTTGTATTTGCTTTATTAGTGACTGTAATGTCATTTGCGCAAGATAAGAGAGATTTAAAATTAAATAAAGATACACAACTAATCGAGGTTACGTATTATAACGATAACGGCGATGTAACTCAAACAGGAACTTATACTTTAGAAGGAAAGTTACAAGGTGAGTGGAATAGTTATGATGCTAAAGGACAAAGAACAGCATCTGCAACTTACGAGAATGGTAAGAAAGTTGGAAAATGGTTTTTCTGGAGTGAGGATTCTTTAAGAGAAGTAGATTATTCTAACAATGCTATTGCAAATGTTAGTGAATGGAGTAGTAAGTCTACATTAGCGTCTCATTAAAACAGAGGTATTGTGAAAAAATAAAAAGCACCCAAATTTGGGTGCTTTTTTGTTAAGATGTTTGGCTTGTATGACTGGTTATTCAAGAAGTACCGTCTGCTACATATTTACATTTACCAACCAATTAGAATCCATTTAATTTGTTTAAAACACAGATTATTAATTAGATGTATTTTTGTGGAAAATAATCTACTTTAATGTTAAATCACCTATTTCAATTCTTGTGTACATGTGTCTTTTACTTTATTATTTTTTTTGTATTTGTATTAGTTTTTATAATATATATCCCTTTTGGTAACTGATCTATAATTTCTTCTTGTTCGGAGTAATCAGTTTTTGTCGATATTATATTTTCTCCGCTTAAGTTGTAAACCTCAAACAGACTCTTTTCTTCTGTAAGGGGAGGAATTTTATTGGATAATATTTTAGAGGTTGCTGTAGATGAATAATTGTATGTTGCTGGTATAATAAGTAAATTATCACCTTCTCCCGTTTCACCTTCAGAGTTTGTGTCAGTTGCATCTATATCTACCAAAATATAAAAATTACCATTAGTGGATGGACTATTGTGATCTACACCAAAAATATCTACACCACTTATGGATAATTCAATTCCGTGAGATTTATTGATTTCTAGCGCTGGAATTGTTTTACTTTCAAGTTTTTTATCAGCATTACCCCCAGATTTTACAAGAGTAGTATTGGTAGAATAGTAAAAATCTATTTTACCAGAATTAGAAGTTGTGTTTCCAGTATTTCTAATATTCAGCTTATTAAAAGTTATGCTACCTACTCCTCCAGCAACCAGATGACGCTTACTTGAATTTAAAAATGTATTTAGATAAGGGTTACATGACATGCAGCTAGAAAAGACTATGGAATTAACTGAATCTACACTTAAATTCGGACTAAGTATTGGACATCCATTGTTAGAAGATGGTCCAGCTTCATCAGGGCAATTATCTTGATCGTTTAATATACCATCTCCATCTCTGTCTTCACTTGTGATAGTATATGAATAAATCGTTTGAACACCTTGATACTCTGCTACTAAGTAAAAAGTTGTGCCAATGCTAGTTGTGAATGATCTTCCCGACCAAACATAAGCTGGAGTATTCCACTTAGATTGTAATGTGTAGGTGCTAAAATTTAAATTGTAATCGCCTTCATAATTCCATCTACTTAGACCTATTAAATTATCTGATGAAATTGAATTATAATAAACATATAATTTAATTTCATTATAATCATAATCTCCTTTTATTTCAAATTCGTAATTAAATATATCACCATTATTCCAAGAGAATAATTCGTCAATATCAGCAGTAACTTTGAAATTTCTGATGTCAGTTTGGGAGAATGCTAAAGAGAATGTGAATAATCCTATGATAATTAAAGTAATTCTTTTCATAATTCTATTTTTTTATTCAATTTCGTTAGCCCAGTCTGGCATATCAGCTCCATTACCTGCTCCATTTTCACTTGCTACATAATCTGTAGTTAAGTTGTTTTCTGTTACAAATGCAATACCGTTAACCATGAATTCTCCTGCTTCAATTCTAGCTGTAGCTCCTGAACCTTCATCTAACTTAGCGAAAGTATCTATTCCAGAAACAAATAAGTTAGTGTAAGTTTGCATTCCACCACCTTCTTTAAAGTTGATTGCTTGTTCAGACGCTACAAATTTAGCATCATCACCTTTTACAATCGATACATTTATTAATTTAGCATTAGTCATTGGGGTTGCAACATCGTTATCACCATTGTTAGAGCCTTCGATACCTGCTTTAGAAATTCCAGAGATGTATACATTTGTAATAGTACCTGAGTAACCATCTGCAAAATCTAAGGAATCATCGTATGCATTTACAATTGCCAAGTTAGAAGCATTTACAGTTCCTCCAAAGAATTCGATTCCGTCATCTCCACTTTCATAGGCAAAAATATTAGATACTTGAGTACCACTACCTACTCCAAAGAAAGAAACTCCATTAAATTCTTTTGTTGCAGAAAACTTAGAACCTGTATACTCAATTCTTAAATAATTAATTCTACCAGAATCATCTATTTCATTATCTCCCCCGTAAGCTAAGTTACCAACTTCAGAGTCTCCATTAGAACCGGTATTTACAGGAGCATCACCACAAATAATTAACCCACCCCAATCACTTTCAGATTGTGTTGCTTTACCAGAAGTCATAACTACAGGATTATTAGCTTGACCATCAATATAAATTTTGGCACCTCTTTCTACAGCGATATACATAGATGTACTAGCACCGTTAGGATCTGTTTTAATTGTAGTACCTGCAGGAATAAATAACTCTGCTCCAGACTTTACTACTAAAGGACCTGTTAAAATATAAGTTTCAGACGCACTTAATGTTACTTCTCCATCTTCAATGTCTCCTTGAAAATTATCAGCATCTAATTCAAAAGAACTTGATGGTACTATAGGGTTGTCATCATTACTACTGCAGCTTGTAAAAATAAGGCCTGCAATTACCGCTATACTTAAAATTGTTTTTTTCATTTTTTTAAATTTATTAAATAATAGTTTTTTTATTGTAGCAACAAAGAAAGGGTTTACTTGTTGGTTATTGGTTAAGCAAATATTACCATGATGTTAAGTGTGTCCAGTCTTTATGTTAAAAGAGTTAACATAAAATTTACATAATTTTAGACCAAAAAAAAGGGAATTGACAGCTGTCAATTCCCTTTTTTAATATAGTTTTAAGTGTTTAAAAAATGTATTTTAAAGATAAACTAAACTCTGAACCTGCTTTGTAAGAGCTTACCAAAATATCTCCAGACGTACTACCTTCTACTTTGCTTTGTTCTTGAATACGTTCGAAAGTTGGATCTAAGATGTTTTTAAAGGCCAAACCTAATTGTAAATTTCCAGTAAGATTGGATTTTAAAATAAAATCCAGGTTATTAATTGATTTATCAATCATGTTACCCTTATTTTGAGTTCCTAAAACGGCTAATTTATCTGAAAAATATGCATATGCTAAAGTTGCTGATAAATTACTATGCTCACTAAATTCTGTTAAATATGTCACATCTGCATTTGCTAAAAAGTCTGATGCTCCTGCTAGTTTAGCTTCATCAAAAGTAAAGTTTGCTCCAAATCCGTTTTCTTCATATACTTTATCTTTATCTAAATCTTGATTATGGTATATGTAAGAACCATTTACACCAAAAGATAATTTGTTAGTTAAATCATTTTCTTTCTCCATTTCAAAAAGATCCTTACGAACTTCTAACTCTACACCAGCAGCTACAGCTTGTTCACCTGTATTTGCATATGTGATATTTCCTGCGGATGAATTTGTAAACATTTCATTTATTGGATTCTGAATTAATTTACCAAAGGCTGTTAGAGAAAGTAATTCGCCACGATCAGGATAAAATTCCCATCCTAAATCGACATTGTAATTCGTAGAAGCATACAAGGTTGGGTTACCAATATAATCTTGAGTTACATCTTGAAAAAGGATTCTTACTTTTTCTTTAAATTGTGGTAAGGTATATGTTTTACTTGCAGCAAATTTTAAGTTTTGCTTATCGTTAAGTGTATATTTTGCAATTAAACTTGGTAAGAAATTTAATGGTGAATACTCTGATGAATCTCCATTAGGCTCCAGTAAAGAAATATAATAGACAGATTGATCTAATTGCTCTACTCTTAGTCCTGCAATTACTGAAAATTTTTCACTAAATTGATATTGTAAATTAGCAAAAACAGAATGTACATCTAAATTTCCGTTGTATAGCTGATTAATTTCACTTGTTGAATCCCCTTGATTCGGATTGAAATAATTTGGACCTAAATATTCATCTACATTATGTATACCGTCTTCACTAAACGTTATACTATTGGCTTCGGGGAAAAATGCATATTGCTGAGAATCAAATTCAATATCCTTCATCTTACCAGAATACCCTAAAGTTGCTTTTCCTTTAAAAAGATCCTCTGCTTCATCTTTATTAAAATTATATGTCACCGCAGCATTAGCAGAAAATTCCTTTTCGTCTAAGTTTTGATAGTAACGGTGGTTATGAATACTAGAATCTGTAAAAAACGTATAGTTTGAAGAATCATCTCTTGCTGGGACAAATGTATTCTGCATACGATCTGGAATAACATTATTCATGCTACTAAAACCAATAGCCCAATTTGCCTCCCACTTATCGTTAAACTGATGTTCTCCTAATACTTGATTTACAAATAATGCGGTTTTGTCGAAAGTTCCTCGTTTAATATAACCTGAAATATCTCCAGCTCCAGGAGCTCCTCCATCAAAGTTTTGATTTGTTCCTTCGTATTCACTATAATCTTGGGAAGTCGAATTTAAAAACATAGATGTAAACAATATTGAATGATTATTGTTTATATTATAATCTGCAGATCCCATTACCGTTGTATTTGTATTGTGGATATAAGCTCTCTTATAAAAATCTGAATTTATTGTTCCTTGAGCAGTAATGTTACCTCTATCGTAACCTTCTAGAAATTTGTTTTCGGCATCAAAAGAAGCTGTTATGAATGCTCCAATACTACTTTTTTCTCCAAATCCAAATTTCTTTCCTCCAGATAACGAATAATTATTATTTAATGTATTTTTGCTTTCTTGTCTATCCCAACTTGTTCCATAGTCATATGGTAATAATGGATCGTTTGGTTTACTTCCAGTGGCAAATCCCCAGTAATTCGGACCATCTTGTAAATAGAAATCATCTACCTTTAAAACATTTGAATTCGCTCCTAAACCAGCAGCAAAGCTTACAAAAGGAGAGCCTGAAAATCGCTTAGAACGAATATCGATATTCGCTCCTCCAAAATCAGCATAGTTTTGAGATTCGAAAGTTTTGCTAATCCCCACATATTGAACGATATCTGTTGTGAAAATATCTAATATTATGTTTTTGTTTGAAGGATTATTAGAAGGTAATGGCAAGCCATTTAATGTTGTAATGTTATATCTGTCTCCTAAACCTCTCACAAAAATACTTCCTGAGCCCTCTTGTTTTGAGATTCCACTCACTTTAGTAACAGCTGTTGCAACATCACTAACTCCTTTTCTAGAGAGTTCATCTGCTCCAATAGACGCTTGAAAAGAAACTGCTTTTTTCTGTCCTAATAATAAAGCACTTTCACTTTCTTTTCTGGTTGTGGTTTGTATAACAACCTCGTCTAATGCAGCTGCGCTAGCACTCATTGTAATATCTATTTGTGTGGCATTACCTGCAGTAACCTCTACTGGAACTTCTTGGGTTTGATAGCCTACAAAACTATAAATTATAATGTATGTACCTGGGGTTACATCTGTAAAAGCATAAACACCATCCATATCAGACGTTGTTCCGTTTGTGGTGCCTTTTATTAAAATGTTTGCAAATGCAAGAGGTTCGTTGTTGTATTCTTTATCTGTTAACTTCCCTACAATAGAACCTTTGTCTTGAGCGTAAGATAAAGCGGTAGTTAAAAATACTAATGCTATTAATAATTGTTTCATTTTGTCGTTTATTTTCATTCCGCAAATTAACTTCCGTTTTTTCGAATCAACTAGAATCACGAGTTAATGAAAGATGATAAAAAGGTTAACTAAAAGTTACAGGATTTACGAGTTTTCGATTTTTTGTAAACATTCTGTTAACATACCATAGTCCAAGAAAGGGTTTAATAAGGCTTGAAGTGCGATGTATATTAGAAAGTACTATATTGCGGAGACTTAAAATAAAGTTATGAACTGGGAACAATTATTATCTCTTAAACGTTTTGGTGATGTTAATAAACGTTTAAGAAAGAGCCAAGATGAAACGCGTTTAGGGTTTGAAGTTGATTATGACCGTGTTATATTCTCTTCAGAGTTTAGAAGTTTACAAGATAAAACTCAAGTTATCCCCATGTCGCAAACAGATTTTGTACACACGCGCTTAACGCATAGTTTAGAAGTTAGTGTGGTGGCGCGATCTTTAGGACGAAAAATAGGTGAGAAAATACTACTTAAATATCCCGAACTTAAATCGGAGCATGGCTATCTGCCAAACGATTTTGGTGCCATAGTAGCATCTGCAGCATTGGCTCACGATATTGGGAATCCGCCATTCGGACATTCCGGAGAAAAAGCCATTGGCGAGTATTTTAAAACCGGTTTAGGTATGGCATATAAAGAGGCTCTAACACCTAAACAATATCAAGATTTATGTGATTTTGAAGGGAATGCAAACGGATTTAAAATATTAACTCAAAGTAGAGAAGGTCGTGTGGGCGGACTCCGTTTGTGCTATGCTACTTTAGGAGCTTTTATAAAATACCCTAAAGAATCGTTACCTAAAAAACCAACACAACATGTGTCTGATAAAAAGTATGGTTTTTTTCAAAGCGAAAAGGATGCCTTTATGGATGTCGCAGAAGAGTTAGGATTAATTGAAGCCGGAACAGAAGGCAATGTAAGTTTTAAAAGACATCCGTTAGCCTTTTTAGTAGAGGCCGCCGACGATATTTGTTATACCATTATCGACTTTGAAGATGGTATTAATTTAGGTTTGATAGAAGAAGAATTTGCCTTAGAATATTTAATTAAACTGGTAAAAGATGTTATAGATATTAATAAGTATCATCAATTAACGAATACACAAGACCGTATCAGTTATTTAAGAGCTTTGGCTATTAATACCTTAATTAATGAAGCCATTTCAATTTTTGAAGCTAACGAAACTGCTATATTAAACGGTACGTTTACGGTGTCTTTACTAGATAAGAGTAAATATGAAGCACAAATAAATGATATTATAAAAATTAGTGTCGAAAAAATTTATCAGTCTCAAGACGTATTAGATAAAGAAATATCGGGTTACGCCGTAATTTCAAAATTATTAGATGTTTATATTTCGGCAGTAAATAATGATTATAATGGAAAAGCGTCTAATTATGACAAACTCATTTTAAAGATTCTTCCAAAAACGATCGATTTTAAAGCAGACGATTTGTACATAAGGTTGCTAAATGTTTGTCATTATGTGTCCTTATTTTCTGATAGTCAAGCTATTCTAACGTACCGAAAATTTTCTGGACGCTTGGTGTATTAGCATAAAATACTTGTTTCTCATGTAGAAAAATATATTTTTGTAACATACAACCAAATTCATATGAAAAATAAATTACAAATTGTTTTAGGGGTATTAGCTACTGTTGCCGTAGTTTTTGCTCTTACAAAGTTTAGCGGTAAGGAGGTCTCTGCGGAACATGTAGAGACAAAAACACTTACTGTTGCAGAGTTAAAAGCTTTGCATAAGAAGAATTTAGAAAATAGCCCGTTTAAAAATACTGCGGGTCTAACAAAGAAAGAGCGCGCTCAGCAGGGTTTGCCACCTAAACGTTATATGGAACGTTTATGGGAGTTAACCATGAATCCTGCTTTAGGACGTCCAACTCCAGAAAATCTGGCAGTAATTCAAAATGAACTTTTAGAAGCACGTACTAGCGCATTAGCTACAGGACGTGTTCCAGGAGATGCTTCTAACAACAATTGGGTAGAACGTGGCCCAGATGATATTGGTGGTCGTACAAGAGCATTAATATTCGATCCTAACGATACTACTAACGAAACAGTCTTTGCTGGAGGTGTAAGTGGTGGTTTATGGAAAAATACTAACATTTCTAGCGCAACTTCAGTTTGGACAAGTGTAGATATTCCTGAAAATTTAAACATCAGTTGTATTGCCGTAGATCCTAACAATTCTAAAACAATGTATGTAGGAACTGGGGAATCTTATGTGGCAGGAGATGTTAACGGAAACGGCGTTTGGAAATCTACAGATGGTGGAAACTCATGGAGCCATGTCTTTGGAGGCGCAGAAGGAGAAACCATTTTACAAACAGATTCACAAGTTGTCGTGAATTCTCCAAGTGATATTGCAGAAACGTATATTTCTTTGGGAGCTAGTTTTGGTCCAACATCTACCTCAGACATTACTAACGATGTAGTCTTAGCTAATGCAGGAGGTACTTCGCCTGAAGAAGGGTGTGCAGATCTTACAAATGCAGCTGCTATTAATGGTAAAATTGCTTTAATATATAGAGGGGATTGTACGTTTATAGAAAAAGTAGTTTATGCTCAGAATGCAGGAGCAGTAGCTGTTATTGTTATAAATAATGAGCCAGGAAACCCGATTACAATGGGTGGAGACGATCTTACTGGTGAGGTATTGATCCCGTCTGTAATGATTTCTCAAGACAATGGAGCTATACTTGCTGCTGAACTAGAAGCAGGAGAAACGGTTAATGTTACAATAACAGCAAGTTCTGGAGATTTTTCAGGATTTTATGTATTAAACGGTAATCAGCATGTAAACGATATTGTAGTTAGAGATAATAATGGGGTTTCTGAAGTGTATATCGCTGCAGGTGCAACGTTTTATAGCGATGCTAGTCCGAGTACGCTTTTTGGTCCAGACGATTACGGGTTATATAAGTCTACAAATGGCGGAACATCGTGGAGTTTAATAGGTGTACCGTTAACCGATGATGGAAATGTATTTGAACCTAATGATCTTGAATTAGGTGCAGACAATACCATTTGGATGGCTTCTAGACAAAGTTTACTATATGGAGATGGAGGAGGAACTATTTTTTCTTCTACAGATGGAACTAATTTTGTGAAAAAATATGAACTAGAAGGTACGCGTACTCAAATAGCAACTTCTGCTACAGATGCTAATAAAATATATGTATTGGCAGAAGGTTCAGTTGATCCTGTATTATTCCAAAAAACAACTGATGGATTTGGAACCGTAACAGATGTCACTTTACCTGTTGATGCTGATACAGATATGGATGCAGACGACTTTACTAGAGGTCAAGCATTCTACGATCTAGTGATTAAATTAGATCCTACTAACGACGAAAAAGTATATGTTGGAGGTATTGATGCCTTTTCTAGTGCAGATGGCGGAACAAGTTGGACACAATTATCGCATTGGTATGGCGGATTTGGATACCCAGATATGCATGCAGATCAGCATGCTATTGCATTTGGTACAGGAGATGCTTCTAAAATGATATTTGGAAACGATGGTGGTGTATTTTACTCAAATACTAGTGGGACAACACCTACATCTAGAAATAACGGATACAATGTAACACAATTTTATACGGTTGGTGTTGCTCCAACGGCAGCGATAACAGGAGATTATTTCGCAGGTGGTACGCAAGATAACGGAACCCCGTATTTTGCTAATGCAGCTTCTGGAATTAACTCGTCTTCTTTTGATCTTTATGGTGGTGACGGTGCGTATACATCATTCGATCAGGATGGTACAGATACGTATGTAATTTCAAATTATGTTTATAATAATGCTATAAGAAAGTATGATTATGCAACTGGCGTAACCACAATTATAAATAGTGAAGAAGATAATATTGGTGAATTTATAAACCCTCAAACATTAGATTCAAGATTAGATTATTTATTCTCTAACTATTCATCAGGGACATCGTATGCTATAAAAACATACAAAACGAAAAGTACAACAGCTAGTTATACAGTAAATACACTTACTAACGATTTATTAGATTCTCCAGCTTTAGCTTTAGAAACATCTCCTTACGACGTTACGAGTACACATAGTATATTGTATGCTGGTTTAGAAAATGGTAGATTATTAAAAATAACAAATGCTAGTGCACCATTATTTCAATCGTGGACAGACATTTCTTCATCTGCATTTATTGGTAGTATATCAGATATTGAATTTGGAAGTTCTTCAAATGAAATCTATGTAACTTTTCATAATTATGGTGTAAATAACATTTGGTACACTAGTGATGGTGGAACAACTTGGGCACAGAAAGATGGTGATTTACCAGATATGCCTGTTAAAGCCATCTTACGTAATCCTTTAAAAACGGATGAGGTTATAATAGGTACAGAATTAGGTGTTTGGTATACGACAGATTTTTCTAGCGATTCGCCAACTTGGACTTCTGCTTTTAACGGTATGAGTAACGTAAAAGTTATGGACTTAGATTTAAGAGATGATAATACAATTTATGCGGCAACTTATGGTCGTGGTATTTTCTCAGGACAATTTACAGGTGAAGCTTTAAGTGTTGAAGAAAATGAATTAGCAACAGGGATTTCTTTATATCCAACAGTGTCTACTGGAGCATTTAAAATCAAGTCGCAAACTAATTTAGGACAAGTTAATCTTCAAATCTTTAATTTAAGTGGTCAGTCTGTTTATGTTAAGACTATTACTTTAGACGGAAATACAGCTAAAGACATTAATATTAATGTCGCTTCAGGTGTGTATTTAGCGAAGTTTACAGAAAACGGAGCAACTACTACTAAAAAGTTTATCATTAAATAAGACTAAAATTTTTACTAGATACAAAAAGAGGAACGCTTAGCGTTCCTCTTTTTTTTAGATAATAATTGAAAATTGTAAGACTTATAATGCTTTTAAAAATAGTGCAGCTAAAGACTCAGGATCCAGTCCTAAAGATTTTTGAAGTTGTGTTACAGATCCGTGCTCAATAAAGGTATCGGGAATACCAAGTGTTTCTATGTTGGTGTTATATTGGTGGTTAGAAGCAAATGTAATTACAGCGCTTCCAAATCCGCCTATTACCGTGCCATCTTCAATAGTAAAAACTTTAGAATAGGTACTTAAAACGGAGTGTAGTAAAATTTCGTCTAATGGTTTTATAAAGCGCATGTTAAAAACAGCGATATCATTTTGTTGCTCTAGAGTTAATAAATTCAGTGCGTCTTCAACATTATAAGCCATTGTCCCAATACTTAATATGGCAATTTTTGCACCGGTTTTAAGTGGTTCTCCTTTGCCTATCTCTAATGTTGAAAAAGGCTGTTTCCAATCTAATTCACGACCTCGGCCACGCGGATATCTAATCGCAATAGGATGATCTAATCCCATTTGAGCGGTAAACATAATGTTACGTAATTCGGTTTCATTTCTTGGTGCAAAAATAATAAGGTTTGGTATGCATCTCAAAAAAGCTAAATCGAAAACACCTTGATGCGTTGCGCCATCTTCGCCTACTAATCCAGCACGATCTAAACAAAAAATAACAGGAAGGTTTTGTAAACACACATCATGAATAATTTGGTCGTAAGCGCGTTGTAAAAACGTAGAATAGATATTGCAAAAAGGGATAAAACCTTGTGTTGCTAAACCAGCCGATAAGGTTACAGCATGCTGTTCTGCAATACCAACATCGAATGCGCGTTCAGGAAAAGCCTTCATCATGTATTTTAAAGAACTTCCTGTGGGCATGGCCGGCGTAATTCCTATTATTTTTTCATTGGTTTTAGCCAATTCAACTATGGTATGTCCAAAAACATCTTGAAATTTTGGAGGGACAACGGTTTTAGATTTTTCAAATAAATCGCCAGTTAAAGCATTAAACTTACCTGGGGCGTGATATTTAACTTGGTCTAATTCGGCTTGTTTTAAACCTTTTCCTTTTGTAGTGATAAGGTGAAGAAATTTAGGTCCAGGAATTGTTTTTAATCGCTCTAATTCAGAAATTACTTTTGGTAAATCGTGTCCGTCTATAGGTCCAGAATAATTAAAATTTAATGCTTCAAAAATATTATCTTGTTTCTGAGTCCCTTTTTTAACATTAGTTAGGTACATTTTTAAAGCGCCAACACTTGGATCTATTCCAATAGCGTTATCGTTTAAAATTACTAATAAATTGGTGTCTGTTACACCAGCATGATTAAGGCCTTCAAATGCCATACCGCTGGCAATAGATGCGTCTCCGATAACAGCTATATGTTGCTTTTTAAAATCCCCTTTTAGTTTAGAGGCTATTGCCATACCTAAAGCTGCAGAAATAGATGTAGACGAGTGTCCGACACCAAATGCATCATACTTACTTTCATCGCGTTTTGGGAAGCCGCTTAAACCGTCCAATTGTCTGTTGGTATCGAATTGTGACTTTCGTTCGGTTAATATTTTATGAACATAAGCTTGGTGGCCTACATCCCAAATTAAAAGATCTTCAGGTGTATTAAATACGTAATGTAGTGCTATTGTGAGTTCTACAACGCCAAGGCTAGCTCCTAAATGTCCTTCTTTAGTGGCTACAATTTGAATGATGAATTCGCGTAGTTCTTTCGCTAAAAAGGGTAAGTCTTCTTTAGCAAGTGTTCTTAGATCTTTAGGAGAGTCTATGTGTTGTAGTAATTTTGTCATGCGACTACAAATGTACGTTTTGAAATCGTATTTTTACATTATGGAAAATATTTTTGATGATACTTATTTTATGAAGAAAGCTTTGCAAGAAGCTGAGGTGGCTTTTAATAAAGGCGAAATTCCTGTTGGAGCTGTCATTGTAATTGATAATAAGATTATTGCTAGAGCACATAATTTAACCGAAACCTTAACCGATGTTACTGCACATGCAGAAATGCAAGCCATTACAGCTGCGGCAAATTATTTGGGTGGGAAGTATCTTAAAAAATGTACATTATACGTTACCTTAGAACCTTGCCAAATGTGTGGAGGTGCGTTATATTGGAGTCAGATTTCTAATATAGTGTATGGCGCAAGAGACGAACAACGTGGATGCATTAATTTAAACACAAAATTGCATCCTAAAACGGTTGTAAAAGGTGGTGTTATGGCCGAAGAAGCTGCACAACTTATGCGACGTTTCTTTGTTGAAAAACGAAACTTAAATTAAAGCTTTCTCTCGTCGCCTTCATTTTCTCTCATCTTTTCCAAGTTCTCTTTAGTAAGCATATAATCTTTAGGGTCTTTGTCTTTCCATCTGTAATATGAAAATATTGGGAAGACGACTAAAAAGAGTCCGACAACACCAAAACCTATAAGTTTCTCGGAGTAAGGTAAGTCGAAGATTAAACCCGAAAAAATGCTTCCAAAGGCAAGAATACTTAATATAATGATGAGGTTCTTTGTATTCATTTGTAAAATTTAGTAGTTGGTGTTTTGAGCGGTAAAAATACCAATTCCTTATAGATATTTAGTAGTTTATGCCTCTTATAATTTAACTGGTGAATTCTATAAGTTGATGTCTGTAGGCTGTTAAAAGTTTCGATTTAGAGATATAGCCATAGTATTTTTCATCTTTAATTACTGGTAAATTCCATGCACCGCTAGTTTTAAATTTATCCATAATATCGTTCATAGAATCTTTATCATAATCAATGATGCTTAAAGAAACTTGCATGAGACTCGACACATTTACTGTATTGTACTTATCTGCGTCAAACATAATGTGTCTGATGTCATCCAATCTTAAAGATCCCAAAAACTCGTGCTTATCATTAACCACAGGAAAGTGATTTCGTGATGATTTTGATACCGCATTTTTTAAAATATGTCCAAGTTTCATATCGGGTTTTAAGATGATAAAGTTGGTTTCAATAACCTTATTGATGTCCAAAACCATAAGTACATTTTTATCTTTATCGTGGGTCATAAGTTCACCACGTTCAGCTAAACGCATAGTATAAATAGAATGAGATACGTAGTGTTTGGTTATGGCAAATGAAATGGCAGACACAATCATTAAGGGCACAAATAATTCGTAACCGCTTGTAATTTCGGCAATCAGGAAAATAGCGGTGAGTGGTGCATGTAGCACACCTGCCATTAGTCCGGTCATACCAATAAGTGTAAAATTGGTTTCAGATACATGAAAACCAAATCCGATATTGTTAATTATTTTAGCGCAAGCATTTCCTAAACTACAGCCCATAACAAGTGTTGGGATAAATATACCTCCTACACCTCCAGCTCCAAAAGTTGTTGTCATGGCAATGGCTTTTGATGCTGAAATTCCTAAAAGCAATAAGATAACGATCCAAATGTTGGATAAGTCGGCATTAAAAGGTGTATGTCCAATTGCTGTGATGTGATCGCCTTTTAGTAGATTATTCATTAGTCCGTAACCTTCACCATAAAGTTGTGGAATAAAAAAGAGCATGGGGCCAATGGCAACACCGCCTATTAGCAAACGTAAAGCGCGACTTTCAAATTGTTTAAAGAAGGCTGTAATGGTAAAAAACACCTTAGAAAAATAGATAGAAGCCATGGCGGTAACTAATCCTAATAGAATATAAAATGGGATGTCTTCAACAACAAATTCATTTATTAATTTAAAATTAAGCAAGACATCGGTTCCTAAAAACAAGTACGAGGTAACTACAGCAGATATGGACGCTAATAACAGCGGCACTAAAGAAATAAAAGCAATATCTAAGCTGAAAATTTCTACAGCAAATACAATAGCGGCTAATGGCGCTTTAAACATCGATGCCATAGCACCTGTAGCAGCACAACCTATTAGTAGCATTCTAGTTTTTGTGTTCATGCGAAACAATTGTGCAGTGTTGGAACCTAATGCGGCACCAATACTAACGGCAGGACCTTGTAATCCAACCGATCCTCCAAATCCAGCAGTTAATGGTGCTGTAATTAACGAGGCATAAATGTTATATCTCGGAATGATGCCGTTTAGTTTTGAAATGGCATGTAGGGTTGATGAAATACCGTGTCCGATGTGTTTTTTAAGCCAAGTTTGTTTTAAAATGTAAACAAGTAACAGGCCTATTATTGGAAGAATAAAGTATAACGCACTTGTAGAATTTTTAAATACATTTAGGTCGAAAAGGGAACGAATAAAATAGGTGAGGTTCTTAAGGATTACTGTTCCCATTCCAGATAAAAAGCCAATAAGTATGCTTAGAATATAAACAAACTGCCGTTCGGAAATGTGTTTGTATTTCCAAATTAAAAATTGGCGAAGAAGGCTTTTTGTGCTAAATGGCATAGTATAAAAATACTAAAAAAAACTCGTAATTAAATTTCGTTTTTAGGCATTAGCTTGTGAAATTAATTAGCTGACGTCGGTAAGCCGTAAGTAGTTTAGATTTAGAAATAAAACCAATGTATTTATCATCTCGAATTACTGGTAAATTCCAAGCACTTGAGTCTTGAAACTTCTTCATAATATCGGTCATTCTATCTTTGTTTAAATCTATAATTTCTGGTGGTGTTTGCATCACATCTCTAGCCACAACTTCGGTGTAAAGCGATTGATCAAACATAATTGGTCTAATATCATCTAGTAAAATAATACCCACAATTTTTTTAGATTTTACACTAATCACTGGGAATATATTCCGATTAGACTTTACAACGGCTTTATGTACAATATCGCCTAACGTCATATCTGGACTAACTTTTACAAATTTAGTTTCGATAAGATTTTCAATATTCATTAAGGTTAATACGGCCTGATCTTTATCGTGCGTAATTAAATCACCTTTTCTGGCCAGCTCCATGCTATACACAGAGTATGGTAAAAAGTATTTAGTTACTGCAAAACAAATGGCCACGGTAATCATTAACGGAATAAAAAGTTTATAACCACCAGTTAATTCTGCAATTAAAAATATAGCTGTTAATGGCGCTTGTAGTACACCGCCTAAAACGCCAGCCATACCAACCAAGGTGAAATTACTTTCAGATAAGTGTATTCTAAATAAATCTACTGTATTAATAAATTTAGCAAATCCGAAACCTAAAACAGAACCCATAAATAGACTAGGAGAGAAGATACCTCCAATTCCGCCGGCTCCAAACGTTAAAGCCGAAGCAATAACTTTAAACAGCACTAATCCAATAAGTAGTGCGATAATCGCCCAATTGTTTGTGATGTCTATATGCATAAAGTTATTGGTTACAACTTCTTGAAAGTTGCCTGTAACCATGTTGTTTATAACTTCAAAACCTTCACCGTAAAGTGGCGGGATAAAAAAGACAATAAT
>NZ_LMAK01000069.1 GCF_001439665.1 Formosa algae
GCAAATATTATAACACCGGGTACAGAATATAGCGATCATTCTAGCTTTTGGAACCTTGGATATCCGGCAGTATTGGTTGGTGAAGCTTGGTCTGAAAACGATCAAAATTCAAAATATCATTCTAAAGAAGATAGATTCGAGTTGTTTAATTTAGAGTATTATCATGAGTTATCTAAACTGTCTGCAGGATATATTGCCACAAAAGCAGTCTTAACAGGTGTAGATAATACGGTTACACAAACTAGTAATAGCCTAGTCGCTAATCAGGACGATGCGACTTACCAATGGTATAATTGTGCTACAGGTTTAGAAATTGCAGATGCGACGTTTAAAACCTATTTGCCTATAGATAATGGGAGTTATAAAGTGAAAATTACATCGGGAAGTTGTGAAGAATTTAGTGACTGTTATGAATTTAATACTTTAGGTTTACCAACATTTACAGCTTCAGAATTAAAAATGTTTCCTAACCCTGTAGAATCAAACCTTACGATAGAACGTAGTTTAACTGGTGCAGCAGATTTTACGTTATATAATGTTTCTGGAATACGAGTCTTACAGCTAACTTCTGAAACATTAACCACACAATTAGATTTGAGTGTCTTAACAACAGGTGTATATTTTTTAAGTGTTGAAAGTGCTAAAAATAGAGGAGTCTACAAAATTGTTAAAGAGTAGAATTTTCTTTCTAAGGAGCTATAAGTAGAAGCAAAGATGTCTTCTGCGTTAGCGATTGCAGTGGCATCCTTTTTATGTGAAATAAGCGATTCGTATTCGTTTAAACTGAAGTGCGTTTGAATTAAATATGCTGAGGTAAACTGTAATTGAATAAAAAGATATAACGGAAAGCGCGACCTTTAGGTAACGCCCAAATGGGTTTAAATAGAAAATCCGCTCAAGACGATATTGAACGGATTTTTTTATAAATGAAGTCTAAAATTACTTAGACAATGCTGTAAAGTGTTTAAAGAACATTGGGATGGTTTCAATACCTTTTAGGTAGTTCCAAATTCCGAAATGTTCGTTTGGCGAGTGAATCGCGTCGCTGTCTAAGCCGAAGCCCATTAAAATGGTTTTGCTTTGTAATTCGTCTTCAAAAAGCGATACAATAGGAATACTTCCTCCGCTACGTTGCGGAATTGGGGTTTGTCCAAACGTATCGGTATACGCTTTCGATGCGGCTTGATACCCAATGCTGTCTATAGGCGTGACGTAACCTTGTCCGCCATGATGAGGTTTTACTTTTACAGTTACTGCGTCTGGAGCAATGTTTTCGAAGTGTTTTTGGAACAATTCTGTAATCTCTTTCCAATCCTGATTTGGTACTAAACGCATCGAGATTTTAGCAAATGCTTTACTCGCGATAACGGTTTTTGCACCTTCGCCAGTGTAGCCTCCCCAAATGCCGTTCACGTCTAACGTAGGACGGATAGAATTGCGTTCGGTGGTTGTGTAACCAACTTCGCCGTATACGGCATCGATATCTAAAGCTTTCTTATAGTTGTCTAAATTGAAAGGCGCTTTAGCCATTTGAGCACGTTCTTCTGTCGATAATTCTTCAACTCTGTCGTAGAAACCAGGGATGGTAATGTGATTGTTTTCGTCGTGAAGAGACGCAATCATTTTGGTTAATATATTGATTGGGTTGGCAACAGCACCACCGTAAAGTCCAGAGTGTAAATCGCGATTTGGTCCGGTAACTTCTACTTCTACATAACTCAATCCGCGTAATCCTGTCGTGATAGAAGGTACGTCTTTGGCAATCATTCCTGTATCTGAAATTAGGATAACGTCGTTTTTAAGTTTCTCGTGATTGTTTTTTACAAAGGTTGCTAGGTTTACACTACCAACTTCTTCTTCACCTTCAATCATGAATTTTACGTTACATGGTAACTCATTGTTTTTAGTCATGTATTCCAAAGCCTTTACATGCATATACATCTGACCTTTATCGTCGCAAGCACCACGTGCAAAAATAGCGCCTTCGGGATGTATTTCGGTAGTTTTAATTACCGGTTCGAATGGGGGAGACGTCCATAGTGCGATTGGATCTGCCGGTTGTACGTCGTAATGCCCGTAAACAAGTACGGTTGGAAGCGATTTATCGATAATTTTTTCACCATAAACAATGGGGTGACCATCGGTTTTACAAATTTCTACGTGATCGCATCCTGCTTCTTCAAGACGTGTTTTAACGATTTCTGATGTTTTTAAAACGTCGTCTTTATAGGCTGAGTCAGCACTAACAGACGGCACTTTAAGAAGTTCGATAAGTTCGTTTATAAATCTATCCTTGTTATTTTCGATGTAAGTCGAGATATTTTTCATGTGGAAATATTCTGTTTGCAACAAAAATACAAAAATGTTGAATTTTTTTTCGAAAGTTGAATTGTTTATTGAAACTAATTTTTATATTTGCACACCTTATTGCGGGCGTGGTGGAATTGGTAGACACGCTAGACTTAGGATCTAGTGCCGCGAGGTGTGAGAGTTCGAGTCTCTCCGCCCGCACAATAAGAAAAGCCGACTATTTATAGTCGGCTTTTTTTGTTAGTATTTATTTGATTTACAATTTCGATTTTATAAATGCTTTAATGCGTTCTTGATCATTTAAAATATCCTTTCTGTAATTCTTGTTTATAATAAAGAACCATGTACGGTGCAGGATTAATTTTGAAAAGTCTAAATAAGCCAGTGTTTTGTAATGCCAAAAATTAAACGTGTTAGATTCGTTTTTTAATTGATACATTTTTGCATGATACCTTAACCTCAATGATTTATTGAGTTTAGGTAAGTCTTTAAAGTAGATGCTTCCAAGATTGAGATTATTACGCACATGTTTGTTTTGCAATATTTGTTTGTGTTTAACTTTAGGTAAGCGCGGCCACAATACTAAAGTGTCAAAACTGTTTTTGAGTCCGATAAAATTATAATAAGAACCTAAATCATTAATTTGAAAATTTAATATATTATGCAATATTAAATGTTTTACTGAAGGAATTGGAATATTACTCTCTTCAACAAATTGTTTATCTTTTAAAACATCTTTTGGCTTTAAATCTTTTTGCTCTTTGTCTAAGAGTTTAAAGTGAATTTCTACAGCTCCAATATAATTTTTAGAGGCTAGTCTTAGTAGATGTTTGTCTTCAAAATATTTTGGATTTATTTTAGGCTCTTTAGCAAAACTGTAACCCTTCTCTATTAATAATTGAAAAGCTTTTTCTGATTGATTTTTTGGGACTATTACATCAATATCGCCTAACATACGTTCACCAATGGCTTCGTAATAATTGGAAGCGATCATAGCCGCTCCTTTTAAGAATACATGTTCTATATTTTCTGCATTAAACCAAGCGTTTATAAGTGTTACTTCTTTTAATAAAGCGAGGTTACGTTCTTCATTTAAATCGTAAATATATTTTAGATAGGCTTGAAGATCTTTTGGTAAGTAGGTTAGTAGCTTTTTTGATTTTAAACGAATAAATATAGTCGGAATTATGAGATGTTTACTTCCTATTTTAACGATGTTATCCCAATTAAGTTTATTGTTTAAAATGTCATTTTTTAATGAAACATCATCAGAATTGAAACTTATTAAACGAGAAATTTGAGTTAAGGTGTCTTCAGTAGGACTCATAAACGATTCTTATTCGTCTATAAAGATAGTAGAAAATATATCAATAGCGTCTTGATTGTTGCTATAAGTAAGTTTGAAAAAAGTAATACAGTTTATCCATTTTAAAAATGCTTTTGCGTTTTCAGATTTTGGAGATATCCACGAATCTGGAATTAAAACTTCTAAAGCCGTTTTGGCCTCGATAGGTTCCAATACCGTTTTAGAATCCGCTTTATAATTCACTAAGACGATATGATTACAAGGAGTATTTGTTAACTGAGGAATAGGGGAGGATACATATTTTATACCACCTTTATACGCTCTTAAATAGCTCTCAGGTAAGTCCTCAAAATTACTGATGTAGGGTTTTATTGTAGAAAAGGCACCCGGTTTTACAGATATCCCTCCAGGGAAATAATACGTATTTAAATCAGTTCTTAATATTGGTGTGGTGTCATCAGCAATTAACTCATAGCCATGCTGAGTTAAAAGAGTGGTTAATGTGCTTTTTCCGCTTCCTGAGGTTCCAATAAGCATAACGGATTTAGAATTGTTAGAGACTGTAGATGCGTGTAAAAGTCCTAACCAATCGTGTTCCTTTTTATTATGTAAAGCACAAATGAGTTCCATGTTAAACTTTCCTTGTAATTCATGAAAATCTTGAGAGCCACATGATTTTATAAAATGATTATTGGTAAAAAGTTTAATTTGATGATTTTCTTCATAGATGTCAAACCAAAAATTGGGTTTGATATGATGTGAATTTTCTAAATGTTGTAGTTGAGGATGTAGATAATTAATTAATACTTCTGATTGAAAATGAATATCAAAATTAAATGAACCACAAGTATAGTGCTTTGTATATTTTCTTTGTGTACTGTCTAATTTAGAAATAGTATTCTCTTCAGTTTCTAAAGGGATATTCCTATCTAAGAGAAATTGTTCTACATCTGAAAATATTGCATTAGCTTTTTCTAATGTAAATTGAAATGTGTTTTTGTAAGTATTTAAACACCTTTCTTGGTTTTTAGCTTCTAGAAATGTTTGTATACAAAAATACAATCCGTTATCGACTATGGTATATTGGTTAGATTTCTCAAACCAAAGTATCATAGAATCGTTAACGGATTGTGTATGTTTTGGAGCTAAATTAGCTTTCAAAAATGCAATTAAAAATTACTTTTTACTTGACTAGTTCCTACTCTTGATTCTGATGTCGTAGTGCTTTCAGAAGTTTCTCCTGTGTCCAATGTTTCACTTTCAGATGCTGTTCCAAAACCTCCCCCTCCAGGACCAACAGGTTCACTGGTTGTTTGTGCCTTTAGAGGATTTAATACAGCAAACGTACCAATGGCAGTAAAAGCAGCATACTTACCCATTTTTTGTACGGCTTCCTTTCTAGTAATTTTTGTATGTTTTGTTTCTTCCTTCATAATTTATAAGTATTTTTTCTAAAATAATGTTATTTTAATATAACACGCTTAGAGATTTTGTTTCCGTTGTTTACTATTCTTACTATATAGATACCACTGCTAAAATTTACTGTATCAATAGTATATTCATTAACCGTTTGATTTATAGTTGAATAATATATTTGTCTTCCTTGAACATCAAATACACTTAAATTAGTATTCTTATTTAACTGACCCTTTAACTTAATAGAGTGATCTCCTGAATAAATCTGTAATTGGTTTTCTTGACTTTCGTCTTCTATTCCTAGTGTTTTTTCACTTGATATATGTAAAACAAAACGTCCTAATCCATTTAAAATTTCGGTTGTTACAAATGTATAAGGTGAATCATTTAACAATATCCATTCATCAGTTTTAGTGTCTTCTAGGTATACTTTGGTTGTGGAATCTAAATTAGTTTCTTTAATACTAATCGATATTTTCTTCCCTTCAGGTGCTATTAACCCCAGTTGCACTGATACTTCTTCGCCAGATATTTCATCTTGACTTAATGTTTGTATTGCTAATTTATAACTAGTATTACCTTCAACTAACTGTGTGAACAAAGTGTATCCACTTTCATTAAGTCCGTAAATAGAGCTATCATATCCTTTATCAAGGTTATTTGTACCATATTCGTTGAAATATAATTGGTTTGAGTGCTTCTCTTCATCGTCAGCATTCAATGCTATATCTAAAAAGTAGTTTGTTTCAGTTCGTCCTGCAATAAAATCATCGCTATTTACAACTCTCCTCCAGCTTTCACGAAATTCTAATTTACCTAAATTCGCAATATCTTCTTTAACAGCTACATAGAAGCCTTGGCCTGGAGCTATATTTACTGCATTGTTATTATTATAAATAGTCCAATCAGTGCCATTGTAAGCGTAAACAGCTACTTTGTCTTCCTGAAATAAATTTTGGTTAACACTTAAGAAAGGTGTCATAGTAAAGTAACTTGTATATGGATTACCAACTAAATTCCATTGTGAAGCTAGTGTGTTTATGTTAAAATACACATCTGTTTCTACATCTTCTGTAACTACATTACCTGTATAAGAAAGTAAATTACCACTAACTGTAGATGCTCTATATCCAACTCCAGATTCTAATATTTCGTCGCTGTCATTTACCGCGTGCCAGTTTGCATATGTACCACCAATTCCTGCTGTTTTTACAAATGGACCGAATTTTTTTAAATTAGTATCATTTTGACTAAAATATAAACTATCATTATTTGCACCAGTTGAGCTTGCAAATTCACCAAATGTAATGCCTGAAAGTGGTGCCGAAACTAAATCATTAACACCATCCATCATCGTAAATCTTTCATAGGTTACTAAGCCTGTGGCTGTTCCGTCTACACGTAAACTACCGTAACTGTCTGATTTTGATGTAATTGTTAAATTGTCGTTTGCCACTAGGTCACCGTAAACCCTCATTCTACCATTATAATTTATGATTGCACTAGCTCCGCTAGATATAGTCAAGTCATTTATGTTAAATCTACCTGTAAAAGTGTAAGAGCCATTATTAATTAAAACATTTACAGATTCTGTATTGTTATTTGGTTCAACTCCATCTCTCCATCCGCCATAATTTGCCTCGTCGTAAATTAAACCATCAAAACCATCTTCGTATATTTTAAAATCGTCAAACTTTAAAAGTGTATTTTCCCATTCAGCATCAATAGTGCCTGTTGGATAACTAATAAATAAAACCATGGTAAGACCTGAAGAGTATGTGTAAGTATCTTTAGGTAAAGATATCGATTCTGTAGCGATTCCTGTTGCAGGTGATGTTCCTGTGGTTAAAAGTGTACCCGAAACTAATGGTGTATAACTTTCATTGTATATAGTGTAAGTTACATCTGGAACATAAGTAGAACTGGAAGCTATATATTCGTAATCAAATTCAATTAAATGGTCTTTACTAGCATCATTTAAAGTGAATGTATCAAAATATAATGAGTATTCTCGCTCATCTATCGGAGGTAATACGCTACTACCGTATTTGACACCTAAAAAATTGTCAGACCCACCGACTGTACCTATTATATCTGTTCCATTAGTAATTGAACTAACGTAATCGAAGATGTAAGGATTACTTCCAAAACTTGGTGAGTTATAAAAGATATCCCAGGTATCTGTAGCAGAAGAATTAAAACTTTGAGAGGCAATCTCTACATTTTGCCCATAACTTATACTAGATATGGTTAAAAAAAGAAGTATTAAATAGTAAATTTTTTTCATAGTATCATGTTTTTTAGATTCATGGCTGTCTTACATTTAAGTAAGTGACATTTAATTGTTTGATAGATTAGCAATCGCAAATATAAATAAAAATATGTAGCTAGTTTTACTATAGTATTAAACTTTATGAATTTTGACTAAATGCATATAATACGGATAAAATGAATTGTTTATGTTTTTTGCAAGTCTATTGTCGATATTATAAGTGAGATGGTCTAAATGTTGTTTGAATTGTCAGATTACCAAGTTTTTATGCTTAAATTTATTTTTAATTTTTACGAATTTAAATCTTTTTTTTATGATGATTCACTCCCTAATAATTCAAGATTTTAATATACCAAGTAAGATTTTTCTAGGTGTTTTCTTTTTACTCTTATTATTCTTTATGCTGTATTATACATTTAAAATGATAGAAATGGTGTATGTCCTTTTTTTTAAGAAGCCAATTTTTGTGCATTTCTATATGAACAAGCGTACGTTAAATACCGCGGATAAAGCGTTGCTTGAAGATAGTTTTAATTTTTATAGACATTTATCTGTAAAGGAACAATTGTATTTTGATCATCGTGTGGTGTCTTTTATTAATGATAAAGATTTTGTAGGAAGAAATAATCTTGAAGTCACTAATGAGATGAAATTGTTAATTTCTGCACATGCGGTTATACTAACTTTTGGATTTCGTGATTTCTTTATTGGTCTAATAGATAAAATATTTATCTATCCAGATGAGTTTTATTCTGTTACAAATGAATCATATCATGCAGGTGAATTAAATCCAATGTTAAAAGTGTTGGTAATTTCTTGGGAAGATTTTAAACGCGGAGTAGAGGTTAATAATTTAAATATGAATTTAGGAATCTATGAGTTCTCGCAAGCTATACATCTAAATAGCATGAAAGAAGGCGATGTTAGCTCAACTATTTTTACAGATAGTTTTAAAGAATTGGCTAATATGTTAACAAAGAATGAGCCTTTACGTCAGAAATTAATTCAATCACATTTTTTTAGAGGCCAGGGGTTTTTAAATCAATTTGAATTTTTAGCTGTTATTGTAGAATCTTTTATTGAAAATCCATCTGAATTTCGTTTAGAATTTCCTAATGTTTACGCTAAAACTAAGCAAATGCTCAATTTTGATTTTGCAGGATATTAATTTATTTTCTACTTATTTTAGTTCCTTTGTTTTAAGCTTTTATGCCAGATATACCTTTAAAGCTTACATTATTTATTCTCGTTTTGAAATAGTAGTCAGTCTTTTTTTGATATGAATATGATATTTTTTACACCTTTTTATTGATTAAAAAAAACTTGTTAATGCTACTTGTTAGTGTATCGTTAATTCTTCTTAATTAAAACGTTATCGTTAAAAATCTATTATTAAAATATTTTTGAGTTAAATAAAAAAGAGTAGTTTTGTTACTCGTTTTTAAACTCTGTATGTTAGAATCTTTAATAACCTCGAAAACAAGAATACGTATACTCGTAAAATTATTCCTTAATGCGAATAATAGCGGGTACTTACGTGGTTTAGCGGTGGAGTTTAATGAATCTACAAACTCGGTAAGAAAAGAGCTTAATCAGTTGTCTTCTGCAGGTTATCTCGGTAAAGAAAAAGATCGAAATAAAGTGACGTATAAGGCTAATACTAACCATCCGTTATTTGGTCCATTACAAAATATGGTTCGTAAATACGTAGGGTTAGATACTATTGTGGCTACTGTTTTAGCGAGAATGGGACATGTATCTCGTGTGATTGTAATTGGTGATTATGCAGCAGGATTAGATAGTGGTTTGATAGATGTAGTTGTTGAAGGAAAAGAGCTGAATACGGTTTATATTAATCAGATGGCTGGGAAAATTGAATCGGAAATAAATCGGAAAGTTAATTTTACCTTTACAGATTCTTATCAGCATGATAATGGTTTTGTTATTTATGATGAATTGATTGAAAAATAAGTCATGGAAGCAAAATGGTATGTGTTATATACGAAGTCGCGAAGCGAGAAAAAGGTTGAAACTCAACTTCAGCGTTTAGGAGTAAAAGCGTATTGTCCTGTAAAAACAGAGATTCGTGTTTGGAGCGATAGGAAGAAAAAAGTATTTGTACCTTTGTTACCCTCCATGGTTTTAGTTAAGCTTTTGGAGTCAGAACGTAACTTGGTGTTTAACGTTTCAGGAGCTGTAAGATATATGTTTTGGGAAGGAGTGCCTGTCGTTGTAAAAGATCGAGAGGTTGAAATTTTGCAAGACGTAGAAGCGGGGAATGATATGATAGTGAGTGATGTAAGTGTTTTAAAGCCAGGCAAAAGCATAGAGTTGTCGGACTTTGGATTCGAATTGCAAACAGGAAAAGTAAAGTATGTATCTGGTAACCAATGTTGGGTTGTGTTAAAAGATTTAGGATTTGTAGTTAAGCTACAAATGCAATAAAAAAATATTAAAATAATCGTGTAAACGTGCTGGAGTAACCATGAAAAATGGGATGCACCACGGCGAAGCCGTAGCTAGTTCAGAATACATTTAAAATATACATGAGTTTCAATCTTGTGAAAAATATAACAGAAAAAACAGTTGCTATTATAGGGTTAGGGTATGTAGGTCTTCCTCTAGCTGTAGAGTTTGCAAAGCAGTATAGAACTATAGGTTTCGATATTAATGCAAAACGTATTATAGAACTTAAAAAAGGTGAAGATCATACCTTAGAGGTGAGTTCGGAACAATTAAAAAAAGTACTACAAGAAGAGAGTACTTCCACAGACCAAGTGAAAGGTTTTTTTCCCACAGATAATGTGTCTCTTTTAGCTCAAGCTAATGTGTACATTGTAACCGTGCCAACCCCTACAGATAAAAATAACAGACCTGTATTGTCGCCTTTAGTGAAAGCGTCAGAATCTGTTGGAAGTGTGCTTAAAAAAGGAGATATTGTTATTTATGAATCTACAGTGTATCCTGGTGTAACGGAAGATGAATGTGTGCCGGTTTTAGAAGCATTTAGTGGATTAAAATTTAATGAAGATTTTTTTGCAGGATATTCTCCAGAGCGAATAAATCCAGGAGATAAAGAGCATACGGTCGCTAAGATCTTGAAGGTAACTTCGGGCTCAACTCCAGAAATTGCAGACGTTATAGATCAATTATATAAATCTGTAATTACTGCAGGTACATTTAAGGCGTCTTCAATAAAAGTTGCAGAGGCGGCTAAAGTAATAGAGAATAGTCAACGGGATATTAATATTGCCTTTGTTAACGAATTGGCTAAGATTTTTAATTTATTGAACATTAATACGCATGACGTTTTGGAAGCTGCTGGTACCAAATGGAATTTTCTTCCTTTTAAACCTGGCTTGGTTGGCGGACATTGTATTGGTGTAGATCCTTATTATTTGGCCCAGAAGGCTCAGGAGGCTGGGTATCATCCGGAGATTATTTTGGCAGGCCGTCGTTTAAACGATAGTATGGGGGAGTATGTGTCTCAGGAAATCGTTAAGGAAATGATTGGCCAAGGACAATGTATTAAAGGCGCAAAAGCCTTAATACTAGGAATTACATTCAAGGAAAATTGTCCAGATATTAGAAACACAAAAGCTATTGATATTTACAAAGGGTTAAAAAGTTTTCATATGGAAGTAGATGTCTACGATCCATGGGCTAACGGCGCAGAAGTGAAAGACGAATTTGGAATTGATTTAGTAGAGAATTTAGAAAAAAACACATATCAGAGTATTATTCTTGCGGTATCTCATAAAGAATTTTTAAGTTTGGATATTGAAAAATTAAAAGTGAATAATGGTATCGTGTACGATGTAAAAGGTATATTGCCAAGTCATATTGTAGATAAACGATTATAGTCAAATGACTGGAAATTAGATAAATGATACAAGAATTACACATGTCGGGCTTAGAAGGTAAAACTGTTTTAGTGACTGGTGGAGCAGGTTTTATTGGTTCCAATTTAGTTGAAGTTTTGTTGGGAAATAAGGTCAACGTTATTTGCTTAGATAATTTTTCTACAGGTTTCAAGCATAACATTTCCTCTTATTTAAATTCGGATTTATTCACGTTAATTGAAGGCGATATTTGTAATTTAAATACTTGTCATCAGGCTTGTCAAGGTGTCGATTTTGTCTTGCATCAGGCTGCGTTAGGTTCTGTTCCTAGGTCTATAGAAGATCCAATAAATACAAATAATGTAAATGTTGGTGGTTTCCTTAACATGTTGGTTGCCGCACGAGATGCTAAAGTAAAGCGTTTTGTTTATGCAGCTAGTAGTTCAACTTATGGTGATTCTGAAGAGTTGCCTAAAGTAGAACATACAATTGGAAAACCATTATCTCCATATGCGATTACAAAATATGTTAATGAGTTATATGCTGATATATTTAGTACAACTTACGGATTAGATACCATAGGATTAAGATATTTTAATGTGTTTGGCCGGAGACAAGACCCAAACGGTGCTTATGCGGCAGTAATTCCATTATTTGTAAAACAATTAATGAATCATGAAAGTCCTAAAATTAACGGCGATGGTTCGTATTCTAGAGATTTTACCTATATAGATAATGTGTTACAAATAAATTTGAAGGCTATTACAACTTCAAATTCATCAGCATTAAATCAAGTGTATAATGCAGCAGTAGGAGATAGGACATCACTTTTAGAATTAACTACATATTTAAAAACATATTTGACTTGTTATGATTCAGAAATTAACAATGTCAATGTTACTTACGGCCCTAATCGAGTGGGAGATATACCACATTCATTAGCAAGTATTGCGAAAGCACAAAAAGAATTAGATTATCAACCCACCCATACTGTTAAAAACGGCATCAAAGAAGCTGTAAATTGGTATTGGGAGAATTTATAGATGTTTATAGAATTAACACAAAACATACAATGAGTAAGAAAGTAGCTTTAATTACAGGGGTAACCGGACAAGATGGCGCTTATTTAAGCGAGTTTTTATTAAAAAAAGGTTATGAAGTTCATGGTTTAAAACGTAGATCTTCATTATTTAATACAGATCGTATCGATCATTTATATCAAGATCCTCATGTAGATGGTCGTAATTTCTTCTTGCATTATGGAGATATGACTGATAGTACAAATCTTATTCGTTTGATCCAAGAAATTCAACCAGACGAAATTTATAATCTTGCAGCAATGAGTCACGTACATGTGTCTTTTGAAGTTCCTGAGTATACAGGTAATGCAGATGGATTAGGTACGCTACGTATTTTAGATGCTGTTCGATTATTAGGTTTAGAAAAGAAAACAAGAATTTACCAAGCGTCTACTTCTGAATTATATGGAAAAGTTCAAGAGGTACCACAATCAGAAACTACACCATTTTATCCTCGTAGTCCGTATGCCGTAGCAAAAATGTATGCTTATTGGATAACTGTAAATTATCGTGAAGCTTATAATATGTATGCTTGTAATGGTATTTTATTCAATCACGAATCTCCAATCCGAGGGGAAACGTTTGTAACACGTAAAATTACAAGAGCAGTTTCAAGAATCGCTTTAGGACTTCAAGATAAATTTTTCTTAGGAAATCTTGATGCGCAACGTGACTGGGGACATGCTAAAGATTACGTTAGAATGATGTGGATGATTCTTCAGGCAGACGAAGCAGAAGACTGGGTAATCGCTACTGGAAAAACAACTCCTGTTAGAGATTTCGTAAAGATGGCTTTTGGTGAATTAGGAATTACATTAGAGTTTAAAGGCGAAGGCATCGAAGAAAAAGCGTATGTTGCTTCTTGTGACAATGCAGAATTTCAATTAGAAATAGGAAAAGAAGTCTTAGCAGTAGATCCTAAATACTTTAGACCAACAGAAGTAGAATTACTTATCGGAGATGCTTCTAAAGCTAATAATAAATTAGGTTGGACTCCGGAGTTTGATTTAAGTGATTTGGTTAAGGATATGATGAAAAGTGATTTAAAGTTGATGCAAAAAGATCAATTCCTTAAAACAGGAGGTTACGATACTTTAAACTATTTTGAATAGTCTAAATTAGATTAAAGTATTATGAATAAAAATTCAAAAATATATATCGCAGGGCATAGAGGAATGGTTGGTTCTGCTGTATGGCGAGCTCTAAAAGCAGATGGTTATACTAATTTAATAGGAAAAACAAGTTCTGAATTAGATTTAAGAGATCAGATAGCTGTAACTCAATTTATCACGTCAGAACAGCCAGAAGTTATTATTGATGCTGCAGCTCGTGTTGGAGGTATACTAGCCAACAGTGACTATCCATATCAATTTTTGATGGAGAATCTACAGATTCAAAATAACTTAATTGATGCTGCTCATAAACAGGAGGTTAAAAAATTTATTTTTTTAGGAAGTTCTTGTATTTATCCTAAATTTGCGACTCAACCTTTAAAAGAAGAGTACTTATTAACAGATACTTTAGAGCCTACAAATGAATGGTATGCCATAGCTAAAATAACAGGTGTTAAGGCTTGTGAAGCGATAAGAAAACAGTACAATAAAGATTTTGTAAGTTTAATGCCTACAAATTTATATGGCTCTTTCGATAACTTCGACTTAAAAACGTCTCATGTTTTACCTGCTATGCTACGTAAGTTTCATGAAGCAAAAGCACAAGGTAATACACCAGTAACTTTATGGGGATCTGGAACACCTATGCGTGAGTTTTTATATGTAGATGATATGGCAGAATCTGTGGTGTTTGCTGTAAATAATGTACTGCCAGAACATTTATATAATGTAGGCACAGGAAAAGATATCACTATTAAAGAATTGGCAGAAACAATACAAAATGTTGTTGGCCATGAAGGTGAAATAATATGGGATTCAGAAAAGCCTGATGGAACACCAAGAAAATTAATGGATGTTTCTAAGTTAAAGGAAGCAGGCTGGCATTATAAAACTGAATTATTACAAGGAATAGAACAAACATACGCTTGGTTTTTAAAACATCAAGCAGAATTGAAACAAGTTAAATTGTCTAAATAAATCAAGATGAAAATTAAAAACATTTGCTGTATAGGCGCGGGTTATGTTGGAGGCCCTACAATGGCGGTTATCGCTCAAAAAAATCCAGGAATCAAAGTTACTGTAGTAGACTTAAATGAAAAGCGTATCGCTGCTTGGAACGATAGTAACTTAGATAATTTACCTATTTATGAGCCCGGATTAGATAAGGTTGTAGGTGAAGCTAGAGGCCGAAATTTATTCTTTTCTACAGAAGTAGATAAAGCAATAGACGAAGCAGAAATGGTATTTATTTCTGTAAATACACCTACAAAAACCTATGGTGTTGGTAAAGGAATGGCTGCAGATTTGAAATATATCGAATTATGTGCCCGCCAAATTGCGCGTGTATCTACAAGTGATAAGATTATTGTTGAAAAATCTACACTTCCTGTACGTACAGCACAAGCTATTAAGAGTATTTTGGACAATACAGGTAATGGTGCTAAATTTCAAATTTTATCGAATCCTGAATTTTTAGCAGAAGGAACTGCAGTTGAAGATTTAATGGCTCCAGACCGTGTACTTATTGGTGGTGAACAAACTCCAGAAGGTTTAGAAGCTATAGATGCTCTTGTAAATGTTTATGGTACTTGGGTTGCCAAAGAAAACATAATTACGACTAACTTATGGTCTTCAGAATTATCTAAATTAACAGCAAATGCATTTTTAGCGCAACGTGTTTCTTCAATAAATGCATTGTCTGAATTATGTGAAGTAACAGGAGCAGATGTTAATGAAGTTGGTAATGCTATAGGGAAAGATAGTCGTATTGGACCAAAATTCTTAAAAGCGTCTGTAGGTTTTGGAGGGTCTTGTTTCCAAAAAGATATTTTAAACTTAGTATATATCTCAAAATCATACGGTTTAGATGCTGTAGCAGATTATTGGGAGCAAGTGATTATAATGAATGATCACCAAAAACATCGTTTTGCTAAAAACATGGTAAAAACCTTGTATAACACAGTATCAGGAAAGAAAATCGCATTCTTAGGATGGGCTTTTAAGAAAGATACAAACGATACTAGAGAATCTGCTGCTATTTATGTTGCAGACATCTTGTTAGATGAACAAGCAAGTATTGTGGCTTATGATCCTAAAGTGACAGCTCAGCAAATGTATGGTGATTTAGATTACTTACAAACAAGAGACTCTGCTTCAAATGAAAAAGGACTTACAGTTGTAAAAGATCCTTATGAAGCTTTGGATGGTGCTCATGCTATTGCTGTGTTAACAGAATGGGACGAGTTTAAAACATACGACTGGCAAAAAATTTATGACAATATGCAGAAGCCTGCTTTTGTATTTGATGGACGTAATGTATTAGATAAAAAAGCATTAGAAACTATTGGTTTTCAGGTTTATGTAATCGGACAATAATATGGAAACTAAAACTATTCTTGTTACAGGAGCAGCGGGATTTATTGGGTTCTATGTATCTAAACAACTTTTAGATCTAGGTCATAATGTAATTGGTCTGGATAATATCAATGATTATTACGATGTAAATTTAAAGTATGCACGTTTAGCAGAGCTAGGTATTCAAAGAGATCAAGCAGAAATAGAACTAAACATGAGTTCTAGTACTGCATTCGGAGATCGCATGCAATTTATAAAAATGAATTTGGAAGACAGAGATACGCTTCCAAATTTATTTGCCTCACATACTATAGATTTGGTCTGTAACTTAGCCGCTCAAGCGGGCGTGAGATATTCTTTGGAAAATCCAAATGCATATGCAGATAGTAACTTGATTGGTTTTTTAAATATCCTTGAATGTTGTCGAAACTATAATATTAACCGCTTGGTTTATGCGAGTAGCTCAAGTGTTTATGGTAATAGTGATGATGTGCCATTTAGTGAAAGTGCAAATGTAGATCATCCTATAAGTTTATATGCAGCGACTAAAAAAGCGAATGAACTTATGGCACACACGTATAGTCATCTGTATGGTTTTGAAACTATAGGTTTACGTTTCTTCACGGTTTATGGGCCTTGGGGTAGACCAGATATGGCGATGTTCTTATTTACAGATGCTATTATTAATGATAAACCTATAAAGGTGTTTAACAATGGCGATTTATCCCGAGACTTTACCTATATAGATGATATTGTTTCAGGGGTAATTTCTACTTTAATAGAACCTTCAGATTCTAGTCAGTTATATAAACTCTACAATATCGGTAACAGCCAACCCGTAAAATTGCTAGACTATATTGAAGCTATTGAAAAAGCAATAGATAAACCAGCAATTAAGGACATGTTACCCATGCAACCTGGAGACGTAAAACAAACGTATGCGAATGTCTCTAAGCTTAAAACACAATATGATTATCAACCAAAAACCGATGTTAAAGCAGGCGTATCTGCATTTGTAACATGGTATAAAAAATATTATAATTAATATGCAAGATTCATTACAGAATGAAGATTGGGATATTGAAATTTATCCAAAATCTAAATTATTAGACCTTAATTTAAAGGAGGTATGGAGGTACCGTGATCTATTAAAACAGTTTGTGCGTCGTGACTTTGTCTCGGTGTATAAGCAAACGGTTTTTGGGCCTTTGTGGTTTTTTGTTCAACCCATATTAACTACTATAATGTTTATGGTAGTGTTTGGAGGAATTGCTAAAATGAGTACAGATGGTATGCCTCAAGCGGTGTTTTATTTATCAGGAATAGTTCTTTGGAATTATTTTTCTACCGCATTCTCTGGTACATCTAATACTTTTGCTAGTAATGCAGGGGTCTTTGGTAAGGTGTATTTTCCAAGATTAATCACGCCAGTCAGTATTGTAGTGTCTAAATTATTGACATTTGCTGTACAATTTACCTTATTTATTGTAGTTTATTTGTATTATTTGTTTTTTGTAGAAACTAACATTCTACCTAATTCGTTAATTTTACTAACTCCTGTTTTAATTTTAATGACTGCCGGTTTGGCGTTAGGCTTAGGTTTGATAATTACATCATTAACCACTAAATATCGGGATTTTAAATTTCTTTTAGGGTTTATAATTCAATTAGGAATGTATGCTACCCCAATAATCTACCCTGCAAATACTATAACAGACCCGAAAATTAAGTTAGCGATTATGGCTAATCCTATGAGTTCTATAATTGAAACGTTTAGATTTGCTTATTTAGGAGTCGGAAACTTTAGTTGGGTTGGTTTGTTTTATAGTTTTGGTTTTATGGTTGTAGTTCTGATTACTGGAGTAATTACATATAATAGAGTCGAAAAAAAGTTTATGGATACTGTATAATCTTGATAACAAAAAAAAGAAATAAATGAAACCAGCAATAAAAGTAGAAAATTTAAGTAAGCAATATCGATTGGGTACTGTAGGTACAGGTAGTTTTGCCCATGATATGAACCGTTGGTGGCATACGGTAAGAGGTAAAGAAAATCCATACTTAAAAATTGGAGAAACTAATGATAGAACAACTAAAGGAAATTCAGAATATGTTTGGGCATTGGAAAATATCAATTTTGAGGTGCCTAAAGGTGAAGTTTTAGGGATTATTGGTAAGAATGGAGCAGGAAAATCTACTTTACTTAAGTTACTTAGTCGTGTTACTGCACCAACAACAGGAAGTATTAAAGCGCGTGGTCGTATAGCTTCTTTACTAGAAGTTGGGACTGGATTTCACCCGGAACTAACAGGAAGGGAGAATGTGTTCCTTAATGGAGCTATTATGGGTATGACTAAGAAAGAAATACAATCAAAATTTGATGAGATTGTAGATTTTGCAGGTTGTGAACGGTACATTGATACACCTGTAAAGCGATATTCTTCAGGTATGTACGTAAGGTTAGCATTTGCTGTTGCTGCCCATTTAGAACCAGAAATTTTAATTGTTGATGAAGTTTTGGCTGTAGGAGACGTTGAGTTTCAAAAAAAAGCCATCGGAAAAATGAAAGAAGTTTCTGAAGGCGGGGGGAGAACTGTGCTATTTGTAAGCCATAACATGGCTAGTATTGAGCAATTATGTGATAGCTGTGTCTTGTTAGAAAACGGAACAGTTAAAGCTGTAGATACAACCAATAAGATTATTGAAATGTATATATCTGGTAACCTCAAAAAAAGTGAAATTACTTTACAAGATAGAAAAGACAGAAAAGGTGACCAGAAAATAAAAATTGAAAAGGTAAGTTTTTATAATAGTGATAATTTAAAAATTGACTCAATACTTACAGGGCAAGAGTTAAGAATAAGGTTAGACTATAAAGCTATAGATAAGTTTGATCTTAATAAAGTTAAGGTTTCAATAGGAGTAAGAAATAAAAAAGGAGAAGTATTATTTAATTGCCCTAGTAATATATTTAATTATGAAAATGAGTTAGATTTAAACGGTAGCCTAGATTTACTAATACCTAAATTTCCTTTATTAGAAGGTGTTTATACCTATACTATATTTATAGAAGTTGATAAAGTGGTCTCTGATTGGATTCAAGAAGCCGGTAATTTTACTGTTGTAGGAGGTGATTTTTATGGAACGGGTAAATTACCTACTAGTGGTAATCAAAGTATGCTTGTAGATTATACATGGGAAACAAAATCATAAACTGTTTTTTCAATATTAATTTAGAAGAGTCTTTATTTAAGTTTATAAATAATAGTTTACAGTTTTAAAAATATGTTTGAAAATTTAAAAGCAATATTTGTTAAAAAAATTCATAATAGGATAAAACAAATAGAAAAAAAAGAAAGCGTAGAACTTAAAAAACAACTACAATTAGATTATGAAATACGTTTACAAAGTGTGGGATATGGCTTTAAATTAAATGGCGATAAGTTTTTTATATCGGAAGCTAATAAAGTTATTGTAGGAAATAATGTACATATAGATGACAATTCTTATTTTTCTACCAAAGGAGGTTTGGTAATAGGAGATAATACTCATATTTCTAGAAATGTAACAATATACACTCATAATCATGATTACAATGGCACGGCTTTACCTTATGACTTAAATAATTCTTTTCGTCCAGTTATAATAGGTAAAAATGTTTGGATAGGGATGAATGTTTCTATTGCACCAGGTGTAAGCATTGGGGATGGTGCCATAATAGGAATTGGGGCTGTTGTAAATAGAGATATCAATGAGGGGGAAATAGTAGTTGCTCCTCAGGTAATATCAATTAAAAATAGAGATAGAGCGCACTATAAAAAATTAATCTTAGAAAATAAATATGGAGGAATTAATGGAGAACTTTTATCTAAAGAAGAAGTAAGTTTATTTAGTAAATCTTATCAAGAAAATAGAAATAAAGAAATTGTTTTTGTGTTAGGTACAGGAAGATCGGGGTCTACATCTATAGTTGATATTTTAAATCAGCACCCTAATTGTATAGCTTCACATGAAAATATTCTTCAACTTGTAAGATTAAGTACAGATTATGCTTGTAATTTTACAGGTAAAGAATCTATTTTGAATGAATTAAATAAAATTTTTGAAACTAAATCCTGGCCAGGAAACGGTACAGAATTAATAGTTCATTCAGATCAAAGACTTTGGAATTTTATAGGTTTTTTGAATGATTATTTTCCGAATGCTAAATTTATACACTTAGTGAGAGAACCAATTCCAACAATAACTTCAATGGTTTCTAGAAACTGGTATATTAATAATGAATATTTTGAGTATAATCGTTTAGACTGGGCTAAATATAGACTTTCAGGATTCGCTTGTGGTGATGTTTCAGAGATAGAATGGAATACTATGTCTGCTTTACAAAAATGTTGCTGGTATTATGTGTTTATTAATTCACAAATAAAAAAACAATTAGATAGTTTAGAAAGCTCTAAATCTTTAAAAATTAACTTAGAATCTATAGATTATAAACTAATGTCTGATTTCTTAAATTTTGATAATTTCGAGTTTAAAAGTGTGGTTAGTAATAAAATTAGATCAGTAGATAAAGATAAATTAAAATCGCTTCAAGAAAGTGATATTAAAAAGGAGATAGAAATAGAACTTAATAAATATAATATAGATTTTTTATAGTTTAATATGAATACAGCTCCAATAATATTATTTGTTTATAACAGACCAGATCATGCTTTTAAAACACTCCAAGCCTTATCTAAAAATGAACTTGCTAACGAGTCTACTTTAATTATTTATGCAGATGGTCCAAATAAAGATGCTACATTAGAAGAGCAAAATTTAATAAAAGAAACCAGGGCTGTTTTAAAAAAGGAACAATGGTGTAAAAATGTTACCATTATTGAGTCTCAATTAAATAAAGGATTAGCAGAATCTATAATTAATGGAGTAACAGAAACTGTTGAGAAATATGGTAAGGTTATTGTTTTAGAAGACGATATAGTAACATCTTCAGGTTTTTTAAAGTTTATGAACAATGCACTAGATTTTTATAAAGATAATAATAAAGTTATGCATGTTTCTGGTTTTATGTACCCACATAAAGATGTTTTACCAGAAACTTTTTGTTTTAATGTACCTCTATGTTGGGGTTGGGCGACATGGGATAGAGCTTGGAAATATTTTGAAAAAGATACAGATGTATTATTAGATTATGCCATTAAAGATGATAATTGGAACTTGATAAATAAATTTGGAGGTGATGTTTTAGGGGCTCAATTAAAATTAAACAAGTTAGGCAAAATAAAAACTTGGTTTATTAAATGGCATGTAAGTGTACTAATGCAAAATGGGTATACCGTTTATCCTGGTGTTTCTTTAGTTGAAAATATTGGTTTTGATAATTCAGGAGAAAACAACCCAACAACAACTAAATTTAAGCAAAATAGCTTATCAGATTCCGTAAGTGTAAAACAAATACCTTTAGAAGAAAACTTAAAAGCAGAAAAAATTATTATTGATTTCTATAAAAATCTATGGAAACCTAACAAGACAAAAAAAGAGCATTCTAAATTTAAAGCTCGAGTAAAAAATAAAATTAAGGTAATACTTAGAAAAACAATTTTAATAATTTTTCCTGAATTACTTAATAATAAATCTCATCGTCCTTCTTCAAAAAACATGAATACTTATTTTGGTAATCATACTAAATTAGATGAGCCATATAATTTATTGAATGTATTAGTTGGTAATTATACTTATTTATCTAAAAATTGCCATATTAATAATACTGTAATAGGAAAATTTTGTTCTATAGGCCCAAATTTAATTAGTGGTTGGGGAATGCATCCTACAAATGGAATATCCACTCACCCTATGTTTTATTCTATAAATAAACAAAATGGGATGACCCTGTCTGCAACTAATAAGTTTAAAGAAATGGAGAGTATTAAAATTGGAAACGATGTTTTTATTGGTGCCAATGTTATTATACTCAACGGAGTAGACATAGGAGATGGTGCTGTTATAGGAGCAGGTAGTGTTGTTAGTAAAAATATTCCTCCTTATGCTATAGCTGTAGGCGCTCCAATAAAAATTTTAAAATATAGATTCTCAGAAGATAAAATAAAGAGTTTATTAGCACTTAAGTGGTGGGATTATAATGAATCTGAACTTCAAGATGTGGAAAAATATTTTTTTGATGTCGAAAAATTAATTAATAAATCAAAATTATAATTTAAGCTTTACTTTTTTATAAATTATTTCATTTTATGGTAAACACTCCTTTTTTTTCCATTATTATTCCAACATATAATTCTTCTGAAGTTTTAGAAGTTGCTATAAACTCTATAATTAAACAGGATTTTATAAATTATGAAATTGTAATTATAGATGGAGGCTCTAATGATGGTACGCTTGATATAATTAAAAGTTATGCTTTAAAATACCCAAATTCTATTAAATATATATCTGAAAAAGACAAAGGTATTTACGATGCTATGAATAAAGGTATTGATTTTGCTCAGGGTGAATGGTTATTCTTTTTAGGTTCAGATGATTATTTTTATTCAGAAACTGTCTTTCAAGATCTATACGATTTTATAGATAAAAATCCATGTGAAGTTGTTTATGGGGATATAAGTGGAGTTGCTTTTAATGGACGTAGATCTGCAGATTTTTCACTTACAGATTTAATTAATAGGAATCTATGTCATCAAGGTATATTTTTTAATAAACACGTGTTTTCAAAAGTGGGAGTCTTTGATTTAAAATATAAAGCACATGCAGATTGGGACCATAATATGCGTTGGTTTTTTAATCCGGAAATTAAGAAAAAGTATATACCTTTAATTATATCAGAATACGCAGATGGTGGTTTTAGCTCTGTAAATGGAGATACTGTTTTTGATAAAGATAGAGATTTTAAGATTATTGAATATGGATGGAAAAGTTTACCTCCAGAACATGTTTTAGCTAGAGCATCTCGTGTTTTTTCCGATTCATCGTTTAAAATATCAAAAAGATTTTTTGCCTTTAAATGTTGGTTTTTTGTTCAAATTAGAAAAAGATTATAGGTATATATGAGTACAAAAGAAAACCCTTTAGTTTCAATATGTATTCCTACTTATAATGGTGAAACATATTTAGAAGAAGCATTACTTTCGGCTATTAAACAGTCTTATAAAAATATAGAAATCATTATTTCAGATGATAATTCTAAAGATAAAACATTAGAAATTGTTAATTTAATAAAGTTAAAAACAGATGTTCCTATTCATGTTTTTAATCATGATCCTAATGGTATTGGTGCAAACTGGAATTATTCGGTAACAAAAGCCAATGGTAAGTATATTAAATTTTTATTTCAAGACGATTTATTAGAAAAAACATGCATAGAAGATTTATTACAACCGTTTTTAATTAATAAAAACATGGGTATTTCTTTTTGTAGACGTAAAATTTTAATGGAATCTGTAGATGCATCTAATCTAGAATGGATTAAAAACCTTAAAGAGTTACATATTCATTGGAAAGACCTTAATCCACAACAAAAAGGAAAAGCGTTATTAAAAGATGAAAATTTTTTAGCTCATCCCAAAAATAAAGTAGGAGAACCAACTGCAGTATTATTAAAGAAAGAAGTATTTGATAAAATAGGATATTTTAGAACAGATTTAAAACAGTCTTTAGATTATGAATATTGGTATCGTGTTTTTAAAAAATATGATGTAGGTTTTGTAGATAAAGAATTAATTAGTTTTAGATTGCATGAAAATCAAGCGACTGTTAAAAATAGTAACAATAAAATTAAGGATTATACATTATATCCTGTATTGATTTACAAACATTTTTTCTGGTATCTTCATCCCTCTTTAAGGAAAGAACTGTTTTTTAGATATAACAGAATAGGTAAATTATTAAAAAAGAACATAAAATAAATGTATAAAGTTTACGTCATAATAGTTACCTATAACGGAGCCAAATGGATAGATAAATGTTTTGGTTCTTTAGAAAAATCTACTCAGCAATTACATACTATCGTGATAGATAATGGATCTACAGATAATACACCTGATATTATAAGAAAGCACTATCCAGAAGTAGAAGTTATAGAACCTAATGAAAATTTAGGTTTTGGCCGCGCAAATAATATAGGTTTAAAACGCGTATTAGAGGATCAGGCAGATTTTGCTTTTTTATTAAATCAAGATGCTTGGGTTAATGAAGATACTGTAGAAAAGTTAATAGATTTTTCTGTTAAAAATACAGATTATGGCATATTAAGTCCAATTCACCTTAATGGAGATGGATCTAAAATCGATCCTAAATTTGGTGCAGCTTTACTTAGACATAATAATCAATTTTTAAATGATTTATATTTCGATAAAAAACAACTATGCTACGACACAAAGTATGTAAATGCTGCAATTTGGCTATTGCCACTTAAAACTTTAGAAGATATAGGTGGTTTTAATGATGATTACTTTATGTATGGTGAAGATAGCGACTATATTATGAGAGTTCTTTATCACAAAAAGAAAATAGGTGTATTATCAAACTGCCATGGTTATCATGCCAGAGATAATCATCATTATAAAAAATTATTATTTTTTAAAAATTTAAAATTTCAAACAGAAGAGTGGTATCATTGGAGTTATGAGCAATACACAATGTTGAATAAAAATGCGTTGCAAGGACTTTGGGCGGCTATCTACAAGGTAAATATTAACAATGTTAAAAAAATATACTTGAAAGATTTGTCTGGTTTTATAGGTAGTAATTTAGGCTTTATTAAATTTTTATTTAAAATAAGAACTGCTACTAATGTGAAGAGAATAATGGCTAAAGATTCTAGAAGACAATTTATTGAAAACTAAATTTATACCTGTTTAAATTATGTTGAAAATAAAAGAAATATTTAAAACGTTAATTCCATCTCCATTCAAGGAATATCTTTTGGAATATAATAGAAGAAGGTTCTGTATCAAATTATATAAAGAAAAGGAACAAAATAATCCTGGCAATTATTATTCTTATTTTGTTTTCGATTATTATAAATGTATTTTTATTCATTTACCGAAAAGCGCGGGAATTGCAGTAAACCTTGCATTATTCGGTAATTATGGTGGTGGGCATCGTAGTTTAAGGTTTTATGAAAAAAAATACCCAAAGAGAACAATTGATGAGTATTATAAATGTACAATTGTGCGGAATCCGTGGGATCGTTTATTTTCGGCATATAATTTTTTAAAAAAAGGAGGGTTTAGTGTAGCCGATAAAGAATGGGCCGAAAAGCATTTAATTGATTTTGTTTCATTTGAAGATTTCGTCTTGAACTGGGTTAATAAGGAAAATATTTATAAAGGAGTACATTTTATACCTCAATATGATTTTTTAATAAATTCTGAAGGTAAAGTAAATATGGATTTTATTGGCCGATTCGAGGATATGGAGAATTCATTTCGCGTGATTTCAGAGCATATTAATGGTAATTCCGTTTTAGAAAAACATAACGTTACGGACAATAAATCACCATATTATAATTTTTATACTGAGAAGATGATTGAGATTGTTGAGGATGTGTATGAGAAAGATATTAAGGAATTTAATTATAAATTTAAACCTTGAGAAATAAAGCAATAAATTTTAAAGTAACCATTTTAATGCCTGTATATAATGGAGAAGCTTATTTAAACGAAGCGATAGATTCTATTTTGGCGCAAACATATACTAATTTCAATCTTTTAATTATAAATGATGGTTCTAAAGATAATACGCAAGCTATCATAGAGTCTTACTCAGATTCAAGAATAATTAGTATAGAGCAAGAGAATATGGGAGTCTCAAGAAGTCTTAACAAAGGTCTTAGCATGATTGATACACCTTATGTTAGGCGTCATGACGCCGATGATATGTCTGAACCCTGGATGTTAGAATGGCAGGTTAATTTTTTAGAAAAGAACCCAGATGTTGCAGCTGTGTCTACACGTTGTAATTTTATGACTGAAAACAGTAAAGTTTCAGAATTACATTTACAACCGAAAGATCATATTTTTGAAGGAAAAGAATTAATTTATGCTCAACGAAAACATTTCGAACCATTTTGCCCTGTAGTTCATGGCACGGTGTTATGTCGGACTTCTGTCTTTAATGAGTTTGAAGGGTATAGAACTGAGTTTTTAACTAGTGAAGATAATGATTTATGGCTAAGAATTACCCAGAAGTACAAATTTGCTATTTTAAATAAATCACCTTATAAATTACGATTAAATCCAGGTTCGGCAACTCAGATGCATAAGTCGAGTACACGATTTTTTAGGAATCTAGCATTAGAATATGCAGACGAAAGAATAAAAAAAGGGAGTGATCCTCTTATGCGAGGTGAGCAAATTGGAAACATTGAATATGAAAGAGGTTTGGATAATTTTAAAGCCATTTCAAATAAAGGTATGTTGTACCCGTCAAATCATTTAAGTTTTCTTTATAAAGTTGCTGTGGCAGCTAGAGATTATAAATTAGTTTCATATTTAATTAAGGAAAGTTTAAAAGTTGGTTGGCGTTTACCACAAACATGGAGAGGTATACTTTTTCCTATTTTGGGTGAGCAAAATATTAAACGTGCTATTTCATTAAAACAAAAACTAAAAAAATAATATTTAGTGGTTTCAATTATTATCCCAAATTATAATAGAGCAAATTATCTTAGAGACACATTGCAGTCTATCTTAAATCAAACTTCTGATTCTTGGGAGGCTTTGGTGGTTGATGACGGAAGTACAGATAATTCTAAGCAGGTTGTCGATGAATTTCATAATCAAAATTCTAAAATAATTTGGATTGATAGAATTCATCATCTTAAAGGCGCATCAGTATGTAGAAATATTGGTGTAGAACATGCAAAAGGAAATTTTGTTATTTTCCTTGATTCAGATGATTTATTGGCACCTAACTGTATAGCACAAAGACTTAAAATTATGGAATCACATCCAAATTTAGATTTTACAGTTTTTCAAATGCAGTTTTTTAAAGAGCATCCCGGAGATGATTCACGGATTTGGAATTTAGATACAGGAGAGGATGTTCTACAGCGTTTTTTAAATTTAGATGCTGTTTGGCAAACAACTGGTCCTATTTGGAAAATTGATGCTTTAAAAGCTATAGGATTATTTGAACCCAAATTACAATGTTGGCAGGATATAGATCTTCATTTAAAGGCGTTAACTTTTCCATTAACTTTTAAGTTGTTTTATGACTTGCCAATTGATTGTTGGTATAGAAAAGATTCAGCACATTCAATTAGTCAATCTAATACAAATTCATTAGTTAAGTTAGAAAGCAAAAGGATTCTTTTAGAATGGGTGAAAGCACAACCTAAATTAGAAACTTATGATCATTTGGTTATGGTTATTCATGTGCTTGTTAGTGGGATTCAAGGAATGCAATTCAATTTTTTTATGAATTTTTACAATCAAATTAAATCAGTACTACCCAAAAAAATAAAATGCAATATTATTCTGATGGCATTAATAAGATTTAGTAGGAGTATTAAATTAAAATTTATGCAATCTAAATACAATCAACTTAAAATGAGTGTAGTGTCTAATAATAGTGCAATAGGAAAATATCATGTGTAAAACGAAGTCTATAAATATTTCTATCGTTGTCCCTGTTAAAAATGGTATGGATACCTTGGAGAGATTTATTAAAGGAATCCAAGTACAATCTATACTAAAAGATATTGAGGTTGTTATTATTGATTCAGGAAGTAATGATGGTTCGTTAGAATACTTAGAAGCTTTCGAGTTCGTTAAAGTGATTTCTATAGATCCTAAAACATTTAACCATGGGGCTACGAGAAATTTTGCAATAACTCAATGTCAAGGAGAGTTTGTATTTATGACAGTTCAGGATGCTTGGACTACAGATGAACATTTATTAAAAAGGATGTTAACTCACTTTGACGATATTGAGGTTATGGGTGTTTGTGGACAACAAATTGTACCAAAAAGGGATGATACAAATCCACATGAATGGTTTAGGCCCTATTCTAAACCTAAACCTAAAGTTATACAGTTTAAAGATTCTGAAGAATTTATAAATTTGGGTGAAAAGGAGCAATTTAAATACTGTGGTTGGGATGATGTTATTGCCATGTATAGAAAAACGGCTTTACAGCAATTACCATTCGAAACTGTTGCTTTTGGAGAAGATATGCTTTGGGCAAAAGCAGCGTTAATAAAAGGCTATAGAATAGTTTACGATTATAGAAATCGAGTTAATCATTACCATCATGAATATCCGGATTTTGTGTATAAACGTACTTTTATTGTGTTATATTTTATTTATAAATCATTTGGTTTTGTAAGAGATTTAAGTGTTCCAAAATCAGAATTTTTAAAAATAATATATAGAAATTTGAAGTATAAAGTGAATCTAAAATGGATTATATTTAATTGGAAAGCAAGAGATGCAAGACACTCTGCTTTTATAGATTTTAATAAGGCACTAAAAGTTAGTGAAGAAAATTTAGATAAAGTTTACAGTAAAGTTTGTTCTAATGTCCCACAAGGTAAAAGTTATAAAAAAATAATTAATACAAAATTCAAGTTATTAAAACTATGAATAAACAACCAATATTAGTAACTGGAATAGATAGATCTGGGGCTACTTGGATCGGTAATACTATTGGGTATTCATCAAAGAGTAAGTGTATTTATGAGTCTTTTAACATTATAATTAATTATAGAAAAGCAAACCAAAAATTAGCAGAAGCAATTGAAAATAATAATATTGATTTATTAGGGGCTGTATTATCTTTAAATACGATGA
>NZ_LMAK01000070.1 GCF_001439665.1 Formosa algae
TCAAGGCCTATTTAGACTGTATTTTGTGTTTTATCTTCTTTTTCTACTATGCTTAAATATTACATTCCATCTTTATAATATGAAATGTTTGGATACCACTTTAAGGTTTCTTCCTGATTTAGTTTAAATTGATTTAGACTGGAATATTATTTTAAAATATACCGATAAGATATTTTGAGAATTTTATTTTATCTCACAAGAACAACAAAGCCTAACAAATTAATGTTAGGCTTTGTTGTTTTCTATAATTATTACAGATATAGATTACTTTTTCTTTTTAAACATGCTGTCCATTATCGTCATGAGTCCTCTAAAAGCAAAATACATGGCGAGTGCACAAATTATAATGCCTACGATCAAAATAGGTATAAATAAGGGCTTTTCTCTATTGGTTAATGCTATGTGAAGTAATGTTGGTCCTAAGAGCATACAAGCTAAGGAAATCCCCATTTTTTTCAGTCCTTCAACAAGAATGTCTTTATCTGTTTTATCTGTTTTATCTGTTTCCATTATTGTAAAAGGTAATTGCTGTTCTTACATTTTTATGGAGCATTAAAAGTTCTTCAGCTTCTTGATAAGGTACGTTTATTTCAGACATAATCATTTTTATACCGCGATCTACAAGTTTATCATTACTTAATTGCATATCGATCATTTTATTGCCTTTAACCTTTCCTAACTGAATCATAGAAGCTGTAGAAATCATATTTAAAACTAATTTCTGAGCAGTTCCTGCTTTCATTCTTGAACTCCCTGTTAAGAATTCTGGTCCAACTATAACTTCTATTGGATATTGTGCAGTTAATGACAGTGGACTATTTTCATTACATGTTATACAGCCTGTAACTATATTGTTTGCATTACACGTTTGTAAGGCAGAAATCACATAAGGTGTGGTTCCTGAAGCTGCAATACCAATGACCACATCATTAGTTGTAATGTGATGTTGTTGTAAATCTTCCCAACCTTCTGTAGTTGAATCTTCAGCAAATTCAACAGCATCCCTAATAGCTTGATCTCCACCAGCGATTATACCAATTACAACATTAGAGTCCACACCAAAAGTAGGTGGACATTCTGAAGCATCTACAACACCTAATCTTCCACTTGTACCAGCTCCTATATAAAAAATTCGCCCTCCCTTTTTAAGTTTTGTAACAATCTGTTTGATTAGTATTTCTATTTGGGGTAGTGCTTTTTCTATAGCAAAAGGAACTGTTTTATCTTCATTATTAATGTTGATTAATAGATCCGAAACAGTCATTTTTTCTAAATTATTGTATTTAGAATTTGCTTCTGTAGTTTTAATAAAATTCATAGCGCAAATATAAAAATTAATAAAAAACGAATGCTAAGTAATTATTAATTAAAATAAAAAAGACTCCAATTAAGGAGTCTTTTTTAGTGATATATTTATTTAATTCTTAAGTCGTTGACTAAGATATCGTACTTAATATAGTATTTAATGTAGTACTTGGACGCATCGCTTTAGTGGTTAGATCTGTACTAGGTAAGTAATACCCTTTAATATCTACAGGACTTCCTTGAATTGCATTTAGTTCTTTAACAATTTTATTTTCATTTTCTGCTAATGCTTTGGCAACATCTGTAAATATAGCTTTAAGACTTTCGTCTTTAGTTTGATTAACTAAAGCTTGAGCCCAATATAATGCTAAATAAAAATGACTACCACGGTTATCTAATTCGTTTACTTTACGAGAAGGCGATTTTCCGTTATCTAATAATTTTCCAGTTGCTTCATCTAAAGTATCTGCTAAAACTAAAGCTTTATCATTTTTAGTTGTTTCAGACATATGTTCTAAAGATACAGCTAAAGCTAAAAATTCACCTAAAGAATCCCAACGTAAGTGATTTTCTTCTAAGAATTGTTGTACGTGTTTAGGAGCAGATCCACCAGCACCAGTTTCGAATAAACCACCACCATTCATTAAAGGAACGATAGATAACATTTTAGCACTTGTTCCTAATTCTAAAATTGGAAATAAATCTGTTAAGTAATCACGTAATACATTCCCTGTAACAGAGATAGTATCTTCACCTTTTTTAATTCTTGCAAGTGTAAAGTGCGTTGCTTCTTCAGGAGATAATATTTTAATATCTAATCCAGAAGTATCGTGATCTGGTAAATATTTTTCTACTTTTTTAATTAATTCAGCATCGTGAGCTCTGTTTTTGTCTAACCAGAATACGGTTGGCGTTTCTGTAGCTCTAGCTCTGCTTACTGCAAGTTTAATCCAGTCTTGAATAGGTGCATCTTTTACTTGACACATTCTCCAAATATCACCAGCTTCAACAGTATGCTCTATTAAAGTGTTATTATCTGCATCAATTACACGAACAACACCATCTGCAGCGATTTCAAAAGTTTTATCATGAGAACCATATTCTTCAGCTTTTTGAGCCATAAGACCTACATTAGGAACAGTTCCCATAGTTGTAGGATCGAAAGCACCATGTTCTTTACAGAAGTCTATAGTTGCTTGATAAATACTAGCGTAACTACTATCTGGAATTACAGCTTTAGTATCTTCTTGTTTTCCTTCAGCATTCCACATCTGACCAGATGTACGAATCATAGCTGGCATAGATGCATCGATAATAATATCACTAGGAACGTGTAAATTAGTAATGCCCTTATCTGAATTTACCATTGCCAATGCTGGACCGTTTTTAAACGCTTCATCAATATCTGCAAGAATTTCGTTACGTTTTTCTTCTGGTAAAACTTCAATAGTACTTAATAAGTTTCCAAAACCATTTTTAACGTCTACACCAATACTTTCAAAAGTGTCTTCGTGCTTAGCAAAAACATTTTTGAAGAACACGCGTACAGCATGACCAAAGATGATAGGGTCTGAAACCTTCATCATAGTAGCTTTCATGTGTAACGATAATAATACATCTTTATCTTTAGCATCTTTAATTTGAGCTTCTAAAAATGAGATTAACGCTTTTTTACTCATTATTGTGCCATCGATAATTTCACCTGCTAAAAGGTTTAATTTATCTTTTAATACAGTTGTATTTCCATTTTTATCTTCAAATTGAATGCTTACAGATGTGGAATCATTAAGCGTAACAGATTTTTCGTTGTTAGCGAAATCTCCTGCGCTCATTGTCGCTACATGAGTTTTAGAGTCTGCACTCCAAGCACCCATTGAGTGTGGATATTTTTTTGCGTAATTTTTTACTGCTTTAGGAGCTCTACGGTCAGAGTTTCCTTCACGTAATACAGGATTTACAGCACTACCTTTAATCTTATCGTATCTAGATTTAATATCTTTTTCTGCGTCTGTTTTAGGCTCGTCTGGGTAATTTGGTAATTTATACCCTTGGCTTTGCAATTCTTTAATAGCAGCGTTAAGTTGTGGCACAGAAGCACTAATATTAGGTAATTTAATAATATTGGCTTCAGGTTTTTTAGCCAATTCACCAAGCTCTGTCAAAGCATCTGGTAATTGCTGCGCTTCTGTTAGGAAGTCTGAAAAGTTAGCTATAATTCGTCCTGCTAAAGAGATATCTCTAGTTTCAACATTAATTCCTGAAGGATTTAAAAAAGCTTGAACAATAGGTAAAAAAGAATAAGTAGCTAAAGCCGGAGCTTCATCTGTTTTTGTGTAAATAATACGTGAGCTGTATGCCATTTTAACTTGTTTTATAGTAATTTTTTTTTGTCGAAAACTAAAAGACATTTTCGTGGATTGCAAATATACAAAAAAGGATACGTTTAATTATATCGATTTCGTAGAAGTACTTCGCTTTTAGTTATTTTTAGTGTATTAAGGTTTTGTTTTTTTTAGTGATACAATACTATTTTAGGAAATGTATTGTGTTTCTGTGATATTAAGGTTTTATAATTAAAATTATATGTTTTAAAGGTTTTGTAAAAGTCAATTTAAGGCAAAACAAAAGCCATATCACGATAGTTATTTAACTATACTGACATGGCTTTCTCTGAAATAGTATTTAAAATGTATCAGTCTATGAGCTGATGACGTTCAGAATTAAATCTTACTAGTTTTCATTAAAAACTTCACTATTTCAAAAATGAAACATTTAATATGTAACGTTCAAAATGTATTTACTAATTACTAAATGTTTCTCTTTTATTTTGTTTTTTTATGTTTTTCCATTGGTTTTATTTTACACAAACTCACTGTAAAAACATCGTTTTCTGTAATTCATTAACTTACGTTGATTTATTATTGAAAACATCTTTGTTTTAATAGTTTAATATTGACCAGCAATACTTCTTTTTAAAACCATTTGATTTATTATGCAAATACATGTCATATATAAATCTCAAAAAACAATTTAAAAGAACTTTTAAAACTTTAATTTTATATAACGTTTTAAT
>NZ_LMAK01000071.1 GCF_001439665.1 Formosa algae
AAGTATAAAACTTGTAATTTTCATTTTTTAAAAAATATGCTAAGTTATGTAAACTGTCTTTTTTTAATTTTAATGTGTCTTTGGTATTTACGATATAATTAATTTGTGATATAATAATTTTATCTTTATCAAAATCTTTATTTTTTTTATAAGGGTTTACAGAGCGAACTTTTTCATATTCTGTTTCATGAAATTCAATCGTTGAAATTATTTCCTTTTTAACTTTATCGCTTTGAGCATTTAATTTGAGTAATCAAAAAAATAGTAGATACATAATAATGTATAATTTCATTTTCATTTTATTAAAATTTATTTCTTCAAAAATATGTTAATTGGATTTTCAAAAATAGTATAATTGAGTAAACAGCCTGTTTCGATTAGTAAAGTTCCTTTTTTGGTTTCTTTAAGCCTTTTTTCGATCAGATGCTCTATTGCTGGCAACTCCTTATACACAAAACAAACCTTGGTTTATCCGGTTAAAAAAGATGTATTAAAGTTATCTTTTTTAAAGATAATATAATTTCCTCTGATGAGTTTACGGGAAAACCATACTAATCTTATTTTTTATCATTTGTTTAGAAAAGTATATATTCGCCTCCCCAAAAAAATAACGATGGAAAAAAAGATTCAGCTTGATAAGGATTCGATAAGACCATTGTTTTTTAAGTATTATATTCCTATTCTCACAAGTCTATTATCAATTACCTTATATCAAGTTATAGATGGTGCAATTCTTGCAAATTATGTAGGGAAAGAAGGAGTTGCAGCTGTTGGAATGTTTGGGACAATAATTACAATTTTTATTGCATTTGGCTTAACATTGGTAATAGGAGGCGGGATATTAATTGGAAAAAATATTGGTGCTGGTAACTATACGAAAGCTCAAGAGATTTTTCAGTTTACAACTACACTTGCTATAGTATTTGGACTTATAATACTATTACTAACTCCTTTTACAATACATTATATCGTATCTTATTTAGTTGGTAATTCTGAGAGTGAATTATTCGACAACACTTTAGATTATATGTTCTGGGGATTTATGTGGATACCCATTTTTCTTTTGAGAATGATTTTAGGAAATGCTATCAGTCATGATGGTGCTCCAAAAGTGACCAGGAATGCTTCTGTTTTTGGAGTAGCAGTAAATATTATATTAGACGTATTACTCATTATTGTATTTCCTTTTGGTACAGCTGGAGCTTCTATTGCTACAGGTGTTTCTGTATTATTATCAGTATGTTATCTGGTATTTTATATCAATAAGGAGAACGGACATTTACGGATTCGGAATTATAGATTTACACTTAAATTAAAGGAATGGAAAGCATTACTCAATTATGGAATCCCATCGTTTGTGTCTGAGATCTCTTTTTCTATTGGATTGCTATTAATCAATATAAGGCTCGCTCAATTTGGAGCAGTTTTTGTTTCTGTTTTCGGTATAGTTAATTATTTGAGTTTTATTTTTTTGAGACTATTTACATCAGCTATGATATCTACATTACCTATTATGTCTTTTAATATAGGTGCCAAATTACCCAAAAGAGTACTTGGTGTTTTAAAGTTTTCTCTTGTATTTACGTTCGGTCTTGGTATTGTAGTTGTTGCTTTAGGTTTTCTAATCCCAGAGTTTCTTGTAAGCCTATTTTCAGGTTCCGAATCTGAAGAGTTTAAACACATGGCCTCTGCCTCATTGGGCTTATTTTTCCTCTTTTTTATAGTCGCAGGCCCTAATTATATTCTTGGTGCTTATCTTCAAAGTATTGGTAAATTGGTTCCATCAATTGTCTTAAATTTACTAAAAGGATGTGTCTTAATAAGTATACCTTTATTTTTAATCCCTGATTACTTAGGCGATGAAAAGGAATGGATCTGGCTCTCACGTACTTTTGCAGAAGTTACAGCATTTATTGTAGTCGGTTTTTATGTGCTTAATCGACGTGATGCTTTTTTTAGTCATCAGGCCATATTAAAGTGATTTTCTTGGTAACGTTATATGTTTAACAAAGAACTTATCTAGTTAAGCGTATTTTAGTCTTAATGTTTTAAAGCGTGTTTGACAATGATTGCAAGGGGAAAGAAGGATATGGTAATTAATTATTCATGGTGTTACCCACAAGCTAATTGTGTATTAATTCGTTATATAAAGTGTAGGTTCAGTTATTCCTTTACTCAAATAGTTTGCTTTATTCATTTCAAAATGCATTTCCGACATTCCATTTAAATACTCTTCAATTGGCTCTAATCCGATTGATTTTCTTCGTGAATTCACATTTATACTGTCCATTAATGTTTTTGGGTATGCTTGTCCATTATTTATATTATAAGTTACTTGCGTACCATAAATTTGGGGGTGTCCAGTGTTTAAATTCACACGGTCAACTAAAAGGCCATAATTTGTTGAGATTGCATTTTGTTTGTCAACTTCCTTTTTCATTTCTTTTAGAACTTCTTTTTGGAATTCCGGGTTGTGGTCAGAATGTTGGACAATGAGCCAAAAATTTCTTGAACCCTTTTCTCCAGCTAAATCAAAACCAACAAATCCGTATGTATTTAGTATTTCCTTTGCTCGTTTTTGATTTCTAAGGAAAACACTATCTTTAAATATTTTCCACTGTTCCGATGTTAGATAAGAATAGTTTTCAGGAGGAAAAGCATTTGACGCAACTAATTGGTCAATTTCTGCCATGTTTTCGAGTTCATTAGCTAATTCTTGATTAAACCCTATCGTGTCTTCTCTTGCATTTTCTGTCGCACTCTTTTGTTTGCATCCAAATAATACAATACCAATAATTAAAATTCCAAAAAATTTGTTCATTTTACGATCTGTTTTCAGCTTGTATCCAACGCTTTAAACACAAATCAAACCAAAGTTTATTCGGTAAAAAGGCGTTTAAAGTTATCTTTTAAAGATACTATAATTTCTGCTGAAGAATGTACAGGAAAACCGTACTAATCGTCTTATTTAGATCGTAGTAACAGATGCGAAGCCTAAATAAAGCTCACAGTATTTGCAGTCTGTAATACAGGCTTTATTCTTTAGTTGCTTGTAATAATAAATCGCTGATATAGCGTTTATTGTCTTGATACTTTGTTGGCATTTGTAAAAAAGGTTCAAGCGAAAAACTAAAAGATGTATCTCCACTAAAAGTCCAATACATGCCGTTTAATTTTCCTTCGGTGGTTTTGATATTGTTTTGCGGAGTATCATGTATTGAAAATTGATTATTCTCCGAATTATACCAAATTCCAAAAACTTGTAAATCCGCTTCCTCAGAATAGTTCAAAATTATATGAGATTGTAGGATATTTTGTTTAGAAAAAACAGTCAAACGTTTATCTGAAAAATCATCTAACTGTTCCGACCAAGTTGTGTTTTTACCAATACTATTATACATTTTATCCCATTGGTCTAAGATTAAGGTAACATCCTTTTCAGATTCTATAACTGTAAATAAGTGCTCTTGAATAATGTCTATTTTTTTATTTTGAACATCTATTGTAACCGTGGTCTTTTCTGCAGCGATTTGACCTTCTTTTATGCCCAAAAAAGAGGTTAAAATAAATAATATGATTCCTATTTGTTCCATTTATGTAGGTGTTGGTAACGGTTTTGTCTACCCTTAATTTCTTGTTTAAGGCAATAAATTTAACAAATAATTACCGATCAAGAAAGGCTATGAGGATTTTGTGAGTAGGCTAGAAGTAAGGGTTAATTTTGTATGGTGTTGGCTGTAGTTATTTTTTTAATGTGATGTAGTATAGTTTTTCAAAATCGTTGATGATGATTGTGTCTTTGCTTTTATATAAAATATTTACACCATTTCCATTGTTCGAATTTTTTGCTTTAAACTTGGTTGTTTCATTATTTAATGAAAGTTCTACATAATTATAGCCATAAGGCGTATAACCGCCAACATAATGATTTCCAGAGAATGAATTTCCTAAAGTAACTTTACCAAAAGATTTTGGACTTTTTTCTAAATGCCATATAGGTTTTAATTCATCTTGCTGTGTTTTTTCTAATACAGCTTTAAATTCATTTGTGTGGTCATATCTGGTATATAAAGCGAATGCTTTGTTTTCGTATTTTAATACACTTACTCCATTCGTTAATGGAAAAATCGAAATCAAATTTGAGTTTAATTTTTTAATGCTTTCAGCTATTAATTTTTCTTCTTTTTTATAAATATCAGAAGTTAAACTGTCTATATGTTTATTCGTTTGATTTTTATAAACTGCATTTAACGAATCTCTAATTGTAACACCTTCTCTAGATTTTAGTATTAAATTTTCTAATTTCTCTTTTTTGAAATTATCTTGAATGGAGAATTTATAAACTTCATTTAATTCCGTTTTTTCTTTAGGTTTTAAAAAGTAAATAGTTCCATCGTTACTAATATAACTATGCACATAACCAGAAGGTTTATTTAACTGTTTTATTGTATTAAATTTTCTATCTAAAATTAGCCAATCACCATTTTTATTATTTGCAAATACATGTTTTTGGTTGTATTTAATATTTGTTAAAT
>NZ_LMAK01000072.1 GCF_001439665.1 Formosa algae
TTGACGGTTTGGAATAGATTCAACAACCGACAATGGCGATGGTACATTCACCATTGTTTATACTGACGGGTCAACTTTTACTACCGTAAATTTATCAGGTGCAGATGGCATGGATGGAGTAGGAATTACATCTACTACCGATAACGGCGACGGTACTTTTACAATTACATATTCAGATGGATCGACATTCACGACTTCAAACTTAACAGGACCACAAGGTGCTCAAGGTATTGCTGGAGCGGATGGTGTTGATGGATCAGATGGAATCGACGGCGTTGGAATAGATTCTACAACCAATAATGGCGATGGCACATTTACTATTGTTTATACAGATGGTTCAACTTTCACTACAGTAAATTTATCAGGTGATGATGGAGCAGATGGAATGGACGGAGTAGGAATTACATCTACTACAGATAACGGTGATGGAACTTTCACTATTTTATATTCAGATGGAAGCTCATTTACGACTTCAGATTTCACTGGTCCACAAGGATTAGCTGGAGCAGATGGAACTAATGGGGCAGATGGTAATGACGGATCAGATGGAGATTCAGCATATGAGATTGCATTAGAAGGTGGTTTTATAGGAACGGAAACAGAGTGGCTGGCATCATTAAATGGAACTGATGGTCTAGATGGAACAGATGGTATAGATGGAACAGATGGTTTAGATGGAGCTGATGGAATCACGCCAACAATTGGAACAAATGGTAATTGGTTTATTGGAACAACAGATACAGGAATTGCAGCAACAGGAGCTGCAGGAGTAGATGGAACAGATGGTTTAGATGGAGCTGATGGAATTACGCCAAC
>NZ_LMAK01000073.1 GCF_001439665.1 Formosa algae
CCACCGCCAATAGATCCCATTTGAACGGTTTTTGGTGCAGCCACTTCAAAAATAGCACCTGTATAATAATTCAATCCACGAGCTAAAGTCACATCTAATTGCAATGCAGCCGTTTTTAAACCTAAGGTTTCAATACCTGTATTTATAAACTCTAATTCTTCAACACCTTTTAAACCTTCTTCAGAAGTACTTAAAATAGTTTTTAAACTGTGTATTTGTTCCTCAAAAGTTCCAGACAATGTAAAAAGTGGTTGTAATTTATCTATGCCGGCTTGCGGAATACCTTTGCCTAACATTTCTTCTTTTACCTTCTCCTCACCTATTTTATCTAACTTATCTAAAGCTACTGTAAAATCGATAAGCTTGTCTTGGGCTCCGATAACTTCAGCAATTCCAGCTAATATTTTACGGTTATTAATTTTAATAGTAACACCTTCTAATTGTAAAGCGGTAAACACAGCATCATATAACTGTATAAATTCTACTTCTTGCCAAAGTGATTTAGACCCTACAACATCTGCGTCGCATTGATTAAATTCTCTAAAACGCCCTTTTTGCGGACGGTCTGCACGCCATACAGGTTGCATTTGATAACGCTTAAACGGAAATTCAATGTCATTTTGGTGTTGTACTACATATCTAGCAAACGGCACAGTTAAATCGTAACGCAATGCTTTTTCAGAAATCTTAGAGGTCATTTTGGTTGCATCCTTTTCAGCATACAATTCATCATTTACCTTATTTAGATAATCACCTGAATTCAAAATTTTAAAAATCAATCGATCGCCTTCATCACCATATTTTCCCATTAAAGTTTCAGAATTCTCAAAACTTGGGGTTTCTATAGGTTGAAAACCATACGTTTCAAAAACATGCTGAATGGTTTTAAATATATATTGACGTTTTGCAACTTGTTCCGGATTAAAATCGCGTGTTCCTTTTGGAATGCTTGGTTTTTGTGCCATTGATATTTTTAATTTGAGCACAAATATCTAAATTTTTGATGTGACTTAATAAGATAATTCAATTTTATAGTAACTTTATTCCGTTTTGATAGTCTTATATTAAAACACCCAACCAATAACTATATATTCATGTTTTCACTTGTTCGAGAAAATATTAGAATTGCTTTCGATTCTATTAAAGGTCAGTTACTGCGAACCATATTAACAGTGCTTATTATTGCCATAGGAATTACGGCTTTAGTGGGGATTTTAAGTGCAGTATCTGCACTTGAAACTACTATTTCTAGTGACTTCTCTTCTATGGGAGCAAATACCTTTAATATTCAACGTTATGAGTTTACAGCTAGACGTCAAGCTGGAGAGCGCCAAAAAGTAAATCCGATTATTAGTTATCAAAACATTCGCGATTTCGAAGATCAATACAATTTTCCATTTACAAAAACATCGGTATCATTTACTGGAACGTCTATCGCCGAGGTGAAATTTGAAAACGAAAAAACAGATCCTGAAGTTAAAGTGGTTGGTGCGAATGAAAACTTTATACAGAACTCAGGCTTAAAAGTAGATCAGGGACGAGAATTTAATGCTTTAGAAGTCGACAATAATTCTAACGTTTGTATTATAGGAAGCGATTTGGTAAAAGCATTATTTAAAGATGAGAGTCCGGTTGATAAAACCATATCTATAAGAGGTTTTAAATTTAAAGTCATTGGTGCTTTAGAATCTAAAGGCTCTACCTTTGGAAATAATCAAGATTTGCGAGTAATTATGCCTTTGCAGAAAGCACGTTCTATTTTTACAAACTCAAATATAAATTATGCGTTAAGCGTAATGGTTGAAAAGAAAGAATTACTTGAACAAGCTCAAGATGATGCTATAGTCACTTTTAGAAATATTAGAGGATTAAATCCGGTTGAAGATAATAACTTTGGTATGGAACGTAGCGACGATTTAATTAACCGAATTGGCGCCATTACAGGTGTATTATCTACCGCTGCTTGGATTATTAGTATCATTACCATTTTAGGATCGTCTATCGCGCTTATGAACATTATGTTGGTTTCTGTGAGCGAACGCACACGTGAAATTGGTGTGAGAAAAGCATTAGGTGCAAAACAAGGCACCATAGCTTTTCAGTTCTTTATAGAAACCATAATAATCGGTCAGTTAGGCGGATTATTAGGCATGATACTAGGTATTCTAATAGGTATCGTATTTGCTTCTGCTGTCGATTTTGAATTTAGCATGCCGTGGTCTGCTATGATTTGGGCTAGCGTAATAACCTTTATTGTAGCTATTATTTCAGGATCTTATCCTGCATCTAAAGCTTCTAAATTAGATCCAATAGAATCGTTACGCTACGAATAAATAACGTATTAATCAGCGTTTACTAAATCGTTAAAATAAGTATACAATTCACCTTTGGTAATATTTGCACCTTGTTGTATCAATTTAAAAATGTCAAGATTTTTATCTTCAGAATACGTTTTATTGGCTTGAAGAAACTCAACATCGTCGTGTAGTAAGTTTTTTCTTAACCACTCAAAACCTTCTTTTGTCGCTAAGTCTTTATCGTTTTTAAGTTTAATGGCAACCAAGTGCATATTTGTGTCGGCCAATGCAAATAAGTGCATATGCTGTCCAGAAATATGTTCTAAGTACTTAACTTTACTTAACACACCTTCCCAAACCAAATCGCTAAACACATCTAATTCTTGTTCGGCAACTTCAGGTTTAGTCTCTTTAATGGTTTTCCATTCTTTAGCATCAATAGATTGTGTCGCTAAAAAATTAATAAATTCTTGATGTAATTCTTCGAATTGTTCTTTTGTAAGTCTAGCGTATTTCATTATTTTTTATTTTATGGCATTATAAACTGCGAAAGGTCTGTCTGTAGCAAAGATATCTACCCCCAAAGCCTTCCAGCGAACATAACTCTGTTCTCCTTTTACTGTTGCTTGTTTATCTAAGTTTCCTAATGTACCTAGCATACACACAATATCTTCTGCATGTAATTTATCAAAAAGAGAGGCATTAGATAATCGTGTACCTGTAAAAGCAAGCATATTTTTAGTTGGAATTTTAGCATCTAATAACCGATTAAATTCATCTTCATTTCTAGCAGATACAGACAATAATAATTCTGGAGCCAAGGCGTATGCAGTGGTGGCTTGCTCGACATCGTATGTAATAATTACACTTACATCTTCGGCTTTCATGTCTCTTATGGCATCAATTACTACCTTTTGACTCACACTTCGTTTTATATCTATGGTAAGTATTACGTTATTTGTTTTAGCCCATTTTAAAACATCTTTAAATAAGGGGATTTTAAAATTGGTAACATTTCCATAATCATCTTCCAAATTAAAAGCGGTCAATTCTTTATAGGTTAAATTTTTAATTACCCCAGTACCAGTAGACGTTCTATCTATTGCGTTGTCGTGCATTAAAACAAGCTTACCATCTTTTGTTTGTGCCACATCAATCTCGTATATCGCAAAAATGCTATCGTTTACATATTGTAATGTTTCTAAGCAATTTTCGGGATAGTGAAGTAAATTTTTTCCACCGCGATGCACACTTATTCGTGGTAATTCTGTATTTGAAGCTTTAAAGGTTTCAATTAATTTAGAATTTTTACTTGTAGTCTCACTACAGCTAATAAAACAAAATATAGTAACTGCAAAAATAAAATATTTCATGCTTTTTTTAATTAAAAAAACCGTTTAGAACAAGTCTAAACGGTTTTAATATTATAATCGCTTTTAAATTAGTTTGCTTGTGCAACTACTTCAAAAGGGAAATCAACTGTTACTTCACGGTGTAAACGTATTACGGCTTCGTATTTACCTAAACGTTTAACACTACCACCAATTACAGTGATGTATTTTTTGTCGATAGACTGACCTTCTTTAGCGATAGCTTCAGCAAGATCAATGTTATTTACAGATCCGAATAATTTATCTCCAGATCCTACTTTAGATGAAATTTTAATATCTAAAGCTTTTAAAGCTTCAGCTATTACGTTAGCATCATCAACAATTTTCTTTTCTTTAAAAGCTCTTTGCTTTAAGTTTTCAGCTAATACTTTCTTAGAAGAAGGTGTAGCTAAAATAGCACTTCCTTGAGGAATTAAAAAGTTTCTACCATAACCGTTCTTAACTGTTACAACATCGTCTTTAAATCCTAAATTTTCAACGTCTTGTTTTAATATAAGTTCCATTGTTATCGGTATTTTATTTTAATAAATCAGCTACATAAGGCATTAAAGCTAAGTGACGTGCTCTTTTTACAGCTACAGACACTTTTCTTTGATACTTTAAAGACGTTCCAGTTAAACGACGAGGTAAAATTTTACCTTGCTCGTTTACAAATCTTAATAACCAATCTGCGTCTTTGTAGTCCACATATTTGATACCTGATTTTTTGAAACGACAGTATTTCTTTTGCTTATTAGTTTCAATGTTTAAAGGCGTTAAGTATCTAATCTCACCGTCTTTTTTTCCTTTTGCTTGTTGTTCTATAGATGACATAATTACGCTTTTTGTTTAAGTTTAACTCTTCTTCTTTCTGCCCAAGCCACAGCGTGCTTGTCTAATTTCACAGTTAAGTAACGCATAAAACGCTCGTCACGTCTAAATTCTAATTCTAATGGAGTGATAACTTCTCCTGGCACTTGGAATTCAAATAAATGGTAAAAACCACTTTTTTTGTTTTGAATTGGGTAAGCTAATTTTTTTAGTCCCCAATCTTCTTTTGATATCATCTTAGCACCGTTAGAAACAAGAAAATCTTCGTATTTCTGTACTGTCTCCTTTATCTGAGTTTCAGATAAAACGGGATTTAAGATGAAAACAGCTTCATAATGATTCATATTCAAATCTATTTTATTGTTAAAAATGGCTGCAAAAGTACTGATAATTATTAGATATAACAAACTAGTTTCTAATTAATTTAATAATACCATATATATAGGTCTCTCGACGAAATGCCAAAAGATTCACTTTATCGATATTTTTTTGTTTTTTATCCGATTTATTTGTACTATTGTCGATAACTTAACCTCAAACAATTAATGTTTATGACTTTAAACTGTGTAGTAGTAGACGACTCGGCAATCCAAAGGCTGTCCATAGTAAAGTTGATAGAAAATCATCCTGCTTTAAATTTAATAGCAGAGTATAGTAGTGCGCTTGAAACCAAAAATGGATTAAACACGCACAAAGTCGACCTTATCTTTCTAGACATAGAAATGCCTGTACTTAATGGTTTTGAACTTCTTGATGTTTTAAACAACAAACCCCAAATTATATTTGTTACGGGTAAAACAGAATATGCTTTTAAAGCATTTAATTACGATGCTACTGATTATCTTAAAAAGCCTATTACCAGAGAGCGTTTTATGCTTGCAGTAGATAAAGCTATTGAACAGCACAAATTAAAATTAGATTTTAATGAAGCTGAAGGTGAACATATTTTTGTAAAAAGTAACCTAAAAAAACGTAAAGTATATATTAACGACATAAAATGGATTGAAGCACTTGGTGATTACGTAAAATTAGTGACCGAAGAAACAAGCCTAGTTGTATTATCTACAATGAAAGCTTTTGAACACGAACTTCCTGAAGGTAAGTTTTTAAGAATTCATAAATCTTACATTGTTAATCTAGATAAAATAGACCGATTTAATAGTAAAAATGTTGAAGTTGGATCTTTCGAAATTCCTTTAAGTAGAAATAAGAAAACACAACTAATAGATGCTTTAAATAGCATTTAATACGCGTCTACATTTACTACAAGTCTCACAGACCTAAAATCTTTTACACTATTAAAGCTATTGTTTATTCTAACAATGGCTTTTTTTGTACCTCCTAACGATTGTTTTTGAGGCACCTTAATTAGAATGTTTTTATGAAACAAATTTCGAATACGAGAGACTGGCGGATCTTCTGGTCCTAGCACATAATCGCCAAACACTTGCCTTAACGCTTTTCCTAACCATTGAGATGCAATATTAACACGATTAAAATCTTTATGTTTTAAAGTAATCTTAATTAATCGATATACCGGCGGGTATTTAAAATTATAACGATCGTCCATCTGTTCCTTATACATAGCGGCATAATTATTTGTAGACACCTGCTGTAGTATATTGTGATACGGATTATAAGTCTGAATTAAAACCTGACCCTGTTTCTCTGTTCGTCCTGCACGTCCTGAAACCTGAGATAATAATTGATAACTACGCTCATGCGCTCTAAAATCGGGAAAATTCAATAAATTATCGGCATTCATAATCCCTACCAAAGCCACATTTCTAAAATCTAAACCTTTAGTTAGCATTTGGGTCCCAACAAGAATATCCATTTCCTGCTGCTCGAAAGCGGTAATAATTTTTTCGTAACCATATTTTCCACGGGTAGTATCTAAATCCATACGCCCAGACTTGTAATTAGGAAATAAGGTTTTTACCTCCTCCTCTATTTGCTCAGTTCCAAAACCTTTACTATCTAAAGCCGTGTCTCCGCAAGCCTGACATTTTAATTGCATAGCCATATTGTAACCACAATAGTGACAACGCAGCTGGTTTCGATAACTGTGATACGTTAAACTTACATCGCAATTAGGACATTGTGGTGAATGCCCGCAGGTTTTACACTCGACGATAGGTGAGAACCCACGACGATTTTGAAACAGTATAATTTGATGCCCTTCTTCTAAAGTTTCAGTCATCACTTCAATCATTCTATCACTAAAATGACCTTTCATTAACTTCCGCTTTTGCTTATCCTTAATATCTACCAATTCTATTTTAGGCATCAAGACATCGTTATAGCGTTTCGTAATTTCTACCAAACCATATTTACCTTGCTGCACATTAAAATAACTTTCTAAACTAGGCGTTGCAGAACCCAACACGGTCTTTGTACCATGTAAATGTGCTAAAACAACAGCAGTATCTCTAGCGTGATATCTAGGGGCCGGATCGAATTGCTTAAAAGATTGTTCGTGTTCCTCATCTACAATAATTAATCCTAAAGATTTAAATGGCAAAAACACTGATGAACGTGCACCTAAAATAACTTGCGCTTTTTCTGAATTAGACAAAACATTATTCCAAACCTCTACCCGCTCGTGAGCAGAATATTTAGAGTGAAATACAGCGACTTGATCGCCAAAGTAATTTTGTAACCTTGTAACCAATTGCGTTGTTAAGGCTATTTCAGGTAATAAATACAGGACTTGCTTACCTGTTTTAAGCACGGCTTCAATTAACTTCACATACACTTCTGTTTTTCCTGAAGATGTTACGCCATGAAGTAATGTGACTTGATGAGATTCAAAACTATGCTGTATTTGAGCTAAAGCTTCTGTTTGTGCTACATTTAAAGATTTTGAAGCTTCAACGGCTTCTCCATCATAAGAAACACGATCTGTTTGAATAAAATATTCATCTAAAACAGACTTATCAATAAGCGATTTTATAATACTACTTGAAGCACCGCTTGCTTCTGCTAATTCCGAAACTTTAATTGGCTTTTTAGTCTTTGCAGTTAACTGAAACAAACTCATCACCACATCCCGTTGTTTTGGAGCGCGACTTAATTCTTCCATTAATATTTTTAAACCCTCTGACGTTGTATGTTGCTCTTTAAGCTTTACATATTTAACTAACTTGGGTTTATACTTTTCAAACACTTCTTCCTCTACAATTATGGCGCCTTTTTCTAGAAGACGTTTTATAATAGGAAAGACTTGTTTTTTATCAACAATATCCACAATGTCTTGAATACGCAAAGACGATTGGTGATGCAAAGCTTCATAAATTAAAAACTCATCATCTTTTAAATCTGAATCATTTATAATCTGCTTTGTATTCTTACTAATTAAAGTTTCACTCTCTAAAATAAAAGCATTGGGCAAAGCTGCTCGCATAACATCGCCAACAGTGCATAAATAGTAATTCGCCATCCAATCCCATAGTTTTAATTGTATGTCTGTTACAATGGGATATTCATCTAAAATTTGATGTATCTGTTTGGCCTCGTAAACAGTTGGCGGATTATGATGCGTATTTTTTACGATTGCAGTATACACTTTTGTTTTTCCGAAAGGAACAGCCACTCGCATACCTGGTTTTAAAAACCCAGATTCAGCCTCTGTAATTTCGTAAGTAAACAAATTCTCTACAGGAATAGGAAGTATAACATCTATAAAATGAAGCATAAATTAGCGGCTTTTATGTAATTGACGCAAGGACACATTTAACTCGTAACCTAACAAAATAATATTGGCATTTAACCACAAATAAAACATTAAAATAAGTAACGCTCCAATAGAACCATAAAGCTCATTGTATTGTGAAAATTGCTCTATATAGATACCAAATAAATACGACACCGAGGCAATTAAAAATGTGGTTAGCAGAGCTCCTACAGAGAAAAACCGACTGTGTTTTCCTTCTCGTGTTCCAAAATAATAAATAGTTGCCGTAGAGAGATAAATCATAATTATTCCGAAAACATATTTAGAGATATTCACCCAAATAATACTGCTATCTCCTATTTCTACACCTTGATGCTCTAAAGTAGTAAACAAACCACCAAGTACATAAATCTCTACAAAACCAAGTCCAGCAACAAAAACAACAACCAAAAAGGCTAAAATTAGCGCCACTCCTAACGCATATAAATATTGTCTTATTATGTTTCTAGACAATTCTGCATGATAGGAATTTTCGAAAGCAGAAAACACAGCACTAACCCCATTGGCCATTAAAAAAATAGACAATAGAAATACAGTAGATAACAATCCGCCACGTTCTGAACGGTCTATATTTTCAAAAATATTTTTGAAGAAAAAATCGGATGTTGTTGGAGGCAAAAAGGATTCTAAAAAATCTAAAAATTCAAGTTTAAAGCCATCAATTGGGATATGCGGAATTAAGATTAATATGAATAACAAAAACGGAAAAATTGCCATAAAAAAATTAAACGCAATCGCACTCGCTCTAGACGTTAATGCCCCTTTTAAAATCCCTATAGTGTATAATTCTAATAAATCGTAAATCGATAGGCCTTCAAGACCAGGCAACTTAATAGTTTTAAAAAATTTAACTACTAAATTAACTATTGGAATTTTATCGAGTTTATCCTCTATAGGTTTTGTCATAGTTAAACCGCTTTCAGGCTTAAATCCATGTTATAAACAGAATGGGTTAAAGCTCCAGAAGAAATGTAATTTACACCACATTCTGCATATTTTCTCAATGTGTTCTCATTAATTCCTCCAGAAGATTCTGTTTGGCAAGTATCGCCTATTAACTTCACAGCTGTCTTGGTATCTTCGTAATTAAAGTTATCGATTAGAATACGGTGTATCCCATCATTCTGAAGAATCTCTTGAATTTCTTTAAGATCCCTTGCTTCAACAATAATTTTTAGATCTTTATTATTTTCTTTTAAATAAGCCTGAGTTTTAGTAATTGCCGATGTAATGCCACCTGCAAAATCTATATGATTATCTTTTAACATAATCATATCATATAAAGCAAATCTGTGATTTTCTCCACCACCAATTTTCACGGCCCATTTTTCTAAGGCACGAATTCCTGGTGTTGTTTTTCTGGTATCTAGAATTTTTGTCCCTGTACCCTCTAACAAATCCACATAGGATTTTGTTTTAGTAGCAATCGCACTCATACGTTGCATGGCATTTAAAACCAAACGCTCTGCTTTTAAAATAGATTGCGAAGCACCTTCTACATAAAACACAACATCGCCGTATTTTACTTTAGCACCATCTTCTATTAGGGTTTCAATTTTTAAATCGCTATCAATATAGGCAAAGACCTTTTTAGCGAAACCTACACCAGCAATTACGCCCTGATCTTTAACCAATAATTTCGCTTTGCCTTGTGCTGTTTCTGGAATACACGCTAAAGAACTATGATCTCCATCACCAACATCTTCTCGCACAGCATTACGAATAATACCTTCTATTTCTTTATCGAATTGCTCCTTACTTATCATAAAAATTGTTTGTGGCTAAATTACTAATTGCGGATTTAAAATTTGAATAAAACCTGATTAAAAAATCTCTAAACTTCCTTTTCCCTCTCTAACAATTACAGGTTGGTCTTCAGAAAAATCGATAACTGTAGACGCTAGATTATCGCCATAACCGCCATCGACAACCAGATCGACTAAATTATCCCACTTTTCATGAATTAATTCGGGATCTGTAGTATATTCTAAAACCTCATCCTCATCGCGAATAGATGTCGACACTATGGGGTTCCCTAAGGCTTTTACAATTTCTAAAGCAATTCTATTATCCGGCACACGAATCCCCACTGTTTTCTTTTTCTTAAATGCAGAAGGCAATGTTTTGGCTCCTGGAAGTATAAAAGTATATGGTCCAGGTAATGCGCGCTTTAAAATTTTAAAGGTAGACGTATCTATTTGTTTCACATAATCACTTAAATTGCTTAAATCGTAACAAATAAAAGAGAAGTTAGCTTTTTCTAATTTCACGTTTTTTATCCTCGCGATACGCTCCAAAGCCTTATTATTAGTGATATCACAACCTAAACCATAAACCGTATCTGTTGGGTAAATAATTAAACCGCCACGCTTTAAAACGTCCACAATTTTTTTTATTTCTTTAGGATTAGGATTTTCTTCATAAATTTTTATAAACTCGGCCATAATAAGTATATTGTAGAATCGTTTACAAAGTAATTAATATTTTATAATGAAACCAATTAAATCCTTAATCATCCTACTATTAATTGTAGTTACGAATTACTCTTGTACTTCGGACTCCAATTCTGATGGGAACGATTTTGTAGATTTAGAAGCTTATGTTGCATTAGATGTTCCTTATGGAGATGATGAATCTCAGACTTACGACATCTATTTACCTGCACATCGCGATGAAGATACCAAAACATTAATTTTGGTTCATGGTGGCGGATGGACCTCTGGAGATAAAAATGATATGAATGGTTTTATTCAATTAATTCAAGCAGACTTAACAGATGTTGCTATTTTAAATATGAATTACCGTTTGGTAGATGAAGCTACACAAGCGTATCCCACACAAATTAACGACATCACTGCTGTGGTCAATCAATTAAATGCTAACCTTGATACTTATCAAATTTCTAGCGATTTTGGATTTATAGGAACTAGTGCGGGTGCACATTTAGCCATGTTGTGGAGTTATGCTTTTAACAACTCCGATCAAGCCAAAATGGTTTGCAGCATTGTTGGCCCTACAAATTTTACAGATCCGGAATATCTAGAAAACACCAGTTCAGATACTTTACTTTTACTAACACAATTATACGGGTTGGACTTAACGACCGAATTTTTAGAGACCGTAAGTCCTTATCATCAAGTCACCGAAGATGCTCCTCCAACCATTTTATTTTATGGCGGAAAAGATCCATTGGTTCCAGTAACACAAGGTAGCGCGCTACAAACTAAACTTCAGGAATTGGGCGTTATGCACGAATACACTTTATATCCGGAAGAAGGCCACGGTTGGGCAGGTTTAGAGCTATTAGATACTTGGTCTAAACTAAAAGGATTCATTAACGAAAACTTACTATAAACATCCGTAATAGAGTACATTCCAAAACAATAAATCCGATTATATTTAAATCAAAAAAATTCAGAATGACACTTTTAATATCAATTCTGAACTTTTTTATATCCGTAACTTAATAGAATACTTACAGCTATACTAGCCTATAACTTCTAATTTTGCAAAACGAAGTAATAACTTTTTGTTCCCTCCGTTTTCAAATTTAATCTCAGCTTTCGTGTCGGCACCTACACCTTCAATTTTCAGAACTTCTCCTTTACCAAAACGCAAATGCTTCACAATATTTCCGGCCGTTAATTTATTATCGAATAAATTAGCACCTTCTGAAGTTGCACTTGTTTTGCTAACAGGTTTTAAATTTTTAGGATTACTGATTTGTACTTTCTCTGGTCCTTTTAATTTTGTAGTACCTTTTTTCTGAATAGGTAGTTGTTTTGCCGGTTTAAAACGAATGTTTCTATTAGGCACATCATCACCAAAGATATTAGCATCTAACATCGGGTTCATTCTACGCTCCTCAATTGGTGTTAGAATGTCTAAATATTGTTCATCAATCTCTTGAATAAATCGGCTTGGATCCGAATCTACTAATTTTCCCCATCGGTATCTAGATACGGCGTATGTTAAATATGCTTGTTTTTCTGCACGTGTTAACGCCACATAAAATAAACGCCGTTCTTCTTCTAATTCACTTCGCGTATTCATACTCATTGCACTCGGGAACAAATCTTCTTCAAGCCCTACAATAAACACATACGGAAACTCTAATCCTTTTGCCAAGTGAATGGTCATTAATGCCACACGATCGTCTTCACCTGTATCGTTATCCAGATCGGTTGCTAAAGCCACATCTTCTAGAAACTCGGTTAAAGACCCTGTAGTATCAGCAATTTCTTTTTGCTCTTCAACGAAATCTTTAATACCGTTTAAAAGTTCTTCAATATTTTCAACTTTTGCCACACCCTCTGGCGTAGTATCTTTATTAAATTCTTTAATTAATCCTGTAGTTTTTGCTACATGGTCTGCAAGTTCGAAAGCATTCACATTCTGATTCATAACTTGGAAACTTTCTACCATAGTTACAAAATCCATCAATTTATTCTTGGTTCCTGAATTGATTTTCACTTCGGTCTTATCAATGTGCTTCATCACTTCAAAAATAGAACGCTTATACCCATTAGCAGCAATTAGCAACTTATCTATAGTGGTTTGACCAATTCCTCTTGGCGGAAAATTGATGACACGTTTTAAAGCTTCTTCATCTGACGGATTAATAATGATTCGTAAATACGATAAAACATCTTTAATCTCTTTACGCTGATAGAAAGACAACCCTCCATAAATTCTGTACGGAATATCGCGTTTACGTAAAGCGTCTTCCATAGAACGAGACTGCGCATTGGTACGATATAGAATAGCAAAATCTGAATGGTTAAGTTGCTCGTTCATTTTAGTTTCAAAAATGGTACTTGCTACATATCGTCCCTCTTCCCCATCGGTCATGGAACGGTTTACCTTAATTTTATTTCCTTCATCATTGGCCGTCCAAACCACCTTATCTAATTTGGTTTCATTTTTATCTATAATAGAATTGGCTGCATTTACAATGGTTTTGGTCGATCTGTAGTTTTGTTCTAATCGGAATAGCTTTACATCGTCGTAATCCTTCTGGAAATTCAGAATATTATTAATATTTGCACCACGGAAAGCGTAAATACTCTGCGCATCATCTCCTACTACGCAAATGTTCTGAAAACGATCAGACAACGCTCTTACTATTAAATATTGTGAATGGTTTGTATCTTGATACTCATCGACCAAAATATATCTAAATCGATCTTGATATTTTGCTAACACTTCTGGAAAACGTGTTAGAAGTTCATTGGTTTTCAATAATAAATCATCGAAATCCATCGCTCCAGATTTAAAACAACGCTCTACATATTCTTTATAAATATCGCCTAAACGCGGACGTCTCGCCATAGTATCGGCTTCAATTAATTCTGGATTCTGAAAATAAGCACGAACGGTAATTAAACTGTTTTTGTATGAAGAAATTCTAGAAAACACCGATTTGTACTTATACAACTCTTTATCTAATCCCATCTCTTTTATAATAGATGAAATTAAACGCTGAGAATCTTGCGCATCATAAATGGTAAAATTAGCAGGATATCCTAATCGGTCGGCTTCAATTCTAAGAATCTTTGCAAATACCGAGTGAAATGTTCCCATCCACAAATTTTTAGCCTCACTTTGTCCAACTATGGATGCAATACGCTCTTTCATTTCGCGTGCAGCCTTATTGGTAAAGGTTAATGACAAGATATTAAAAGGGTCTACTCCCTTATGCATTAAATAGGCTATTCTGTAGGTTAACACACGTGTTTTACCAGATCCAGCACCTGCGATCACAATCATAGGGCCGTTTACTTGAATGGTTGGTGCTAACTGCGCTTCATTTAACTGACTTAAATACTTCTCCAATGTTCATACAATTTAGATTGTAAAATTAACCTTTGTAACCCGTTTAAGTAAATAGATTTATAAATAATTATAAACATTGGTGTATTTGCACTTTGAATAAAGATGAAATTCATTAAATAATACCGTCTCCGATAAACACTAATTTTAATCCTTCCTTAATATTTAACCAGAAAAAATTAAAAACAGATTTGGTTTTATCCCGAGTAACTGCTCCTTTTTTTTCTATAAATCCATCTTTATTTTTATCAGAATCATTTCTTATAAACAGATTCGCTATAGACGACAGAAACCGATTTCTCTTTTTCTTTTTATTAAGGATATTCACTTTCATGTCTTCGTACTTCACATTAAAATTGACGGTTGAGCGGTCTACATTACCATCTATTCTCGCATAAATCTTATCAAACTGACCTTCTAATTTTATATTTAAATTATGCTCTGTAAACCTATTTAATCGAGATGCTGGTAAAACGCCTATTTGAGTTTTAAATGTAAAATCGTCATTGTTATTATTTACATCAAATGCCCAATTCGCATGCAATGGAGCTTGTCCAAAAAAACGTGTAGTAATATCTAATTCTGTTTTTGTTGGCGAAGTATACGTATTACTTACATGCTTAATTGTTGCATTAAAATCTTTAAAAGCTATACTTCCTGCTTGCACATTTGCTTTCACTTTTTCTTCGTACACAATGCTTCCAGAATTTAATTGCAAGACAGGTATAGTCAAATCGAAATTTAAATCGCGTAGCATTTTACTATACATGGGTTTAATTGTATAATCGTCTGCCACCAATTTATTTCTATAAATAATTGCATCTGGTTTCTGAATTGTAATGGTATCCGATTTAAAATAAAAGCGCTTATCTAGAAAACCGAATCTTGGGTTTTCAATGTATATAGAGTCCATTTCTATATTAAAATGATCCCGTTCTTTTTTAAGTCGTCTAGTTAATTCTTGTTTTGAATATTTTGTTTTTAAAGCAAAATCTCTGACCACCCAATGAGATTTAGTAAATTCTAAAGTTTGCAAACTTAAAGTCTCGTAAACACCAACATTAAATTTTAAAGAATCACTTGAAATATGATAATTAGAATATTCAAATGGAATATTTTTTTTTGATGAAGCTTCGTCTACAAGAATATCCTGAAACATAATATTCAGGTTTTCAGATTTTAAAAACACCGAATCTGATGCCGCTTTATACATTGTAAATTTGGCATGATTAAATTCTACCTGATCAATCTTAATTGTTTTATTAAATAATTGTATGGATTTGTTTTTAGATTTTGATGAAGAATCCATGTTAGTAGAATCCGACTCTTTAGTAGAATTTGATTTAACATAAAAAATATCTGCATCTTGAAACAAAACGCGATCTAAATGTATGGCACCATAAAAAATATAGCGCCAATAACTCACCTCCTCCAACTTAAACTTGTTTAGGCTAATTTTTAAGTTCATCTCTGTATTATCCAATTCCGACACCTCTAACTCTGGATTTTCTACAAAAAGCTCACCTTGAAACACATTAACAGCTAAACCTGAATATGTAAACTGAACCGTTTCTGGTAAATCTTTTAAGGCCGTTTTAAGCTTCTGCTCTACAAAAGTATTAGCAAAAAACACCACTATAAGACCTAACACACATACAATTACAAGTAATATAGTAATACTTTTCTTAAGAAGTTTAGGCATAGTTGGCGCTGATTTTATAAGATAAATTATTAGACACTATAATGTTAAGGAAATCTTCCATCAAGTTTTTGCTTTATTTATAATATATTTACCTCTTTAACATTTTAAACAAGGTACATTATGACTTTAAGCGACGTAAGTTGGTGGGTTTGGCTTATTCTTTTCCTAATTATTATCGCAATTCGAGACGTTTTCATTCAGAAAAAACATACTATTAGTCATAATTTTCCCATTGTTGGCCATCTGCGTTACCTTTTAGAAAGTATTGGTCCAGAAATGCGCCAGTATTTTGTAGCGAATAACCGCGAAGAACTTCCGTTTAATCGTATAGAACGTGGTTGGATTTATGCTTCTTCAAAAAAAGAAAATAATTACGAAGGTTTTGGAACAGATCGCGATATTTATGCCAATCAGCATATGTTTGTAAACAATGCAATGTTACCGTTTAAACCTGGAGTAAATCACCCAAATACTATAGACAAAACATTTTTACCATGTGCCAAAGTCATGGGCGAGTTTAATAAAAGAAGACGTCCTTTCAGACCGGCTTCTGTTATAAACATCTCGGCCATGAGTTTTGGGTCATTATCTGCCAAGGCTATGGATTCCTTAAATAAAGGTGTGCAAATCGCGGGTGCTTACCATAATACTGGTGAAGGAGGATTATCTCCATACCATAGTAATGGAGGAGATATAATATTTCAGGTTGGTACAGGCTATTTTGGAATTCGTGATGCCGACGGAAATTTTTCCATGGAAAAGCTAGTTGCTTTAGTAGAAGCCAATCCATTTATTAAAGCTATTGAAATTAAATTATCTCAAGGTGCAAAACCTGGAAAAGGAGGCGTTTTACCAGCAGCTAAAATAACAGAAGAAATTTCAAAAATTAGACACGTCCCTCTAGGTAAAGATGTTATTTCTCCTCCAAGTCACTCCGCATTTAAAGATATTCCAGGTCTTATAGAATTTATTGAAAACATAGCAGAACTCACCGGTTTACCTGTAGGCGTAAAAGCCGCTATAGGAAAAACAGAACAATGGGAAGAACTTGCCGATCTTATGATTGCAACTGGAAAAGGTCCAGATTTTATCACTGTAGATGGTGGTGAAGGTGGAACTGGAGCAGCGCCTCCTAGTTTTGCAGACCACGTGTCTTTACCATGGGTTTACGGATTTAGCGAATTATATAAAGTCTTTTTAAAACGCAAATTAACAGATCGCATTGTATTTATCGGAAGCGGACGTTTAGGATTCCCTGCTAAAGCAGCTATGGCTTTTGCTATGGGAGCAGATTGTATAAATGTTGCCAGAGAAGCCATGTTAAGTATAGGATGTATTCAAGCACAAGTATGCCACACCAACCGTTGTCCTAGTGGTGTTGCCACCCAAAGTAAATGGTTACAAAATGGTATAGATCCAACATTAAAATCGGAGCGTTTATCGCAATACTTTAAAACGTTTAGCAAAGAATTTATAGAAGTAACTCACGCTGCTGGTTACGAGCATCCTTGCGAATTTACTATGCAAGATATTAATATAAATGTAGACGATAAAAACTTAACTAGTAAACTAGACAAGACTTACAAATACAAAAAAGCTCCCGTCCCTTTTATAAGCATGCAAGATTTAAAAGATTGCCCACACTTAGGAGGACAACACCATAAAACCTAAACACTAATTTTATAATAGTCTAAAGTATTTTTTTGTTTTGTTGAAACAGAAAAACCTATTAAGTTTGCCGTAAATTTTATACTTATGAATCCCGATTCTTTAATTAATTTGTTTTTATACACTATTCCTGCTCTAGTGACAGGTTTAATCGCATTTTATTTCTTTAAGGAACATACTAAAAACGAAGATGGCCGAAGACGTTTTTTATTAAAAAAAGAAATGCAAGTGAATGCCATGCCGTTACGTTTACAAGCTTACGAGCGTATGGCTTTGTTTTTAGAACGTATCACCCCTTCTAAATTATTAATTCGTGTACAGCCCATGTCTACAGACAAAGGGGACTACGAAATGTTATTAATAAGCAATATTGAACAAGAATTTGATCACAATTTATCGCAACAAATTTACATCACAGACGAATGTTGGAACATTATTATAGCCGCTAAAAATTCAACAATACAATTAGTAAGAAAAGCTGGAATGTCAGATAAAACAGACTCTGCAAATAAATTGCGTGAAGTTATACTTTCAGAGATGATGGAAAAACGCGCTCCTAGCGATGCCGCCCTGTCTTATATAAAAGAAGAAGTAAGCGACATGTGGTAATTTAAAATATTATACGTTTTACTCAATTAGTTTTTACTAGTATTCGGTAGAAAACAAAAAGCTTCGTGTTATTCACGAAGCTTTTTGTTTTTTATAATCCTATGAGCAGAATTTAACTCTTCATATTTCTATAAAAAAGCGCTTTAACATACTTTAAAGGTTCATCTTAAATTACTCTTAAAGTCCAATCAATATAGTTTTAGCCAGTTTTAAATTTATAATTTTAATGTTCTAGTACTAATTAAAAGTAAAATTTACACAAGAGATACTCAGTAAACATTGCTGCAATTACATCCATAGTAAGTGGAATTTTACATAGAAAAAAAAGCATTATGAAAGATATAAATTTAAGAAACCAATTAGTAGGCGCTTGGGCCCTTAAAGATTTTACTCAAGAAAACGAAAACGGAGACATCACTTATCCCTTAGATAAAAAACCATCTGGTTTTATAATCTATACACCAGACGGCTATATGTCTGCACAAATGCAAAAAAAAGATCGCGCTATGTTTGACTCCGATGATATGTTTGGCGGAAAGCCAGAAGAGTACAAGCAAGCAGCAAGTGGTTATTTAGCCTATTCTGGACGTTTTTTTGTAGATGAACAAAAACAGACTGTTACACATGAATTAACAGCAAGTCTATTCCCTAACTGGTTAGGTAAAGAACAAGTCCGCTTAATAAAATTAGATAATGAAACTCTCATCTTAACTACCGAGCAACCTGTAATGTTTAATGGCGAATTACAAACAGCTAAAGTTGTGTGGGAACGCGCTCCTGAAAATTATTAATTATTGGGTTTATAAAACTATTATCGTGTTTCATATTCTGAAACAGACGAGGATCCATTAAACTGTTTCATTTTAGCATAATCAAAACCTTGTTTCCACCATTTTTCCATTAAAGGTTTACTAAAAATTAAAGAGTTTTCGGTTAATTGTGTAGGTGTGTAATACAAATTAAGCTTTACATTTTTCTGGATGGCTGCAAGCTTACCAATTACAATATCGTGATATTCTAATTGATCTATAACATGTCCGAATAAATTCATCATTAAAGAAAACGGATTTTGCCCCAAAACCTTATTGTCTTGTATCTGTTCAGACTCTAAAATTACAGCATCAACCTCTGTGGCTCCTCTTAAAATTGCTTCTTGAATTGGCACTACACACGAATAACCGCCATCTGCATATTCGTGTCCATTTACTATGGCAATAGACATAAACGGAATATAATTACATGATATCCAAATCCACTCACAAAACTCTTCATAAGTACATTCTTGAATAGATTTATATTCTACTCTACCTTTAGACAGATTAGTGACCGTAACTACAACGTCCGATTTTGTACGTCTAATCTGATTGAATTCTTCAAACGTCAGATTCTTTTTTATATTCCGCTTAAGCGATTTACTTTCTCCAAACGTATGTTTACGTTTCATAAACTGAAGTACAGAATTAAAATAGTTGATTGATACATACTCCCGATCTCCTTTTTTGTGCTGTACAAACGGACTCACACTAAAAATATCACTTTGAGATACATTGGTATAGATATTATACAATTTATCTAAATCGCCAGTTGCCAAATGCGGAATCAATAAACTTCCTGTAGACGTTCCTAAATAAATGTCGTAATTACGTTTTTTTTGTTCTATTAAATATTGTGCAACGCCACCTGCAAAAGCGCCTTTACTACCGCCTCCAGAAATTACTAATGCTCTCATGAAATTATTTTTTGTCTTGCTGAAGTTGATTTAATATACTTGTGTATTTTGGATTTTGCACTAATCCAGATAACAGCTGTTTAGCCATTTTGCTTAATCTCCAATTATGATGATGCGTAGCTTGTAAGATATTAGATATAGTTTCTTTGTTATATAACTGAAGCGCTTCTATATAACTAAAGGCTAATTCTCGCACTTCAAAATCATATTCAGGACTTGTGTAACGCATTAACTCTTCTAGATAATTCTGGTTGTTTTCTGGTTTAAATTCGGGTGTAGACAAAGCTAAAACCAACCATAATTGCCTAATATTTTTAGAGTTAAAACCGATATAATCTTTAGTTTGTTCTAAATATATAAAACGTTGCTCTGGAAAATTTACCCATAAATTATAGAGTGCCATTTCTTGCGTTTGGTAAGACTTATCATTTAGAAGCATTTCGTAAGTCTCCTGTAATTCTGATGGTATTTTAGTTAAAACTTGTGCTATGGTTTGCCTAACTTCTACGCCATTTTTAAGCATTACTGCTTCTGTAATTAATTCGGGATGCTTTAATAAAAGCTGCTGTTTTTCAAAATAAAATTTAGACGGATTTAATAAAAACTGATCATCATGTTCTGCCATACAATTTAAATCCTCGAATTGTTTCATGTAGAAACTCATATCATCTTTAGTGTGACTTAGAACATAATCCATTGGGAATGTTTCAGAATTCAGCCACAAATCAAAAAAAGCATCTAAGTTTTTTCCGCTAGCCAGCTTAACTTGCTTAATGAAATCGTCTGTGTCTACGTTCTCAAACTGATGTGCTTCCAAATAACGCTTAACAGCCAATTTAAATGCATTATCCCCTACTTCTTCACGTAAAGCATGCAATAACCAAGCGCCCTTTTTATAAAACGTTGTACTGCTCGATTTCGGATTCAACAATGCCGTACTTTGCCCATTTGCATCCTGAGCCTGTAATTCTTTAGCATATTCGTACAAACGCATTTTATAATAATCGTTACCAAACACATCCCGTTCGGCCAACAAAGCATAATAAGTTGCAAAACCTTCCTGCAACCAATGGTGTGTTCCTGAGGTTTCTGTAACCAAATCGCCAAACCATTGATGTGCCAATTCGTGAGCATTTACATTTACATAATTTCGATCTACAAAACCAATAGCATCTACCACGTAAGCATCAGAAAATATAGTAGCACTCGTGTTTTCCATACCTGCATATAAAAAATCGGCTACAGGAATTTGTTTATAATTTTCCCACGGATAAGGCACTCCAATTTCAGACTCTAATAGATTAAAAATTTGCTCTGTATAGCGGTAAGTGGGTTCAACTTTTAGTGAATCTTCAGGATAATAATACAATTCTAAAGTCACCCCACTATTAGAACACAATAAGGTTTTATCGTAAATCCCGGCAGCAATTGCAAATAAATAATTACTCATCGGGTTTTTAGTTACATAATGCCACGCTAATAATGTATCTGCTTTCTTAGTCTCTATTAATTCACCATTTGCAATAACTTGATAATCTTTAGGAAAACTAACAGTAAGATCTAAAGTTGTTTTCTCGTTCATATCGTCAAAACTAGGCAACCAATTACTTGTATACTTACCTTGACCTTGAGTCCAAACTTGATGCTTACCTTCGTATTCCCATCCCACAAAATACATGGCTTTTTTAGGATTTGCTATATAATACAACTCAAGTTTATTGTTATCACTTCTTTTAAAAGGAGACAGTAACCAAAGCTTATTCCCATCGTTTTTAAATGCTACATCTTGTTTGTTTAGGGTGACTTTGGAAATTTCCATGAGTTGGGCATCGATAAACAAAGAATCTGTAGGTGCTAAGACATCAAAAACATAAGTAACATCTCCAAAAATTTCTTTTTGAATGGGCTGAATTGTAACATTAGCGGTAATCGACTTAAAATCAACCAGCTTTGTTTGTTGCCCCCATAAAAAGCTACTAAAAACAGCTAAAAAAACATATAAAAAAGACTTCATATATTAAATATAGCAAAGGTTTTAGTAAAATTGATAAAATTTAAGGTTTTATGTTTGACGGAATAGAATTATCTTCGTTTTTATGAATTCCAAGCTTCAAACTCCAATTGATTATTTAAAAGGTGTCGGTCCAAATCGTGCAGATTTACTCCGAAAAGAACTTGGTATACACACCTATCAAGATTTAATAAATCTGTTTCCAAACCGATATTTAGATCGTACACAATATTATAAAATCACCCAATTGCAACGCAATAATGCCGATGTACAAATTGTTGGCCGTGTGGTGGGTTTAAAAGAAGTGGCACAAGGCAAAGGTAAACGTTTGGTCGCAACTTTTAAAGATGATACTGGTGCTATGGAACTGGTTTGGTTTCGTGGTTTTAAGTGGTTAAAAGAAAGTATAAAACTAAACACAGATTATGTTGTTTTTGGAAAAACAAATGCGTTTGGAAATACTTTTAGTATGCCACACCCAGAAATGGAATTGTTAGTAGAACACGAAAAAAATCTACGCTCTGCCATGCAACCTGTATATCCGTCTACCGAAAAACTATCTAATAAAGGCATAACAAATCGCGTGATGAGCAAGATCATGCAGCAGTTATTTATAGAAACTAACGGTAAATTTGAAGAAACTTTATCTCAAGGTTTGTTATCTGAATTAAAATTAGTCACTAAATCTGAAGCGCTATTTAATGTCCATTTTCCGAAAAATCAGGAGCTTTTAGCCAGGTCACAATTCCGTTTAAAATTTGAAGAATTGTTCTATATTCAGTTGCAATTAATTCTGAAAAATTTAATTCATAAATCTAAAATAAAAGGGTTTCCTTTCAATCAAGTTGGAACCTATTTCAATACATTTTTTAAAAACCATTTACCGTTCAATTTAACCAATGCACAAAAGCGGGTTATTAAAGAAATTCGAGCAGATTTAGGAAGCAATGCGCAAATGAATCGGCTCTTACAAGGCGATGTAGGTTCTGGGAAGACTATAGTTGCTCTCATGTCAATGTTAATCGCACTTGACAACGGTTTTCAAGCCTGTTTAATGGCGCCTACTGAAATTTTGTCAGTCCAACATTACAACGGATTAGTTGACTTGTGTAAAGATTTAAATATCAGCATAAAACTCCTTACTGGATCAACTAAAACTTCAGATAGAAAAATAATCCATAACGCTTTAGAAAATGGTGAATTAGACATCCTTATTGGTACACATGCGCTCCTTGAAGACAAGGTGAAATTTAATAATTTAGGGCTTGCAATTATAGACGAACAACATCGTTTTGGAGTGGCACAAAGAAGTAAATTGTGGAAAAAGAATCATATACCTCCACACATTTTAGTGATGACAGCGACACCCATTCCAAGAACATTAGCCATGTCCGTTTATGGTGATTTAGACATCTCTATAATTGATGAATTACCACCAGGAAGACAACCTATAAAAACAGTACATCGCTTTGATTCTAATCGCTTAAAAGTCTTAAGATTTATTCGTGATGAAATTAATAAAGGACGTCAGATTTATATTGTTTATCCATTAATCCAAGAAAATGAACATATGGATTATAAAGACTTGATGGATGGCTACGAAAGTATTGCTCGCGACTTCCCTTCTCCTAAATATCAGATTTCAATAGTACATGGTAAAATGAAAGCTGCCGACAAAGAATTTGAAATGCAACGTTTTATTAAAGGTGAAACTCAAATAATGGTAGCCACAACAGTAATTGAAGTTGGCGTAAATGTACCTAATGCTTCGGTTATGATTATTGAAAGCGCCGAACGTTTTGGTTTGTCTCAATTACATCAATTACGTGGTCGTGTAGGACGTGGAGCAGAACAGAGTTTCTGTATATTAATGACGAGTCATAAATTAAGTGCCGACAGCAAAACACGTTTAGAAACGATGGTTAAAACGAGCGACGGATTTGAAATTGCAGAGGTCGATTTAAAATTACGTGGTCCAGGAGACATCATGGGCACCCAACAAAGTGGCATATTAAATCTAAAAATAGCCGATATTATTAAAGATAACGACATTTTAAAATTAGCTCGTTTTCATGCTAAAAACATTTTAAAAGACGACCCTAGACTTATTAAAGAACAGCATCGTCCGATACTTTTTACCTACCAACAATTAGCTAAATACAAGAATATTTGGAATTACATTAGCTAAATTATTCATTTAACAACTTTGAAATAAACGATTCAAATTCAGCTTTATAATCCTCATACAAATCTCCTGTAGCTGGTCCGTTAAACCCTGTATGTATCTTTCTCACCTTTCCATTTTTATCTACATAAATAGCCGTTGGGTAAGATAAAACATGATTTAGCATTGGTAATTTTTCTTGTGCAGCTGCTTTATCTGTAGAACCATATTGCGCTAATAACACAGGATAAGGAATGCCTAATCGTGTTTTTAATCGTTCAATATTTTGGAACGCTTTTGCTTCAGTTTTAGCATACTCAAAAGCCAAACCTACAAATGCAATATCTTGAGAGGTATGCGTTTTTAAATACTCTACAAAATATTTACTTTCATCTAAACAATTCGGACACCAACTTCCCATAAGTTGTACTACAACCACTTTATCTTTAAATTGCTCGTCCGACAAAGACACCATCTTCCCCGTGTGATCTGGAAATGAAAAAGCTAAGGCATCATAACCTGGTTTTAAAAAGGTTAAGGAATCGGCATCTGCTAATTCAAACTCAGCATTACGTTTTGCAGTGAATGGCTCTTTGTAATGGTTTCCCGAATAAAATGTTCCCGTCATAATACTATCTCCTACCTCGGCAGTAAATAAAAATGCATGAGCACCATCAAAAGCAGAAAGTTTCATCGTTTTACCTTCTATAGCGCCTTCTAAAAAACGATAATCACCAGTGGTTGTTCTAAACGTTCCTGTAACCTTATTTCCTTCTTGCTTAAATATACCTTTTCCCAAATACATATCTTCAGGACTATCTGGACTAAATACAGTCTCCCAAACACCTTCAGCATTTACAACTGCATCTTGACTTGTTTCAAATCGATTTGCATGACCATATTCTGCTTTAAAAAACATGGTACGGTCTAGTCCTTCAATAATAAATTCCCCTTGAATGGTATTGGCATCCATTCGTTTTGCTTTAATATATCCTTCAAAAACTGGAGGTTTAATGGTTATGCTATCCTTAGTATAAGTAATTTCATCAACATTAATATGTTCTTCTGCATTAAAAATGGTTAACACAGTATCATTAATCACTTCAAAATTAAAAGGTAACATCTCGTTATCTTGAGTTTCTAAAGTCGCTCTCCACATCCCTTTTTTTAATTTTTCAGGTTGAGATTCTTTACAATTACACAAACACAAAGCCAGACATAGCAATAAGAAATAACGCATAAATTAAAAATTTTATTAGTAATCGAAGAAACATAAAAATACTTACAATAAAAAACATTTTACCAGTTTAAAGGCGTTCAATTATTACCATATACGCTTTATAAACATTCATTTTTTACCTACATCATAAAAAACAGATTAAACACGAACCAAAAAGCATCTTTTTAATTAGAAATACTAAATTAGTTGTCTAATTAATTTTTTAAACATGCAAAACAGCTACTCTTTTCAAAACATGCCTAAATTTTTTACCACCCTTGCCCTACTCTTTTTTTCAATTTATAGTTCGGCTCAAGAGCAAAATAAATCAAAACTAAGCATTAAAGAAATTATGCAAGGTGATGCTTTTGTAGGTCATTTACCCTCTGATGTACAATGGGATGAAAATGGAGATGCCATCTATTTTAAATGGAATCCTGAGTCTGCCTTTTCAGATTCTTTATATACTTACAACCTGAAAAACAACAAAATAGATCAAGTTTCTTTTGAAGACACTTACAATCTACCTCCCCAACGCGTAGTATATAATGCTGATCAATCTAAAAAAGCATATACCAATCATGGTGATTTATACCTTATAGATGAAGGTTCGAAAAAGATAACACAAATAACGAATACGATAGAACGTGAAAGCAATCCGCATTTTACCAATAACAACACCGCTATTGCTTATACTAAAAACAACAATTTATATGTTTGGGACATTACTTCTGGTATAACCACTCAGATCACAAACTTTACAGACAAAAAAGAAAAAGACAAAAAAAAAGATAGCAAAGACGAATGGCTATACAACGATCAGATCGCTCTTTTTGATGTTTTAAAAACACGTAAAGCTAAAAATGATGAAGCAGAACTTTTAACTAAAAGAACTGAAAACAAAAGGCCATTAGAAATTTTTACAGATAAGAAACAAATTACAAATCTTAACCTGAGTCCTGATGGAAAATTTGTGACTTATCTTACCGTAGATCGCAAAAAAAACAAAAATACTATAGTACCGCATTATGTAACCGAATCTGGTTATACAGAAGACCAAAAAACACGTTCTAAAGTGGGAGATGCACCTTCTGAATACAAATTATATATTTACGACATTAAAGGTAGACACACATATCCTGTGGTTTTAGATAATCTTGAAGGTTTAGATTACATACCTGAATACACTAAGGATTACCCAGATAAACCTTATGAAAATGAAGATAGAATTTCATACATCTCAGAACCAAAATGGAGTTCTGATGGTAAACATGCCGTTTTAGATATAAATGCTAACGATTATAAAGACCGATGGATTGTATTATTGAATCTTGAAAAAGGTACAATTACAAATTTAAACCATCAGCATGACGAGGCTTGGATTGCTGGTCCCGGAATTAGCAGTTACGGCAGAAGTAATTTAGGTTGGATGCCCGACAACAAAAACATTTGGTATATGTCAGAAAAAACAGGTTATGCTCATATTTACAAAACCAATATCTCTACTAAAAAAACTAAAGCCTTAACTAGTGGTACTTTTGAAATTTACAATCCCTTTATTTCTAAAGATCAAAGCCTATGGTATTTTGGTGCGAATAAAAATCATCCTGGCGATCGTCAATTTTACAGCATGCCAATACAAGGAGGAAAACTAAAACAGCTTACAGAAAAAACAGGTAGAAATGATGTTACCCTTTCTCCGGACGAGCAATTCATGGCTATTTTATATTCTAATTCTAATACTCCAACAGAGTTATATCTAAAACCAAATCCGCAGTTTAATAAATCATCAGAGTCGGCGAAACAAATTACACATTCTACCACCAAAGCTTTTAACTCTTATTCTTGGAGAACTCCAGAAAATATTACCTATACAGCATCAGATGGAGCTACAGTTTACGCTCATGTTTTTCAGCCAAAAACTGAAGTTAAAAATAATGCAGCTATAGTTTTTGTTCATGGTGCCGGATATTTGCAAAATGTGCACCAGTGGTGGAGTTCTTATTTTAGAGAATATATGTTTCATAATTTATTAGTAGATAATGGCTACACCGTTATCAATATAGATTATCGTGGTAGCGCCGGTTACGGAAGAGATTGGAGAACGGGAATTTATCGCCATATGGGCGGAAAAGATTTATCTGATCAGGTTGATGGCGTTAATTATTTAGTAGAAAATTACGGTATCGACAAAAACAAAGTTGGAATCTACGGCGGGTCTTACGGCGGATTTATCACCTTAATGGGTATGTTTAATGAAGCAGACACTTTTAAAGCTGGAGCAGCTATACGATCTGTTGGAGATTGGGCAGCATATAACCATGGCTATACTGCTAGAATTTTAAACACACCAACGACAGATAGCTTAGCCTATCGCAAAAGCTCCCCAATTTACTTTGCAGACGGCCTTAAAGGCGATTTATTAATCTTACACGGTATGGTTGATGATAATGTGCATTTTCAAGATATGGTTCGCCTATCTCAACGTCTTATAGAATTAGAAAAACACAATTGGGAAATGGCTATATATCCTGTAGAAAGACATGGTTTTGTAGAGCCTAGCAGTTGGACAGACGAGTATACACGAATTTACAATCTTTTTCAAAAGAGCTTACTTGGCATTTTACCAACAGATTAGCAAACAACAAGGCATTTTAGTAATTAGATATAAAAATTGACACCCTCAGGGTATCTCGAATTAATTATTAAATATTTATCTTTGCCACAGCATGTATTAAATGCAAAATCGATTTGTTTTCTTCCTTTTGAAAACATCGAAAACAAAAAAATATATTTACACTTGGCAAAACACAAACAATGAAGATTTCATATAATTGGTTAAAACAATTTATTAAAACTGACTGGTCTGCAGAGCAAACCGGAGAACTCTTAACAGACCTTGGTTTAGAGGTTGAGGGTATAGATGCTTTTCAATCTGTAAAAGGCGGTTTAGAAGGTATTGTTGTAGGAGAAGTATTAACCTGCATACAACACCCTAATGCAGACAGATTAAAAATTACCACTGTAAATATAGGCGAAGAACAACCTTTACAAATTGTGTGTGGTGCACCAAATGTTGACGCGGGACAAAAAGTACCTGTAGCAACTATAGGAACCACTTTGTACACTGAAACCGGTGAAGCTTGGACCATTAAAAAAGGTAAAATTAGAGGCGAAGAAAGCTTTGGAATGATTTGCGCAGAAGACGAGCTTGGCTTAGGACAATCTCACGATGGGATCATGGTTTTAGATGCCAATTTAAAAGTAGGTACACCTGTTGCAGATATTTTTGATGTAGAAAATGATTTGGTTTTCGAAATTGGTTTAACACCAAACAGAGCAGATGCCATGAGCCATTTTGGTACTGCCCGCGATTTGAGAGCAGGTTTACTACAAAAAGATATACATGCCGAATTAATTACACCTTCTGTGAGTGCATTTCATGTAAACAACAGATCATTTCGTGTAGATGTCGATGTGCAAAATAAAGATTTAGCACCTCGTTATTGTGGTGTGAGTATCTCTGGGGTTAAAGTAGAAGAATCTCCAAAATGGTTACAAAACAGACTTAAAGCAATAGGTTTAACTCCTAAAAATAATATTGTCGATGCTACGAATTACGTCCTTCACGATTTAGGGCAACCCCTACATGCCTTCGACTTTAATAAAATAACAGGACAGAAAGTCATTGTAAAAACTGCTGAAGCAGGATCAAAATTCACCACTTTAGATGGTATTGAACGCACATTACACGAAGATGATCTAATGATTTGTGATGCCGAAAAACCAATGTGTATAGCAGGTGTGTTTGGAGGTGAACAATCTGGAGTTACAGAAAACACTACTAACATATTTTTAGAAAGTGCTTACTTTAATCCTGTAAGCGTTAGAAAAACAGCTAAACGTTATGGACTAAATACCGATGCCTCTTTTAGATTTGAACGTGGTATAGATCCTAATTTATGTGAATACGCATTAAAACGTGCAGCCTTATTGATTATTGAATTGGCTGGAGGAGAAATCTCTAGTGATATTATTGATTCTTACAGCAATAAAATTGAAGATTTTCAAGTCCGTTTAAGTTTTGATAATGCAAAACGCCTTATTGGAGAAGAAATTCCTAAAGATATTATTAAACGCATCTTAATGTCTCTAGATATCAAGATTAACAACGTTACAGAAACTGGTTTAGGTTTAACTATTCCTGCTTATAGAAACGATGTTCAGCGTGAAGCAGATGTTATTGAAGAAATTTTACGTGTGTATGGTTACAATAATGTAAAGACTTCAGAAAAGCTACATGCCTCTATTTCTAACTCATCGCGATTTGAAGACCATAAACTTCAAAACCTTATTGGAACACAATTGGCGGCACAAGGATTTTTCGAAATTATGGCCAACTCTTTAACCTCTCCAGATTACGTTGCCTTAAGCGAGCAATTAAAAGCCGAGCACAATATTAGCATGCTTAATCCTTTAAGTAACGATTTATCGGCTTTAAGACAATCGTTATTATTTTCAGGTTTAGAAGCATTGTCACATAACATAAACAGAAGACGTCCACATTTAAAGTTTTTTGAATTCGGAAAAACCTACCATCAGTTTAACGAAAACCGTGAAGAATTTAAGCATTTATCACTATTTGTAACTGGAAATAAAGCATCTGAAACGTGGAACTCTGCTGCTCAAAAAAGCGATTTCTTTTATATGAAAGGAATTATTAATACTGTGTTAGAACGTTTGGGTTTATCTAAATACAGAACTTCTCCTATTTCTAACGATATTTTTAGTGAAGGTTTACAATTTGGATTAGGAAAAACCAAATTAGTAGAATTTGGTATAATTAAATCTAGCATCTTAAAACATTTTGATATTTCTCAAGAAGTCTTATTTGCTGATTTTAATTGGGATGCCATTATAAATTTTGCAAAACACAATAAAACAAAATACACTGAAATTGCTAAACATCCAGAAGTACGTCGTGATTTTGCTTTACTATTAGACGAGCAGGTAACTTTTGAAGAAATTTTTACGATTGCAAAACAATCTGAAAAGCAATTACTAAAAGATGTGAATCTGTTTGACGTATACCAAGGTAATAACTTACCACAAGGCAAAAAGAGTTATGCTGTAAGCTTTATTTTACAAGACGAACAAAAGACACTTACCGAAAAGCAAATCGATAAAATTATGTCTAAATTACAATCTAATTTCGAGAACAAATTAGGTGCAGAATTGAGATAATAAACCTCAACATATACCCATTAAAAAAGCCTGCAAGATGCAGGCTTTTTTGTGTCAAAAATTAAAGAATAAATTAAATTACTTTTACGTTTATTGCGTTTAATCCTTTTTTTCCTTCTTTTAATTCAAATTCAACGGTATCTCCTTCTTCAATTCTGTCAATTAAGCCAGAAACGTGAACGAAATATTCGTTGCTTGAACCTTCTTCTGTAATAAATCCAAATCCTTTAGATTCATTGAAGAATTTTACTGTTCCGTTTTTCACTGTGTATAAATATTGTTAATAGTTTTAACAAAATTAAGATTATCTACAACTTGACAAAATAATTTGTCATTTTTATTTTACGCTATAACAGAATACTTTAGATCCCATAATATTTAAATTTAGGGCATAAAAAAACCCATCAATAAATTGACAGGTTTAAGATCATAAAAAGTATATATACTTAAGAAAGTATTAGATTACTTTTACATTTACTGCGTTTAATCCTTTTTTACCTTCTTGTAAATCGAATTCTACTGCATCACCTTCACGAATTTCATCGATTAATCCAGAGATGTGTACAAAATGTTCTTTGTTTGTGTCGTCTTCAATAATGAATCCAAATCCTTTTGAGTCGTTAAAGAATTTTACTGTTCCTTTGTTCATTGTAATAAATTAAATAATTATAATTACTACAAATGTAAGGTTATAAATGTGATAACCACCTATAAAATCATATTTATTTTTAATTAATAATTTTTATTCCATTTTTACATTAGCATAAATTGTTTTAAAACAATTTAAAAGTTCGTATCTTTAATTAAATACTAAATTGACAATACTATGAAAGATTCTAACTATACAAAAGTATTTACAGGTAACTTTATAATTGTACAGCGTCTTGTTAGCGAACTAGAAGCAGAAAATATAAACGCAATCATTAAAGACGAAAGTGAGTCTGGTAGATTAGCTGGTTTCGGGTCTTCTATTCAGGGGCAACAAGATTTATTTGTAAACAAAGAAGAAGCAGTTGCAGCACTTAAAATTATTGAAGGCGTAACGGCAGAATTAGACGCATAAAAAAACCCTGACGCATCAGGGTTTTAAAAGCAATATTTTAACTTATAACTTAGACAGCGTACATTTTGTTACGCTGTTCTTTTATTTTAGAATCCGACATATATTCATCGAACGTGGTGTAACGATCAATAATTCCACTAGGCGTTAATTCGATTACGCGATTTGCAACTGTTTGAGCAAACTCGTGATCATGTGTAGAAAACAACACCGTTCCTTTAAAATTCTTAAGTGAATTGTTAAACGCTGTAATACTTTCTAAATCTAAATGGTTTGTTGGTTCGTCTAACATTAACACGTTAGCTCTCACCATCATCATTCGACTTAACATACAACGTACTTTTTCACCTCCAGATAATACATTCGATGTTTTTAAAGCTTCTTCTCCACTAAAAATCATCTTACCTAAGAATCCACGAACGTAAACTTCTTCACGTTCTTCTTCTGTAGTAGCCCATTGGCGTAACCAATCTACTAAGGTTAAGTTATTATTAAAAAAAGCACTGTTATCTAAAGGTAAATACGATTGTGACGTTGTAACCCCCCAATCGAACGAACCAGAATCTGCTTGTTCCTTATTATTTAAAATTTGATAAAATGCTGTTGTTGCTCTAGAATCTTTAGAGTACACTACAACTTTATCACCTTTATTTAGGTTTAAATTGATGTCTTTAAATAAAACTTCGCCATCTAAAGTTGCAGACAATCCTTCTACATTTAAAATTTGATCTCCTGCTTCTCTATCGCGTTCGAAAATAATGGCAGGATAACGACGACTAGTACGTCTAATATCCTCTATATTCAATTTATCAATCATTTTCTTTCTACTGGTTGCTTGTTTACTTTTTGCAACGTTGGCAGAAAAACGACGAATAAACTCTTCTAATTCTTTCTTCTTTTCTTCAGCTTTTTTGTTTTGCTGTGCATGTTGTCTTGCCGCTAATTGAGATGACTCGTACCAGAACGTATAATTACCTGAGTAATGATTAATTTTTGCAAAATCGATATCAGAAATATGTGTACACACTGCATCTAAAAAGTGTCTATCGTGAGATACAACGATAACACAGTTATCAAAATTAGCGATAAAATGTTCTAACCACGTAATGGTTTCATAATCCAAGTCGTTGGTAGGCTCATCCATAATTAAGACATCTGGATTTCCAAAAAGGGCTTGCGCCAAGAGCACACGTACTTTTTGTTTCCCATCTAAATCTTTCATTAAGGTATAATGGTAATCTTCATTAATCCCTAAATTAGATAGTAAAGCTGCTGCATCACTATCTGCATTCCAACCATTCATCTCTTCAAACTGCACTTGAAGCTCACCAATTTTTTCAGCATTTTCATCTGTATAATCGGCATATAAAGCGTCAATTTCTGTTTTAATTTTAAACAACGGTTTATTTCCTATAATAACGGTTTCCAAAACGGTATGCTCGTCGTATAAATTGTGGTTTTGTTCTAAAACCGACATACGTTTTCCTGGCTCTAAATGAACATGACCAGAGGTTGGTTCTTGTTTGCCAGCAATAATATTAAGAAAAGTAGATTTTCCAGCGCCATTAGCACCAATTATTCCGTAGCAATTCCCTTGATTAAAAACTGTACTTACTTCATCAAAAAGGACACGCTTTCCAAATTGTACGGAAAGATTTGAAACTGATAACATATATGTATTTTTAATTTGCTGCAAAAGTAGAAAATTTAGAGGTATAACACGAAAGAAATTAGATCTTAATAATATTTAACAGCCTATTAACAGCACAAGTTGACTACAACTCATATTTTTGTTATTAAGCTATCTTATTTTCAAAATTAAGAGCGTACCTATTTATGAAGCACCTTTACCTCATTTTTTTACTTTCGATTTGTTTTACCGCCTGCAAAAAAGAATCTGAACACGACAGGATGTCTTGTGCATTTTTGGGAGGCGAAATTATAAACCCCAGCAATAACTACGTTGTTATCTCTAAAGAAAACAATGTTTTAGACACTATAAATTTAGACCAAAACAATAGGTTTTTATATAAAATAAATCCTATAGATCCTGGTTTATATACCTTCTCTCATGGTGGGGAAATACAAATGGTTTTCTTAGAACAAAGCGATAGTATTGTATTGAGATTAAATAATTTGGACTTTGATGAATCTTTAGTCTTTACTGGACATGGTGCAAAAGAAAACAATTATTTAATTAATATGTTTTTGCAAAACGAAGTTGTTAATAATAAAATTCTAAGAATGAGTCAGGCGTCTCCTGAAAAATTCGAGAACGATTTAGACTCTATTAAAGCTATATTTCAAAAGAATTTTGATGAATTTAAAACCAAATACAAAACGTCTGACCTATTTAACGAAATAGCACAAGCTAATATAGATTACAATTTTTACGCTCAAAAAGAATTATATCCGTTTACATGTTACGGAAATACAGAACGTAAGAACTTAGATGAATTGCCTGATGGGTTTTACGATTACAGATCCAACATAGATTACAACAACGAGAAGTTAAAAAACTATTTCCCATATTATAATTTCTTAAAATATCATTTTAATAATATTGCCTTACAAAGTCACTTTAAGCATTCTAAGGACAGTATTTTCAATAACAAATCTTTAGATTACAACTTAGATAAAATTAAATTTATAGATAGTTTAGTAAGTAATGATTCTATTAAGAATTCACTACTAAAATTTGCTGCTTATAGATATGTAAATTCATCGAATCAAATAGATGATTATACACCTTATCTTAATTCATTTCTAGAAAAAAGCACCTCTAAGAAAAATAACGAACAGATTACAAGTTTAATTGAATCATTAATAAATCTTAAACCTGGAAATACATTACCGAACACGCTAGTGTCTAACAATGCGGGAGAAGAATTGCATTTAACAGATTTTATAAAAGGGCCAACGGCTATTTATTTTTGGTCTTACAACATGAAGAATCATTTTATTGAAAGCCATAAAAAGATTCAAGAATTAAGGAAGAAATATCCAGAAATTGATTTTGTAGCTATTAATATTGATAATAACGAAGACAGCTGGGTAACTTACTTAAAGCAACATCAATATCCGCTTAAAAACGAATATCACTTTATGCATCCAGAAATTTCTAAACAAATTCTAGCTCTAAATACTATAAATAGAGTGATGCTTATAAAAAAGGATAGAACCATAGTGAATGGTAATACCAATATGTTTTCTAAGCATTTTGAAGTTGAGTTATTGGGATTGATTAATCAATAATAATAAACATAAAAAACCCTCAACTTTTACATTGAGGATTTTTTCCCTATTAACAAATTAACACTCTAATTATTCATTTATTTATTTTGTTCCGTTTAAAAACTTAGGTTTCATAACTAACATAGCCCATGCCCAATTTTGAGCATCTGCTGCATCTGCTTTTGTTACACCTTTTAACTCATACATCCCGTCTGATGCAAACATTTGAGAATACCCTAATACCAAACTAAAGCCGTCAAACTTCTTAGCATAGACTAAATCTAGTTCTGTACCTAAAGCTTTGTCTCCGCTAGCTAATTCTTGTTCGCCACTAAAGTTTAACACTTTAACTAACAAACTAGATGTCTCATTTAAAGTGAAATTAGCACTTACATGTACATCAACTAAACCAATTGAGTTTGCATGATTTCCAACATAGAAATAATCCATAAATCCGTTAAATTTATGATTTGTACCATATAAAGGAAAGAACGCACCAGTTTCCCCAGCATCTGCATCATTCCCACTAATAACCTCTACTCCCGCTCCAAGACCTATACCACTAGATATTTTATACGTAGCTTCTAAACCTAAAAGATAAGCCCCTTTAACAGACAAATCGTTTACACGTTCTCCTGTTTGTAAATACGCGTTTCCGTCTAATCCAAACGCACCAGATTTATATTTTAAATGTGTACCAATAGTTTGTAAACTACTCACGCCATACCCATCGTAAGTACGTGAACCATCTACCAATTCAAAATTTTGAAACGTATTATTTAAAAGCAATAGACTTGCAGAAAACGCACTCCAGTCTTTCTTTAAATATCCATATTGCATAGCTTTATACGTAAAGAAGTTTGGATCTTCAGTATATTCATTTCCTGTAGACACATAACCGCTAATATTACTTGTATAGTCGTCAAAATCTTGATTAAAGGCTAAACCAACATCAAACATAAAACCTTCTTTTTTGTACTGAATTAAAGCAGCATCGTGATTACGTCCCATTTGAGCCCAATCTAAACCACCCATAATACGCTGATCGTCGTAAGACAATACTTGGCGACCAATTTTAGTTGAAAATCCTGAACCCAGTTTTATATCTGCCCAAGCTTGAAAAATAGCGAACGAATTATTGGTATCTACAGTATTAATCTGTCTGTTTTCACCCCAGGTTAAAACATCTTGCATACTTAAATAAAAGGTATAAGCTTCGGTTTTGTAATTGGCGTTTAAGCGCGCACGCGTACTAATTGAAAATGCAGGTTCTGCACTTTCTGAAATAATACTTCCAAAACCATGACGATATTCTGCACGCGGTCTAAATTCTCCATCCAACGTAAATTGTGCCTGCATGGCTTGAAAACTCCCTAACAAAAGGACTAATACTATTAATTGCTTTTTCATTATTATTTTTTTTGGTTGATTATTTTTATTTGATTTATTTGTGTTTTTAATGCTCTAAAAAGTCGATTAAATGTTTACGATACTTATAATAGTCATCATGTTCTAAAACAGATTTTCGAGTACGAGGACGTTCAAATTCTATATTTAAAACATCCCCTATTTTTGCTTTTGGTCCACTTGTCATCATCACTACACGATCTGCTAAAAAGATAGCTTCATCCACATCATGTGTAATCATAACTGCAGTAATTTTTTCCTTATTCCAAATTTCTATAAGTATATCTTGTAATTCTCCTCGTGTTAAAGAATCTAGCATCCCAAAAGGTTCGTCTAACAATAACACTTTTGGTTTAATAGCAAAAGCTCTTGCAATACCAACGCGTTGCTGCATTCCTTGCGATAAATCTGCCGCTTTTTTATGAAACGCATCTTCTAAGCCAACTTTCTGTAAATAATATTTAGCAATATCGTTACGCTGTGCTTTTGTTGCATCCGGAAAGACTTGATTAACACCTAACAATACATTTTGAAGAGCCGTCATCCAAGGCATTAAACTTGGCGATTGAAAAATAACACCACGATCTGGTCCTGGGCCTTTTATACGGTTACCTAAAACAGAAATACTGCCTCCAGAAATTTCATTTAAACCTGCAATCATAGACAACATTGTGGTTTTACCACAACCAGAATGCCCTATTATAGTTACAAATTCTTCTTTCATGATTTTAAGATTTAAATCCTCCAGCACCACATAATCTCCTTTAGGCGTTGGATATACTTTTTTAAGCTGATTTAAATCTAACATGACATTAGCCGAAGGATAAATGATACCATTTTCACCAGGTACAGTAGGCTGTTTTATTATAGTTGATTTTAAATTCATAAATTAAATTTTAAAAATGTCCGACAAAACTTTTAGGTTGTAAATCTGGTAACACATACTCTTTTTGAACATCAGATTTTCTTTGATTCCCTATATCCATAAGGTATTCGATAATTGCATTACGTGTAGATTTAAAATTAGGATCATCATTCAACGCCGTTTTATCTCTCGGACGATCTATATTAATTTTAAACTCTGGTCCTAAGGTTGCATTAGGCCCTGGACGTAACGGAATAATACGGTCTGCCATATAAATGCCTTCATCTACATCATTAGTAATTAATAAGGCCGTACGTTTTTCTTTTCCCCAAATATTTAATATTTCATCTTGAAGATTTCCGCGAGTCAATGCATCTAAAGCGCCTAAAGGCTCGTCCATAATAATCATTTCAGGTTTCATTGCTAAAGCTCTAGCAACAGCGACACGTTGGCGCATTCCTCCAGACAATTCATTTGGGCGCTTATTCATAGCAGGTGTTAAGTTTACCATCTCTATATAATCTGCAACTAATGCATGCAATTCGGATTTACTTTTCTTAGGAAACACTACTTTTACCGCCATATAAATATTCTGAGCTACCGTTAACCAAGGCAACAACGAATAATTCTGAAAAATCACGCCTCGCTCATGGCTGGTACCAGAAACTTGTTGTCCTTTAAACAACACCTCACCACTTGTAGCAGTAATAAGTCCATTTATTAAATTGACTAATGTTGTTTTTCCGCTACCTGTAAATCCTACAATAGCAACAAATTCGCCTTCTTCTATAGATAAATTAATGTTGGAAAGTACTTCGGGAGCATCGTCTGCATGTCCGTACGTTTTACATATATTATTTAATTCTAAATACGCCATATCTTATTTTTTTTCAGATTAAATACCTTCGTTTTTATTAAAAGACACTGCATTTTGAATGGTTAACATGATTCTATCTAATAAGAATCCGATAATACCAATGACAAACATGGCTACAATAATTTTTGAATTTGAATCGTTCGCACCATTCTGAAACTCTTCCCAAACAAACAATCCTAAACCTGGACTTTGCGCCAATAATTCAATTGCAATTAACACCATCCATGCTACGGATAACGTAATTTTTAATCCTGTAAAAATTAATGGTAAAGACGATGGTAAAATAACTTTAAACACTTTTTGTATAGGGCCTAATTTTAAAACCTTTGCAACGTTTATATAATCTTTATCTACTGAAGACACCCCCATAGCTGTATTTACTAAAGTGGCCCACATAGAACATAACCCTACACTTATAAAAGAGATAATAAAAGAACTATCGTCTGTAGAATCTATTAAAATGGTTTTCACAATCATGAATACTAATAAGTACCAAACTACTGGAGATACAGGTTTAAAAATTTGAATAAACCAATTAAACGCACTTCGCAATGTTGGACTTAAACCAATAAGTATTCCTAACGGTACAGCAATAATTAAGGCCAATAAAAAGCCTGCAAACACTGTTTTTAAACTCATTATTATCTGATCGATAAACGATGGTCTCCCTGTATAGGTTATCGGATCTAAACCAGAAGCAATACGTTCTGTGTTTAACACTTCTGTTTTTTCTTTAAACGCTGCTTTATCTGCACTAATCGCATTATGATCTTTTAATAACGACTTATAAGAATCCCAAACCTGACTTGGCGCAGGCAAGGTGTTAGGCTGACAGCTTACATCTCCAGAAGCAATACATGCTTTCATCTCATCGGCAGCAGCTGGACCTTGGTCGGTTAGTGCTTTTTCTACTTTAAAATTAGCTTCTCTTTGATAAAGTGCTTTTGCGCCTAAATGCCACATTCCGATAAATAATAGAATAGACGCCAGGGGCACAATCACTTTTCTTAAAAAGCTTATAAAATCTTCTCTTTCTAAATTTCCTGTGAATAGGTCTTTTAAAGTACTTAAAAATCCTAATCCCATAAATTTGCTAACGCGTCCTAAGGTTATGCTCTGCTTCATGATTATGTACTTAAATGATTTGAAATTATTGTATTGGTTGATCTTTATTACCTATAGAAAAACTATTTATATACTCAATAGGTTTTTTTGCATCGAAAACAGTACCGTCTATAAAATCTGTAGTAGCTGGCTTATAACCGTCTGTTGCTGGAATATCTTCTGCAGGAATCTGTCCTTCTTCAACTAAAAGTGTTGCCGCTTTTTTCCAAATATCTGGTCTGTAAATATCTTTTATTGTTTCTCCATACCAATCTGCCGACTTAGCTTCATGAATTTGTCCCCAACGACGCATCTGTGTTAAGAACCAAACACCATCTGAATAGAACGGATATGTCGCATTGTATTTGTAAAACACATTAAAGTCTGGCATATCACGTTTATCGCCTTTTTCAAATTCAAATGTTCCCGTCATAGAGTTAGCAATAACCGCTTCGTCTGCTCCAACATATTGAGACATCGATAAAATTTTCACAGCTTCAGCTCTGTTAGACGGTTCGTCTAACCATTTTCCTGCTCTAATTAATGCTTTAGTCACTGCAATGGCTGTATTAGGATTATCTTCCACAAACTTTTTAGTCATTACAAAAACCTTCTCTGGATTATTCTTCCAAATATCATAGTTTGTCACTACCGGCACTCCAATACCTTTAAATACAGCTTGCTGATTCCAAGGCTCTCCCACACAATATCCATAAATTGTTCCTGCTTCTAAAGTCGCTGGCATTTGTGGCGGAGGTGTAACAGACAATAACACTTCTGCATCTATTTGTCCCTGAACATTTTCTTCTGTATACATTCCTGGGTGAATTCCTGCTGCCGCTAACCAATATCTGATTTCATAATTATGTGTAGATACCGGAAACACCATTCCCATTTTAAATGGTTTTCCAGAATTTCTGTATTCTTGAATTACTGGTTTTAAAGCTTCTGCTTTTATAGGGTGAACTGGTTTTCCTTCAGAATCTTTTGGTACATTAGGTTTCATTTTAGACCAAACATCGTTAGATACTGTAATTCCGTTTCCGTTTAAATCCATTGAAAAAGGAGTCACTAATTCTGCTTGTCTTCCAAAACCAGCACCAGCAGCAATTGGTTGCCCTGCTAACATATGAGAACCATCTAATTGACCATCAATAACACGGTCTAAAACATTTTTCCAATTAGATTGTGCTTCTACAGAAACATACAATCCTTCATCTTCAAAAAATCCTTTTTCTTTTGCAATAGCTAAAGGCGCCATATCTGTTAACTTTATAAAACCAAAAGTTAATTGAGGCTTTTCAATGTTTAATGTTTTCGTTTTAGATGTGCTTTCAACAACGTGTTCTGCAACTGCTTTTTCTTTTTCTTTACCACCGCAAGACCCTAGCATGATCGCCAAAGGCACAATAAGTATTGATTTTTTAATTAGTGCTTTCATATTATATTGGTTTCAATTATTAAGTATTAATACTTAGTTTTAAACAAATATATAAGTAGTATTGAATATACAAGATGATTTACACCATAAACCAAACGCTTTTTACACCATATAAAAACCTGACAAAACACATGTTTTAAGTTTATACAATTGAAATACAGTGTTTTAAACATGAAAATCAAATAAATAAAAATTGGAAAAATATAGATATTACTACGTAAAAAAACTTCTAAAATTAGAACTACGTAGAAAATTTGACTTTTTAATAAAAAAAAGAAATGCTGAAGAGGTTATATAAAAATGAGAGAAGGATAAAATGAAATTAACTATCCAGAAAGAAATTATGAGCACTAATCTCATTTTTCAGACCGTCGATATCATAAATACCAATTTTTTTACCACTGGCAATGATGAGTTTTTCCTTTTTTAAAGCTGAAAAAATTCTAATAATTTGCTCATCGGAAGTTCCTGTATAATCTGCGTATTCTTTACGACTTAGCGGAAGGTTTAGAAATCCGTTAGTAGACCCGAATTTTCTATTAATATAAAGTAACATGTCCGCCACACGTTCTCGAACAGTCATTTGAGATAAAGACTTTACTTTGGCTTCACTCCTATTTAGCTCGTTAGCGTAAAACAGCATCATATCATAAGAAAAACGTGGATTTTCATACAAAACCTCCTGTAACATTTGCTTAGAGAAACAACATAAAACGGTATGTTCTAAAGCAATTGCACCAATAGAATAACTATCAGCCGTACCAAAACCACGATGCCCTATAATTTCACCATCATTAGCGAAACGTACAATATGTTCTTTACCATTTATGCCCGTTCTAAACACTTTTACTTTACCCGATTTTACAAAATACAAGCCATTTACGGGAGCACCTTCAATAATAAACTGCTGCCCTTTTTTAATTTGCAGTGTACTTTTATGGTTTACAAATTTAGATTCGGAAAGAGTCTGGTAATTTCGCTTTATTAAACAAGAAGAGTTCATACAGGCTCCGCAGGACACACTAGAAGGTGTCAGTTTTTGAAAGGATCGCTGTGAACTATTTAAAGGCATAAAATTAAGTACTTAATACAATATTAAGTAATAATACTTAGTTTATTAGCGATAGCAATCATTTTTATGATTTTCTCAAAAATCTAAAAGCAATACACACAATTCTTTACAGTAAAAAAGAAATACTATTAATTTACTAACTAGAAACGCTTCTTTATTTATCTATTAAGAGTTGCAAAATTTAATCTGTAGCATATTTCATTAAAAATTAGCACAAAAAAATCCCCAACATATACATGTTGAGGAGTTTTAAAAATTATATTAAAATCAGGAATTAGTTTCCTTTTTTATAATCTTCTAAAAATTTAGCTAAACCACTATCTGTAAGTGGGTGCTTTAATAAGCCTTCAATAGAACTTAATGGTCCAGTCATAACATCTGCTCCTAATTTAGCACAGTCAATAACGTGCATGGTGTGACGTACTGAAGCTGCTAAGATTTGAGTTTCGAATGCATAGTTATCATAGATATGGCGAATTTCAGCAATAAGGTTTAAACCATCTGTAGAAATATCATCTAAACGCCCAATAAATGGAGACACATATGTTGCACCTGCTTTAGCTGCTAATAAGGCTTGTCCTGGAGAAAATACTAAAGTTACGTTTGTTCTAATTCCTTTTTCAGAAAAATATTTACACGCTTTAATACCATCTTTAATCATTGGTAATTTTACAACGATTTGCTCGTGTAATTCAGCTAAGGCTTCACCTTCTTTAATCATCCCTTCAAAATCTGTAGAGATCACTTCGGCACTAACATCACCTTCAACAATATTACAAATATCTACGTAATGTTTTAAAATATTATCGTGTCCTGTAATACCTTCTTTCGCCATTAAAGACGGGTTAGTTGTAACACCATCAAGAACGCCTAATTCTTGAGCTTCCTTAATTTGAGCTAAATTTGCTGTATCAATAAAAAACTTCATTATTCTATAATTTAATTATAATTGTATATTCTTGGTTGCTAATTTACAACAATATGGACGTTAAATTTATCATTTTAAAGAAATAACATCAAAAATTTACGTAAACGTTTACTGACTATAATTTATAGTGATTCAGTAACATTTTCTCGTATACCTTGTCTGGTAAAATTCGTTTTAACACAATAGAAACCTTTTGTATAAATTCGCCTACCTTATAATGTATTTTAGGGTCTGGCGTATTAATGACTTTAAAAATAGCTTCTGCCATAATTTTAGGATCTTTCCCAAAATCGACATGACTATCCATAAGTTTTAACGTATTCCCATACGGTACTTTATACGGCGAATCTTCTTGAATTGGAGCATGAAAACGTCCTGCTGCAATATTCGTTGCAAAATCGCCAGGCGCTACATTTGTCATTTTAATATTGAAACTTTTAAGTTCCATTCTATAAGCTTCTGTCACTAATTCTAAAGCACCTTTACTTGCACTATAAATACCGCGATATGGCAAGCCCATGTATCCGGCAATTGACGTTACATTTATAATTAATCCGTTTTGCTGCTTACGCATTTGTGGTAAAACCGCTTTTATAACTTGTAATGGTCCAAAAAAATTAGTGTCGAAATGACTTTTCATTTCATCTAGAGGAATTTCTTCAATTGGCCCTGTTATTCCAACTCCTGCATTATTAATTAACACATCTAAACGGTCTTCTAATTCTAAAAGCGATTGCACACAACTAGAAATTGTAGAAGCATCTTTTACATCTAATTTTAATATGGGAAATTTACTTGAAGTATAATGTTCTGGAGATCGGCTTGTGCCATACACTTTAAATCCTTTTTCTGATAAAAATTCTCCTATAGATTTTCCTATTCCTGAAGAACCACCTGTAATTAATACTACTTTAGACATAAAACTATTACTCTATTTATGTGGGCAAAAATACAATTTAAATAAGGGAAAAATGAAGAGAAATTTAGGAAACTATAAGGCATAAAAAAAGGCAAGCTACCTACATCACACCGCTACGACCATTTACCTTTGCTGCGTTCCCGCCCTGGAGGATTCAACAGGAGCTGGTTGTGTAGGACTTGCCGGTGCAAATATACATTCTTTTTATTTTTACACAATGATTTTTTTAACTGATTTTAAATAAATAAATTGCTTAAAATTAAATATTACAAATGAAACCTAGCAACATACTCTCTATCATATTTTTAAGTGCTGCATTAATTTCTTGCGGTAGTAGCTCGAATGATAAAAAAAGTGATTTTTCTTTAAAAACTAATGCTCCTGGCAATGGCATTTCGCTTCATGAAGACCTAAATCTGTCTATTAAAAATCCGAAAAACCTTCAAATCGATTCGATAGCTTACTATATTAATGACGCTAGAATTTCAGAAAACACAAATCTTAGTCAACAAAAACTAGGAAAACAAAACATTAAAGCCATCGTTTATACCGGCGGAGAAGCACAAACGATAACGTCGCCTTTACTTATTTTAAACGACGAACATCCAAAAGTATATACTTTCGAATTACTTAACACCTATCCGCACGACATTACATCATACACCCAAGGTTTAGAATTTTATAACGATACCATGTATGAGAGTACAGGACAATACAAAGAATCTAAATTGAGAAAAGTAGATTATAAATCAGGAGATATTATAAAAAACGTAAACTTATCCGACGAATATTTTGGAGAAGGTTTAACTGTATTACATAATAAACTATACCAACTAACCTGGCAAAAAGGTACTGGTTTTGTTTACGATGCAAATACTTTAGAAAAACAATCTAGTTTTAAATACAACAACAGTAAAGAAGGCTGGGGACTTTGTAACGATGGGAATGTACTTTATAAAAGTGATGGTACAGAAAAAATATGGATACTAGATCCAGAAACTTTAGAAGAGAAAAGCTTTATCCAAGTGTATACCAACAAAGGAAAAATTGGGCGTGTGAATGAACTAGAGTGGATTAACGGAAAAATATATGCTAACATTTACCAGAAAGATGGTGTTGCAATTATTAATCCGAAAAACGGGGCTGTAGAAGGTGTTATCGATTTTACACCATTAAAAAAGAAAGTGACACAACACCAAGGTTTGGATGTGTTAAACGGAATGGCCTTTAATACAACAACTAAAAGCTTATTTGTTACAGGAAAACGATGGGACAAATTGTTTGAAGTAACTGTAAAGCCTAAGAAGTAATTCATGAAAACATTTGAACTTAAGGTTACTGTTACCGAAGATGATTTAGACGAATTAAACCATGTAAATAACGTGCGCTATGTACAATGGCTTCAAGATGTAGCCAAAGGGCATTGGCAACATTCTGCTACTCCAGACATGCAAGCACAATATGTTTGGGTGGTTTTAGAGCATCATATTTATTATAAAGGTGAAGCGTTTTTAGGCGATCAGTTACAACTTAAGACATACATAAAAAAATCTGTTGGAGTTAAATCTATTCGTGTGGTAGAGATTTATAATCTAGATACAGATAAACTCTTATTAACATCAGAAACACATTGGTGTTTAATCCATGTCGATACCAAACGTCCAACACGTATCCCTGAAGCTGTCAAGAATATATTCATATAATTTAAATTGACACAAAACCAAAATCAATTAAATCTCAATTATCGTCTAAAAGTTATATTTTTACCTAAAACCTATAAGAGGTCCTGTTTATTATTATGAAACGTATTTTCTATTTTATTTCTTGTTGTCTTTTTCTAACACTTTGGAGCTCATGCCGAAAGGATTTTGACTTTTCACCAAGTAATGGTACACTTACTTTTTCTAAAGACACCGTATATTTAGATACCGTTTTCTCTAATATTGGATCGAGCACCTACAATTTAAAAGTATACAACAACAGTGATAACGATATTGTAATTCCCTCTCTTAAATTAGCACTTGGCGAAGATTCTGAATACCGTTTAAATGTAGATGGTATGGCAGGAAAAGTTTTTGAAGACGTCGAAATACTGGCCAAAGACAGCATGTATATTTTTATTGAAACAACTATAGATTATAATGATTTCTCTAACTTAGAAAACACCTATTTATATACAGATAAAATTGAATTTGATTCTGGTACTAATGCACAAGAAGTAGATTTAGTGACTTTGGTAAAAGATGCTGTTTTTATTTATCCAAGTAAAGATGATGAAGGCATTGTAGAAACCCTAACCTTAGATATTAATGGCGAACAGGTTGAAACCACAATTCAAGGCCGATTTTTAACTGAAGACGAATTACATTTTACCAACACAAAACCTTATGTTATTTATGGGTATGCAGCTGTACCTAACGACAAAATTATGACTGTAGATGCAGGAGCACGATTACATTTTCATTCAGATTCTGGTTTATTTGTAAGCCAAGGAGCTTCGTTACAAGTGAATGGTGCTTACAGTAGTGATCGGGAAAATCTAGAAAATGAAGTCGTTTTTGAAGGCAATCGTTTAGAACCAAGTTTTTCAGACATTCCTGGACAATGGGGTACCATTTGGCTTTACGATGGTAGCATAAATAACAGTTTAAATTATGCCACTATAAAAAATGCAACCGTTGCACTTTTAAGCGAAGGTAATCCTAACGATAATAAACTTACACTTAAAAACACTCAAATTTATAACAGTAGTAATTATGGGGTTTTAGGACGAAACACCTCTATAACAGCAGAAAATATTGTAATTAATAATAGCGGACAATCGTCTTTTGCAGGAACTCTGGGTGGCCGTTATAATGTAACACATGCCACAATCGCAAATTATTGGAGCAGCAGTTTTAGACAATATCCTGCCTTATTAATAAACAACTACTTGATAGACGATGATGATACTGCATATTTAGCCGATTTATCTGAAGCTAATTTTAACAACTGTATTATTTACGGTAATGATAATCCTGAATTTGTTTTAGATGAAATTGAAGATGATGCTGTCGGTTTCAACTTTAAATTCACCAACTGTTTAGCTCGTTTTCAGGTATCATCTAGCAATAGTTATACTGGCGTTAATTATGATTTTGATGATACAACGCATTACGAAAACATGATTTTTAATGAAGATCCCGATTTTAAAGACAGTGCGAATAACGAATTAATTATTGGTGAAGATTCTAATGCAATTAACCAAGGTAATTCAATATATGCCAACCAAGTACCTGTAGATTTATTAAATACTAACAGAACTAATGCTCCTGATTTAGGCGCTTACCAACATACAATTTTCGAAGAAGAATAAAACGCTTTTAGTTTTCATTAATTAAATCACAATACCAAAATCCGGCTGCTTTAGTTTTATTATCTGGTGCAGGATATTCACGGTACGTCTTCTCTCCTATTGTAAACGGAATTGGTGCTTTAAACAATGGCCCATCGAAACAAAAGGTATGAAATTCTCCATTTTCTCCACAAGGATCTACAGCTTCAGGTAAAGCGTTAATAGCATCTTGATCTAATATAGTACCCACAAAATCTGCATCAAAAAACTTAGCATCAGCACAAACAACTATCGCTTTAAACCCTAAATCCAGAAACTCTGCCATAAGTTGTTTGGTATTGCGTTTCCATAAAGGAAACACACCTTTTATACCTACTTCTAGCAATTGCATTTCTCTATAAAACTTTAAGTCTTCTAAAAAAATATCTCCAAAAGCTGCATGTGTAAAATTTGCTGCTTTTAGTTTATTTGTAGCATCAGTCATAATCGCATTATAATCGTCCATGTCCGGCTGCTCTGGTAATTCGACATACTGAATCGGAAGTCCGATAGCTTCCGTTTGTGCTTCTAATAATTCTACACGTAAACCGTGCATAGATACGCGCTTATAATGTGAATTTACAGTAGTTACTAATTGTTCTATCTTATAGTTGTTATCTTGCATAAGCTCATACAACGCTAGAGCAGAATCTTTTCCCGTACTCCAGTTAAAATATGTTTTATTCATTCTTAAAGTTTAATCTACATACATGCTATTTGGAAATGGCTGAAGCATTTTACTATGGCTTACTTCTTTTAGATTAGACGTTTCTGAAGTCGTCATGATGCGTCCGGTTCCGGTAATATCACTAATAGCTGCAGCTAACAAAGGCTCGGAAACATCTCCCAGTTCGCCTAAGTTTCCGTAATCTTCTTTTAAATAAATATCCGGATCTAAACCATCAAAATAGTCTGTATTGCCATTAGCGTTAGACGATTTATAGATTAGAGGCTGCATAGCATAAGTATGTGTTGCATTTACTTCTGTTTTACTAAATGTTGGAGAATCGTATAACGTTCTTGAAGCTTGATATTTTCCAACAGTAACATCTCCAACCTGAACTACATCTATATAAGGCGTAAGTCCGTTTATAATAAGCTCACTCGCAGAAGCCGTACTTTGAGACGTAATGACGTAAACTTTACTAAAATTTAAATGATTTATAGACTCACTAAACGTAACAGAATTTGTAGTAGTTGTTTTTTCCATGATATCTACAAACGGATTTAATAAATCTTCTGGACTATTGGTTTCAAAATACGTTTGCCAATCACTATTCCATTCTTCCTTTACAAATACATCTCCAGTAAATTGACCTGTTATCATAGAAGCTAACCACGTTGCTGTACTTACAGAACCACCTGGATTGTAACGTAAATCCAAAACCAAATCTGTTATTCCTTCACTTTTAAATGTTCCAAAAGCCGCATTTAATTCTGAATCGAATGTATCTGTACCGGTAAAGCCGTTATACATTAGGTATCCAATTTTCTTTCCGTTGTTTTCAATAACACGCTGATCTAAAATGGGATTTTCAGTATACGTAGATTTTACTAAAGCTATTTCTTCTGTATTACTTTCAATCACATCATCTGTTGTTGTTACGGTTCCTTGATTATTATAAGTAGCCATACCTATAGTATAAGCGTCTGCTTCTAGAAGATCTATATTAGTATCTGATGACGAATTGTAATACAAACTTACACCGTCTACCCTATTAAAAATATCGCCACGTTTTACGCCTTTTAATTCGGCATCTGTACCTGGCAACACATAGCGCACATAACCAAAAACAACATCGGCTGTACCTAATTTTACCAATCCATATTCCATACCGTGTGTTGTAGATTCTCCACTAAAAGCTTGTTCTAAGGCAATATAATCGTCGGTAATCCAACTAAATCGATCTTCGGTATCTGTATTATACAGTAAACTATAAAATAAATCTTCTGGAGATGAATAATTATTTAAATAACTTTCATAAGCTTCATTAGATGCAAATCTATCATCATATAAATCTGGCACATTATCTTTATATAAGTAGTAGGTGTTCATCCCGCGCCAAACAAAATCATTTATATCTGAGACTGTTACAGGGAAATCATCTTCATCTTTAGCACAATTTGTGAAGCAAAACAGCAATACAAACAGGTAGAGATAAGGTTTTAAATCTTGCATATTTAATTAGGTATAATGGTTAAATTTACTTGAATTAACATCAGTTTAAAAATTTTTAGTAACAAATTATAAAATCAGTCGTCGTAATATTAAATAACCACAATTAGATTAACAACCGACCTTTAAACATGACTCAGTCAGAATTTTTAAATACCGTAATGCCTTTTAAAGATAAAGTATATCGTTTAGCAAAACGTTTACTTATCTCTAATGAAGAAGCCGAAGATGCTACGCAAGAGGTATTACTAAAATTATGGTCTAATAAAAAGAAGATGCAGTCGTATAAAAATGTTGAAGCATTTTCTATGACCATGACTAAGAATTTATGTTTTGATAAGTTGAAATCTAAGCAAGCACAAAATTTAAAAATTGTGCACAGTAATTACGAAGACCACAAAACAAGTATTCAAAAACAAGTAGAAGCAGTAGACAGTTTAGATTGGGTAGGAAAAATAATTGAAACGTTACCCGAACAACAACGACTAGTTATACAGTTAAGAGATATAGAACAATACGATTTAGAAGAAATTGCAAAAATGTTAGATATGAAAAATACAGCGGTTAGAGTCGCATTATCTAGAGCAAGAAAAACAATTAGAGAACAATTAACTAATACACATAATTATGGTATTAAATAATATAGAACACTTATTAGAGAAGTACGAAAATGGAGATACAACTTTACAAGAAGAAGCACAACTAAGAGCGTACTTTGAACAAGAAGATATTGCACCACATTTAGAAGTTTACAAACCTTTATTTGCTTATTTTAAAGCCAGTCAAGATGATACGTATACCAAAGACATTCCACTAAAAACTAAGAAAACAAATATGTATTCGTGGTTAACTGTCGCAGCTGTAGCCGTACTAATGCTTGGATTTTATTTTAAATCTTCTCAAAACGTAACCACTATAGACAACGATTTGGGCACTATACAAGATCCGCAATTGGCCTATAATGAAGTAGTAAAATCTTTAGAGCTTATTTCAAAATCTCTAAATAAAGGTGCAGCAACTGTAGGGTATTTAGAATCTTACAATACTGGTATGGCAACTGTAGGCTATATTAATGAATTAGAACAATCTACAAACATTATTTTCAAAAACAAAAATTAAAAAATTATGAATACGACTATAAATAAAAACCCAGAAACTATGACTAAAAAAATAATCTTATTTGCACTTATAATGGTCCTACTTCCTGCAAGCATGATGGCGCAAAGTATTTTTGACAAATACAGTGAAAATCCAGATGTAACCTATGTAAACATTAAACCTAAAATGTTTCAGATGTTGGCGAAGTTAGATATTAGCACAGACGATGCAGAGTCTCAGGCTTACCTAAACATGGTAAATAGCATTACTAGTTTTAAAACCATAATCACAGACGATAAAGCCATTGCTGCAGATATTTCTAAATGGATGACTTCTAAACAAGGTGGTTTAGACGAATTAATGGAAGTAAAAGATGATGGTCGTGAAGTTAAGTTTTATGTAAAAGAAGGACGCGATGCAGACCACGTAAAAGAACTTTTAATTTTTGTAAATGGTATTGGCAATTTAACCAAAGATGCTAACATTGAGATTAACGGCAAGAATCGTGAAATTGAAACCGTAGTTGCGCTTTTAACTGGAGATATAGATTTAAACGAAATCTCTAAACTTACAAGTAAAATGAATATTCCAGGTGGCGAACACTTAAAAAACAAATAATCCATTAACCTATAACCGAGTGCTTACTAAAAGCACTCGGCTAACAACCTTTAAAACAATGAAAACACATAACTATATTATTGCTATTGCTTTTTGCTTCGGACTCTTACTTAGCAGTTGCAGCTCTAAACCTACACTACAAACGTATATAGTAGATCACCAAGAAGCACCAAATTTTACGACTGTAGATTTACCCTTATCGGTATTAAATGTAGATGAATCTAAATTAAACGAAGATCAAAAAACAGCCTACAATTCTATTAAAAGATTAAACTTTTTAGGGTATAAAAAAGAGACTACAGAACCAGACGCTTATTTAACTGAAAAAACTCAAGTAGAAGCTATTCTAAATAATGACGCGTATAACGAACTTATGGTTATAAATAATCACGGCGGAAAATTTACCCTGAAATATTTAGGAGACGATGAAGAATCTATAGACGAACTTATTGTTTATGGAAACGCTAAAGATACTGGTTTTGGAATCCTAAGAGTGTTGGGAGACGATATGAAACCGTCACAAATTATGTCTTTAGCCAAAGCATTAGAGCAAGAAGATGTAGATATGTCTAAAGTAAAAAATGCCATAGACTTCTTTAATTAACGAAAGAAGAAGACTAGTATTTAAAACATACGTATAAAAAAACAGGCTATCCAAAATATGGATAGCCTGTTTTTTATTGTAGTCTAAATTATTATTTAGAAACTTCTGTTTTGTTTAAAGCTGAACTCATTTCCATAGAAATAGAAGAACGTTCAAATTTAATTTTACCTGCAAGGGTTTCAATAACACAAGTATTATCTTTATCGTTTAAATCGACAACTTTTCCGTGCATACCACTTTTAGTGATTACACGATCACCGCGTTTTAATTCGCTGGCGAATTTCTTTTCTTTTTTCTGACGTTTCATTTGTGGTGCAATCATAAAGAAATACACAACCACAAACATTAAAATAAACGGTAAAACAGAACTTATACCTTCTCCCATTATATTAAGACTGAATTTGAGGTGTAGCTAAATGTGATTTTACTTCGGCATTAGGATCTGGCTTAACAAAAGCTTTAATTTTCACCATATCTCTACCTGTTTCTGTGTTAGATGTAACAGTAATTGTTTTTGTTACATTATTAGCGCCAGAACCATTAAACTTTACAGTAAATTTTCCAGTTTCTCCTGGTGCTAAAGGAGCTTTACTCCAATCTTGAGGCACTGTACACCCACAAGAACTTGCAATATTTGTAATTACTAAAGGAGCTTCTCCTGTATTTTTATATTCGAAAACAGTTTCTACTGCAGTTTTAGATTCTATAGTTCCAAAATCATGCTCAGTTTCTGTAAATGTAATCTGAGGAAATTTAGAAGAATTTGCATCACGTTCTGCTGCTACAGCTACGTTTTCTTCATTTACTTTTTTAGAAGCATCCTCTTTACATGCTGTAAAAGCGATTAGACATAAAGCGCCTAAACCTAATATCATTTTTTTCATAATAAATATATTTTTTTAAAGTTATAAAAGTACTAATAATTTCGAACTACATCAACCCTCGTCCTACTTTATTTAAAGTCCCTTTTTCCTGATATTCCTTAACAATTTTGTCTAAAATACCATTTATAAAGATGCTGCTTTTTGGAGTTGAATATTCTTTAGCAATTTCTAGATATTCATTAATAGTTACTTTAACAGGAATAGACGGGAACTTTTGAAGTTCGCAAACGGCCATTTGCATAAGTATATAATCAATTTGCGCTATACGTTCTGCTTCCCAGTTTTTTGCTTTATTGTCAATTTCGGCATTCAATTTAGTCGTGTTTAAAATTGTTTTCTTAAACAAACTAGTAGCGAATTCTTTATCATCTAAATCTTTATACAATTTAGGCACAAAGTAAGCATCTGAAACGTTTGGTTTAGATTTACGTAACAATTTTAAAATGGCTGTATTTACAGTTGGTAAATCATCTAACCAAGTTAAATTTTTGTCTTCTAAATAATCGTAAAGTTTTTCGTTTGGAGCAATAATCTCTTTAAACACATCTACAATAAAATGTTTGTCTGCTTTAAAGTCGGATGTACGTGTTTCCATATACTCCTTATACAAATCACTTGTTATAATGGCTTTGTAAATAACCTCTACATATTCGTTATCTAATTCCCAGTTATCTACACCATAAGTTCTAATGGTATCTTTAAGAAGATTATTTTGCTTTAATAATTGAAGCACTTCATTATTAGCCAATTTTCTATTAGGATCTTTATCTTCTGAAGTCGCTAAATGTTTTAATTGGGATTTGTCAAGATGATTTTCAACACGTTTTTGAACCTCAATTAACAATGATAATTGTAACAGGTATAGATGATACATATCGTCTAAACTATTAAGTAAAAACTTTTGATCGTTTTTAAAATCACCACTTTCACCACCTTTAAAAGCATAGATGGTTTGCATTACTTTTACGCGAATATGTCTTCTATTAAGCATAGTTACAAAGAACTTTTAACCTCCTTTCCGGAGCATGAATGATAGCCTTAACGGCCTTTAAATTAAAAAAAAGCCGAAAGTTAAATTAACTTTCGGCTGCAAAAATAAGGTTTTTAATCAAATAACATTATTTATTATTCGCTTTTTTTCTAGCATCAATTCTAGCTGTAGCGATGCTTAAAGCAGCCTGATTTGTTGTCATTTTATAAACATCGGCATTATTAAGAATCTCTAACGTTGTGTTGTATATATTTTGAGTTTTACTCATGATTTCGTCTTTTCCGTAATTTGCAATTTCTGCATATACGTTAATAATACCACCGGCATTAATTAAAAAATCGGGTGCATATACAATACCACGATTTTGTAAAATAGCACCGTGCACTTGCTCGTTAGCTAACTGATTGTTCGCTGCACCAGCAATAACTTGTGCTTGTATTTTGTTAACAGTATCGTCATTTATGGTTGCTCCTAAAGCACAAGGCGCATAAATATCTACCGCTTCACTATATAAATCTTTCCCTTTGTAAATTTTAGCACCGTAAGTTTTGCTTACAATTTCTAAACGTTCTTTACTAATATCGCTAATTATAACTTTAGCACCTTCTTTAGTTAAATAATCTACAAGCGTTTCACCAACATGACCAATTCCTTGAACCATTACAGATTTCCCTTCAAGATTATCTGAACCAAATTTAAATTTGGCTGCAGCTTTCATTCCCATATACACACCATAGGCTGTAATTGGAGACGGATTTCCAGCACCACCTTTAGATTCTGAAATTCCAGTAACATAAGGTGTAACCTCTCGCACCAAATCCATATCAGAAGTTTCCATACCAACATCTTCAGCAGTAATATATTTTCCGCTTAAAGAGTTCACGTACTCACCAAATTTTCTCATCAATTCTGGCGATTTTTGTGTTTTAGCATCACCTATAATTACAGCTTTACCACCACCCAAGTCTAAACCGGTAACAGCAGCTTTATAGGTCATTCCGCGAGATAAACGTAACACGTCATTTAACGCTTCCCATTCATTATTGTAATTCCACATTCTAGTCCCTCCCAAAGCAGGTCCTAATACCGTGTTATGAATACCAATAATTGCTTTTAAACCTGTATCTTTGTCATTGCAAAAAACAACTTGCTCATGATTATTGAAAGAATGTTGACCGAAAACTGGGTCGACCTTATACAGTTCATTTACACTTACAACCTCTGAAACCATTTTAATTATGTATTAATTATACTTGATTGATTTGATATTTTAATAAAAACAAAGCGCAAATCTATACCTTTATTATCATATTTTCAAACAAATAGATACAAAATAGCGAATTATTTAAAACACAAAAATCACAAAGGTTAATGAAAGCCCTCAAACACCTCAACAAATACTTTCTTAAATACAAATATCAATTACTTTTCGGAATACTAATTACCATTGTAGCTCGCATTTTTATGTTAGTTACACCTCGTTTTGTAAGAGAAATTTTTAAAGTGGTTGAGAATTATAATAATGGTATTATTACTGAAGTGTCTGAAGTCCGCACAGAACTCTTACAAGACATAGCCTATATTATAGGTGCAGCTATTATTGCTGGTATTTTCACCTTTTTAATGCGTCAGACTATAATTAATATGTCTAGGCATATTGAATTTGATTTAAAAAACGAAATCTACCAACAATACCAACGGTTATCTTTAAACTTCTACAAGAAAAATAGAACCGGAGATTTAATGAATCGCATTAGTGAAGATGTTAGCCGTGTACGTATGTATGCCGGTCCTGCTATTATGTATACTATAAATACCATTACGTTATTTATTATTGCACTCTTATATATGTATAGCGAGGCGCCCACACTTACGCTTTATACCGTTTTACCTCTGCCCTTTTTATCGCTTGCTATTTACCGATTAAGTAAAGAAATACACAAACGCAGTACAATTGTTCAAGTGTATTTATCAAAGCTATCAACATTTACTCAAGAAAGTTTTAGTGGTATTTCTGTGATTAAAGCAAATGGAATTGAGCCACAAACATCAGAAAATTTCGAAATCCTTTCGCAAGGCAGTAAAGACAAACAATTAGCATTAGTCCGAGTGCAAGCCTTATTTTTCCCGATGATGGTTTTATTAATTGGAGCTAGTAACCTGATTGTAATATATATTGGCGGAAAACAATATATAGATGGCGAAATTGATAGTTTGGGTACCATAGCCGAGTTTATTATATATGTAAACATGCTAACTTGGCCTGTGGCTACTGTAGGTTGGGTAACTTCTATAATACAACAAGCCGAAGCCTCTCAGAAACGTATTAACGAATTTTTAAAATTAGAACCTGAAATAAAAAATAATGTAAATGCACCTTCTAAAATTCACGGTAATATAGCATTTAAAAATGTGTCTTTTAAGTATGACGATACCAATATTCAGGCCTTAAAAGATGTTAGTTTCACTGTTAATCATGGAGAAACCTTAGCGATAATAGGCAAAACAGGATCTGGAAAATCTACTATATTAGATCTTATAGGACGCTTATACGATTGTAATAGTGGGGAATTATCTATAGATCACACTCCAATAGACCAGCTTAATTTATATAGCTTAAGAGACAGTATTGGTTATGTTCCTCAAGAAGCATTTCTATTTTCAGACTCTATAAAGAACAACATTAAATTCGGAAAAGAGGATGCTACAGATCACGATGTTATTGAAGCAGCCAAATTAGCACAAGTGCATGGTAATATTTCAAAATTTTCAAAAGGATACGATACGGTTTTAGGAGAACGCGGAATTACACTCTCTGGCGGACAAAAACAAAGGGTTTCTATTGCGCGTGCTATTATTAAAGATCCTAAGATTTTATTATTCGACGATTGCTTATCTGCAGTAGATACAGAAACAGAAGAAAAAATTCTTAAAAATTTATACAAAGTGGCTTCAGGGAAAACGACCGTAATTGTAAGTCACAGAGTCTCTTCTGCAAAAAATGCAGATAAAATTATTGTCTTAGACGATGGCCAAATTATTCAGCAAGGTACTCACGATTCATTAATTAACATTGAAGGTTACTATAAAACCTTATATTTAAAGCAACTTAATGAAAAAGAAATATCGTAATTTGTTGTTTAATATTTCTTTTTTTTAGATTTTTGAAAGGAAATTGCTTTACGTTTACAATAAATTGAATTTCTGTTTTTATCATTTAACAAGGTTTAGAATAGTATAAAATCTATTTTGAATATTCACAGATTAAATGCATACCAATTAAAATCTTGTAACACACTCAGGATTATTAATTTTGATTATAAAACGGACAAATCGAAATAATTATTAGCAACTTAAATAAAACATTTTAAATCTTATTAATAGTAGAATATGAGTATGGATACTAATGGCATGATGGAGAAAGAGGAAATTTTTTCTAAAGTATTAAGAGCAGGGAGACGAACATATTTTTTTGATGTTAGAGCGACTAAAGCAGGTGATTATTATTTAACAATTACTGAAAGTAAAAAATTCACAAATGATGATGGGTCTTATCATTATAAAAAACATAAAATATACCTTTACAAAGAAGATTTTTCTGAGTTCAGAGATATTTTAAATGAAATGACAGATTATATTATTGATGAAAAAGGAGATGAAGTGATTAGTGAACGTCATCAAAAAGATTTCAAAAAAGAATACGAAGATAATCAGGATAACGTGATTGAATCAGCTCACAATTCTGCTGAAAAATTCACAGACATTAGTTTTGATGATATTTAATCAGATTTAACACATCATAAAAAAACCGTTGCTTATGTAACGGTTTTTTTATGCCCTAGAGTCAACTATAATTTAACGGATAACAGTGCTAAAACAGCAATAAAAGCGAATTGCATTACTGCTATAGTCCAACCCAAATTAAATCCTACAACTAGGAATATAATAAGTAGCCAAAGCGGAACCAACGTTAATCCTAATGCAAATCTAAAGGTACCCGTAAATTCCTTCTCTTCTATTTTTGGCTGAAACAGTAATTTCCATAACGCATACACAGGTAATAATACCAATTTAAGAAGCGTATTAAAAATTATTTTTAATGGCTTTAAAAAAGATTTTGATCTCTTAAACCCAGAACGTTTTTCACCCTTTACTAAATAATGATTAATAACATCTGGCTTTAAAAAATCTGCACGCTCTTGTTCTAAATTTTTAACAACGACCTCATAATCGTCTTCTATATGTGTGGTAAGCAACTGGATTTGTTCCTGAACATCTTTTTTTAAAGCCGCAACAGCATCCACTTTTTTTAATGTGGTATACTGTTTTGCAGAAATTGGCTTCCCTATATTTAAAAACATACTATCTGCAAACCCTTTGGGATTTTTATAATTTACACCTACAGGTAAAAGTTGCAAATCTAAATCTGGATATGTCTCTAATGTATCTAAAATAATACGTGTAAACCCTTTACTAAGCGGACGTACTTTTCTGCTTAAATTATGACTCCCTTCTGGAAAAATAACAAGAGCTTCCTTTTGCTTCAATAACCCTTTACAGATTTCGAAAATGGCGTTGTTATTGGTAATATTTTGCCAACCATCGCGAGCACGATACACCGGAAGCATGTTTAAGCCTTTTAATAATCTTGAAATTAATGGTTTCTGAAATACAGCAGCACGTGTTAAATAATAACAAAACCGATTGGATTCTGTTGCTATTAATAACGGATCGAGCAATCCGTTTTGATGATTAGATAATATTAATACCGGCTGGGTTTTAGGCACAAACTCTTGTCCTTTTACATGTATTTTTTTGTAGTAAAAAAATAAACCTAACGAAATATAGGCCTTAACGGCATGTAACTTAAACTGTTTTAATGTCATGTAAATAGAGGTTGGTATCGCTATATAAATCTAAAAATATTCCTTAAATAAACGATTAAATATTTTAATAAGTGAAGTGTATGTGCTTTCTCAATATTAAAGCACAGACGTACCATTTTTAACGCGTTGTTCTGGATGTAATAACATGACATCTTTTGCTTTTACAGCACCTACAACTAAACATTCACTCATAAATTTAGCGATTTGTTTTCTAGGAAAATTTACAACAGCTACAATTTGTTTATGCAATAAATCTTCTTTGGTATATAAGGTTGTAATTTGAGCAGATGTTTTTTTAATGCCTAAGTCACCAAAATCGATAACAAGCTGATAGGCTGGATTTCGAGCTTCAGGAAAATCGTTAACTTCGGTAATCGTGCCTATTCGTAAATCGACGACATTAAAATCTTCAAAATTTATGGTTGGTTTCATTTTTTAAAAATACGAATTATTACGAACTTTGATAAAAACATAAAAATGTCTGATACACCTTCTAATATGATGCCTTTAGGTACAAAAGCACCACAGTTTACTCTCAAAGATACCATTACAGATACAATTATGTCTTTAGAGCAGCTAAAGGGTAAAAAAGCAACAGTTATATTTTTTATATGTAATCACTGCCCTTTTGTTATCCATGTAAACGCACAGTTAGCGCAATTGGCTAAAGATTATATAGATAAAGGTGTACGTTGTATAGCGATTTCAAGTAACGATATTGAACATTATCCGCAAGATGCTCCAGAACATATGAAAAATTTTGCTACGCAGGCTGGCTATATTTTTCCGTATTTATACGATGAGACACAAAGCGTTGCTAAAGCCTATAACGCGGCTTGTACTCCAGATTTTTATGTATTTGATTCCGATTTATCTCTAAAATATCGCGGACAACTGGATGATTCTAGACCAGGAAATCAGGTGCCAGTTACAGGTCAAGATATTCGCCAAGCTTTAGATTGTATTCTAGAAGATAAAGACAATCCTAATTTACAAAAACCAAGTATTGGATGCAGTATAAAATGGTTTAAAGCGTAATCCAGCCTTTACGTTCCAGAGCCTTTACAATATGCGCATAATGGTGGCTACTATGCCAAGCATAATTACCTATATTTTCTTTAACTGTTATCGTTCTGTTACTCTCAGGATGTATAAAACTTTTATTGAAATCTTCTTCATTAAGAGATTTTAGTAAATACACCAAACGTTTGTGCACAGCTTCTATATGCATTAAAGACATACTTACTGGGGCTTTTATTGCATCTTCTAAGTTAGACCACGCATCTTGATCGTACGCTTTTATTATAGGATTATCTTCTGTTAAGCTCCACTTAAAACGGGTATAACTATGATGATGACTATCTGCAATATGGTGAACCAATTGTCTAATAGTCCATCCGCCTGGTCTATATTCCGTATCTAATTGAAAATCTGTTAGCGGTTGCACAATACCATTTAATCGTTTAGGAAATTTATCTAAAACATCTATCCAGTTTTCAAGATGTTTAGACGTTATAGGGTCTGGACAAACAAATTGTCCAACGGGGTATTTCTGCGATTCTAAAGTTTCCATAATTAAATTGCTATTTATTAATTCTTTTCTAAAAATAATACATAAATCCGAAACTTATACGCATTGCATCACGACTTTTATCAATATTTAGCGCAGTATCGTCTACTAAACCATTAATATCTAAATCCTTCACCCCATAATCTAACTCTAAACCTACTGTCATTCTCTCGTAAGCATCATACATAAAATTTAAAATACCATAGTAATGTTGGTGTTTAAAATCGCCTTCTAAAAACACTGTTTGTGTTGTTTCAGATTCATTTACAACAAGCCTTTCAGAATCATCTAAATTAAATCGTGTAAATCCTAATACGGCATTAGCATGTAACTTCTCTGTTATAAAATATTCATAAGATGCCCAACCTCCTATTGCAGGCGTCGCATTAAAGTCATCTCCAACAGCAGGATATCCATCGTAACCATTACCTGCAACTGTGGTTAGATACGCAGAAATCCCTTTACCACCCACTAATTGAAATTGAAAATTATTTCTATTAGGTTTATAAATTCCGCTAAGCGTGAAACCATAGCCCGTAAAATTATCGGTTTCATTATCTAGTTTATAGCGTATATGTCTTAAAATGGAAGACATTCTTAAATGCCCCCAAGCTTGCTTATATTTTACAGCAAAAGTTACATCTGGTGTAATTTGATCGACCTCTTCTACTAGAGGCTGAAATTCCTGATAAGCAAAATCAGTATCGATTGGAGCCTCTAAACTAGCCTCATAAATCCATGCTGAATTTTTAAAGGTATTCATATATTTTACATGAGGAGTCCTTACCCAAATTCCTGAAGGCGGCCCTTCCCATTCCATAATATTTGGCCAGATATCCTGATCCCCAAAGTTGTTCCACATTTGTCCGATTTGCCAATGCGTGGTTTCTACATAAGCTTTTCTTAAGCGCATTTGTCCGTTTTCCCCCCAAAAATCAGATTCGACAACGGCATATATCACTTTGCCATTTTTCTGAATGTATTTAGTACTCAATTTTAATTGGGTCTGATTTAAATCTACATTCAAACTTTTAGGATTATCGGTTCCGAACACATTAATAGCACCAACGTTAAAGGTTTCACTATCATTAAGTCCGCCATAGAAATCTAAATAGCCATTCAGTTTCATGCTAACGCCTAGGCTTGTTTTAAATCGAGGTTGCGTACCTACAGAATCTTGAGACGTTACAGTTAAAAATGGATCTTGAGCAAAAGCTAAAAAGCCAATACAGAAGCACATAGTGGTTAATATTAGTTTCATTGGTTGGTGGTTTATTGTATTAAAATACTACGTTTTTTAAAGATTACCTAAATGCGTAACAAAAAAAAAGCCGCCCAAAGGGCAGCTTTTTTAATTCTATAGTTGTGGAAATATTATTTTACATCCATTAATTCTACATCAAAAATTAAAGTTGCATCTGGAGGAATAACTCCACCAGCACCACGAGAACCATATCCTAAATTACTAGGAATTACTAATCGTGCTTTATCGCCTACTTCTAATAATTGAATACCTTCATCCCATCCTGAAATAACTTGACCTACTCCTATTGGAAATTCAATTGGCTCTTTTCTTTTGTATGAAGAATCGAATACAGTACCGTCTTGTAATTGTCCTTTATAATGTACAGAAACAGTTTGTCCTTTAGTTGCTTTCTTACCACTTTTAGAGGCTTGTAACACTTGGTAACGTAATCCGCTTTCTGTTTTATTAAATCCTGCTGCAATTTTATCTAATGCTGCATCTTGCTCTGCTTTAGCTTCTGCTAAACGCTTTTCGCGAGATCCTTCAAAAGTTCTAAAAGCTTCAACCGCATTAAATGCTTCTGCTGCTGCTCCTACTCTTACAATTTCTAACGTTTCAATACTATCACCTTGTGCAATCGCATCAACTATATCTTGCCCTTCTACAACATGTCCAAAAACAGTATGAGCATTATCTAACCATGGTGTTTCTACGTGAGTAATAAAAAACTGACTTCCGTTTGTACCAGGTCCAGCATTAGCCATAGAAAGAATTCCTGGACGGTCATGCTTTAATTCTGGGTGAAATTCGTCATCAAATTTATATCCTGCATCACCAGTACCTGTTCCTAATGGACAACCACCTTGAACCATGAAATCTGGAATAACACGGTGAAATTTTAATCCGTCATAATATGGATTTCCTTGTGATTTAACCGAATTTTCTAAATTCCCTTCTGCTAAAGCAACAAAATTACCTACCGTACCCGGCGTCTTTTCAAATTCTAAGGCTACTAAAATAGCCCCTTTTGTAGTATTAAATTTTGCGTATAATCCGTCTTGCATCTGTTTCTATTTTTATGAGGCGCAAATATAGAAAAATGATTCGCTAATAAAAAACAACCTGTATTATCATCTTGTTAAAAACCAGTAGCCTTTAATTTTTTAAACATGATAAAAATCAGTTCATATATCGTAAAAAACCTTGTTATTTGCACAGATTTTTAGAACTTTTTCAATAAGACTAACTTTATGGTTCAGTTTTAGTTAAAATAAAGCTAAATATCATTAATTTCGTAAAAAAACAAAACAATAATAGTGATGAGCAAAGGACTTTACATCGCCACCTTAGAACCTGACAGTGGAAAATCAATCATTTCACTCGGATTAATGCAAAATCTTTTAGGGAAGACTGCAAAAGTAGCCTACTTCAGGCCAATTATAGATAAATGGGAAATCGATAAACGGGATAATCATATCGATACCTTACTGTCTCATTTTAATCTAGATATTCCTTATACCGAAACCTACGCGTTAACTAGAAATGAAATTGTACAAAACAGAAACGCAGGAAAAATTGGAGATTCTTTAGACCTTATTATCAAAAAGTATAAAGCTCTAGAAGAAAAATACGATTTTGTTTTAGTTGAAGGTACAGATTTCCTTGGGGAAGGAACTGTTTTTGAATTTGATTGGAATGTAAATATTGCTAAAAACTTAGGTTTGCCAACCGTTATTGTAAGTACGTGTGTAGACAAATCTTTAGAAGAATTTACCAATAATGCAGAAATGGCTTATAAAACGTTTAAAAGTCATGATGTTGAAGTTATTGGTTTAGTAGCGAACAAAATTCAACCAGATAACATTTTAGTATTACAAAATGCAGTGAATGCTTTCTTACCAGATACTGTAGAATTTTCTGCAATTCCAATGGTTAAATCTTTAGCTTCTCCAACCATAAAAGAGATTAAAGAAACCTTAAATGGAAAAGTACTTTTTGGAGAAGAGCATTTAGGAAACTTATCTGGACGCTTTGCTGTAGGTGCTATGCAACTACGTAATTTTATTACACATTTACGCGAAGGCTCTGTAGTAATTACACCTGGCGATCGTGCCGATTTAATTTTAGGTTCGTTACAAGCGCACACTTCTAGTAATTACCCTAACATATCTGGTATTATTTTAACTGGTGGTATTCTTCCAGAACCTTCTATTTTAAAATTAATAGATGGTTTATCTTCTGTAGTACCTATAATTTCTGTAAATCACGGAACGTTTAATACCACACGTAAAATTGGAAATATTAAATCTAATATTTATGCTGAAAGTAAAACTAAGATTTTAACTTCTTTAGAGACCTTCCAAAAGCATGTACGTGTAGATAACTTATTAGAAAAGCTTACGTCTTTTGAAAATAAGGTTACTACGCCACGTATGTTCCAATACAACTTAATTCAAAAAGCACGTAAATCTAAAAAACGTATTGTATTACCAGAAGCATCAGATCCTAGAATCTTAACTGCAGCTGCGCGTTTAGAAGTTTTAGATTTAGTAGATATTATTCTTTTAGGAAACCCAAAAGAAATTAAAGAAAAAGTAAGTGAACTTGGTTTAAGTTTAGACTACAATAAAACTAAAATTATTTTCCCTTCAGATTACGAAAACTTTGAAGACTACGTTGAGACTTTCTACGAATTACGTAAACATAAAAACGTAAACATGGACATGGCAAGAGACATTATGAATGATGTGTCTTATTTTGGAACCATGATGATTTATAAAAATGATGCCGACGGTATGGTTTCTGGAGCTGTAAACACTACAGGACATACTATTTTACCAGCATTACAATTTATTAAAACCAAACCAGAATGTTCTATCGTATCGTCTGTATTCTTTATGTGTTTAGACGACCGTGTTTCTGTATTTGGAGATTGTGCTATTAACCCAAATCCAAATGCAGCTCAATTAGCAGAAATTGCCATTTCTTCAGCAAAAAGTTCTGCTGCCTTTGGTATAGAACCACGTATTGCAATGTTATCGTACTCTTCTGGTTCTTCTGGAAAAGGTGAAGATGTAGATAAAGTTAGAGAAGCAACAGAGATTGTAAGAGCACAATGTCCTGATCTTAAAATTGAAGGTCCTATTCAATACGATGCGGCTGTAGATTTAAAAGTTGGACAAAGTAAAATGCCTGGATCAGAAGTTGCAGGACAAGCTACAGTACTTATTTTCCCTGACTTAAACACAGGAAACAACACTTATAAAGCAGTACAAAGAGAAACTGGGGCTTTAGCCATCGGACCAATGTTACAAGGTTTAAATAAACCAGTTAACGATTTAAGTCGTGGTTGTACTATAGACGACATCTTAAATACCGTAATCTTAACAGCTATTCAAGCGCAAGGGATCTAAACAAAACTAAAAATTAAATATTCAAGTCAAAACAAACACATGAAAATTCTTGTAATCAACTCTGGAAGTTCTTCAATTAAATTTCAACTTATAGATATGCCATCAGAAGCTGTTATTGCATCTGGTTTGGTTGAACGTATAGGTTTGGATAATGCAGAATTACATTATAAAACAGATAGTAATAAAACAGACACCATTTCTAGTATTGAAAATCATACTATTGGTTTAGAAAAAGTGGTAGCTTTATTATTAGATGAGAAATTAGGCGTTATAAGTTCTACAGATGATATTGATATTATTGGTCATCGTGTTGTGCACGGCGGAAGCACGTTTACAGACACCACAGTGATTGATGATAAAGTTAAAGATAAAATTAAAAGTTTATTCTCTTTAGCTCCTTTACATAACCCATCAAATTATGAAGGAATTATAGTAGCGGAAAAAATATTCCCTAAAGCCACACAAGTAGCCGTTTTCGATACAGCATTTCATCAATCTGTACCAGAAAAGGCTTTTAAATATGCAATCCCTAACTCACTTTTAGAAGAGCACAAAATTCGTTTATATGGTTTCCATGGAACAAGCCATAAATATATTTCAGAAAAAGCTATTGAATATTTAGAATTAAACAGTTCTAAAATTATTAATATTCATTTAGGAAATGGATGTAGTATGACTGCTGTTGTTAATGGTAAGAGTATGGACCATACCTTAGGATTTAGTCCTACTAATGGTTTAATTATGGGAACGCGTAGTGGAGATCTGGACCATAGTATTATTTTCCATATGGTAAATAATTTAGGTTACACCTTAGACGAAGTAAATGATGTTCTACAGAAAAAAAGTGGAATGTTAGGTTTAACAGGTCATAGTGATTTACGCGATATTGAAGCAAAAGCTGCTGAAGGTGATAAAGACTGTATCCTTGCTTTAGAAATGAATGCTTACCGTATTAAAAAATACATTGGTGCTTATGCTGCTGCAATGAATGGTTTAGATGCCATAGTATTTACTGCTGGAATAGGTGAAAATAGTTCTACAATTAGAAAGTTAATTTGTGATGATATGGACTTTTTCGGATTGCGTTTAGATGAAGAATTAAATGCATTACGTTCTCCTGAGATTAGAACAATAAGCACTTCAGATTCTAAGACTAAAATTTTAATTGTTCCTACTAATGAAGAATTAGAGATTGCAAAACAATGTTTTCATTTATAGAAAGCAAAACTTTTATATAAAAAAAGCGTTCAAATACATTGAACGCTTTTTTTATTTTTAATAATTTATAAAAGCTGTATAATTTCTTAGTTAGCAACTTCACTAATAAATTTAATACGACATAAACGTAATTCTTCATCGTCGTAATCGCCATCAAATTCTTCAATAGCAACATCTATCTTATCAGTTTCAGACTCCATAAAATAATCATGAATCTCTTCTTGTTGTTCTTCGTCTAACAAATCGTCAATCCAATAAGTAATATTTAATTTTGTACCCGAAAAGACAATGGCTTCCATTTCTTTAATAAAATCTTTCATCTCCATGCCTTTAGCAGTAGCAATATCATCTAAAGGTAATTTTCTATCAATATTCTGAATGATGTAAAGTTTTAAAGCCGAATTTGTTCCTGTAGATTTTACTACCAAATCGTCTGGACGAACAATATCGTGTTCTTCAACATATTTAGAAATCAGATTTACAAAATCTTTCCCATATTTTTTGGCTTTTCCTTCTCCTACACCATGTACATTAGATAGCTCTGCAACCGTCATTGGATATTTTAACGCCATATCTTCTAAAGATGGGTCTTGAAAAATAACAAATGGTGGCACGCCTAGTTTTTTAGCATTTACCTTACGTAGGTCTTTTAACATACGCATTAATGTGGCATCTGTGGTAGCGCCAGAACTTTTTACAGAGGTCACAGTCCCTTCATCTAAATCGTTACTAAACACATGATCTTCAGTCATCATAAATGAACTTGGAGAGGATATAAAATCTTTACCAGCTTCATTTAATTTTAAAACGCCATACGTCTCAATATCCTTTTTTAAATATCCTGCGACTAAAACCTGTCGCAGTAAAGCCATCCAGTATTTACTTTCATGGTGTTTACCTGCTCCAAAAAATGGCTGTTCGTCTGTTTTATGTGATTTAATTAAAGCGTTTGTTTTACCAACAATAACACTTACTAAATCTTTAGATTTATATTTTTCTTTAGTTTTACTTACTGTGTCTAAAAGCAGAACAGCATCGTCTTTCGCTTCTTTTTGCTTTTTAGGGTGACGAACATTATCGTCCATTTCTCCACCTTCACCAGTTTCATTATCAAATTCTTCACCAAAATAATGAAGTATAAATTTACGTCTGGATATTGATGTTTCTGCAAAAGCAACCACTTCTTGTAGTAACGCATGTCCTATTTCTTGTTCGGCTACGGGTTTACCAGACATGAATTTTTCTAACTTTTCAATGTCTTTATACGCATAATAGGCTAAACAGTGACCTTCACCTCCATCTCGACCAGCACGACCAGTTTCTTGATAGTAACTTTCTATACTTTTAGGAATATCGTGGTGAATTACAAAACGTACATCGGGTTTATCGATACCCATACCAAAAGCAATAGTTGCCACAACAACATCTACATCTTCCATTAAGAACATGTCCTGATGTTTTACTCGTGTTTTAGCATCTAAACCAGCGTGATAAGGCAGTGCTTTTACACCATTTACTTGTAACACTTGGGCTAATTCTTCTACGCGTTTTCTACTTAAACAATAAATAATACCCGATTTTCCTTCATTCTGTTTTACAAAACGGATAATATCGCTATCAACTTGTTTAGTTTTAGGTCGAACTTCGTAATACAAATTAGGTCTGTTAAAAGATGCTTTATATGTTTTAGCATCATTTATACCTAAATTCTTTAAAATATCTTCTTGAACCTTTGGCGTTGCTGTAGCTGTTAACCCAATAATTGGAATATTATCACCTATACGTTGTATAATATGTCTTAGATTTCTGTATTCGGGTCTAAAATCATGACCCCATTCACTTATACAGTGCGCTTCGTCTATGGCCATGAATGAAATCTTGACCGTACGCAGAAACTCTACATTTTCTTCTTTCGTTAAAGATTCAGGAGCAACATATAAGAGTTTAGTTACACCATCTGTAATATCTTGCTTTACGCGTTTAATTTCAGTCTTGTTAAGTGAAGAGTTTAAAACGTGTGCAATTCCTTCTTCATTAGAGATCCCACGAATGGCATCTACTTGATTTTTCATTAGTGCGATTAAAGGAGAAACAATAATCGCTGTACCTTCTTGCATTAATGCAGGCAGTTGGTAACATAAAGATTTACCTCCACCGGTGGGCATGATAACAAATGTATTCTGACCACTTAAAAGACTTTCTATTACAGATTCTTGTAAGCCCTTAAAGGCGTTAAACCCAAAATGCTTTTTAAGTGCAGAATGCAAGTTAATTTCAACTTTAGACATGTACTTTTTTTATATTAGTTTACATATTTAATACAGCGGAAAAAACTTAGGCTATTAGTTAATTCGTTGTATTTAGAGAACCTTCAATGTTTTTTTTCGTTAGTTTTGCAAAACAAATCTAAGCGATTTTTTTTTTAAAAAGCTCGTTTATGTTTAAAGGTAATAAAATCTTTAAAAGGATTAACTTAAAAAATCATTAAATTTTGAACAAACACCAAACCATCATAAACTCTGCAAATCAAGTCTTTGAGTTAGAAGGTCAAGCTATATTAAATTTAAAATCTTATATAAACGACGATTTTGTTAAAGTTGTAGACCTTATTTACAATTCTAAAGGTCGTGTAATTATAACAGGTATAGGTAAAAGCGCAATCATTGGAAATAAGATAGTTGCAACGCTAAATTCTACCGGAACACCTGCAATATTCATGCATGCTGCTGAGGCTATACACGGAGATTTAGGCCTAATTTTAAAAGATGATGTGGTGATTTGTATTTCTAAAAGTGGAAACACTCCTGAAATAAAGGTTTTAATACCATTAATTAAAAGTGCACAAAACACTTTAATTGCAATTACAGGTAATGCCGATTCTTTTTTAGGGCAACATTGCGATTTCTTTTTAAACACTTATGTGGAAAAAGAAGCCTGTCCTTTAAACTTAGCACCTACCACAAGTACAACGGCACAACTTGCTATGGGCGATGCGCTTGCTGTATGCTTGTTGGAAGTTCGCGGATTTTCTAGTCGAGATTTCGCCAAGTATCATCCAGGTGGAGCTTTAGGAAAAAAATTATACTTGCGTGTGCTCGATATCTCTAGTCAAAATAATAAACCCGAAGTCCATCCAGACACGAATATAAAAGAGGTTATTATGAATATCTCTAAAAACATGTTGGGTGTTACTGCTGTTATTGAAAATCAAAAAATTGTTGGTATTATTACGGATGGAGATTTAAGACGTATGCTTACAAAAACAGATAACTTTATAAGTTTAACAGCTAAGGATATTATGGGTGTAGCTCCTAAAGTGATTAATGAACATGCTATGGCCATTAAAGCGTTAGAGCTTATGGAAACAAACGACATCTCTCAATTACTAGTCTGTGATGATAACGACAGTTATGCAGGCGTAGTTCATATTCACGATTTAATAAAAGAAGGCATTATATAATGGCACAAAAAAAGAATGTTAACGAGATGTCTTTTTTAGATCATCTTGAAGATTTAAGATGGCATTTAATTCGGGCAACCTTAGCAGTAATGATTGCTGCTGTACTTGCTTTTTTAGCTAAAGGTTTTATATTCGACACCCTTATTTTCGGACCTACAAAACCTACTTTTTTCACTTACGATATCTTATGTAGAATATCTAATTCTTTAGGATTAGACGATAGTTTTTGCTTTAATGAGGCGGCTTTCGAAATACAAAGTAGAACCATGGCAGGACAGTTTTCTGCTCATATTTGGACTGCGATTACTGCTGGATTTATTATTTCTTTTCCATATATTCTATTTGAATTGTGGCGATTTATTAGTCCAGGAATGCATCCTAGTGAACGTAAAAATTCAAGAGGATTTATCACCATTTCATCTTTCTTATTTTTCTTAGGAGTTTTATTTGGTTACTATGTAATCTGTCCGTTATCTATTAATTTTTTAGGAACGTATCAAGTCAGTGAAAAAGTACACAACGATTTTGATTTAAGCAGTTATATTAGTTTAATTCGATCTTCTGTTATTGCTTCTGGAATTATTTTTGAGCTGCCTATAATTATTTTTTTCCTAGCTAAAGCGGGTATAATCACACCAGAATTCCTTAAAAAATACAGAAAATTTGCACTTGTTATTGTATTAATTGTGTCTGCGGTTATTACACCTCCAGATATAGCCAGTCAAGTTATAGTTGCTATTCCTGTGTTAATTCTGTATGAAGTGAGTATTGTTATAGCTAAATTTGTAACCAGAAAAGAACGATCTAAATCTAAAGCCATTAAGAATGTCAAATAATATCACAGAATTTAACGAATATAGAACCAAAATGAACGACCGCATTTTGGGTGATAATAATAAAATTATTAAACGCATATTCAATTTAGACACCAATGCATTTCAAGCTGGTGCCTTAGATGTTAAAACTAAAGAACTTTTAGGTCTTGTTGCTTCGGCTGTATTGCGTTGCGACGATTGTGTTAAATATCATTTGGAGACCTCCTATAAAGAAGGTTTATCTCGAGAAGAAGTTGTTGAAGCTTTAAGTATTGCAACCCTTGTTGGCGGAACCATTGTAATTCCTCACTTACGCCGTGCTTACGAGTTTTGGGATGAGTTAGAAGCCTCAGAAGCTAAAATCTAAAAAGTATACAAAACAGAATGTGCTAATTTTAGTATTTTAGCACTTCTGTATTTCTAAATCTGATTAAAAAACGCTTACACGTGAAATTAAAAGCTGAACATTTAATGAAGTCCTATGGCGGACGAAAAGTTGTAAAAGATGTCTCTTTAGAGGTTAATCAGGGTGAAATTGTGGGTTTACTTGGCCCAAATGGCGCCGGAAAAACCACGTCTTTTTACATGATTGTTGGCTTGATAAAACCTAACGGCGGAACGATTTATTTAGAAGATAAAGAAATTACCAAATATCCCATGTACAAACGTGCACAAAACGGTATCGGGTATTTGGCTCAAGAAGCTTCGGTATTTAGAAAATTAAGTATTGAAGATAATATTTTAAGTGTATTACAATTGACTAAGTTGAGTAAAAAAGAACAACTTATGAAAATGGAATCGCTTATTGAAGAATTCAGTTTAGGACATATACGTAAAAGCCGTGGCGATTTATTGTCTGGTGGTGAACGTAGACGTACAGAAATTGCACGGGCTCTGGCCACAGACCCTAATTTTATTTTATTAGACGAACCTTTTGCTGGTGTAGACCCCGTTGCTGTTGAAGATATTCAGCGTATTGTAGCACAACTTACCAAAAAAAATATTGGAATATTAATTACAGACCATAACGTTCAAGAAACCTTGGCGATTACAGATAGAACATACTTAATGTTTGAAGGTGGTATTTTAAAGGCCGGTAAACCTGAAGAACTTGCCGAAGACGAAATGGTACGTAAAGTTTATTTGGGTCAGAATTTCGAGCTTCGTAAGAAAAAATTAGACTTTTAAACATAATTACATTTTGTTTTAAAAGACATTATTTAAATATAAAATCGCTATATAAAGTGTTTAAAACCTTTTGTATAGCGATTTTTCAATTTATAGTGACAAACGTTGTGCGTAATAAAGAGCGGTTATCCTTTTTAATATTCTCCTTTAATTACAATATCTAACATAGACATGGCAACATACACAAGAATAATTAATGGTATGGCTGCAAATTGTAAAAACACAAGCAACAACACACTTATAATTAAAAAGATATAACGGATAGCATTGGGTTTAAAATCCCAAGTTTTAAACTTAAGTGCAAACAATATTATTGGTGCATTTAATAAAAACGAACTTGTAATGGTTAATGCAATTAAGAATCCTTGATTCATGATAATCGCATTCATGATATCGTTATGTTGCAATTCCATTATTAAAGGCAACGAAATAATTAATAAGGTATTTGCTGGTGTAGGTAATCCTTTAAAATAATCTTGTTGTTCTTCATCTAAATTAAATTTAGCTAAACGATAAGCAGAAGATAAAGTGATAAAAAAACCAATTACAGGAAGGAAGGATGGCATAATAGCATCTCCGCTAAAAAAGGCATTCCAAGAACCATCATCTACTGCTAGTTCAGATCTGCCTATACTTAAGCCTAGTAATTTAAACATGACTATCCCAGGAACAACTCCGCTCGTAACCATATCGGCAAGCGAGTCTAATTGTAAGCCTAACTCTGAAGATACTTTAAGTTTTCGTGCAGCAAATCCGTCGAAAAAATCAAAAAACACACCTCCAAAAACAAAGGCTGCAGCCGCTATAAAATGATTGTGAGTAGCAAATATTACAGCAATACATCCACAAAATAAATTTAATAAAGTCAGCGCGTTTGGCACGTAATTTTTAATCGACATAGGGTATTTAATTTGTGTAAAAATACTAAAGAAATACGGTCTTAAACAAAAGCATTTGTATAAATAACACAATAAGCATCTCTTTTTTTAGTTAATTAATTTGTTACTTCTTAGGCAAAACAATTTTAAAACGGCTCTTAACGCAGCATAATGCCCGAAATAAAATTTTTAACCAATTAAATTATCTGCATATTTGTAAAAAAAAATTAGCATTGAGAATTTTATTCGCCACATTTTTCGTTTTACTTACGGTTTCTGTGTCTAGCCAGACCGCAAGAAAATACTCTAACGAATTCATGAATATTGGTGTCGATGCAGCTGCATTAGGAATGAGCCATTCGGTAACAGCCCAAACGGCCGATGTTAATTCGGGTTACTGGAATCCAGCAGGTTTAGTCCATTTAGAAGATAACCAACTGTCTTTAATGCACTCTAGTTATTTTGCTAATATTGCCAATTACGATTATGTTGCTTATGCCATGCCAATAGATAATAGGAGTGCGATGGGTATATCTTTAATCCGTTTTGGAGTTGATGATATTTTAGACACCACACAATTAATAGACGATGAAGGAAATATAAACTACGACCGGATTCAGTTATTCTCTACCGCCGATTACGGCGTTACCTTTTCTTATGCTAGAAGGCCGACATTTGCTGAAGGCTTAAGTTATGGCGTAAACGCCAAAGTGATTAGACGTATTATTGGAGAGTTTGCCAATTCTTGGGGATTTGGTTTAGATGCTGGTATTCAATACGAAACAGACTCTTGGAAATTTGGGGTGATGGCTAGAGATATTACAACAACTTTTAATGCCTGGCAAATAGACGAAGATAAATATCAGACTGTTCAAGATGCTATTGAAGGTCAGAACCAGGAATTACCAGAAACCACAGAAATTACAATTCCTAAATTACAACTGGGAATTTCAAAACAGTTCAACTTTAATTACGATTATTCTCTAGAAACCGCGATCGATTTACAGCTGCGTTTCGAAGAAAATAATGATATCATTTCAACAAGTTCTGTTAGTATAAATCCGTCCTTCGGTTTTGAATTTGGCTATTTAAATATGGTGTATTTACGTGGTGGAATGGGTAATTTTCAAAATGAATTACAAATTGATAATACCGAAAAAGTTACTTTTCAGCCCAGTTTTGGCGTTGGTTTTAAATACAATGGCATTCAAATAGATTATGCATTTACAGATATTGGCGACCAAAGTGTAGCTTTATATTCGAATGTGTTTTCTTTAAAATTGGATTTTAGTATCTTTAGACACTAATCTATAGGATGTATTAGTCCTTGACAAACTTAGTTTTTACACTGTGAAACACTTCCTATTAGCTCTTGCATCAGGATTATTATTAGCCCTTGGCTGGCCCACTTACGGTTTTCCTGTTTTACTTTTTGTTGCTTTTATTCCGTTACTTTATGTGGTTTACCAAATCAAAGAACATCCTACTTTAAAATATAAAGGGTGGCGCGTATTTGGATTATCGTATTTGGCATTCTTTATCTGGAATTACATTACGACCAATTGGTTACAATACGCAGATATATTTGGGGCTTGTTTTGCTATTTTAGTGAATAGCTTACTAATGGCATTACTCATCGTTTTTTATCAAGCCGTAGCTAAACGCACCACAATAAATAAATCGCTTTGCTTTTTAATAACCCTATGGATTTGTTTTGAAAAATTACATTTAGGTTGGGAGTTTTCTTGGCCATGGTTAAATTTAGGAAATGCATTTTCAGAACACCCAAAATGGATTCAATGGTACGAATTTACAGGAGCTTTTGGAGGAACACTTTGGGTATGGTTAGTAAATGTAATATTATTTAAAGCGCTTTTAGCTTACTTTAAATTTTCTGATACCAACATTTTAAAACGTGCAGCCATACAAACCACTGCACTCATTTGTATACCAATTGCCATTTCTATTGTTCGGTATTACACATACACTCCAGAATCTAATACTATTGAAGCTGTTGTTTTACAACCCAATATAGATCCATACACAGAAAAATACAATGCCACAAATGAACAAGTTGCAGATCTATTACAAGGCTTAGCTCAAGAAAGTATTACACAAAAAACCAATCTTTTAGTCACTCCTGAAACGGTTTTAGCCGAAAATTATGGTGTAGATTTGCCGAGTTTTAATAGAAGTCCTGAGTTTTTTAAAGCCAAGACTTTTGTGTACAACTATCCGAATTTAAATTATTTACTGGGATTACAGTTCTACGAAAAGCATACAAGTAAGGCAGATATTAGACCAACATCAAATCAATATAACGATCATTTATGGGTCGATTATTTTAACTCAGCAGCCTTAATAAACTCGAATACAGCACCTTTAATTTATCACAAATCAAAACTGGTTGTTGGCGTAGAAAACTTTCCTTATCAAAGTGTTTTAAAACCATTAATTGGAGATGCTATGCTAAATCTTGGTGGCACAGTAGCCATGAAATCTACTCAAGAAGAACGCTCTGCTTTCACCTTAAAAAACACCAACTATAAAGTAGCGCCTGTAATTTGTTACGAATCTGTGTATGGAGAATATGTGACCGGATATGTTAGAAATGGCGCTAATGTACTGGCTATTATGACCAATGATGCTTGGTGGGGAAACACTCAAGGGCACAAACAACATTTAAGTTATGCTAGAATTCGTGCTATAGAAACGCGCCGAGCAATTGCAAGAAGTGCCAATACAGGTATTTCTGCTTTTATTAGTCCGAAAGGTGAACTCTTACAAACCTTAGCTTATAATGCTCAAGGAAGTTTAAAAGCTAATATTCCTGTAAATACAAATATGACTTTTTATGTTACAGCTGGCGATTATATTGCTAGAATAAGTATGTTTTTAGCTCTTGGTTTATTCTTTATTACCTTCTTTAGAAGAGCACGGCAATAAGCTAACGCATGGTTTAAACACACTTAAAACATTAAATGCACCATCAGTTCTTTTAATAAATCTCCTTGTGGTACAGCATTAGAACCAACGCCTTTACTTTTTACGTCAAACTCACGAAGTATTGCAATATTTGCACTCACCTTTTTCATGGGATAATTTCTTAACGCAACGAGATATTCATCAACAAAATAAGGATTTATTTTAATTGCTGAAGCTACATTTCTAGGGTTTTTATCCGATAAACCATGAACCTGTAACAATTGCGAAAAAAATGAGAACACCAAAGATACCGTAACTACCATAGGATTATCCTTAGGGTTCTCGGCAAAATATTTCACAATGCGCTGTGCTTTCAGCGCATCTCTTGCTCCTATTGCTTTTCTTAATTCGAAGTTGTTATAATCTTTACTAATTCCTATATTTTCTTCAATATGTTCAGGTGTAATTTGAGTCTCTTTGGGTAAGATAATTTGGAGCTTCTCTAACTCATTATTAATCTTACTTAAGTTATTTCCTAAAAACTCTACCAACATTTGTGAAGCTTTAGGTGTGATTGTATAAGATTTAGGAGCTAAAACACGACGAATCCAATCGGCTACCTGATTTTCATAAAGCTTCTTACTTTCAAAAACAACACCTGTTTTTTTAATGGTTTTATATACAGCCTTACGTTTATCTATAGACTTGTATTTATAATTTAAAACTAAGATTGTAGAAGGTTGCGGATTCTTAGCATAATCTGAAATCTTATCTATAGTACGCGCTAAATCTTGGGCTTCTTTTACAATAATAACTTGGTATTCTGCCATCATTGGGTAACGTTTGGCATGTCCAACAATATCTTCTACAGTCACATCGCGACCATACAATACCATTTGGTTAAACCCTTTTTCTTCTTCACTTAAAACATGTGTTTCAATATAATCAGAAATCTTGTCTATATAATAGCTCTCTTCACCCATTAAAAGATAAATAGGCTTTAATTTTTTCTGTTTTATATCGGCAACTAATTGTTTAATCTCGTCCAAACTGTAAACTATATAGGATTATTCCAAAAATACACTCTCGGAATTTGGTTTTTGAATTTTGAAATCTACCTTTGAAAATTCAAGACCTAACAATGCAAGACCTAAACTTTCCGAAGTTTTCATTTCGATTCAAAAATAGCGAAAATAAAATTTCTATTTTTGATGATATTCGTAAAAAATTTGTAATTCTTCAGCCTGAAGAATGGGTACGCCAACACTGTGTTCAGTATTTAATGCAAGTAAAGGGCTATCCAAAATCATTAATAAATGTTGAAAAAGAATTAATTGTAAACGATTTACGAAAACGCTACGATATCGTCATTTTTAATCCCGACGGAAGTATTCATGTTATTGTAGAGTGTAAAGCGCCTAAAATTAAAATTACACAAAGCACCTTCGACCAAATAGCCCGTTACAATTTAACGCTTAACGCCAGTTATTTAATGGTCACTAACGGATTAAATCATTATTATTGTCAGATGGATTTTGAAGCCGAACATTATAATTTTTTACAAGATATTCCTAATTACAACGCCTAATTGGTTATGAAAATTGCTATTGCTATTTTAAATTGGAATGGATCCAAGTTACTACAACAGTTTTTACCCACTGTGATAAAACATGCTGAAGATGCAGAAATCTATGTTATAGATAATGCTTCTACAGATGATTCTGTATCTGTAATAAACACACTATTTCCGACTGTAAACATTATAGTAAATCCAGAAAATGGTGGTTATGCTAAAGGTTATAATGATGGCTTAAAGCATATTACTGCAGATGTGTTTTGTTTACTAAATAGCGATATTGAAGTCACGCCTAATTGGTTGGCTCCAATTCGTGCAACATTCCAGTCTGAACCCAAAACAGCTATCATTCAACCCAAAATTTTAGATTATAAAAACAAAGATTATTTTGAATATGCTGGAGCTGCTGGCGGATTTATAGATAAATATGGATATCCGTTTTGTCGCGGTCGTATTTTTAATACGGTAGAAAAGGATGAAGGACAATACAACACCACGCTAGATATTTTTTGGGCAACAGGTGCTTGCCTATTTATAAGAGCTAATGTTTTTAAAAATATAAATGGATTTGACAATGCTTTTTTTGCGCACATGGAAGAGATAGATTTATGTTGGCGGGCAAAAAACTTAGATTATAAGGTAAAATGTGTACCAAGTTCTGAAGTCTATCATGTTGGTGGAGCTACTTTAAATGCTTCAAATCCGCAGAAAACATATCTCAATTTCAGAAACAGTTTATTCCTTTTAGTTAAAAATGCTGAAGGAAATATCTATACAATTATCGTATTAAGAATGATTTTAGATGGTTTGGCTGGCATACAATTTGTGGCACAACTAAAATTCAAGCATTTCTATGCAATAATTCGTGCTCATTTTAGTTTTTATGGTCAGATATCAAGATTATTGAAACAAAGACAAACCCTAGCAAAACAGCCTAATTATTTCAAAATAAGATCTATTGTTTGGGAATATTTCTTAAAAAAGAAAAAAATGTACAAACAATTATAAAATAGTTAGTAAAAGTTTTGTTAAACACGCTTTAAACATCTTTTTTTTCATATTTTTGATATGTTTAAATGTAATTTAAAAATTATTATGAAGAAACTAATTTTAAGCAGCGCTGCTGCTTTGCTCCTTTTATCATCATGTGTGTCTAAGAAAGACTATGCAGCATTGGAAGCTAAACAAAAAGAAACCCAAGATTTATTAAATACAGCAACCGTTAAACTAAATAGTTGCTTAACAGAGAAGGCTGCTGCTACCGCAAGAGCTGAAGCTTTGAAAGATCAGATTACAGATTTAATTGATACTAAAGGTAACTTAACAACACTTACTCAAAAAGGTGCTGAAAATTTAGAAAAATCTTTAGAAAGCTTAAAAGAAAAAGATCTTAAGATTACAAGATTACAAGATGCCTTAACTAGAAAAGACAGTGTCACTTTAGCTGTAGTAACTAGTTTAAAGAAAGAGGTTGGTATTAACGATCCAGACATTGAAATTAATGTTGAGAAAGGTGTTGTATTTATTTCTATCGCTGATAAATTATTATTTAAAAGTGGAAGTTATATCGTAACAGACAAAGCAAGAGAAGTATTAGCTAAAGTTGCTAAAGTTGTAAACAGCAAGCCAGATTTCGAAGCAATGGTTGAAGGTCATACAGATAACGTACCTTACAAAAAAGGTGGTATCTTAGAAGACAACTGGGATTTAAGTGTAAAACGTGCGACTTCTGTGGTACGTGTATTACAAGACTTAGATGTTAATCCTGCTCAACTAATTGCAGCTGGTAGAAGTCACTATGTACCATTAGTAGATAATGATACTGCAGAACACAGAGCAACAAACAGACGTACACGTATTGTTGTACTTCCTAAAATTGACCAATTCTACGAAATGGTAGAAAAGGAAATGAAAAATATGGTAGAAGCTGACGCTGCTATGAAACAGAAATAAATTCTGATTCACTTAATATATTTAAAAGCTCAATCGTAAGATTGAGCTTTTTTTTGTCTTATTGTTTCTAAAATGATATTAAAAAGTTCGCTTTTATTATCTTTATTTCAAAATATAACACAACTGCCAGCAATATGGATAAAGAAGAAGCTATCACACCTCCTGCATTAATAACAAGAGATTGGTTAGCGATAGAACGCACCAAACTTGCAAACGAACGTACATTCTTAGCTTATTTTAGAACCTTTATGGTGTTTCTAGGAACGGGACTTACCATTATTAAAATGCATATGTTTGTACAAATGGAATGGTTTGGAATTGTTTTATTAATTATGGCTCCAATTATTTTAGCCATCGGTATTTACAGATTAATTAGAGTACGAAATATTATACGAGAGCATTATAACGTTTAAATGAAAGCAGCTACAGTACGACAACTTAAAACGGAATTACAAGAGCAAACGCAAGCAGAACTAATAGAAATATGTTTACGCTTATCTAAATTTAAAAAAGAAAATAAAGAGCTCCTCACCTATTTATTAGTCGAGTCTTATAATGAGTCTGAATACATCAATCAGATAAAAATTGAAATGTCTGAACAGTTTAAAACCATAAACACCAACAGTTATCATTATATAAAAAAGAGTGTGCGTAAAATTCTAAGACAAATTAAAACTTACGCCAGATATTCTGGTAAAAAGGAAACAGAAGTCGAATTGTTATTATTTTTCTGTTCAGAATTAAAAACCTTTAAACCTTCAATACAAAAGAATGTTACGCTAGTTAATTTATATAACAGAACTATAGACAGTATTAAAAAAAGCATTGCTACGCTTCACGAAGATTTACAGTATGATTATCAGTTAGAACTCGATAAATTATAACATTTCTATGCTATAATTAGACATTTTTAATGTGATTTTACCTGTTTTAACACCATCTGTTTTCATTTGCTTTTTATCTACATCTATATCTTTCCCCATATAATTAAGCGGTATTTTAATACGTTCCATTTCAAAATTCACAGCTACCAGTTCGGGTAATAAAGATGCCTCATTTTCGTATTGAAACACCAAAACATAAGCACCATGTTTCTTTGTAAAAATTTCAGATTCGGCAATTCTAAGATGTTTCGTATCAATTAATAGGGTTGCGATAGAAAAATCTGCTCGCTTATCTGTCGGGATAACATTTATAGCTTTATAAGTTACACCATTGCGTTGTTCTTCTCCCCGATCAACCGTTATAAACGGATATTCAAACAATTGCTGTAAAGAAAAATCTAAACCACGTTTAGGAATCATTACAAAATCTGATGAAGAGAATTGTGTATGCTTACCTTTATTATAAATCATTTTAGCTTGCTTGGTAGGCATATTAATAAAACTAATATCTACATCTAACTGTATGTCTACCGTAAAATGTTCCACACGATCCATACGTGCTTTAACAGCCAATAAATCGGCATCTACCTCTTGAGCAAAAACAGCCGACATACAAAAAAACGCAAGTAAAATTTTAATCATCCGATATCTTTTTTATTAAACACATAAATACCAAGCCACATTATTAATACAATATAAACACTTAAAAATAATGTGTTTTCTAATATGGTTTTCCAATGAATAGTCGTATAAAAAAAATATTGCCAAGTATCGTTTAATTTGGCAAAAAATAACCGATTAAACCAATGGATACCAAAATCTACTTTTAGAAGTATATTAGACAGTATTAAGAAAAACGCAGACACAATCCATGTTTTGGTCGCTTCTTTAAAAAACACGGCTATGGTTAAACTCGAAACAGAAAAAAATACCATAGAGCATGTTCCAGACATAAAAGCCCATATTAAACGCTTAAATGCATCTGTGTGTTCAAAGAAATTTAAAGCATTTAAATACACGATTAAATCGCCTTTACCAAATATACCGTACGATAATACAAATGCAGAAAGTGCTACAAAAAACACAACAGCAATTGTAAACACTATGGCTACAATATATTTACTGCTTATAAATTTCCATTTACTTATGGGTTGTAACATAACAGCTTGGACTGTCCTGTCTTTATATTCTGATGTTAGTATACCAGACACAATAATCATTAATATTAATGGTAAGTGAAACCACAACGTATTTAATATCAGGTACACTAAAAGATTTCCGTTTAACAAGGTCCCTTCAAAATAGAATGTCTGTTTTAAGTTATCTAAAAGAATATCAATAATATTTGTCCCCTGAAAATAAGCACTTATTAACACGACACCTTCAATAATAAATAGCGCCGCCAAAGCATAATACGTTTTACTTTGCTTAAAGAGTTTATAAAATTCTGAATAAATTAATGCGCGCATCCTCTGGTTATTGAAATAATTTATCCATATCTAATTCCGGCACACAAGAAGTTATATAAATGTGTTCTTCAGACAATTCTTGAATTAATTTTGGAACTTCGTTTGTTGAAATAGCAACCTGTGCAATTTCACCTTTAAACAACACATCATAAGCTTTTAAAGCTTTAGACGATTTAATATTTGGAGCACTAAAACTAAAGCTCGTTGTGTTTTCTAAAATAATGTCTTGAGCTAAACCCGATTTTATAATTTTGCCTTTGCTCATAACATACATTGTATTACAAATTTTACTTAATTGATCTATAATATGCGAGGAAATTAAAATAGCGAGCTGTTCTTGTTCCGCTAAATCTATAATTAGCTTGCGTAAAGCTGTAATTCCTAAAGGATCTAATCCTGAAAAAGGCTCGTCTAAAACCAGACATTTCGGATGATTTAGTAATGCGATAGCAATTCCTAACCGTTGTTTCATTCCCATAGAATAATGCTTTACAAGATCTGTTCTATCAGTTGCTAATCCAACTTGGTTAAGTTTCTCTTCAATTGTTTCTGAAGTTATTTTTAAACCTTGAATTTTACTGAATAGTTTTAAATTTTCTGCTGCATTTAAATACTCGTACAGTGCAGGTTTTTCTATAATGCCTCCAATAGGCTTTACACCTTGAGCATGTAAAACTACCGCACCAGAGTCAGGCTGTATTAATCCTAAAATTATTTTAAACAGCGTAGTCTTTCCTGCTCCGTTGGCACCCAAAACACCACAAATTTCTCCGGCTTTACACTGTAAATTTACCGAATTTAAAACCTGTAATTTACCGTATGATTTGCTTAAATCTATAGCAGAAACTATCATGAAGCTAACTCGAGTTGAAGTTTTTTATAATTGAATTTAGGTGTATAATTACCTTCTAAAAAGGTACGAGACCAAAATGTTTTTCGAAATAAAAAAAACGGATCCTTCACCATAAAATACGGTACATAGTGATACCACTTTACACCACAATGTTCGTAATAACGACTAACCTTTTCTTCTAATCCTAATTCGCTTGCTGCAACTATTGCGGCTTCGCGTTGACATTTTGAAATGATGTAATTCGCAGCAATACGCTTTCTAAATCCGTACTCAAAAAACTGATCTTTAGCGCGTTTATAATTCTGGTAACGCGACCAACCATCCATTAATACCAAAAAAATATGGACAAAAGAAAAGAGAAAACACCAAATCCAAAAAGCTTGAATCCATAAATTAGAGTGTAAAAAAGATGCTTTTAATTGCACCCAATATATCCAAGATTCTAACAAAAAAAGGAAAAGAGAATAGTACAACAGTCTACCCACCCTTAAGTAAGAAATAATTGAATTAGGTTGTTTTGGTAAACGTTGCCTTTCCATTACACCAAAATAAAGAAATCTTTAAGTAATTCAAATTTTAACCCCTTTTAAATACAAAAAGCCTGTAAAAAAATTACAGGCTTTAAAATATATTGAAAAGTTTTAAATCTAAAACATCTCTCTTCCAGAGAAATGAAAAGCGCCTTCAATAGCAGCATTCTCATCACTATCACTTCCGTGTACAGCATTTTCTCCTATAGATGCAGCAAACAATTTACGTATTGTTCCTTCTGCAGCTTCTGCTGGATTAGTTGCTCCAATAAGTGTTCTAAAATCTTCAACTGCATTTTCTTTTTCTAAAATTGCAGCAACGATTGGTCCACGTGTCATGAATTCTACTAAATCATTAAAGAAAGGTCTTTCATTATGTATTGCATAAAATGCTTGAGCATCAGCCGTAGTCATTTGCGTTAATTTTAATGCAACGATTCTAAATCCTGAAGCGTTGATTTTTTCTAAAATTGCGCCAATGTGTCCGTTTTCAACCGCATCTGGCTTAAGCATTGTAAATGTTCTATTTGTTGCCATTTGTTTTATAAATTTGCTTCAAAAGTAATGCATTTCTTAGGAAATACAATATAAACACACATTAAAAAATTGTATCTTCGCCTCTTATGACAACAGCAGAAATCAACCAAATACAAGCGCTTTTAAGCATTCCAAAACAGATTATTATTGTTCCACATAAAAATCCAGATGGAGATGCTATGGGATCTACCCTAGCCTTATATCATTATTTAAAAGCTAATAATCACAATGCTTTAGTTATGTCTCCTAACGATTATCCTGACTTTCTAAAATGGTTACCTGGAGACGATACTGTTTTAAAATACGATTCTGAAACAGAACGTTGCAATACATTATTACAAGACGCAGATCTTATTTTTACATTAGATTTTAATGCTTTACACCGTGTGGGACACATGGGCGATATGATTGCTAAAAGTGAAGCAATTAAACTCATGATAGACCACCACCAACAACCAGACGATTATGCGACTTATGTATTTTCTGATGTTACTATGAGTTCTACCTGCGAAATGGTATACCGATTTATTGAAATGTTGGGAGACGACAGTAAAATTACTGCAGATATAGCGACTTGTTTATATACTGGAATAATGACAGATACCGGTTCATTTAGGTTTCCTTCTACTACGAGTAAAACCCATTACATTATAGGTAAACTTATTGAAGTTGGTGCTAATAACGCACAAATTCACAATAATATTTACGACACAAATAGTTACGAAAAGCTTCAACTTTTAGGTTGCGCCTTAAGTAATTTAAAAGTTATTCCAGAATTAAGAACGGCATATATTACGTTATCTCAAGACGAATTAAATCAATTCGACTTTAAAAAAGGAGATACTGAAGGCTTTGTAAACTACGGTCTATCTTTAAATAATATCATTTTTGCGGCTATTTTTATTGAACACAGACAAGATAATATTATTAAAATATCACTAAGATCTAAAGGCAATTTTTCTGTAAATGAATTCTCTAGACAGTATTTTGAAGGTGGCGGACACACCAATGCCGCTGGAGGAAAAAGTGATTTAAGTTTAAATGAAACCATTGAAAAATTTATTAGTATATTACCAAACCATAAAAATGAACTAACCTCATGAAAAAACTAGGTTTATGTTGTTTGGTAATTTTCAGTATACTAAGCTGTAAGTCCCCAGAAGCCAGACGACCAATATCTGTAAAAAGTGGTTCGTATATAGATGAATCTGTAGCACGAAACATTAAACTATACGAAAACGAAAAATCGCGTTTTCAAGACATTATGGATGCCGATACCAATCAAGATTATTTAACTTCTCAGAACGGATTTTGGTATACCTTTAATACTAAAGTAGAATCGGATTCTATACCTAAACCAGATTTTGGAGATGTTGTAAATTTCGATTACAACGTTAAAACCATAAACGGAGATGTGGTTTATACGTATGCCGAAACAAAACCAGACACCTATATCATGGATAAACAGGAATTGTTTACCGGATTGCGTGAAGGACTTAAATTAATGAAAGCTGGAGAAACAGCAACATTCTTATTCCCATCGGCAATAGCATATGGCTATTATGGAGATCAAAATAAAATTACTACAAACACACCACTGATTTGTAAAGTAACTATTCATTCAATAATCGAAAATTAATTTCACACAAATGACATTATTAAAACAATCATTTAAATTCTTTTTACTTGCCCTTATGGTAAGTTTTACAGCATGTAACGAAAAATATCCTGATTTAGAAGACGGAATGTATGCTGAAATCATTACTAACAAAGGAACTATGGTAGCTAACCTAGAATTCGAAAAAACGCCAGTTACGGTTGCCAATTTTGTATCGCTTGCAGAAGGAACAAATACAATGGTAGACAGCATATACAAAGGAAAAAAATTCTATGACGGTATTATTTTTCATCGTGTTATAGATGGTTTCATGATTCAAGGTGGAGATCCAACTGGAACAGGATCTGGCGGACCAGGTTATAAATTTCAAGATGAATTTGTAGATTCTTTAAAGCACGATAAGCCAGGTATATTATCTATGGCAAATGCTGGACCTGGATCTAACGGAAGTCAGTTTTTTATTACAGAAATTCCTACACCAAATTTAGACAACAGACACAGTGTGTTCGGAGAATTAGTATTAGGTCTTGATGTACAAGATTCTATTTCTAATGTAGAAAAAAATGCAAGAGACAAGCCTTTAGAAGATGTGGTTATTGAAACAATAAACATTATTAGAAAAGGTTCTGTGGCTAAAAAGTTTGACGCGAATGCTGTATTCTTAAATAGTTTTGCTGAGATTGAACGCAAAAAAGAAGAGGCCGAGAAAAAAACAAATGAGGCTAAAGCTGCATTTTTAGAACAAGACAATGCTCTTAAAGCAAACATGAAAACACTTCCTACAGGTTTAGGAATTTCAGTTATATCTGAAGGAGACGGTGTGAAACCAGAATCTACAGACAAAGTACTTATTAACTATGCAGGTTATTTAGAAGATGGTTCTTTATTTGATTCTAATTATGTTGAAGTTGCTAAAGAATTTGGAGTCTATAATCCGCAAAGAGACCAACAAGGTGGTTACAAACCATTCCCTATGATTTATAATGAAACTGCTGGTTTAATTCCTGGATTTAGAGAAGCCATGTTAAACATGAATGTAGGAGATAAAATTAGAGCCTATATTCCTGCTGCTTTAGCATATGGAGAAAGAGGTGCACCACCAGTAATTGCACCAAATTCAAACTTAATTTTCGATTTAGAAATTGTTGGAATTGCTGAATAATAATCAATATATTTTACATCTAGACATAAAAAAGCCGCTAATTATAGCGGCTTTTTTATATTAAAGTGAGTCCTATTTTTTAGGAATCTCTTTTAAAATTTCAAGAACAAATTTCCAATATTTCTGAGTTGATGAAATACTAGCACGTTCGTCTGGAGAGTGTGCTCCTTTAATAGTCGGTCCAAAACTAATCATTTCCATCTCTGGATAATTAGATCCAATAATTCCACATTCTAATCCTGCATGACAGGCAGCAACGTGAGCCTTTTCACCATGTAATTTTTCGTAAGTACTATCTAATACTTTTAAAATAGACGACTCCATATTTGGTGCCCAACCTGGATAATCTCCAGTACAAGCAACTTCACACCCTGTTAATTCAAATGTAGCACGTAAGGTATTGGCTAAATCCCATTTAGAACTTTCTACAGAAGAGCGTGTTAAACATCCAACTTTTATATGACCGTCTTTTACAATTACACGCGCAATATTATTAGAGGTTTCAACCAATTCTGGAATATCTGCACTCATACGGAATACCCCGTTATGCGCTGCATATAAAGCACGAGTAAAGCCTTCTTGCACACCTAAATCCATGATTTTTTCTGGTAACGCAACATCTTCAACAGTCACTTTTAAATCTGGTTCCATGGTTTTTAACTCCTCTTGAATGTTTGCTGTCTGTAGTTTCATTTCTAATTCAAAAGCTGCTTCATGTATGGCATCAATAGCTACAATAGCAAAACTCTCACGAGGAATGGCGTTACGTAAACTTCCACCATCAATTTCAGAGATACGCAATCCGAAATTTTCAAAACCATCAAATAATAAACGGTTTAAAATCTTATTCGAGTTTCCTAAACCTTCATGAATTTGCATCCCTGAATGTCCACCTTGTAAACCGTTAACCGTAATTTTATATCCTAATTTAAATTCAGGTGTTTCTTCCTCTTCGTACGTTCTAGTTGCTGTAACATCTATTCCTCCAGCACAACCTACTCCAATTTCATCATCTTCTTCCGTATCTAAATTTAAAAGAATGTTACCTTCTAACACACCTCCTTTTAAACCTTGAGCGCCCGTCATTCCAGTTTCTTCATCTATTGTAAATAAGGCTTCAAGTGGCGGATGTGCAATCTCATCACTTTCTAAAATGGTCATAATTGTAGCCACACCCAAACCATTATCTGCTCCTAATGTTGTTCCGTTAGCACGCACCCAATCTCCATCTACTAACATCTCAATACCTTGAGTTGCAAAATCGAAAACCGTATCGTTATTTTTTTGATGCACCATATCTAAATGGGATTGCATAACTATTGGTGCTCGATCTTCCATTCCTGCACTTGCAGGTTTCTTAATAATAACATTTCCTACTTCATCTTCTATCGTTTCTAAGCCTAAAGACGTTCCAAAATCTTTCATAAAAGCAATGACTTGCTCTTCTTTTTTAGACGCTCTAGGTACCGCATTTAAATCTGCAAATTTGTTCCAAAGGGCTTTGGGTTCTAGTGCTCTTATTTCTGAATTCATAATTTCGTTTTATAATGTTACACAAAGGTACATATTAGCGCCCACCTATTACAAACATTTACTTATTTTTGAAGCATGTATAAAAACCCAAAATCTTATCTTGCTTTTTCTCTAATTCCTGTGTATTTCCTTGTGAAATTCTTCTCGAATTATCCTGAAATTATAGAACAGTATTACAGTAATGGAATATATCCATATCTTTCTAAAATCTTACGCTATGGTTTAGGCTGGATTCCGTTCTCTTTTGGCGATTTGGTTTATGCTCTTGGAGTGGTTTACCTTGTGAGATGGATTATTGTAAACAGAAAACGTATTTATACAGATACTCAGTTTTGGCTTATTGACATTTTATCTGCTGTAACTTTAATTTATTTTGCATTCCATATGTTTTGGGGGATGAACTATTACCGTTTACCGCTTCATGTCAATTTAAATTTAGAGGCCGATTATACTACGGAACAATTACTAACTGTGACAGATTTATTAATTGAAAAAACCAATACACTACAGTTAGAAATTACTAAAAATGATACGTTAAAAGTAGAAATGCCTTATAGCAAATCGGAAATCATGAAACGTTCTGAAGCGGGTTACAAAAATCTTGAGGCTCAATATCCGCATTTAAAATATCATCCGCAAAGCATTAAAAAATCGTTATTTAGTGTCCCATTAACATACATGGGCTTTAGTGGATATTTAAACCCATTAACTAACGAAGCCCAAGTAGATTATTTAATTCCGAGTTATAAATTCCCAACTACATCTGCACACGAAATGGCTCATCAATTAGGCTATGCTGCAGAAAACGAAGCTAATTTTATTGGTTGTTTAGCCACCATAAATAACGACGATATTTACATGAAATACTCTGGTTATGCCTTTGGCTTACGCCATTGTTTAAATGAAATTTACCGTCGTAATCCCGAACAATACGAGATTATTATTAAAAAAGTACATGTTGGTGTCTTAAAGAATTACGAAGAAACTCGCTTGTTTTGGGAAAGCTATCAAAACCCTCTAGAGCCCCTTTTTAAAATGAGTTACAACTCGTATTTAAAAGCCAATAATCAGGCTAAAGGCATGGAAAGTTACAGTTATGTGGTTGCACTATTAGTAAACTATTTTAATGAATAACTTGTAAAACAACAAATGTTAACAACTCCATATCAGGGACTTTGTTAACATTTATCAATATAAAATTAAATCTGTAAAGTATTATTCTACAACTTCAGCACTCTCAGGGGTTTCATAAAACGAAGCCTCTTGTTTAGCTTTAGAAAGACTGACATCAGAAAATACAACTTCATTTCTCATGTCTACAGGTTTTCCTTCTACAACATTAAACCACTGTATAGATTTTGGTAATTTTACACCATTTACATCTTGCCAATTTGCATACTTTATATAGTTGAATTTTTTACTTTTCTCTTTAGTAAAATAAGTCATGGTATAAGCCAACCATGCCATTTGGTACGTTCCTGGATTGTAATATAAAATATATTCGTCTTCTGGAGACTCTCCCACTCCTGCTCCGTAAGAAATCTGAATACCTGGATATTCTACACCTTCATATACTAAGGGTGCTACATCTGTATAGGTAATCCCATCATCTGATAATACGAAAGGCATCGCATAGAAATAAAACATTAAATTATAATACAACTTAGGCTTTCCTTTATAAGCTGTTGTATCTTTAGCTTGTAACCACACCGCTTTACCATCAAATCCTAAAACGTGGTTAGGCATATCTATATGTGCTTTTCTACTTTTTAAATCTGTAGTAGTCACTTCTGCGCCGTTTGGTTTCTCCATGGTAAATGCCAATGTATGCATCGCATTCCAAGTTTCTAAACCGCCATGAGCTTCAAATACTTTAGAGATCTGTTCTGGATAAGATTTTTCCATAACCTGTTTTGGAGCTTCAACTTCTTCTGCAGGCATTGGGGTTGTGTTTTCTTTTTCTGATGCTTGCTTACAAGATGCAAAGGCAACAATAAATAAAAGTAGTAAGGTGTTTTTCATAAGTGTTTATAATGATTTATTGTCTTTGACGAATTCAAAAGGCATTAATTACATGGAAAACATTTACTTTTGTTTTTTTTAGGTTATGAAAGACATTACAAGCACCCAAAATAGTTATATTAAACAGTTAGTACAGCTCAAAGAGAAATCTCGAGACCGTAAGAAATCGGGATTATTTTTAATCGAAGGGCAGCGTGAAATTACACTGGCATTAAAAGGACATTACACTATTGATACCCTTTTATTTTGCAACGATTTTATTGAAGTTAACCAAATTGAAACGTTAACTACTTCTCAAACAGAAATTATTCAAGTTTCTAAAGATGTATATCAGAAATTAGCATATCGAGACACTACCGAAGGTGTTATAGCTGTGGCTAAGTCGAAAACTTTAGACTTAACAGATTTGACTTTCGATAAACCTAACCCGTTAATTTTAATTGCTGAAGCTCCCGAAAAACCAGGTAATATTGGAGCCTTGTTAAGAACTGCAGATGCAGCAAATATTGATGCGTTTATTATTGCAAACCCTAAAACCGACTTATACAATCCTAATATTATCCGTTCTAGCGTGGGTTGTGTATTTACAAATCAGGTGGCTTCTGGAAGTACAACAGATATAATTTCATTTTTAAAATCGAAAGACATTCATATATTTTGTGCCGCTTTACAAGCTTCTAAACCGTACCATACACAAGATTTTACAACGGCTACAGCTTTGGTTGTTGGTACCGAAGCAACTGGTTTAAGTACAGCATGGCGAGATCATGCAACACAAAATATTATTATTCCTATGCAAGGCGAAATAGATTCCATGAATGTATCTGTGGCCGCAGGTATTTTAGTTTTCGAAGCCAAGCGTCAGCGTCAATTCGCTTAATACCATTAAACTCCTATCCCCTTATTTATGACAGCAACTACGCTTTTCTATATTATAATTGCCTTGATTCTTATTGATTTTATAGTCGATAAAATTCTAGACGCCTTAAATGCAAAACATTTTAATGATGCATTACCTGCAGAATTACAAGATGTTTACGATACTGAAGAGTATAAAAAATCGCAACGTTATAAAGCGACTAATTATAAGTTTGGACTCATCACCTCTGGGTTTTCATTAGTTTTAACGTTAGCGTTTTTATTTTTAGATGGGTTTGAATTTGTAGATAATTTTGCGAGAAGCCTGAGTGATAATGCCATTGTAATTGCCATTATATTTTTTGGAATAATAATGATGGGAAGTGATATTTTAACCACGCCTTTTGCCTACTACCAAACTTTTGTAATTGAAGAACAATTCGGGTTTAATAAAACTACAAAAACCACATTTTTAATCGATAAAATAAAAGGTTGGCTGATGTTAGCTCTAATTGGTGGCGGAATTCTAGCTTTAATTATCTGGTTTTATGACATTGCAGGCAAACACTTTTGGTTGTATGCTTGGGCCTTAGTAGCCGTATTTAGCTTGTTTCTAAACATGTTTTATGCCAAATTAATTGTGCCTTTATTTAATAAACAAACGCCTTTAGAAAACGGAAGTTTGCGAGAAAAAATATCTGATTACGCTAAAACGGTTGGCTTTAAATTGGATAACATTTTTGTTATTGATGGCTCTAAACGCAGTACCAAAGCCAATGCGTATTTTTCTGGGTTTGGAAGCGAAAAACGTGTCACCCTTTACGATACTTTAATTAACGATTTAAGTGAAGATGAAATTGTTGCAGTATTAGCTCACGAGGTGGGACATTATAAAAAGAAACATATTGTGTTTAACTTGGTCGCTTCTATTTTACTTACAGGTTTAACCTTATTTATCTTATCTTTATTCATCTCAAATCCTTTATTATCTCAAGCTATCGGTGTAGACACACCTAGTTTTCATGTAGGCTTAATTGCATTCGGGTTATTATACAGTCCTATAAGCGAAATTACGAGTTTAATAATGAATGTGTTCTCGCGTAAATTTGAATACCAAGCAGACGATTATGCTAAAGCGACTTATAATGCTAAAGACTTAATAACATCACTTAAAAAACTATCTAAAACGAGTTTAAGTAATTTAACACCACATCCTGCTTACGTGTTTATGCACTACTCTCACCCAACTTTATTTAGTAGAATTCAGAATTTAAAACGTCGCTAAATACTGAACATTTAAAGTAAAGGCGATAATAATCGAGCTAATTTTTCAAGCAATTCATGATACCATGAACGGTCTAACCAACGTTCTAAATCTATTTCTTCGGCATCGTTTAAATCGTCTTCAAAAGCATCTTGAAGTTTTTTATTTACACCTTTATCGTAAATAATAGCATTCACTTCAAAATTTAAATCGAAGCTTCGCATATCCATATTTGCAGATCCAACAATGGCTATTTCATCGTCTATAGCCATCGTTTTAGAATGAATAAAACCTTTGGTATAGCGATAGATTTGGACTCCAGATTTTAACAATTCTTCGTAATACGAACTTGCTGCTGCATTCACAACATTAGAATCTGAAACTTTTGGCACCAATAATTTCACACTAACTCCACTCATAGCTGCAATACATAGCGCATCCATAATACTTTCGTTTGGCACAAAATAAGGCGTAGTTATTAATATTTGTTCTTCTGCTAGACTTATAGCTTGTAATAAAGAATACAAAATAGTTGGCGTTTCGGAATCTGGACCGCTAGCAGCAATTTGTATGGCCACATTGCCTTGTGTTTCAAAAGAATCTAAATCTGGAAAAAAATTACCTTCAGGTTCTAAACTACAATCGGCACAAAAATTCCAATCGCATAAAAACAGATATTGTAAATACCATACTGCTGGACCATGAATTTTTAAATGGGTATCTCTCCAAAACGGAAAAGGTTTAGTTTTAATAGCATTAGTATAGGTGTCACTCACATTTATTCCACCAACAAAACCAATACGACCATCTATAACAATAATTTTTCTGTGGTTTCTATAATTCATTCGGTTGGCCAAATAAATCAGTTTAATTTTATAAAACGGATAGGCTTCAATACCAGCTTCACGTAAGCGATACACTAAACTTTTACGAATAGAACTGCTCCCGTAATCGTCGTACATAAACTTAACAGTAACCCCTTCTTTGGCTTTTTTAATTAAAAGCTCTTCTATTTTCCGCCCCACAACATCTTCTGTAAATACATAATATTCAATGTGAATATGATGTTTTGCGGCTTCAATAGCTTTAAATACTTCTGGGAATTTCGTTTCGCCATTGATTAATAAATCGACTTCATTTTTATTGGTTAACGGACTAGAAATATCTTTGAATAACAAACGGATTAACTTTTTATTAGACTCTAAAAGCGATCCTTTGTTTTTAATAATTTGTTTTGCGTAATGCTGAAGTTGAAGTTCTAATTTTCGCTCAAACTCAATATTACTAAACAATTTTTTACTGTAAATTCTACTATTTCTATAGTTTACACCGAAAGAAAAATAAAATATAATTCCTATAAAAGGAATAAAGATAACCACCAACAAATAGGACAATGTCTTGGTGATATGATTGGTATCATAAATCACGCGTAAACACACTATTCCAACTATTATTAAATATACAATCTGAAAAATAAAAAGCCAATCCATACCTATATATTGCTAATGTGTTTGTTTTTTTCTTCAATCCAACGCGACATAAATTTTGTGCTTTGCATGCTGTGATGTTGCAACATACTACCTGTAAAATTATATAAACGATGTGCTGCTAATGTACTTGTAACCGCTTTTATACGATCTATAAACTGTTGCTGAAAGTACAACTTATTAAAACGCAAATTTAAAACTTGATATCCTAATTGTTGTTTTTCATTCCAATAGGCCTCATTTTGATATAAGTCTACTATATTCTCAACAAATATGTCAGGATCATCTTCTATAAAACCATTAGGTATCATAGCTCCAAACATACCTTCTGCTGCTATAGAAGACATGGCACAAGGCGTACCATTCGCCATAGCATCTACCAATTTCCCTTTTAAACCAGCTCCAAAAACTAATGGAGCTATACAGATTTTTGCCTGCTGCATAACCGCATTCACGTCCTCGGCAAAGCCTTTTATAAAAAAACGATCTTTAGGTTGATGCAATTGAGTGACTTTTTGTGAAGCATAAGCCCCGTAAATATGTAATTCTGCGTTTGGTAATTGAGCTTTAATTAATGGCCAAAGTGTTTGCTTTAAATATAAAACCGACTGGTAATTTGGCTCATGTAAAAAATTACCAATAGTTACAATATGTTGACGTTCATTAAAAGCAGGTAATTTATTTTGATGCGCTTCTAAACTACCATCTAACATAAACGGCACATAAAGCAATAAATTTGATGGCACATTAAATTTCTGAGTCAACAATTCAATTTCAACTTCCGAGATCATAAGGCTAATGTCACACCTATAAATACTCGCTATTTCTCTTTTAGCAACATCATTAAATAAATAGGTGTCATTAAACTCGACCTGATCTTTATACGCTTGTTGTCTTCCTTTTCTTAAAGCATGTAAATCTTCGGTATCTAGAATTTTTAGAGCATTTGGGCAACATGCGGTGACACGCCAACCAAATTGTTCTTCCATCATAAACCGATCAAAAATTACAATATCCGGCTGTAATTTGGTGATAAAATCGTCGAAACTTGAATCGTTTAAAGCAATTACTTGTTCCTCTATATCTAAGGATTTTAAATCTGAAGCTTGATTAGATTTACTACTCGGGCTAGAAAATGTAATGTGGTAGTTTTGTAATTGGAAGGTATTAATAAGCTGTAACATTCTGCTTCCTGCAGCAGACGATTTTGGCTCGGGCCATACAAAACCAATAATTAAAACATGTTTCATAAATTATTCTGGCTGGGGCATTAAAGTAAATTTAATTCGGACATGTTCTGCCCATTCTTTAACAGAGACAATGTCTGCATCTGAAAGTTTAGCATTCGTATGTATTAGTGTATACGATTCTAAAGGCATTTCTTTTGCTTCAACCAGCTCTATTAACTCTTCAAATTTATGGTCTTTTTTCTTAATAGAATAGCTATTCCATTTACTAAAATCTAAATGTTTTTTACCATCATTAACATGTTCTGCCATCCAATAATTTACAGGTGTAATTTTATTGTACCAAGGATAACGGGTATAACTACTATGGCAATCGTAACAACCTTCTTCTAAAATAGTTGCAACACGTTCTCGCGGATTGGTCTCTTCAAGAAAAGGTTGTACAGATACCAAATCTCCCGTATTTTGTTCAGGCCCAAAAAATTGAGCAATTACAAAAACAACCAAAAGTAACATCAATATTTTCTTAAGACTTTTCATTTCTTTAAATTTATGAATTAAAAGTATAACATTTAAGTGACTACAACGCAACTTTACGAACAATTAAATACCGTAAATCACTCCCGAGAAAAGCGGTTGTATTTTGCACATATGCTTTTAGCAGAACCTAAGTTAATACCTAGTGTTTTAGATCTTTTATTTAAAACCGACGATAAATTATCTTGTAAAGCCGCATGGATTTTAGAATTTATGTGTGGCGAAAATTTAGAAGCCTTACTCCCGCACATAGATAGGTTTACATTACACATGCACACGGTTTATCTAGATTCTGCGGTGCGTCCGGTAGCCAAAATTTGCGAGTATTTAGCTAAGGCTAATCACGATACTAAAAACACAACACTAAGAACTGCTTTAAAAACAATACATAAAGAGCGTATAATTTCTGTGTGCTTTGACTATATGATAAACGATGAAAAAATAGCACCAAAAGCGTATAGTATGCAAACGCTCTATCTTTTAGGTTTAGAATTTGATTGGATTCATCCTGAATTGGCACAAATTTTAGAACAGGATTTCCACATGCAAAGTTCCGGATATAAAGCCAGAGCGAAGCAAATTTTAAAACAAATACGTACTAAAAAATAAAATACCTATAGGGACTTAGCTTATAAATATTTAATAAAAACCTTTTATAATATCATCAAAAAAAGGGAACGAAATGCTTATATTAGCGGCTTTAAAAAAAACCACAACACATGTCAATATCAACACTTAATGCAATCTCACCTATTGATGGTCGCTATAGAAGTAAAACAAGTGATTTAGCTCCTTATTTTTCTGAAGAAGCTTTAATTAAATATAGAGTTCAAGTAGAAATTGAATACTTTATTGCACTTTGCGAAATTCCTTTACCACAACTTAAAGCGTTTAACAGCGCCCTTTTTGGCGATTTACGCGAGATTTACAAAACATTTTCTACAGAAGATGCTTTGGCTATTAAAAAAATTGAAAGTGTTACCAACCACGATGTTAAGGCTGTTGAATACTTTATTAAAGAAAAATTTGATGCTTTAAATATTTCAGAATTTAAAGAGTTTATCCATTTCGGATTAACGTCTCAAGATATTAATAACACCGCTATTCCGTTAAGTATTAAAGAAGCTTTACACGAGGTGTACATTCCTAAATTTTTAGCTTTAAAAGAAAAGTTAGAAAGTTTAGTCCAAGAATGGAGCGATGTCCCAATGTTAGCTAGAACACACGGACAACCAGCGTCTCCAACACGTTTAGGTAAAGAAATAGACGTTTTTGTTGTCAGATTAAATGAGCAATTTAAATTATTAGAAGGCATTCCTCATGCTGCTAAATTTGGTGGTGCTACAGGAAATTACAATGCCCATAATGTCGCTTATAAGTCTATTGATTGGAAACAATTTGGAAATCGTTTCGTACAAGATATTTTAGGATTACACCATTCTTTCCCTACTACTCAAATAGAACATTACGACCATATGGCTGCGTTATTTGATAACGTAAAACGCATAAATAACATTATAATCGATTTAGATCGCGATGTGTGGACGTATGTGTCCATGGATTATTTTAAACAACGTATTAAAGCAGGAGAAGTAGGAAGTTCTGCTATGCCACATAAAGTTAATCCTATCGATTTTGAAAATAGTGAAGGAAATTTAGGTATGGCCAATGCTGTATTTGAATACCTTGCTGGAAAATTACCTATCTCAAGATTACAACGTGATCTTACAGATAGTACTGTATTAAGAAATGTTGGTGTACCTTTCGGACATACATTAATAGGATTTGAATCGACATTAAAAGGATTAAACAAATTACTTTTAAACAAAGATAAATTTGCTTTAGATTTAGAAAACAATTGGCCTGTAGTTGCAGAAGCTATTCAAACCATTTTACGTCGTGAAGGGTATCCAAACCCTTATGAAGCGTTAAAAGGGTTAACGCGTACTAACGAAAAAATTAATCAATTATCTATTTCTAACTTTATTGATACGTTAGAAGTTTCTGATGACATTAAAGCTGAATTAAAAGAGATTACGCCAAGTAATTACACCGGAATATAATATTAACAACGATATGCTTTCAGATAAAACCTCCTTTATACTCTGTGTACTAGTTGCACTAGGATTCTCTATTACAGGGATTTTAGATTTATTAGACAATTTTGTTGTCGTTACACTATTACTGTTGGGATTCCTTCTGGTAGTTGTAAATTTATTTACACATGATAAAATACAAGTCGATGAATACGAAAAGCCTGAAACCACAGAAGAGGATTTTGAAATGTATTAAACACAATATATAATTCACAAAAAAAGCAGTCTGTAATAGACTGCTTTTTTTTATTCATTTTCTTCTAACGCCCGATTTACTATAGATTCTGGTAAGGCCTTTTTTGCCTTCGCTCCCATTTTCTTCAATTTCTCTACACTTGTTACCAAATTACCACGACCATCTACTAATTTATTCATAGCTGCCGCATAATCTTTCTTGGCATCGTCTATTTTTTTTCCTACACCAGTAAGATCTTTAATTAACCCCTCAAATTTATCATAAAGTGAACCCGCTAGTTTAGCTATTTCTAACGCATTACGTTGTTGCTTTTCATTATTCCACATACTGTCTATGGTACGCAAAGTTGCCAGTAAAGTGGTTGGCGTTACTATAACAATATTCTTTTCAAAAGCTTTATTATACAACGCATTATCTTCATGTAAAGCAATTGCAAAAGCAGGTTCTATAGGAATAAACATCAAGACAAAATCTGGAGATTCTATATCGTAAAGGTCTTGATAATTTTTAGCCGACAGTTGCTCCACATGTCTACGAATAGAATTTACATGTGCTTTTAAGACTGTAGCTCTCTCCACATCGTCGTTGGCATTTACATAGCGTTCATAATCGGTTAAAGATACTTTAGAATCTATAATCATTTTCTTACCATCAGGAAGATGTAACACCACATCCGGCAACACACGTGTGCCATCTGTACGTGTAAAATTTTGCTGAACAAAATACTCTCTATCTTTCTCTAAACCTGATTTTTCTAGTACACGTTCTAAAACCAATTCGCCCCAATTACCTTGCATTTTGCTATCCCCTTTTAAGGCACGCGTTAAATTGGACGTTTCTTTAGTCATTTGTTGATTTAAATCTTTCAAGCCTAGCAATTGCTCTTTTAAGGCTGAATGCATACTAATACTCTCCTTTTGAGAATCGTCTACTTTTTTCTCAAATCCTTGAATTTTTTCTTGAAGCGGATGTAAAATACTTTTGATGTTTTCTTTATTCTGAAGTGTAAACTTTTCAGATTTTTCTTCTAAAATTCTATTAGCTAATAATTCAAAATCTTTACGCAATTGCTCTTGCTGCTTTACTACATCTTTTTCGCGTTGTACATTTTGATGCTGCAAATTTTCAAACTCAGAATTTCTTCGCGTTAATTCAGTGTTTAAAAAATCTTTTTCGCGTCTAATCTCTTCACGCTGCTGTTCTATTTTTGAGATTATATCTTTTAATTCAGTTATTTTATTGTCAAACAGTTGCTGTTGTTTTTCAGTTTCAGCTTGCCACTGCTGCTTTACATCAGAAAGTTGTTGTTGCAAGTTTGTATTACGTTCAAGCAAAGTACTTTTTTCACCTTTACTTTTTAATTTATTAAATAGCATACCTAAATAAGCACCTATTAGAGCTGCAATTATTATGGCTAAAATGAGAATAATGTTGTCGTTCATGAAATTATATTGAAATGAATCAAATATAGTGGTTTTTGAACGAAGGAAATATGAGGAACCTTGAAGATTTAATCCTATTTATTCACACGAAAACTCCCCGTTTCCGCATCAAACTGAATCAAATCATCAGGAAATAAAGTGCTAAACACACCTTGCTGAATGAGATTACATGGTGAATCTGACACCACATGTTCTGGCATCATTACAATCATATTATCACAAAGTTGAATGGCCAGATCGATTTCGTGTGACGAAAACAGGATGGTTTTACCCGTTTCTTTTGCTAATTTTTTAAGCAATTTTAAAGTATAAGCCTTATGATACATATCGAGATGCGTGGTGGGCTCGTCTAAAATAATTAAGTCAGTGTCTTGCGCTAGTGCACGAGAAATCATGACTTTTTGAAGTTGTCCGTCACTCAATTCAAAACATTTCTTATGTTTCAAAGATGTTATATTTGTAAGCTCCAGCGCATGATTCACTTTCTGTAAATCTATTTCAGATAAGGTTCCAATCCAATTGGTGTACGGCTGTCGTCCTAAAGCAACTAACTCGAATACAGATAAATTTTTCGAAGTCAGTTTTTCTGTAAACACGATACTTAACACTTGAGCTAATGCTAAAGCATCATAAGTAGATACGTCTTTATCATTTATAAACACATGTCCACTTAAAGCCATTTGGGTGTTAGTTAGAGTACGTAACATGGTCGATTTTCCAATCCCATTTCCGCCAACTAAACCAATCAATTCTCCTTTTCCTAAAGTAATATTTATGTGCTTAGAAATAACATGGTCGTTCTTTTTAGAACGATATCCAATAGATAAATCTTCCGTTTTTAAAATGATATGTTTGGTATGTACTTTCATCTTAAAACATTAAATTTCGTTTTCTAACCAATAGCCAAATCACTATTGGAGCACCAACTAAAGATGTAATTGCATTTATAGGTAAGGTATAATCGCTATTCGGAATTTGTGCAATAGTGTCGCAAATTAGCATTATCACACTCCCAAATAAAATAACTGCAGGCAATAATATTTTATGATTAGATGTATTAAAAACCAAACGTGTTAAATGCGGAATGGCCAGACCAATAAATGCAATCGGGCCAGCAAAAGCAGTAATAGTTCCTGCCAATAAACTTGTCGCTAAAATTATAAACAGCCGACTTTGTTTTAAATTAAGACCTAGACTTTTAGCATAATTATCACCTAACAACAAGGTATTTAATGCTTTTATAGATGTCAAACTTAGCACTAATCCCACACTGTAAATTAGTGCAAACACACCAACTTCTTGCCAAGACAAATTTCCTAAACTCCCAAAGCCCCAAAACACATAGCGTTGCAATTGTTCTGCCGAACTAAAATAAGATAAAACCCCAACTATAGCTCCGGTAATACTCGCAAACATGAGTCCGATAATTAAAATAGCCATAGTATCTCGCACTCTAGACGATACAATTAACACAGATAACAAAACGAGAAAACTCCCTAAACTGGCCGCAATTACCACACTCCATTTAGAAGTCATGGTAACGGCAAAAGCGCCTCCAAAAAGTCCTGAGCCTAAAACAACTAAAGCCACACCTAAACTTGCACCGGAACTTATTCCTAATACAAAAGGACCTGCTAATGGATTTCTGAATAAGGTTTGCATAAGCAGTCCGGAAATACCTAATCCAGACCCAACAAGTAATGCTGTTATGGCTTTTGGTAATCTGTAATTCTGAATAATATACCCCCAAGATTCGTTAGAAGGCGTGCCAAATACACTTTCAAAAACACCATATAATGGAATAGACACAGAGCCTAAACTAATGTTGATTATAAAACAACAGAGTAACAACACCGAAAGTGTAATGAACGCTTTATGATATGATTGTTGATCTGGCAATTAATTTAATTTTTTGAAAAAGAATAAATCGTAATCTTGAAGTAATTCTGGATGACAGATTTTAATTAAATCCTTCAGTACCAAATCGGGTCTTGCTTGCCCCAATTCATAATACAAAACTCCTCCAGTGGCACCTTTAGTGTTAGACATACTATATACTTGCTTCTGTTTATAAGCATCAAATTTTGTATAATGCGTATTGGCAGATTCTAATGCTTTATAACTCCCATAAATAGATGGGTTTATCCAGATATTAGCGGCTTTAGCTTTATTAAAAACCGTTTCAAAATTTAAAGCTAGACTTCCAGCGCCTTTCGTATTCTTCCACAAATAATTAGCGTTTGCATCTTTAAGTAGTTGGGCTTCAGAACTTGTACCATTTGGCATATACCAAACATCTTTATACATCGCACCACTAAACACACTTGGCTTTTGTTCAACTTGTTCTGCTAGTGTTTTAGCTTCCAGATATGCTGTTTCTATCTTATTATACACTACTTCTGCTTGGTGTTCCTCTTGAAATAAAACTCCAAAAAACTTGATCCATTCTGCTTTAGCTAAAGGAGAATCTTCTACCCAATCGCCATTATAAATTACTGGAATGTTTGCTTTCCTAATGGTTTCCATAGTATTATTATTTCCATCTATACCAAAGGCAATAACCACTTCCGGATGCAATTCTAATAAGACTTCTGTATTTACACCTTCATTTTTTCCTAATTCTCGAATCTCTTTATTATCTATTCGAGCTCTTATTTTTTCTGAAGACACATATTGTGTTCCGGGAAAACCAATTAATTTTTTCTCCTGTCCTAATAACTCCAATCCGGGTAAATGTGTGGTAGATGTCACGACAATACGCTCTATTGGCACAGGAATAATAGCGTCGAAATCTTCAGAATTTAGCGAAACGTTTTCAGATTTTGTTTTATCGACTAAAGCATATGTATACGTCTGATCGGCATTTGGCCACGGACTATAAATTTCTAAAACTTTATAATTTTCAAATGTTTTAACAGAGAAACCTTTAGCATGTTTTAAGGATAAAGCAACACTTTTTACGGCGACTTCTTGTTGTGTTTTGGTCTCGTTTTTACAACTAAGAACCATTACAAAAAACACTAAACATAAAGACTTTAACTGAAGATTTTTCATTATCTAATCATTTTAAAACGCATGAATACCGCTGTTAAATACCGAATACAAAGTTTGAAATTTAACAGTAAAAACACTTCAAATGTAAGCATATAAAATTCAGACAAAATAAAATAGTTCATTTTTTTAATCTCGCTTGTTTATCAAAAAACAAAATCTGCAATACAAAAATGTAGGTTTTATATTCCAATTATAATAAAAACCTTATTTTTGATCCGAATTTTGGTTCATATCATTTTTTAGTGATGGATTAAATGGGAATTGAGTGCAAATCTCAAACTGTTCCCGCAACTGTAATCTTAGTTTTGCTTTGCAAAATGCTTGTTATTAAAACTTCATTATACCACTGATTTTAATTTAAAATTGGGAAGGTAAATAACAAGACGAAAGTCAGGAGACCTGCCAAATTCTGCTTATTAAATCGACTTTCGGGCAAAGAGTCTTAAGATATATGAAAGAAAAACTAATCGTCCAATTATTATTTGCTACGTGTTTCCCTGCGATTCTCGTTGCGCAAACAGATTCTATTCAAAAATTAGAAGAAGTTTACATTACTGCAGATGCGCAATTGAAGGCTTTTAGTAATTCGCAGACGGTTTTAGTGTTAACAGATAGTGTTATTTCTAAAAATCAGCCATCTTTAACGGCTTTATTAAATTATAACACGCCCATATTTTTTAAAGAGAATGGTTTAGGTATGGTGTCTTCCCCTGCTTTTAGAGGTACAACAGCCCAACAAACAGCCGTAGTTTGGAATGGTATAAACATCAACTCCCAACTTAACGGACAAACAGATTTTAACACCTTAAACACCTCAGATTTTAATGCCATTAGTGTAAGAAGTGGTGGTGGAAGTGTGATTTACGGTAGCGGTGCTATTGGCGGAAGTATTCATTTAAACAATGTATTTAATTACACCGAAGGTTTTACCAATACCATAAAAAGTAGTTATGGAAGTTTTAATACCCTACAACTTAATTATAATGGTAACATTACCGTTAATAATTTAAGTGCCAATATAGGAATTAGTAGAAATAGCTCTGACAATGATTATGATTATGTTGATTCTGACGACTCTAATCAAAATGGAGATTTTTACAATACCAGTTTAAATGCCAATATAAGTTACCGCTTAAACCAAAATAACCTACTCAAGTTCTACTCGTATATATATGATGGTGAACGTCATTTTTCTTTAATAAATGCCAACGAAACACCAACTAAATACAAAGATTTTAATACAAGACACTTATTAGAATGGGATGCGTTCTATTCTAAAATAACCTCTAAGTTTAAACTAGCATACATAACGGAAGAATACAAATACTTCTCGAATACAGCTTCAGATATTTACAGTTACGGACAAGTAAATTCTATTATTGCGAAATACGATTTTACCTATAATCCATCAGAAGACATTACTATAAATGCTATCGCAGATGCTACGCAAAATAAAGGTGAAGGCTCCAGTATTGTTCAAGAAGAAAGAAATATTGCCAGCTTTAATCTCTTATTTAAACAGCAATTAACACCTTGGTTTTTATATGAATTAGGTTTGCGACAAGAAATCACAAATAATTATAACAGTCCATTTTTATACAACTTAGGGCTTCAATTTCAAGTCAGCTCCCTCTATTCTATTACAGTTAACGGTTCTAAAAATTTCAGAATCCCCACATTTAATGATTTATATTGGGAAGACAGTGGCAATCCCGATTTAAAACCTGAAAGTTCTTATCAGGCAGAAATAGGAAATCACCTCGCTTTAAAACATACTAAACTTTCTGTAACGGCATATTATAACGATATTACCGATATGATTCGCTGGTTACCAAACGGTTCTATTTGGCAACCTAGCAATACAGACCATGTAATAACTTATGGACTGGAAGGTGTTTTGAATTATTCCAGAACGGTTAACGACCACACATTTAGTTTTAATAGTACGTATGCATATACCATTTCTGAAAATCAAGAGACTAAAAAACAGCTTACTTATGTCCCTTATCATAAAGCGACAGCTAGTTTAGGCTACAGCTTTAAAAACTTATCGGCGTTCTACCAATGGTTGTATGTTGGCAAAGTGTTTACCACAACAGATAACCTTTCTAGATATTCTATAGACGATTATCACCTCTCAAATATAGGTATAGATTACAACTTTAATACCACCTTTACATTAGGAGGAAAACTTAACAATATTTGGAACACAAATTATAAAAGTGGTTCTAACAGATATATGCCCGGACGAAATTTTTCAATTAACTTAAACATAAACATTTAATTATTACACTATGAAACAGATACACAAATTTTTTGCCATTGCTTTTGCTAGTGCAGCACTTTTTAGCTCTTGTAGCGAAGACAGCGATGATATTGACATTGCAACAGGAGATTACGATAACGGATATTTAGTATTGAACGAAGGACAATTTGGTTCTGCAGGTACTGCTGGTATTAGTTTTGTTGGAGAAGATAAAGTTCTTGAAAATGATGTGTACACGACAGTAAACCCTACTGCTGCCGACCTAGGAAACGCTTTACAAAACATCTTTTTTGATGATGATAACGCATACATTATTTCTGGAACAGCCAATCAAGTTACTGTTGTAGATCGTTATACCTTAACTTACAAAGCCACAATAAGCACAAATTTTGACAACCCAAGATATGGAGCTATTGCCGATGGTAAAGCGTATGTTACAAATTCTGCAGGATATACTTTAGGAGCAGAAGATGACTTTGTTACGGTTATCGATTTATCTGATTATTCTACAACAACATTTGCTATGGAAAATGCAAACAAAGTGATTGAAGAAGATGACATGATTTATTTCGCTAATGGATATTATGGTAGCGGAAATGAAGTTACTGTTTTAAATCCAAGTACAGGAACCACTACAGTAATTGACCTAGGCACAGGAAACACACCTAATTCTATTGCAGAAGAAGATGATGCACTTTATGTATTAACGTCTAATTATGATGGAACATCTTATATTTATGAGATAAGCACATCTTCAAACACAATTACAGATACTATTGAATTATCATCGTATGTATCAAGTCCGCAACAATTAACAATAGAAAACGATACGTTTTACTTTACAGATTCTACAAGTGTATATGCTATGGATCTTAACGGTACAACACCTTCAGAAGTTTTAACCTATACTTCTACTTCAGATTATGGTGCGATGTACGGTTTTGCTGTAGAAGACGACACGATTTATATTGCAGATGCTGGAGATTTTGCTTCTGCAGGAACAACTTACGAGTATTCTTTAACAGGAACATTATTAAACACGTATACAGTAGGTATTGCTCCAAACGGTTTTTATTTTAATGACTAATCCCAAATCGGTCATTAATAAAAAAAGGCTGCCAATAATTGGCAGTCTTTTATTTTTATCTATATAAGGTATTATGCAATGTCTTAAGACACAAATAAAGGTCTATCTGCCATAAGTGCATTCACTTTAGTCGCAACCGCTTCTAATACAGATTCGTCTTCAAGGTTTAAAATCACCTCATCTACTAAATCTACAATAGTTTGCATATCGTCTTCTTTTAACCCTCTAGTTGTAATGGCTGCAGCACCAATACGAATACCAGATGTTACAAATGGAGACTTATCATCAAAAGGCACCATGTTTTTGTTTACCGTAATTTCTGCTTTTACTAAAGCTTCTTCTGCTTGTTTTCCAGAAACATTTTTATTTCTTAAATCAATAAGCATCATATGGTTATCTGTACCACCAGAAATAATATTATACTCTTTTGCTACAAATGCTTCAGCTAAGGCTGCTGCATTTTTCTTTACTTGTAGCATATAAGTCAGGTACTCGTCTGTCAAAGCTTCACCAAAAGCAATTGCTTTAGCAGCAATAATGTGTTCTAAAGGTCCACCTTGATTTCCTGGGAATACCGCAGAATCAAATAAAGAAGACATTTTTCTTTTGTTTCCATTTTTAAGTGTAATTCCGAAAGGGTTATCAAAATCTTCACCCATCATAATCATACCACCACGTGGTCCTCTTAATGTTTTATGAGTTGTTGTTGTTACAACATGACAATGAGGAATTGGATCGTTTAAAATTCCTTTTGCAATTAATCCTGCAGGATGAGAAATATCTGCCATTAAAATTGCACCTACACTATCTGCTATAACACGGAAACGTTTAAAATCGATATCACGAGAATAGGCAGAAGCACCGGCAATAATTAACTTTGGTTGTTCTTTAGTTGCTATCTCTTGAATTTTATCATAGTTTAAAATTCCTGTTTCTTGTTCTACACCGTAAAATGTTGGATTGTATAATTTTCCTGAAAAATTTACAGGAGAACCGTGAGTTAAATGTCCACCATGAGATAAATCGAAACCTAAAATTTTATCACCTGGTTTTAAACACGCAGCAAAAACGGCTGTATTAGCCTGACTTCCAGAGTGTGGTTGCACATTTACATAGGCAGCTCCAAAAAGGGCTTTAGCACGATCAATCGCGATTTGCTCTACTTCATCAACAATCTCACAACCACCATAGTAGCGTTTTCCAGGATAGCCTTCAGCATATTTATTAGTTAAAACAGAACCTGCAGCTTCCATTACTTGGTCGCTTACAAAGTTTTCTGAAGCAATTAACTCTAAACCATGTAATTGGCGTTGTTTTTCTGCTTCTATTAATTCAAAAATTTGTTCGTCGCGTTGCATCATTATAATTATCGTTAAAAATTCCTCAAAAATAACAAATAGATTAGTTAAATACATCAAAAAACATATATTTGAATAGAATTTATTAAACAAACAATTAACAATTATACTATGCAAATATCAGCCAACAATCCCGATCGTAAGACATGGCTCCATGTCGATAAAAATTCGGATTTCCCTATTCAAAATATTCCTTTCGGTGTATTTCTTACCCGAGACGACATTATTACTATAGGAACTCGAATTGGAGATACTGCGATCGACCTTGGGGCTTTACACCAATTAGGGTATTTTAGTGATATTCCTTTAACCGATGATATTTTTCTTCAAGATACTTTAAATGATTTTATTGCTGATGGAAGAAAGACTTGGCGCGCAGTACGTAATAAAATTGCAGATATTTTTGATGCTGAAAACGAGACGTTAAAAAATAATAAACAACATAAGGAAATTGTATTATTTCGTTTAGATGAAATCGAAATGCAATTACCTGTACAAATTGGAGATTTCACAGATTTTTATTCTAGTAAGCAACACGCTACCAACCTTGGCGCGATGTTTAGAGACGAAGATCATGCTTTATTACCTAACTGGTTACATATTCCTGTTGGATATCACGGAAGAAGTTCTTCAATAATTCCTTCTGGAATCCCAATACATAGACCTCAAGGACAAACGTTACCACAAGATTCTAAAGACCCTATATTTGGCCCTTCAGAACTTGTAGATTTTGAATTAGAAATGGGATTCATCACTACGGATGCTAATGATTTAGGAGAACCCATTCCTGTAAATGAAGCTGAAGAATACATTTTTGGATTAGTCTTATTTAACGATTGGAGTGCCAGAGATATTCAAAGTTGGGAATATGCGCCGCTTGGACCGTTTTTATCTAAAAATTTCGCCTCTTCAATGTCGCCTTGGATTGTCACTCTAGACGCTTTAGAACCGTATAGAGTTCAGGGACCAAAACCTGTTAAAGAGCAAATGCCATATTTACAAACTAAAGGTAAAAAGAGTTTCGATATTAATTTAGAAGTTGCCATTCAGCCTAAAAAAGCACAAGAAACTGTGGTTTGTCGTACAAATTTTAAATATATGTACTGGAACATGTCTCAGCAATTGGCACATCATACTATTAATGGTTGCCCAGTAAACTCTGGAGATTTAATGGGAAGTGGAACAATTTCTGGGCCAACTCCAGATTCTTTAGGCTCGATGTTAGAAATTACATGGAAAGGCACTAAACCACTTACATTAAAAGATGGAACAGAACGTCAGTTTATAAACGATTACGACACTGTTGTCATGAGAGGTCATTGTGAAAATGACGGCATTAGAATTGGATTTGGAGAAGTTAAAACAGAATTACTTCCCGTATTTACTCCTAAGAAAAAATAAAACAAAAAAAATCCCGATTTAACATCGGGATTTTGTTTTACTACTTGTGAGGGATATTTATAAACTCTCATCTATAATTACTTGTACACATTCAGGATTTAATAATGTACTTGTATCTCCTAAATTACTAATATCTTTACTTGCTATTTTTCTTAAAATACGTCGCATAATTTTACCTGAACGTGTTTTAGGTAAGCCATCTGTAAACTGAATTTTATCTAATTTGGCTATAGCGCCCACACGATCTTTAATTAATTGATTAATTTCATTTCTTAAATTATTCTGATCTCTAGATTCTCCGGTTTCTTTTAACGTAACATATCCATATAATGCATTTCCTTTAACATCATGAGGGAATCCAACAATAGCAGATTCTGCAACCGCTGGGTGTTCGTTAATCGCATCTTCTATTGGTGCTGTTCCTAAATTGTGTCCAGAAACTATAATAACATCATCTACACGACCGGTAATTCTGTAATAGCCAACCTCGTCTCTCAAAGCACCATCGCCTGTAAAATACATATTATCGAAAGCAGAGAAATAAGTGTCTTTATACCGTTCGTGATTTCCCCAAATGGTTCGCGCTATAGATGGCCAAGGAAACTTTATACACAAACGTCCATCGACTTGATTGCCCTTTATTTCTTTTCCTTCTTCATCTAATAAAGCGGGTTGTATACCCGGAAAAGGTAAGGTTGCATATGTTGGTTTTGTTGGGGTTACATACGGAATGGGTGTAATCATAATACCTCCTGTTTCTGTTTGCCACCACGTATCGACTATCGGACTTTTATGTTTCCCTACATTATCGTTATACCAGTGCCAAGCTTCTTCGTTTATTGGCTCTCCAACAGATCCTAATACTTTTAACGATGATAAATCGCAATTTTCTACAAATGAAATATTTTGTTTTCCTAACGCACGAATAGCCGTTGGTGCAGTATAAAATTGATTCACCTTATGCTTTTCTACAATTTGCCAAAAGCGTCCAAAATCTGGGTATTGTGGCACACCTTCAAACATGACTGTTGTTGCACCATTCGCTAAAGGCCCATACACAATATAACTATGTCCGGTAATCCAACCAATATCGGCTGTACACCAATACACATCGCCATCTTTGTACTGAAATACATTTTTGAATGTGTAGGCCGTATACACCATATAGCCACCTGTGGTATGCACCATACCTTTTGGTTTCCCTGTAGATCCTGAAGTATATAAAATAAATAACGGATCTTCTGCATTCATAATTTCGGGTTCGCATACTGGAGAAGCCTCATCTAGTAAAGGCTGCAACCACACATCGCGACCTGCTTTCATTTCAATCTCAGAATCTATGCGATTTACGACTAATACATGTTCTACACAAGGGCAAGATTCTAATCCTTCATCTACTATACCTTTTAAATCTATGGTTTTGGAACCTCGATACGATCCGTCTGAAGTAATCACCATTTTACATTCACTATCATTAACACGAGATGCTAAGGCTTTAGACGAAAATCCTGCAAAAACTACTGAATGTATCGCTCCTATCCTAGCACAAGCTAATAGTGAAATAGCCAGTTCTGGAATCATGGGTAAATAAATGCATACCCGATCTCCTTTCTTAATGCCTTTATCTTTTAGTACGTTAGCCATTTGGCACACGCGGTCGTGCAATTGCTGATATGTAATATGTTCGGCAGTTTCATCTGGACTATTTGGCTCAAAAATAATTGCTGTTTGATCGCCTTTCGTTCTTAAATGTCTATCGATACAATTCTCGGTAATATTTAGCTGAGCTCCTTCAAACCATTTAATTTCCGGTTTTTTAAAATCCCAACTCAACACAGTATCCCAACGTCTTCGCCACATAAAATGTTCTTCGGCAACCTCTGCCCAAAAGTTTTCTGGTTCTCTAACAGATTTTCGATAAACTTGATAGTATTCTTCTAAATGCTTTATGTGATAATTACTCATTGTACGTTTTGGTTTAAAAAGTTAATTTGATGAATTTGATGTTTTCACAACACTCTTCTAAATTATAAAAATTTAACACAATATGTAACTTTTTTCTACCGATAACATAAATTTAACTACGAATTATTACAACATCCTTACAATGGGAGTACACACTTAATCTAAAATCATTAGTTTTAAGCTTCCTACAACACAATCTGGTTTTATAACATAAAATGTAAACTTGTCATTTTTCAGCAATTTAAAAACGACATTTTTTCATATAAAATGACAAAATTTCATCGCAAAACGGCTCTCTTATAGGTCATATTCATTTTGGTATTTAATTTGCTAATAGAACAATAGAAGTCGTAATCGATTCTAATTTGAAATCATGTTTAATTTAAAATTTTGTATTATGAGCAATTTAGTTAGTGTTCCTAAAAACGGAAGTTTAGCAAACACAAATTCAAATGAAAACTTCCCAACATTGTCTACTTGGTTAGACGATATTTTTAACAGAGATCTTCCTTCAGTATTTACTTCTAATTTTAATACTGGAATGACGTTACCAAAAGTTAACATTAAAGAAACTGCAGATGCTTTTATTGTAGAAATGGCTGTTCCTGGTCTTAAAAAATCTGATTTCCATATAGACTTAGACAATCAAATGTTATCTATTTCTACAAAAACAGAACAAGAAAAAGAAGAGAACACTGCACAATACACGCGTAGAGAGTTTGGATATTCTTCTTTTAAACGTTCTTTTAGTTTACCAGAAAGCGTTAATGCCGATAAGATTAATGCTAAATATAACGATGGTATTTTAAACATTGTCTTACCTAAAAAAGAAGAAGCAAAACAAAAGCCTGCAAGAACTATTGAAATTTCTTAGTGCTACACTTGTTTATTAAAATCGATTAGTATAGATGAGGCTGATATATTCAGCCTCATTTAATTCTTAATATTTATAATCATGAAAAATTATATTTTAATTACACTAGTCTCTTTATTAACTATAAGCTGTAACGGACAACAAGATAAAACAGAAAAACGCACCTCAGAGCCACCAAAAGGGACATGGAAGGTAGATAAAGAATTTGATGAACAAGGCCGTTTAATTAAATATGATAGTGTCTATTCTTGGTCTTCTCATGAGACTTTAAAGGATTTACCTTTTCAAGATCAAGATAGTATACTGCAACAATATAGATCTGATTTTATGAGCCATTTTTCAGCATTAAATTCGACCAATTTTGAAGACATATTTCCTCAAGATTCTCTATTTAACAATTCGGTTTTTAACAACGAGTTCTTTAAAGATCAATTTAATAGAGACTTTACATCTATGGAAGAATTAAGAGAACAAATGATTGCTGAACACAAGAAACTCATGGAAAATTTAGATCCAAAATTAATTGAGCCCGACACAGAACAATAACTACTTTACAATATTCTCTTTAAACAAAACATTATAGGAGTAACTTAAATAGACCTAAGATTTCTGCAATGTAGCCACGTATATTTTAACCCGTTTTAAAACACGCGGTGCCATAATTAACGTCGCTAACATGGTTGGAATAGCCATTAATGCGAAGAAACCATCAATCAGGTTAATCATCATATTTAAAGATGTAGTTGCTCCTAAAATTATACTAGCAATATAAATGTAGTTATAGTAGTGTTTTTTATCTGCTCCGAAAAGGAACGACATACATTTAGAACCATAATACGAATATGAAAAGAGTGAGGAAATACTAAATACAAAAATACAAATCAGTAATAAATATTTTCCATAACCCGGAATAGCATGTGCAAATGCTGAAGCTGTTAAACTTACACCATTAGCTTCCGATGTTTGCCAAACGCCTGTAACTAAAATCGCCAAAGCAGTTAATGTACATACTAACAAGGTATCTATTGCCGGCCCTAACATAGCGACTAAACCTTCACGAATAGGTTCTGCTGTTTTAGCGGCACCATGTGCCATAGGAGCGGTTCCAATTCCTGCTTCGTTAGAAAATGCGGCTCTTCGAATCCCTAAAAGAATTAATCCGCCTAATGCGCCACCTAAAAAACTATCGCCTTTAAAATTATCGGCTGTAAAGGCATTAGAAAATATCATTCTAAAGTATTTGGGCACTTCATCAATATGTACAGCAAGAATTATGAGCACCAACACAAAATATAACACTACCATAGATGGTACTAATTTTTCTGCTGTTTTACTAATTCTATCAATACCTCCTAAAATTACAACACTTGTAATTCCTACCAATACCAAACCAATGATAAAACTAGATTTAAAACCAATTTCTATATCATTAGGAGCTAATAAAATATCGTTTATGGCTTGTGTTAACTGATTGACGTTAAATATAGGTAACGCACCAACCAAACCACATACGCTAAACATAACGGCTAGAGGTTTCCATTTTTTCCCTAGACCTTCCATAATAAAATACATCGGGCCACCTTGTAAATTACCCTCGCTATCTTTACCGCGATACATCACGGCTAGAGACGATGTAAAAAATTTAGTAGCCATACCTATTATGGCACTTACCCACATCCAGAACACCGCACCCGGACCACCAATAGCAATCGCAACCGCAACACCTGCAATATTTCCCATACCCACAGTTGCAGATAAGGCTGTTGTTAAAGCTTGAAAATGTGAAATTTCTCCAGGGTCGTTCGGATCGTCATATTTCCCTCTAAGTACTTGAATGGCATGGCCAATAAAACGAAACGGTAAGAATCTGGAGTACAACAACAAGTACAATCCGCCACCTGTTAAAAGTATTAATAATGGTAAACCCCAAACTAAAGATGCAAATTCTGAAAATAACTTATCTAAAAAAACCATGAACTCGTGACTATATTTGGATAAATATAATTCTTTTTAACCTCAAAACTTTAACATTTTTTTCAAAAAAGCCCCCTGTTTTACATCAATTTCGGATATTATTACGTGGATTTTTAAATAATAATGAATAGCGAGTTTAGATTAATTTAATGAATTAAATTTATTGTATTTTTACAGCCATTTTATTATTATATACTTTGAAGGACAACCGCTTATACTTTCTAGATGCTGTAAGAGCATTTGCTATTTTGATGATGCTACAAGGGCATTTTATTGATGGTTTATTAGCTCCTGTTTACAAATCGTCTACCCATACCCTTTTTAACATATGGGCCGACTTGAGAGGAAATACTGCGCCTTTATTTTTTACCATTACAGGATTGGTGGTCATGTTTTTATTAAAAAAAGCTGAAGCCAAACACACCGAACACTCCAGAGTTAAAAAAAGTTTAAAACGTGGTGTCTCTTTAATATTAATAGGATACGCGCTAAGAATTCCAATTTTTTATTGGTTATCGGGACACTTCAATAGTTACTTTTTAGTCATAGACGTACTTCAAATTATTGGAGTTTCGCTACTACTTTTAAACGGATTATATCTTTTATTAAAAGTAAATGCAAAACTATTACCAATAGTATTAACGGCTATAGGTACACTTATATTTGTAGCGGAACCTTTATACAGAAACCTAACATTACCACAAGTACCCGATCTATTTGTGAATTATTTAACTAAAGAAAACGGCTCGGTATTTAACATTTTCCCATGGTTTGGTTATGTGGCTTATGGTGGGGTTCTTGGTATTCTGTTTCAGAAGTTTCAACCTAAAGACCATTTTAAAACCGTCACTATTTATAGCTTCTTAATTGGAGGATTGTTTTTATGTTATTTAAGCTCTATGACACTAGAGTTACTCTATATGTTAACAGACATTAGATTATTTTATGATGCTGCTAACTACAATTATTTGTTTTCCAGATTAGGTGCTGTGTCCATAACCTTTGGTATATTTTATGCTTTAGAAAGCTATTTAAAACATCCATTAATATCTAAATTGGGTAACAATACGCTATCTATTTATGTTGTGCATTTTATAATCCTTTACGGTAGCTTTACAGGTTTTGGTTTATATCGCTATTTACACCACACTTTAACGCCGTTTTCTGCCATTTTTGGAGCCTTATCTTTTATGGTAGTGGTATGTTGTATTGTGCTACAATCAGACAAAATAAAAGCCTTCCTAAATTTTTACATTAGAAAGGCTGCTAGTTTTATTAAAGCAAATACGGTTACCCGAATTAGACTATATAGACGCTAAATAATTTTCTACATTGGTTTTTATGCGTTCCTGGATATTTGTAACGTCTGCCTTAACGAAAGGCTCACCCATAATATTCTCATACAATTCTATATAACGTTCGCTTACAGTTTCAATGTACGCATCTGTCATTTCTGGTAAAGCCTGCCCTTCTAATCCTTGAAAACCGTTAGTAATTAACCATTGGCGTACAAATTCTTTAGACAGTTGTTTTTGTGCTTCTCCACGTTCTTGACGAGCCTCATAACCTTCTGCATAAAAATATCTAGAAGAATCTGGAGTATGTATTTCATCAATCAATACAATTTTACCGTCTTTAGTTTTACCAAATTCATATTTAGTATCTACTAAAATTAATCCGCGCTCTGCAGCAATTTCTGTTCCACGCTGAAATAATTTACGTGTATAATCTTCAAGCACAAGATAATCTGCTTCAGAAACAATACCTTTTTTAATGATATCTTCTCTAGAAATATCTTCATCATGATCGCCCATTTCTGCTTTAGTAGCAGGCGTAATTATAGGCTCAGGGAATTTATCATTTTCTACCATTCCTTCTGGCATTACCACACCACATAATTCGCGTTTTCCAGCTTTATATTCTCTAGCGGCATGTCCAGACATATAACCACGAATAACCATTTCAACTTTAAAAGGTTCGCATAAATGTCCTACAGCAACATTAGGATCTGGTGTAGCCACTAACCAATTTGGAACTAAATCTTCGGTTTGTGCCATAAACTTTGTTGCAATCTGATTTAAAATCTGACCTTTAAAAGGTATCCCTTTAGGCATAACAACATCAAAAGCACTTAATCTATCGGTAGCAACCATAACCAATAAATCGTCGTTAATATTGTAAACCGCTCTTACTTTTCCTTTATATAAACTTTTCTGTCCTGGAAAATTGAAATTAGTATCTGTAATTGTCATGGTTTCTAAAATTGCATCTGTACTTCGTTTAAGAAGTTTTAATAATTAATGAAAATGATAAGTTTTAAAAGCGTAAAAGTAAGGAATAATTCATAAAATATTTTTACTGCATCCTTTAAATTTAACACACTTATATCTCATAAAATTATTCTTTATTTTGCTGCAGCACCATCTTTACTTTTAACTTGTTGCATATCGTTTCTACGCATAAACTCTAAGACAGATCGTGCTTCTGTTTTGGTAAGATATTGATTAGGCATACGCGTCATACAATCTTTTAACTGAATAATTGCGGCTTCGTCCTTTTCCAACATCTCATCGGTGTTAAGAATCATATTCATAATCCATTCTGGACGTCTATAATTTGTAATTCCAGCCCAACCCGGACCAACAAGTCGTTGGTCTGTTAACTTATGGCAAGCTGCACACTGTGCTTCAAAAATTAATTTCCCTTTATCTGCTAACACATTCGAAATCGTATCTGCTAAGTCTACAAATCGCACATGACCAACCCCTTTAGATTTTGGTTTTTGATGACGCTCTATATGTAAATCGGGATAAATAAATTCTGTCTTTGGCTTCCTTTTTAATCCATTAATACAACTTGTTAACAACACCATAGCAATTAATCCTGTTATACGGGACAACATACGTTTGGATTTCATAAAACTTAAATTTTATAGTACCTAGGAGATCATATTCACCTAATATGGGTGATTATGTAAATATAGTGTTTTCGCGTTGTACAGCATATATTTGACACTCTAAAGCGACTAAAGACAGAAATTTCGGATGTTTTACAAATCCTTAAAATGAAATTTATTAACTGTTTGGGTAAGATGACAAACAAGTTTAGATTCAACATGAATAATACAATAACAGACAACTAAGACCAACCGTAAATATTTCACTCTAAATCTACTTCTATTACACCATATAGGAAACTCAAAAAAAAAAAAAAAAAA
>NZ_LMAK01000074.1 GCF_001439665.1 Formosa algae
TTTGGGCACCCTTCGGAAGTCGGATTTAAGGATGTTATTCATGAATGGAAAGCCGAAAAACTGGATACAGATAAATTATTGGCTTATTTTACCGAAGATTTAGGTGCCAAATATTTTATGGCTTTGGCGCATCATCACGATAATTTTGATAATTGGGATTCCAAAAATCATGAATGGAATACCGTAAACGTTGGGCCAAAGCGCGATATTATAGGGGAGTTTAGTAAGTCTGCAAAAAAGTACGGCGTCCCGTTTGGTGTTACTACGCATAATGAACGGTTTTTCGATTGGATGTCACCAGCCTTTAGCGCAGATACTTCTGGCGTATATAAAGATATTCCGTATGATGGACATCTTACAAAAGCAGAAGGCAAAGGAACGTGGTGGGAAGGTTTAGACCCTGCACTATTATATGGTTTGCCTCCTGATAAGCGTACGCCAGAATGGACCGAAGCTTGGAAAGCCAACTGGTTGCTAAGAATGCAAGATTTATTAACGTCTTACGATATCGATTATGTTTGGTTTGATGGTCGTGGTTTTCCATATGGCGATTATGGAAAAGAAGCGTTTCGAACATTTTATAATCACAACCTAGAAAAATACGGAAAGATAAATGCTGTGATTGCTGGTAAAATTCCAGGTAAAGATCCAGGCATTCTTCACGATATAGAACAAGGTGTAGAATCTGAAATTTCAGAAGATCCTTGGCAAAGCATTTGTACGTTTACGCATTGGTTTTATAAAAAGGACGATCCCTCAAGACATGATGCGAGAAGTACCATTGAATTGTTAGTAGACGTGGTGAGTAAAAATGGAAATTTTGTTTTGAATGTCGAACTGCTTCCCGATGGAACAATTCCTACTGAACACAAATTAATTATGGATGCATTCGGAAATTGGCTAAAACTGAATGCTGAAGCCATTTATGCTACTAAGCCTTGGCAAGTTCATGGCGATAATTTGTTTTCGGCATATAAAGATGCTAACGAAACCAATACAAATTTGGCGAATACAGATGTGGTTGAACTTAAGAAAAAAAGCAAACAATTTAATAATCGAACAAAAGATAGTCCGCCGTATGGACATAATGAGGTGCGATTTACTACAAAAGATGGCGTGCTTTATATGTTTGTTTTAAATCCTTCAGAAGGAGAAATTACAATACCAGCGCTTGGTTTACAATCTCAATACAATCCGAAAAAGATTCAATCCATTAGCATGATTGGAAACGAGAATCCTATACAATATAATCAAGACATTAGGAATCTTACACTAAAAATTCCTAAAACACGGCCGAATCCTTATGCGGTTGTCTTCGCAATAAAAGGTGCCTTGTAAAGTGCAAAACTTAAGTTTAGTGTACGTTTAATTGTATTGATTCCTAAAAAACGAATTGAAAAATGAATATTATTTAAATGAAATAGACATGAACACCACAACTAAATTTATTAATCTGCGTTCCATTTTCATAGGCTCATTATGCCTCGTTTTTTTATATTCTTGTAGTCAGCCTAAAAGTAAAGATATGGTCATTGTAACTCAAGAACCTTTTTCAACGCCCAAGTTAAATTCACGTGTAGATTCTATCATGTCAACCATGACAATTGAGGAAAAGATTGCGCAAATTCAAGGGATTCGACCAACAGAACTTTTAGTAGATGGAAAATTATCACTTGAAAAATGTCGTGAGAAATTACCTCATGGTATCGGTCATATTTGTCAATTTTCTTCATCATTTACTATGGAACCGGAGGAATTACGGGAATTTGTTCGGGAGATTCAAAAGTATCTTATGACTGAAACACGACAGAAAATTCCCGCTGTTTTTCATGAAGAAGCCATAACAGGGTTTTCAACTAAAGGCGCGACTACCTTTCCGCAACAAATAGGAGTGGCATGTTCTTGGAATCCTGAAATGGCAACAAGAAATGCCTTATCTACACGTAAAAATATGAAAGCTGTTGGTGCAAATTATGCGTTGTCTCCCATGCTAGATGTAATTAGAACAGCACATTGGCCTAGAATCGAAGAAAGTTACGGTGAAGACCCGTACTTAACGTCAACCATGGGTGTGGCTTTTATAAAGGGATTACAAGGCGATGATGTTAGTGAAGGCATAGCAGCAACTACAAAACACTTTGCGGGATATGGTGCGGATACAACAAATGAAAAAGATTTTTTCGAAGATTATTTAATGCCTCATGATGCCGTAATTAAACAAGCTAATGTAAAAAGTGTGATGCCGTCTTATGCAGCCTATAAAGGTGTAGCCGATGTGGCAAATAAAGAACTACTGACAGATATTTTAAGAGGAAAACTTGGGTTTGATGGCATTACCGTGAGCGATTATCATGCGATAGATCATGTTTTTGATAAGTATGTACAAGCGAGTTCTTTAAAAGAAGCTGGAGTCATGGCTTTAAAAGCGGGTAACGATTTGGAATTTCCGTTACCAAATGCTTATGAATTTTTACCGGAAGCTATAGCAGATTCTTTAGTGTCACCCGATGTTATTGATGCTGTAGTGAAGCGCTCCTTAATAATGAAAGTCAAGCTAGGCTTACTAGATAATCCTGAGTTTGGTAAAGAAGGCGCATTGGATTTTGATCCGCCTGAAAACCGAAAGTTAGCTTATGAAGCTGCATGTCAATCTATTGTTCTGTTGAAAAACGACGGTATTTTACCTTTAAAAGTGGATGAATTAAAGCAAGTGGCCTTATTAGGACCCAATTCTGATAATGTGTTTTGCTTGTTAGGAGATTATACTTATCAATCCATGATTACCTATTTCTGGGGACAAACGTTCGACCCAAATTCACCTAAAATAGTTACTGTGTTAGAAGGACTTCAAAATAAAATAGGTGATAAAATCAATATTCAAAATGAGCGGGGTTGCGATTGGACAGAACCTTTGGGAACCGTAATCGATCCTGATTCTTATGGAGATGATGAGTTGGGAACCGCAAAAAAGAATATTTTAAGTCGTGTGGCACAACCTAATCTAGAAAAGGCTTTATCTATCGCGCAAAATAGCGAGGTCATCATTGCGGTAATGGGAGAGAATACCTATTTGTGTGGTGAAAACCGTGAGCGAGAAGGCATTAGATTACCGGGCGAACAAGAATTATTTGTAGAGAAACTTATTGAAACAGGGAAACCTGTTGTTTTAGTTATTACGGGAGGAAGACAACAATTAGTCGACAAGTTTGAAGATAAATGCGCAGCTATTATCCAAGCGTGGTTTCCGGGTGAAGAAGCTGGAAATGCTTTAGCCGATATTCTTATAGGAAATGTAAATCCTACAGCAAAACTTTCCGTAAGTTACCCGAAAGATGACTCGAAACAAGAATTAAATTATCAACACGGTTACAAAGACGTGCAGCCTCAATATCCGTTTGGATATGGATTATCGTATACGAATTATATGTATTCCGACTTTAAAATGCCTTCAGAAATAGATGTTAATGCTAACCATTTTAGCGTGACTTGTACGATAGAAAATACGGGAGATAGAGATGGCGCAGAGATTGTTCAGCTTTATGTGTCTCCTGTTAATACGAACTCGACTATGGATGCCATTCAACTAAAAGGGTTTAAACGTGTAGACTTAAAAGCTGGTGAACAAAAAACAATTGATTTTAAAGTTTCTCCAAAACAATTAATGCAATACCTTGACGACCATTGGGTAGTGAAGCCTGGAAAATACGAGTTTAAAATAGGAAAATCTAGTGTAGATATTCCTTTAAAAGGCATCATCGAATTTCATGGTGAAGATGTCACTATGGAACACAGAACCGTATTTTTCTCCGAATCCCAAATTAAATGATAAGTATGAAAAAAATATTAATTGTATTGACGTTACTATGTGTATCATTTAGCCATGTGATTTATGCACAACATACAATAAAAGGCATTATTACAGATGCTAAAAATAATCCAATTGATGGTGCAGAAATAAGTTATCATAATGAAGCAATAAAAACGAAGTCTGATGGTCAGTTTACATGGAAATTCAGTGATTATTTGCCCGAAAGCATAAATTTTAAAATACAAAGTGCAGGATATAATCTTAAATATTTAGGAGTAAATACTAGTAAAACCAGTGCCGAACCTTTAAAAATTAACCTCAGTCCATCTCCAAATGTTCATCCTAATTATATCATTTCAAAAGTAAATATCGAAGCAGAGGTCTTAACTGTTATGACTGAAAAATGGGGTAATAATTTTCAGCATGCAGAATACCCAAAACAGGTTTTAAATACTATAATAGAGTTGAATCCTGGCGATAATATTCAAGATGCTATAGACAAAGTACATCACGAAGGTGGAGGTGTGGTGCTTTTAAAAGCGGGAACTTTTGAAACTGATGATTTAAAAATTAAAAGCCATGTTACGCTTTGTGGGGCCGGACGGGAGCAAACCATTGTAAAGCATATTGGGAGCGGGAATTTAATGGATCAAGGGTCTAAAAAATTAACCGATGTAGTGTTTAAAGATCTCACATTTCTTGGAGGTCCAGAAACCGGAAGTGGATTAAATTTGCGTGGTGACGATACCGACAGACACGAGCGCTTAATGTGGCAGAATGTGACAGTAACAAATATGGGCTCACATGGTGTTGGCATCAGTCGGGTGAATCATATTATTATGGATAATAGTGTGTTTCAAAAGAATGGAACACGTGGCGGACTTCATCATAATATTTACTTTCTTTTCGTTGGTCATGTGTTGCAATCTGATTGCGATATGTCTTATCCTACGGAAGGGAAATCGAATAAATATACTTCTGCAAAATACGTGTTGGCTCAACGTTGTGTTATGAAAGAAGGTAAAGGCAATGGTATTCAAGCCGATAATAATATGGGTGGATATCTGTTTTTTCATAAGCTTCATATGTCGGGTTTTAAGCGTGTGGCCATGTGGTTTCCTTGCGAATCATACTACAATAAATTTGAATACACCGAAGACCCAAAATGGGTGCCACAACATGTTATTTTAAATAAATGTGAAATTGTAAATAATACTTGGGGTGCCATGTGGCGTATTGTTCGCGGGAATTCTTATGTGATAGATTCATATTTCGATAATACGAATATTGATATGGGCTTATTAAAATGCGATGTAAAAATGGAACATAGCATTTTTAAAACAGGTAATCAATTGTATACCGATGTAAAACAATGGCCAAAAAATGTTAAGATTCTTTGGTAATACTATTGGAGTTATAGTTCTGGCTTTTTAATCTTAAACAATCAAAACATACTTTCACTTCTTATCTTCTAAGCATATAAAAAACTAGTGTTTGTTATGCTGTAAAAGGCTCGGGACTCTATAATCAGTCATATGTTATAGACTATGAATCATGATTTATAAGATCCCATGTTCAATTTTTCTATTATTGTTTATGTATTTCAATTCAAGCTTTATCCTATCACATTTACCGTTTTTATAGGTTTAAAAACAGGACGTCTATTGACGAAAGACGGTGAATAAACTCTGAATTGATGTTATGTTTTAATATGTTTTTTACCACAAGGTTCGTAATCAACATTTAATTAAAACATAAGATTCTGAAAGCTGTTTAAATTGAAGCTAATTAAATATTATGGATTGTAGAAAAGTGAAATTTATCTTTATTGTTGTATTGGTATTGATTTTCAGTAATGCATATGCTATTACGTTGGATTTGTCTAGTATTTTTTCTTATGGCATGGTTTTACAGCAAGGTCAGTATGTACCCATTTGGGGAAGTTCAGCGCCTAATTCTATGATTTTAATTACATTTTCAGGACAGGAAAAAATAACAAAAGCCAATGAAAAAGGAGAATGGGTAATTAATCTTGATCCTTTAAAAGCTTCGAGTGCCCACGAAATCCTAACGATTAAATCTTCTCTAAATGGAGAACCTTTAAAGCGTTTTCAAATATGTGATAAAAGTAGGGTGTGGAAATGGGCAAATACTCAAATTATTGATACTAATAAAGTAGAAGTTTGGCATGAGACTATTGCAAACCCTGTTGAGGTGCGTTATGCATGGTCTTCAAATCCTGAAGGTGCTAATTTATATAATAAAGAAGGATTACCAGCTTCAATATTTAAAACGAGAAATTAAATGCAAAAGCTAATTATTAAAATAAAGTACCTGCACACCAAGGACTATTTAGTTGGCTTGTGTTTGGTTTTAATACTGTTATCTTCTGGATGTAAAACAAAGAACACAGAGAACAAAGCTGTGTCTGAAAGTGAAATAAGAAAACCCAATATCATTTTTTTAATGACAGACGATCAGCGTTGGGATAATATGGGCGCTTATGGTAGACCAGAATTTAACACGCCAAATATTGATAAATTAGCATCAGAAGGGGTCACTTTTGATCAAGCATTTTACGCCGTTGCCATATGTATGCCAAGTCGTGTAACAATGATGACTGGACGTTATAATTCAAATCATAAAGTAGGGTTTGTTGCGCCAGAAGATTATACCTTGTCGCAAGCAGATTTCGAAAAAAGTTACCCGGCTTTGTTAAAAAAAGCAGGCTACCGAACGGGATTTATCGGAAAAGTAGGGTTTACAGTCACAGATGAAGCGACTCGTCCGAGTACACCAGATAATCATCTTTATAAACAACATATGGGATCTGTGTTCGATTTTTTTGCGGGTAGCGAAACCCACGATAGAAATGGTATTGTCATGTGGCCAGAACAGGATAAAGGATTACAGGAAATTTATAAACCTAGACGAGAAAATTCTGGAAGAACCTTAAGAACGGGAGAAGCCATGTTACGGTTTATCGATACGCAACCTGCAGATCAACCATTTTGTTTGTCGGTGAGTTTTTATGCGGTAAAACACGATAATAATAAGGATGTGTATATGCCGCATTTCGAACAATTTAAAAATAAAGACCTTTCGGTACCAGAGAATTGGGTAGCAGGCGATAATCCAGATTTACCAGAGGTGGTTAAAGACAATGCGAGAGGTGTATATTTACACCGTCAACGATCTTCAACACCAGAATTGTATCAAAAACTCGTGCGTCGCTTTGCAACACAAGGATATTCTGTAGATGAGCAAGTAGGATTTTTAGTAGAAAAGTTAAAGGAAAAAGGATTGTTAGATAATACAGTAATTATTTATACAAGTGATAATGGACGTTTCCAAGGTTCGCACGGTTTATTCGATAAATGTCTGTTATACGACGAGTCGGTTAAAGCGCCACTTATTGTTTACGATGGACGTGTGTCAAAATCGGATCGTCAACATCGAGAATCGGCCTTGATTTCTTCGGTAGATATGGCGCCAACTATAGTGTCTATGGCCGGTTTACAACCCCCAACAAGTATGCAAGGACGAGATATTAGTGGCATTTTAAATAAAACCCAACCTATAGAGGAATGGCGAGATGCTGTTTATATGGAAGATTTATTTTTAGTAGGTATGTTTAACAAACGCTACGACGAGAATGTTATCGCAATCAATCAGAAGTTGATAAATGATAATAAATCTTATCGCAGCAGAGGAGTGCGCACATCACGCTGGAAATATATTGTGTATTATGAACATACTCCACGAATAGAAGAACTTTACGATGTCATTAAAGATCCGTCAGAACAACATAACTTAGCAAAAGACCCAACATATAGTGAGACTTTACAAACGTTGAGATTACAAACTGAAGCATTATATCAAAAAGCCATTCAATAAAATCATTATAAAATATATATTTAACTGAAACATCTAATTCATGAACTATTTTAAAACCATTTCCATCTGTAGTTTATTCCTGTGTGCGATGCTATTAGCTAGTTGTCAATCTTCATTTAAACACAAAATTGAAAAGTCCGAGCATGGACTTACCATTCATCAAGATAGTACATTAATTACCATCGAAGTTGTAAATGCATCCATTATACACGTCAATAAAATTAAGATCGGCAGCACGCCAACAGAGCTTCCAGATTATGTTACGGTTTTAGAACCTCAAGATGTAACTTGGGATGTTAAAGAATCTAGCGATGTTGTAACCATTAGTACGGATGCGCTTCAAGTTATTGTGAATAGCAAGGGAATAATCGAATATAAAACCTTAGATAATAAGAATCTGGTTTCAGAAACAGACGAACTGACTTACATTCATCCAAAAGATACTGTGCATAGCGTGTCTCAGGCATTTGAAGCTGGAGATGAAGCTTTATATGGTTTGGGGCAATTCCAAAGCGGAATCATGAATTGGAAGCATGTGCCTATCAGACTTCAACAATATAATCAGGAAATTGCTGTGCCGTTTTTAGTGTCGACTAAAGGTTATGGAATTTACTGGCATAATTATAGTCTTACAGATTTTAATTTACCTCAAAACAAAATTGAATTTAAATCAACAAGTGAGATGGCAACCACAGAAAAGGTAGTGGTTCCTGAAGATGGTGAAAAAGAAAATGTGGCAGCTTATGCTGTAAAAGAAGCTGCAGAAAAGAATATTCGTGAAACCACATTTACTCCTTCAAACACTGGTGAGTACACGTTTTTAGCATTAAGTGATAATGATGGTCGTATGCGTGGCGAAATTAAGGTGACTATAGATGATGATCCTATAATTAACTATTCTACCATTTGGATGCCGAGACGGTATTCAGGAAAAAAATATTTAGAAGCAGGAAAAACATATAAAGTCGTATTTCAAAATACAGGAGCTAAAATCCCAGGAACTTTACTTTACAATACTCCAGATTATAACAAAACGGTGTTTAGTAGCACCAGAGGACATGCTATAGATTATTATGTGGTGCAAGGCGATAATCCTGCAGAAGTCATTTCAGAATATCAAAAATTAACAGGAACGGCGCCTATGTTTGCTAAAAGTGCTTACGGGTTTTGGCAATGTAGAGAACGTTATCACAATCAAGAAGAATTATTGGCAAATGCACGAGAAATGCGCGAGCGTAAAATTCCTTTCGATAATATTGTACAAGACTGGTTTTATTGGCCAAAAGGGACTAAAGGTCCGGAATGGGATCCTGCGAAATATCCAGATCCAGATGCTATGGTGGACGAGTTAAAAGCGTTAAACCTAAAATTAATGGTTTCGGTTTGGCCAGAGGTTAAAAATCAAGCTTTAGAGGCTAAATATAATCTCGACAAAATTGAAAGTAGTAACTATGTCGACATTTATGACAAAGGAGTGAGTGAACGTTTTTACCGTATGCTAAGTGACTCGATGTTTCATAAAGGTGTGAGTTCAATCTGGCTAGATGGTACAGAACCTGAAGGTGTATTTAATACGAAAGTGAATACGGCTATTGGACCTTATGAGTCGGTTCAAAATCCATATTCTTTAGAGGTGAATAGAGCCATGTACGAAGGGAGACGCGCAGAGTTTCCTAACGAGCGTGTATTTAACTTAACACGTTCTGCATATGCTGGTCAGCAGCGTTACGGTGCAACTTCATGGTCTGGAGATGTTGAAGCGTCTTGGGAACAGTTTTCGGAACAAATTGCGGCTGGTTTAAACTTTACAATGGCTGGAATTCCGTATTGGACGCATGATATTGGAGGATTCTTTAGAGATTCAAAATCGATTAATCCTGAATTTGATAGTCAATATACCAATCCAGAATTCATTGAATTATTAACACGTTGGTTCCAGTTTGGTACCTTCAGTCCTATTTTTAGAATCCATGGATATGTGTCGGAAACAGAGATTTGGAGATACGACGCTGCTTTTGAAAGTACTGCTCGAAAGTTTATCGATTTACGGTATCAACTTATGCCATATATCTATTCGCAAGCCTGGCAAATTACAACAAATAGTAAGCAACTTATGACGCCGTTAGCGTATCATTATCCAAACGATAAAAACACTTGGCAAATCAAGGATCAATTATTCTTCGGGGAATCGCTTATGGTTGGTTTTGTTACCGAATATGAGAAACGTCAAAAAGAGATGTATTTCCCAAAAGGGGAGTGGTATAACTTCTGGACGAATGAAAAAATACATGGCGGAACGCGTAAAACAGTAAAAGCAGAACTTAACGAAACGCCACTATTTGTAAAAGCTGGAAGCATTCTGCCTATCGGACCTAAAGTGCAATATGCAACACAAAAAACAGATGAGCCGTTACGTTTAAAAATATACCCAGGAGCAGATGCCACATTTACCTTATATTTTGATGATAGCGAAACTTACGACTATGAAACGGGTGAATATTCAGAACTTAAATTATCGTATTCTGAAGCCAATAAAACGCTTCAAATTACAAAAGGTAATGGCGAATATTTAGAGTATTCTAAAACACCAATGACTTTTGTTGTCGAAATGATTGGCGGTGCACAGCAAACGGTGAGTTTTGAAGGTTCAGATTTAGAGGTTAAATTATAAGGTTTACTAACAGGTAAACAAATTCAATTTACACAGGTGAAGTTTGAGGTTTTAGTGGCCTTTAGCTTCACCTGTGGCGTTTAGGCATATAAGTTATACGAATTGCACCATAGTTTATATTCAAATTATAAGGGGTGGAGTATTTTTATGGCTCTAAGTGTAATAGAATAAAACTAGCTCGAAAACTCATGACTAAACCTTGTGTCAACTTAAAAACAATTAAAAATTTTAGACTTTTAAATCTGATTGTCATACTTAGTTTAAGTATAATCAGTTCAACAGGATTTCAACTAAAAGCACAAACTTCAGTAAGCTCTTTACAAGAATTGAAAACGTATTTAAATGCAGATAACGTGCATGTAAAAATGAAACCGGGTGTGTATTCAATTACTGCTGAGGATGTCAAAAACGGCCTATATACGCAGGAAACTAAAATTAAAAATTCTAGTAAAGTGTTACTCTTGTTTGAAGGAAGTCATAGTACTTTCGATTTTACAGATGTAACCATACAAGTCGATACAAAAGTGTTTCAGGCGTTTGGCAATAACCAGATTCACGAATTACAAATTATAGGAAATAACAACGTGTTAAAAAACTTAACGCTTGTAGATTTAGGTTCGGTGCACGATGCGCCAACACGTCGGGCGACGAATATTGTAATGGATGGCGCTCATAATAAAATTGAAGGATTTCATGTCACTACCAAAGGGTCTTTCCCTTATGGCTATGGAGATGCTTTTGGGAAAGGTGGAAAATCTGTTATTCCACACCGTAAACATAGTGCCTGTTTAATTCGAGGTGAATCTAATCATCTTAAAAATTCAAAATTTATTCATAGAAGTTACGGGCATTGTATTTTTATGCAAGCTGCTAATAATCCTATTATTGAAGGTTGTGAAGTTGAAGGTGAAGTTAGAAGAACAGACGATATGCTAGCCGAAACTTCAGGGCCCGCTTTCGATGTCGATTTTATGACCGTTTGGGGTTACAAGCTTCCAAAAGGATATATGTTAAGCACGGGCGAAGCCGGAATTCGTGCTTACGATGGAGGCGAAACCATAATTGATGGTAAACAATATAGACGCGGAACCTCTAACGTTACCGTTTTAAACTGTACCGTAAAATACATGAGAACAGGTGTCACTATTGCACATGCCACAGGAAAAAAATATGTTGAAGGTTGCATTGCTAAAGGGTGTGAAAACGGATATTCATTAGGCTCAGGAGACTTAGTAAACTGTAAAGCCGATGTTACACACGGACCAGCATATGCCTCAACCTACGAAAGAGATAAAGGTTATAATGCAGATATTACACTCATTCCATCAACAGATCCGTACGTAAATGGTACGGGAACTGTCGCATACATTGGCGGGAGTCTTCATAAAATTACACTTCAAGGATCTAGCCAAGG